>NZ_BCBX01000044.1:0-174646 GCF_001417795.1 Sphaerimonospora mesophila | reverse complement strand
GACAGCCGGGCGGGTCGGTTCTGCGTCGCCACGACGACGGAGCGGTCGATGGCTGTCACGGCCAGGTACGGTGCGCCGTCGCGCGGATTTCGGGATGCCGTGTGGCCCTCGATCGGGGCGGCAACGAGCGATGGCATGGCGAAACCGTAGGGTGCTCCGGTCTACCCGAGGCGTTTCCTCATGGCCCAAACGTGAACATCGGCACAATCTCCACATCTTACGGATATTGCGAACATTAATGACAGTCGGCATTTACGTCTCGTATTTTCTTTGGAATTAATCGGCGGCAAGTATTGCTGTTTGTTGATTGGCTGTGAGAGAATTCAGACAGGTTTTCGAACTGTGGGATTCGGGTGGAGGGGGCGATCCGGTGAAGCAGGACGGCTCGATGCGGCCGGGACGGCCGAGGCCGATGGCGCTGAGGCTGGCGGAGCTGCGGCCGGTCGACCCACTCATGTTCGAGGAGTTGCGGGAAGCGTCGCTTTTTCAGGTCCCGCCTTTCCTGAAGGCCGTGTTGTGGGACCAGGAGCAGGAGGATCCGCGGCCGGAGGAGACGGACCATCCGCGGACTCCCGCGCAGGCCGATACGCCGCCCTCTTCCGATTCCCCTGCTGAGGCTCCTGCGGAGGCTGGTGCACCGACTCCTGTCGAGTCTCCTGCGGAGGCCCGTGTGGAGGCCCGTGTGGAGGCCCGTATGGAGAGGTCCTCCCCTGGAGGTCCGCATGCCGGGCCACGGCCGGACCGGTCCGTGGATTCCGCCGGCTCGATCTCCTCCGGAGATGATCCCCTGGCCACCCTCGGATACGGTCGCGGGTACGGCTCCGCGCGCGGCTTACGGGCGAGCACGGGTGTGTACGCCGCAGGTGCGCGGAGTCCGACAGGCCTGATGAACCCGGCGATCCCGCCGCACCGTGTGAGTGCGTCGATCCCGGCGAGCGCGGCCATCCGGGCAGGCCCGCCGAACTGGTGGTACGCCTCCTGACCCGGGTACCGCTGATCCGCATGGGGCCGACGAACCCAGGTGGGCGACCAACCGAACCGGTGACCTGGAACCGGCTTCGACGTCCGCTGTGCGGTGTCGTGTCTGGACAAGCGGGTCTTCACGGTGGAGCGGGGCGGTGATCTTGAGTGATCGCGGAGCGTGACCTTTGTGTGGTCACTCTTCGTGCTGGGTGCCGGGCCGTGCGGGTCGTGGCGCAGCGGGAACGGCCACGCCGGTCGGACGGGTTGCGGAAGCCAAAGGTGATATAGGCGGCCTCGGGTGGCAGCTTCCTGCTGTGGACCGCGTCGACCGGGCGGGGTGGTACGAAATCGTCCACGGCCGGGTCAGCGGCGTCGCGGCGGGAGCGGTCGGCCGGTGAGCGCGCGGTACAGCCGCTGGTCACCACCACCCTGACCGAATCCATCATCGCGCCGCCGGCAAGGCGCTGGACGGTGTAGCCCCGCCGAGCGTGTGACCGCTGTCGGCGACATAACGGGCGTACTCGCCCACCGCCGCCTGATCACCAAGTGCCCTTGGCATTCGGGGCGTCAAGAGCCGACCCTCAACGACACGAATCTGGTTACGTCTCCTGACAGGCCGAAAAGGGATTCCGCCGACCTCGATCACGGACGGCGGATCATCGTCCAGGTGCGCGGTCCGTCACCGGGCAGCTCAACCTCTGCGGTGACCTCGAACCCCAGTCGGCGGTAGAACCGTACGTTGGCCTCCGTGGAGGTTTCCAGGTATGCGGGGACGCCCGCCTTCTCGGCGGCCATGATGCCGGGTTCGATCACGGCTCGGCCCAGTCCCTTCCCCTGGTGGGCAGGGTCGACGCCAATGGTGCCGAGGAACCACACGGGCCCCCGCGGACGATGGGGGGTCAGGGCCTCCTCCGCTGACGCGGCGAAAGGCGCTCGCTCCCCGCTCAGTTCGGCGAAGACCGGCGCCAGTTCGGCGAACACCTCGTCGATGCCGGTGCTTTCCGGAGTGGTCCAGACCGATGCCGCCTCACAGTCGGGGGTGACCCAGACTCGGCCGTGCGGCAAGCCGATGCGGGAGACGAAAAGCTCCTGGAATCGGCTGACCCGGTCGAGGTGATCATCAGCGGAGACCGTGTGCCGGATCCACGGATAGCCGGTGAAGGCGCGGGTGAGCGTGCGTACCACCGGTCCGATATCGGGTTGATCTGCAAGGCGGACAGACATCGACACAGCCACTCCGAACGCGAGGGATCATAACGACGCGGTTCCCACACCGTAATGCGTCGCCGTCCGCATCGCGCGCTGGTGGCCGTGGACGACGGATCCCCCCGGGCGAGCCGCTGCCCGGGGGGATCCGATGGTTCTCATGGAGGAGCGTCAGAGCGGTGTGCAGATGACCGGGTCCGGGACTTCGGCGGGAACGGGACCGCTGGCGGCGAAGCCGAAGACGGTAGAACCACGGACGGCCAGTTCTCCGTTGTACTTCTCGTTGCCGAACGCCTGGGTGCCGACGACACCGATGACGGGAACGGGCACCGCACCCCAGACCTGGGTGATGACCGTGCCGTTGGTGTAGCGCCACGACACCCGCCAGCCCTTCATGGGGGATGAGCCGGTGTTCTGCACGGTGACCTGGCCGAGCGCGATGCCGTCGCGGGTGCTCGTGGCCGGCAGCGTGTTGGTGATCTGGTAGACCGCCTTGCAGGCCAGGACGTCGACCGAATTCGAGGCCGAGGCCGAGGCCGGGACCGCCACCAGCGATCCGACGATCAGAGCGGCGGTGGCGAGCGTGGGTTTGACCATCATGCTCCTCCTGTTTCGATCAAATGGCGGTGCAGCTCATGATCGAGGGGGCGCCGTTGCCGCCGGACGAGCTTCCGGTGAAGCCGAAGGTGGTCGAGGCGCCGCCGCTCAGCGTGCCGTTGTAGCTCTCGTTCTTAACGGTCACGCTCGACCCGGACTGGGTGTAAACGCCGTTCCAGAGCTGGGTGATCTTCTGGTCGTTCGGGAAGGTCCAGGTGACCGACCACTTGCTCTGCGTCGACGAGCCGTTGTTCCTGACCGTGACCTCGGCCTGGAAGCCACCCGGCCACTCGTTGACGGTCTTGTACGTCGCGGAGCAGGCGCCGGCCGGAATCGGGGTTTCCGTGGGCGTCGGCGTCGGGGTGGGCGTCGGCGTCGGGGTGCTCGATCCGCCGAGGGCGGCGAGCGTCGCGTTGTAGGCCGGCTTGGGGTTGTAGTTGTCGTCGTACAGCAGTGCCGCGCCCTGACCCGAGAAGACGTCGGGCACCCACGAGTACTTGTCGGTGACGCCCCAGACCGTGATGCCGACGCAGCGGGAGACCGCCAGGCAGGCCTGGGTCACATTGCGGTAGTCGGTGGCCTGCTGGTTGAGCTTGCCGCTGTCGGCGGGCAGCTGCATGCGGATGTCCACCTCGGTCAGCGCGACGTCGACGCCGAGGTCGGCGAAGCGCTGAATGTTCTGCCGAATGTCGGACGGGAGCTGGCCGACGATGAGATGTCCCTGCATGCCAACGCCGTCGATCGGGATGCCCTGCTCCTTGAACGACTTCACCATGTTGTACACGGCGGTGCTCTTCGAGTTGACGCCCTCGATGTTGTAGTCGTTGTAGTACAGCTTGGCGTTCGGGTCGGCCGCTCGGGCCGCCTTGAACGCCTCGGCGATGTAGCCGTCGCCGATCGTCGTCTGGAACACGGTCTGGCGGCGGGTGCCGTTGTCCTCGAACGCCTCGTTGACCACGTCCCAGTGGGCGACCTTGCCCTTGTAGTGTCCGGCCACGTTGGCGATGTGGTCCTTCATGACCGTCGTCAGCGTGGCGGCGTTGAAGCCGCCGTTGCTCACCCACGACGGGAGCTGGCTGTGCCACACGAGCGTGTGGCCCCGGACCTGCTGGTCGTTCGCCTGGGCGCGGCTGACCACGCTGTCGCCCGGCCCGAAGTTGAAGGACCCCCGCGAGGGCTCGGTGGTCTCCCACTTCATCTCGTTCTCGGGGGTCACCGAGGTGAACTCGCGGTCGAGCACGGTGGTGTAGGCCGACTCACCGAAGTGGCTGCCGGCCGAGGCGGTGCCGAAGTAGATGCCCTGGGCGGCGGCCGCCTGTCCGAGCGTGGTCGCCGCATCGGCGGTGGCCGCGAACGCGAGGGCGGGGACCGCACCCAGCAGGATCGCCAGGCCCGTCTTCCATCCGGCGGATCGAACCGACATCGAAACCACCTTTCTTTCGTGCAGATAATTTCGCCCCTATATCGAAAGTTTCGTATGGAGCGAAATGGATGCCCCGCCCTCCCCGGAGAGGGGTCTGTCCGGGGAAGGCAGGGCCGCTGGAAAGCCCCTACCGGGGGGTGCAGGTCACGGGCGACGGTACGGAGTTAGTGCCGTTCCAGTTGCCGGTGAACCCGAAGCTCGTGGCGGCGCCGGCGGCGAGGGCGCCGTTGTAGCCGACGTCCTTGACCGATACGTTGCCGCCCGACTGGGTGAGGGTGCCGTTCCAGAGCTGGGTGATGGTCTGACCGTTGGCGAAGGCCCAGGTCACCGACCATCCCGAGATCGCCGAACCGCCGGTGTTGCGCACCGTGACGTCACCCTGGAAGCCACCTGGCCAGGAGTTCGTCACCTTGTAGGTGGCGGTGCACTCCTTGCCGACGGGCGAAGGCGACGGGCTGGGCGAAGGCGAGGGCGACGGGCTGGGCGAAGGCGAGGGCGATGGGGACGGCGACGGCGACGGCGACGGACTCGGACTGGGAGAGGGCGACGGAGACGGGGACGGAGACGGAGAGGGCGACGGGCTGGGGGAGGGGCTGGGGCTGGGGGAGGGGGACGGCTCGGCGCCGGGGGCGTTGCCCCAGATCTTGGTCGACCCGGCGTACAGCGTCATGTTCCGCACGGTGACCGGCGTGGAGGGCGTCGTCGACACCCCGGTGTACGACCAGTCGTTCGACGGGTCCCACGATCCGGAGCTGGCGATCCTGAACTGGACCTCCCGCCGCGACTCGGACTGTCCCTGCGGCGCGATGACCTGCCCCGAGCAGTCGATCGTGACGTAGTAGACCCTGCCCGAGAACTGCGTGGGCCCGGTCGGCGGCTTGCACTGGTTGTAGGCCGCCGTCAGCGTGATCTGGCTCGGCGTGGTGTCGCCGTCCAGCGTGAAGTAGTAGCGGAACGACCCGTCGGTCAGCGCGCGGGCCGGCCACGCCGAGTGGTTGTAGACCAGCGTCTTGATCTCGGTGAAGTTCTGGCCGCTGGCGTTGACCGCCGCCTGGAGGTAGATCTCGGGCCCGTCCGGGGTCTCCTTCTCGGGGAAGCCCGCCAGCGGCGTGCCGCCGTACTCCTTGTGCAGGCGGGCCAGCGCGCCGGTGAAGGCGGCGTTGTAGTCGGTCGCGACCTCGTTCATCGTGTAGTCGGCCCGGCTGTCGGTGTAGGCGTCGTCGGCCGACTTGGGGCCGCCGACCAGCGCACCGAACAGGATGTGCCGGCTCTGCTCCGGCTCGCCGTTCAGGTTGTTGGTCCAGGTGCCGTGCGCGGTCCGGTGGTGCGGGTTGCGCGGCGGGTTGTCGCCGAACCCGACCATGTACGACGACCTGCGCGGGTTGTCGCCGAGCGCGTAGTTGATCTGGCGGACGCCGAAGTCGTGGTAGCGCGCCTTACGGGTGGCGTCGGTCAGCCAGTCGCTGTAGACGAGGGCGACGAACGCGGTGTTGGCGGCGTAGCGCAGCGAGCCCCACGTGTCGAGGACGGCCTGGCCGCCGGGGGAGTAGTTGACCTTCTGGCCGTTGACGCCGACCGTCCACCAGTCGAGCCAGCGGTTGGCGTCGTCGACGTACTGCTGCTTGCCGGTCAGCTTGGCCAGCAGCGCGTAGCAGCCGTACGACTTGTCGTCCCAGGCGATCGTCCACTTGTACGACTTGGTCGTCGACTGCGGCTCGGTGCCGAGGTTGGCGTAGTAGGACTCGGCCTTGGCGAGGTAGGAGGCGTCCTGGGTGGCCCGGTAGAGCCAGATGGCCCCCCAGACGAGCTCGTCGTTGTAGCCGCTCCAGGACTTGTAGAAGTTGGTCGCGTCGGTGATGCAGTCGCTGTACTTGCCCCGCACGGTGTCGGCGAACGTGTACAGCTGCTTGGCGTGGGTCAGCAGCTTGTCGGCGTAGGCCGGGTCGGTGGGCCGGAAGACCATCGAGGAGGCGGCCATCGCCGCCGCGGTCTCGCCGGCCAGGTCGGAGCCGCCGCACGAGGAGTCGATCTTGTACGCCGGGCGGTCCATCGGCAGGACCTCGGCCGATCCCCACCAGGCGTGGTCGGCGTTGCCGCTGCCGACCTGCCCGTACAGCACGTTCGGGGAGGGATGCGCCTTGATGAAGTAGTCGTTGACGAAGCGCAGGTTGTTGAGCAGGTAGGTGAGCTGTCCCGACGAGGTGTAGGCGTCGCGGTATTCCACGGCGCCCCAGGCGAGCATGGTGGTGCTCGCCGCCATCGGCAGCCCGAACTTGACGTGGTCGCCGGCGTCGTACCAGCCGCCGGTCAGGTCGAGCCCGACGTCCTTGCCGTCGTTCAACGCGGAGTCGCCGCGCCAGCTGACGCGGTTGGTCGAGGGGAGCTTGCCCGACTGCTGGGCCTCGTAGAAGAAGAGCGACTTCTGCAGCGCCTCGCCGTAGTTGTACGAGGGCGCGGCGAGGGCCGAGGTCGGGGAGACCGGCGATATCGCGGTGGTGAGCAGCACCGCCGCGAGCGCCAGGAACGTACGACGCATATGTGGGCCTCACAAGGTTGGGGGGTCGGGGGCGCGGCGGCGGGTCAGGCGCCGCCGCGCCCCGGCAGGGGGTCACGGTGAAGGGTCAGGCGACACCGTGCCCCGGCTTACATAGGGCCCCGAGCGGGGCTAGGCTCGCTCAGCCATTCGGGAAGAGCAGGCCGTACTGGCCCAGGGCGGTGGCCACGTCGACCTGCGCCCAGAACCGGTGGTAGTTGAACGACGGCGCGGCGCCACCGTTCAGGTAGGACTGGACCTTCGACCATTCGGGGTCGTTCTTGTAGAAGGACCGGATGGAGATGAAGGTCGAGTTGCTGTTGATCGTGTCGCCGTTCGGCATCGTGCCGGTCCAGCCGGACGGGATGTAGACCGGGTCGTCGAACCTGTTGTAGTCGGCCCGGGTCTCGGTGACCGAGACGCCCTTGGCGTCCTGGTTGTTCTTCCAGATGCCGTCCAGCAGCCCCTTGGCCGTGCTCTTGGCCTGGGCGTGGTTCGCCTTGGCTGCGTAGAACATCAGCGTCTTGGCGTAGGAGCCGGCCACACCGATGTCGTTGGTGTAGTCCTCGACGGTCACGTGCAGGCCGGTGTTGGCCGGCGGCATTCCGGTCCCGCTGAAGCTGGCGTCCGGCTGGCCGGTCCACGTCAGCGTGGAGGGGATCTGGAAGGTGCCGTCGGAGTTGACGGTCGTGTGGTCGAGCGCCCAGGTCACCCACTTGTCGAGCACCGACTTGGCGTCGGCGTTGCCGGTGGCGTAGTAGTACTCCGCCACGCGCTCCATCGACCAGGCCTGGAAGCCGAACCACTGGTTGGACGGCGGGTCGTGGTAGACCGGCTGCCAGTCATAGGCCATGCCGAAGAACTTCGGCAGGTTGGACGGCGGAGCGGCGTAGTGACCGCCCCAGCTGTTGGTCGCGCCGCCGGCGATGCCGCCCTCGACCGACTGCAGCCACTTGTAGAACTGGATCTGCCGGGTGAGGCTGGTCGACCAGTCGGTCACCGCGGTCGAGCCCTTGGGCTTGAGCTCGTTGACGTTCGACAGCACCCAGGCAGCCATCGGGTTCTGGTAGCCCGAGTGGTTGTGGCTGGAGCCGATGCGCCAGGCCCAGCCCGCGGACGTGTCGGTCGCGCCGCCCCAGGCGTAGTACCAGGACAGCAGGTAGTTCGACGCGTTCTTGCCGGTGCCGGCCGGGCAGGAGGTGCTGGTGCAGCCCGGCTGCTTGAAGTACTTGTCGTACATCGCGTAGCGCAGGTAGTCGCCCATCTTGGCGGCGTTGGCCACCGGGGTGGAGATCTGCGACGCCTTGCCCTGCTCCTTGGCCCAGGTCAGCGCCCAGTAGGCGGCCTGGACGGCGCGGGCGTCGGCGTCCGGCGCGTTGGTGTACTTCCACTGCTTGGCGTAGTTGCTGTCGCCGGTGAACAGGTCCAGGTACCCGTTTGGACCGCCGAACTTGAAGGTGTCGCACGACGGCTGCGGCACGGTCTCCCACACCGACTCCTGCGAGCCGCGCTGGAAGGTGTTGATGTAGGCCGGCTTGGTGGTGCCGTCACCGCAGCGGCCGTAGCCGTAGGTGTTGTCGACGTCCAGCAGCCAGTGCATGCCGTAGATGTCGTCGGTGCCATAGGCGCTCTTCAGCTCGGCGGCGATCGGGTCGCGGCCGACGCTGACGCTGCTGTCGAGCTGGCTCGGGTACTGGCTCGGGTCGTCCCACTCACCCGCGTACGTCGCCGGCTTGCTGGCGTCGTACTTGTCGTTGGTGGGCTGGTCGGCGTGCGAGGGGATGATGTACTTCTCCATCGACGCCCAGGCGTTGTTGAACTTCGTCCAGTCGCCGGTGACCTTGCCGTACATCGCCTCCAGCCACAGGAAGTAGCTGTAGGCCTCGGACGTCGTCTCGTGTCCGTGGTCCGGCGCCTCGACGATCAGCGTCTCGACCGAGTGGTACGGCACGCCTTCGGGCGAGAAGTAGCCGTTCGCCGGGTCGTGGATCTTGTTGTACATCGTCATGAAGTTGTCGATGTACGCGTTGTCCCCCGGCGTCGGCGTCGGCGTGGGGGTCGGCGTCGGAGTCGGAGTGGGAGTGGGGGTCGGCGTGGGCGTCGGCGTGGGGGTGGGCGTCGGCGTCGGAGTGGGGGTCGGCGTCGGGGTCCCGCCGTTGCAGGTCACTCCGTTGATCGTGAAGGAGGTCGGCTTGGGGTTGCTGCCGCTCCACGCTCCGTTGAAACCGATGTCCGTGGACGCGCCGGTCCCGAGGTTGCCGTTCCACGACATGCTCGTGGCCGTGACGTTGGAGCCGCTCTGGCTCCAGTTCGCCGACCAGCCCTGCTGGACCTGCTGACTGGAGTTGGGGAAGGTGAACTTCAGCGTCCAGTTGTTGATCGGGTCGCCGAGGTTCTTGATGTTGATGTTGGCGGTGAACCCGCCGGGCCAGTCGTTGGTGTTGTAGGTGACGTTACAGGCGACGGCCGCTGAGGCCGGGGTCTGCGCCAGCCCGCTGAGCAGGCCGGCGGTAAGACCGGCGGCCGCTACCCAGGCGATCCGTCTCCGAGATCGTGGGAGCGCTCCCGTTCTAAGAGCTCTCGTACGCATTTCTGGGGGGTCTCCAAATTGCGTTGGGGATGGATGCATCGGGGAAGGAATGCCAGGTGGCGGCTTTCGCAGCCGATGCGGACTATGACCGGTACTATGGGAGCGCTCCCACCATGGAATCGTGGATGGGGTCACCCGGGATGTCAATGAATGACCGGGCGGCTGTCATACGACGGGGCCCGGGGGACAGAAGTGAGCGCCGCAGGCTGGTCTTTTGCTTTTCGGCGAAAGAGACCTCGCCATCGCCTTACTGAAAATTTCATCTACCGCCGCACCCGGGTCCGCCACGCGCGGGACCGTGGTTAGGCCTCTCGGCTGGGGGTAGGCGCTCCCCAATCCGGAAGGGAGGCAGTCCATGACCAACCAAGTGGAATCGCTGTCCACCGGCGAGCTCGTCCGGAGGCTGTCCGATGACGTCTCACGCCTGGTACGCGACGAGTTTCGGCTGGCGCGGCTGGAGATGACGGAGAAGGGCAAGCGGGCCGGGACCGGAGCCGGGCTGCTCGGCGGCGCGGGAGTGGTGGCGCTGCTGGGGGCCGCGGCCCTGGTGGCCTCGGCGATCCTGGCGCTGGCTCTGGTGCTGCCGGGGTGGGCGAGCGCCCTGATCGTGGGCGTCGGGCTGCTGCTGGTGGCCGGGCTCCTCGCCCTGATGGGCAAGCAGCAGGTGTCCCAGGTCTCCAGGCCGACTCCGGACCAGACGATCCAGAGCCTCAAGACGGATCTCGAAATGATGAAGGAGAGCGTACGCAGATGACCGAGACCGACCCCGGAAGCGCTCGGCCCACTGCCGGACGCATGGGAGTACACAGGCAGGACGTCGCCGAACCGGTGACGGAATCCGAGTCGCTGAACACGGTGCCGCAGCGCCGTACGACCCCTCCGGCCGAGGAGCACGGCCAGGGAAAGGACGATGTCGCGAAGGTGCGCCAGGACATCGAGCGCACGCGCGACGACCTCGGCGACACCATCGAGGCCCTCGCCGCCAAGGCCGACATAAGGGGCCGGGCGCAGGAGCGGATGCACGCGACCGCCTCGCTGGCGCGCGAGAAGGCGGCCGGGGTGGCCGACAGGGTGCGCTCGGCCACGCCCGAGCCGATCAGGGGAGCGGCCGGCAAGGTCACGGAGCAGGCCAGGCGGCGGCCGAGGGCGGCCGCGGCAGGGGCCGGCACCCTGGCCGCCGGAGCTGTCATCATGCGGATCATCACCAGGATGACCCGGAACCGGCGGACCACGCCGAGACTGGCCGTCAAGGGCATGCGCGGCGTCCGCGGTGTCCGCCGCGTCTCAGGCCTGCGCCGGATCTCCGGCATGCGCGGTGCCCCGCGCATTCGCGGGATCTCCGGCCTCACCGGCATGCGGGGTCTGCGGGGCATCGGGCGCACGCCCATGCGGCGGTCCATGCGCCGGTCCATGCAGCGGTCCATGAGCGGTGCCGGCATGGCGCGCATGCGGCGCATGGCGCGGATGGCCCGGATGACACGGGCGACCAGGAGGGGACGCCGCGGCCTCGCGCGGCTGTTCACCTAGTGCCCCTCCCGCCGATCTTTGCCCCGTCGCGTCGTCCAGGGCGGCACCTCGCGGCGTTGGAGTTGTCGCTCGTAGCTCCGCTACTCAGCTCCTCCTCCGCCTTGCGATGCACCACCCTGGCCGCCGCTCCTTCCGGGCAAACCTTGGCGGTCGCGGCACTAGGTCGTGTCGCAGAAGCCATGCCCTGCCGCGCGGCCCGGATGACGCCTCGCCGCGGCGGTCTCGTCGCCCATAGGGCGCGGCCATGGGCTCCTCGCCCGCCTTGCGATGCATCCGTCCGGATCCACGCCCGCGACGGGCGGCACTTTTGAAACGCCCCTTAGGCGCTCGTGAGGTGACCGAGTAGGCTCCGGCGGCGTGGAACCCGTCGTAGCCGTACTGGTCGTCGCCGCCCTCATCGGGGTGCCCGCCGTGGTGCTGTGGCGGGTGCTGCGCGGCCGGCGCGACCTCGGTGGCGGGCCGGCCGAGCGGGCGACGTTCGTGACCCTGCACACGGCCTCACTCGCCGCGCCGCCGCTGCGGGCCGGGCTGACCCAGGCCGGCGCGCTCAGGGCGTCGCGCCACCTGCGGGAACTGCTCGGGTCGCCGGCCATCGCGATCACCGACCGTGAGGAACTGCTCGTCTACGACGGCGCGGGGGAGCACCACGCCGGCGAGGCCTTCGGGCACGCCGGAGCCACGCTGAAGGACGGCAGGACCCAGGTGCTCACGCTCGACTGCGGGGCGCCCGAGTGCCCGATCCGGCACGCCGTCGTCGTGCCGCTCACGACCGACGACCGTGTGGTGGGGTCGCTCGCCGCCTACGGCGACCACGCCTCCGCCGGCCTGGTCAGGGCGGCCCAGGAGGTGGCGCGCTGGGTCGACTCCCAGCTTGAGCTGGCCGAGCTCGACCGGTCCCGGACCATGCTCATGGAGGCCGAGGTCAGGGCGCTGCGCGCGCAGATCTCCCCGCATTTCATCTACAACTCGCTGACCACGATCGCCTCGTTCGTCCGGACCGACCCGGAACGGGCCCGCGAGCTGCTGCTGGAGTTCGCCGACTTCACCCGCTACTCCTTCCGCCGCCACGGCGACTTCACCACGCTCGCCGAGGAACTGCGGTCGATCGACCGCTATCTCACGCTGGAGCGGGCGAGGTTCGGCGACCAACTCCAGGTGACGCTGCGCATCGCGCCGGAGGTGCTCGCGGTGGCCGTACCGTTCCTGTGCCTGCAGCCGCTGATCGAGAACGCGGTACGGCACGGCCTGGAGGGCGTCGGCCGGATCACGATCATCGCCGAGGACGCGGGCGCCGAGTGCGCCATCAGCGTCGAGGACGACGGCGCGGGCATGGACCCGGAGCGTCTCCGGCGGGTGCTGGCGGGGGAGGACCGCTCCGGCGCGGGTGGGAGCGGGATCGGCCTGGCCAACGTGGACGAGCGGCTCCGCCAGGTCTACGGCGACGAGTACGGCCTGGTGGTGGAGACCGCCCCCGGCGCCGGCACCAAGGTCACCCTCCGGGTCCCCAAATATCACCCCGCCGTCTCAACCTGACCCGACCCGGCGTCGCCATACCACTTCTGACATCGGACGTAACCCTGTCGTGATGGTGAGAGTCGTTGACTTTCCGGTGCCCGGGTCATCACGCTCTAGGTCGTGTCTGACAAATCACGCCCCGCTGCGCGCGGCCAGGTCAGACACTCCCGCGGATTCGTCGGCGAGAGGGGTATGTGGTGACCGGCCTGCGCGTCCTGGCGGTGGACGACGAGCAGCCCGCGCTGGAGGATCTCGCCTACCTCTTGAGAGCGGATCCCCGAATCGGGGACGTCCTGACCGCCCGCGATGGCGCCGCCGCGCTGAAGCTGCTCGACCGGGCGATGGCGGACGGCCGGCCCGTCGAGGCGGTGTTCCTCGACATCCGGATGCGGGGCCTGGACGGTGTCGTGCTCGGCCGGCTGCTCACCCGGTTCACCCGGCCGCCCAAGATCGTGTTCGTGACGGCCTACGACGATCA
The DNA here is from genome assembly GCF_001417795.1 of Sphaerimonospora mesophila. Taxonomy (NCBI): domain Bacteria; kingdom Bacillati; phylum Actinomycetota; class Actinomycetes; order Streptosporangiales; family Streptosporangiaceae; genus Sphaerimonospora; species Sphaerimonospora mesophila. The sequence continues at coordinate 161,814 of NZ_BCBX01000044.1, read as the reverse complement.
CGCGGTCGACGCGTTCGAGCTCAAGGCCGAGGACTACCTGCTCAAACCCGTCAGGCCCGAGCGCCTCGCCGAGGCGATCAGACGCGTGTGCGGGAGCCGTACGGACGTGGCCGAGGGGCCGCAGGCGGACACGATCCCGGTGGAGCTGGGCGGCGTGACCCGGTTCGTGGCGAGCACCGAGGTGCGGTACGTCGAGGCGCAGGGCGACTACGCCCGGCTGCACACCGCGACCGGCAGCCACCTGGTGCGCATTCCGCTGGCCACGCTGGAGGAACGCTGGGCCTCGGCGGGGTTCCTGCGCGTGCACCGCAGCCATCTCGTCGCGGTCAAGCACATCGACGAGTTGCACATAGACTCCGGCAAGTGCGTCGTGCGGATCGGAGAGACCGAGATCCCGGTGAGCCGCCGCCACACCCGGGAGCTGCGTGACCTTCTCGTGCGCCGCGCCCGCCGGGCCAAGCGGGACGGATGACCGGTCGCGTGGATACGACGGTGGGTGAGGCATGAGCGGGAAACCGCGCAGGGTGGTGGTGACCAGTCCGCGCACGGGCGCCGCGCGCCGTCCCCGGCACCCGCTGACCCGGGAGATCGACGAGCAGACCCAGCTCGGCGAGGTCTACATGAAGTCGCTGGTCCGGACCCAGTTCCGCCTGGCGCTGTTCGTCTGCACCGTGCTCGCCTGCGTGGTGGGCGGGCTGCCGCTGCTGTTCCTGCTCGTCCCCGAGCTGCGCGGGGTGCGGCTGCTCGGCGTGCCGCTCGCCTGGGCGGTGCTCGCCGGGCTCATCTACCCCGCCTTCGTGGCCGGGGCCTGGCTCTACGTACGGCAGGCCGAGCGCAACGAGCGGGACTTCGCCGAGCTGATGGACGCCGAGTGAATGGACGCTGAGTGAGCGGCATCACCGCCGTCGTCATCGTGATGCTGGCGACCGTCCTGATCGGCGCTTTCGGCATCCGCTTCTCGCGCACGACCTCGGACTTCTACGTCGCGTCGCGGACGGTCTCACCTCTGTGGAACGCGTCGGCGATCGGCGGCGAATATCTGTCGGCCGCGTCGTTCCTCGGCATCGCCGGGCTGATCCTCGCGCACGGCGCCGACATGCTCTGGCTGCCGGTGGGCTGGACCGGCGGCTATCTCGTGCTGCTGGTGCTCGTGTCGGCCCCGCTGCGCCGGTCGGGGGCGTACACGCTGCCCGACTTCGCCGAGGCGCGGCTCGAGTCGATGACCGTGCGCCGGGTGTCCAGCGTGCTGGTCGTGCTGATCGGCTGGCTCTACCTGATGCCGCAATTCCAGAGCGCCGGGCTGGTGTTCCGTACGATCACGGGCGCGCCCGCCTGGACCGGCTGCCTGCTGGTGGCCGTGGTGGTCGCGGTCAACGTGCTGTCGGGCGGGATGCGGTCGATCACGTTCGTCCAGGCGTTCCAGTACTGGCTGAAGCTCACCGCGCTCGCCGTGCCGCTGGTGTTCATGATGCTCGCGTGGCGGGCCGACGGCGCGCCGGGGCTCGACCCGGGCGACCCGTGGGCGCTGCCGTTGCACGGCCGCGACCACGTGGTGTACGAGACGTACTCGCTGATCCTCGCGACGTTCCTCGGCACGATGGGGCTGCCGCACGTGCTCGTGCGCTTCTACACCAACCCCGACGGGCGGGCGGCCCGCCGGACGACGCTGGTGGTGCTGAGCCTGCTCGGCGCCTTCTACCTGATCCCCGCCGCCTACGGCTACCTCGGCCGGGTGTACGACCTGCCGGAGAGCGACACGGTGGTCATCGCGCTGCCCGACCGGGTGATCGGCGGGACGCTGGGCGAGCTGCTGACCTCGCTGGTCACGGCGGGGGCCTTCGCCGCGTTCCTGTCGACGTCGTCGGGGCTGACGGTGTCGGTGGCGGGCGTGATCGCGCAGGACATCCTGCGCGGCGGGGTGCGCTCGTTCCGGATCGCCACGATCCTCGCGGTCGTCGTGCCGTTCGCGCTGGCCGGGACCGCCAGGTCGCTCCCGGTCGCCACCGTGGTCGGGCTGGCCTTCGCGGTGGCCGCCTCGTCGTTCTGTCCGCTGCTCGTGCTGGGCATCTGGTGGCGCAGGCTCACGACGGCCGGGGCGATGGCGGGGCTGCTCGTCGGCGGCGGGCTCGCCTGCGCGGCCGTGCTCGCCACCATCACCGGCGGGCCGTACGACGGCTGGGCCGGCGCGCTGCTGTCCCAGCCGGCGGCCTGGACGGTGCCCGTGGCGTTCGCCGTGATGATCACGGTGTCCCTGCTCACGCCGTCGCGGGTGCCGTCCGGCGTGGCCCGGACGATGGTCCGCCTGCACACCCCCGAGACGTTGAACGTCGACCGCGGCGACTGGCGTTCGCGTTCGGCCTGACGACCGTCCGACCTCGGCCCGGCGACCGTTCGAGCCGGTCCTGACGACCGTTCGCCGCACACGATCGACCTTTCGCCGCACGTGCCCCTCATGTGAACGACCGGGCGGTACGGCTGGGCGACGCGATGCCGCGCGGGTCTCGAAAGGGGCGGGAGCGTGCTCGTACGTTGGGGTGATCCAGATCACTCTTTGAGGAGGGCACGTGACCGTCCAGCATGATTCATCGGTCTACGAGCGGATACAGGCGGGTGAACGGTTCCAGGAGCTGCGCCGGCGCCACCGCTCCTGGGCCTTCCCGATGACAGTGGCGTTCCTGGTGTGGTACCTGCTGTACGTGCTGATGTCGGGCTTCGCCCGTGACTTCATGAGCACCCGGTTGTTCGGCCACTTCAACGTGGCGCTGCTCTTCGGGATCCTGCAGTTCGTCTCGACGTTCCTGATCACCTGGCTTTACTCACGGCACGCGGCGGCCAAGCTCGACCCGATCGCCGACGAGCTGCGCGCGGAGGAGGAGGCCAAGTGAGCCACGAAGCGCTGTCCACGATCCTGTTTCTGATCTTCGTTGCGGGCACACTGGGGATCACGTTCTGGGCGAGCCGCAACACCAAGACCGCCGCCGACTACTATGCGGGCGGCCGGTCGTTCAGCGGTCTGCAGAACGGCCTGGCGATCGGTGGCGACTACATGTCGGCCGCGTCGTTCCTCGGCATCGCGGGCATCATCGCGCTGTCGGGCTACGACGGGTTCCTCTACTCGATCGGTTTCCTCGTGGCGTGGCTGGTGGCGCTGCTGCTCGTCGCCGAGCTGATGCGCAACTCCGGCAAGTTCACGATGGCGGACGTGCTCGCGTTCCGGATGTCGCCCCGTCCGGTGCGCACCGCCGCCGGGGTGTCCACGATCGTCGTGAGCATCTTCTACCTGCTGGCCCAGATGGTGGGCGCAGGCGCACTGGTCGGCCTGCTGCTCGGCATCCACTCCGAGGCCGGGAAGATCTGGACGATCATCGCCGTCGGCCTGCTGATGATCATTTATGTGGTCTTCGGCGGGATGAAGGGCACCACCTGGGTGCAGATCGTCAAGGCCGTCCTGCTGATGGCCGGCGCCGCGCTCGTCACCCTGATCGTCCTCGGCAAGTTCGGCTTCAACCTGTCGGGGCTGCTCGGCGAGGCCGCGACCCAGAGCGGCAAGGGCGAGGCGTTCCTGCAGCCCGGTCTCAAGTACGGCACCGAGGCGCAGGGCATCGCCGGCAAGATCGACCTGATCAGCCTGGGCCTCGCCCTCGTGCTCGGCACCGCCGGCCTGCCGCACATCCTGATCCGCTTCTACACCGTGCCGACCGCGCGGGACGCGCGCAAGTCCGTCCAGTGGGGCATCGGCATCATCGGCGTCTTCTACCTGCTGACGCTGGTGCTCGGTTTCGGTGCGGCCGCCCTGGTCGGCTCGAAGGCGATCGCGGAACAGGATAAGGCGGGCAATACGGCGGCCCCGCAGCTCGCGCAGAAGGCGGGCGAGATCCTCTTCGGCGAACTCGGCGGCACGATCCTGCTCGCGGTCATCGCGGCGGTCGCGTTCGCCACGATCCTCGCCGTGGTCGCCGGCCTGACGCTCGCCTCCTCCTCCAGCTTCGCGCACGACCTGTACGCCCACGTGTTCAAGCGCGGCACCGCCACCGAGCGCCAGGAGGTGGTGGTCGCCAGGATCGCCGCGTTCGTGATCGGTGCGATCTCGATCGCGCTGAGCATCTTCGCCCAGTCGCTGAACGTCGCCTTCCTGGTCGCGCTGGCCTTCGCGGTCGCGGCCTCGGGCAACCTGCCCGCGATCCTCTTCAGCCTGTTCTGGAAGAGGTTCAACACGGCGGGCGCGGTCTCGGCGATCTACGCGGGTCTGATCGCCTCGGTCGTCCTCGTCTTCTTCTCGCCGGTGGTGTCCGGCGCGCCGACGTCGATGTTCCCCGACTCCGACTGGCACTGGTTCCCGCTGTCCAACCCCGGCATCCTGTCGATCCCGATCGGCTTCCTCGCCGGATACATCGGGACGATCTTGAGCAAGGAGTACAACGCGGCGAAGTACGCCGAGATCGAGGTCCGCTCGCTCACCGGCCTCGGGGCCGAGAAGGCGGCCAAGCACTGATCATTCGAGGATCGGACGTACGCCACGGTCGGGGTGTGGTCGCCCTGACCGTGGCGGCATGGTGCGGGGGTGGTCGCAGTGACTATCGTCTGGCCTGTGGACAGGAAGGAAGCGCCGGACGCCGGTGCTCGCGCACGCATCCTGGACGCCGCCGAGAAGCTGTTCGCCGGCGGCGGCTACGACGGCACCCCCACGGCCCGGATCGCGGAGCTGGCCGGGGTGCCGAAGGGACTCGTCTTCCACTATTTCCCCCGGAAGATCGACGTGCTCATCTCGCTGGTGGACGAGCGGACGGTGGTGACCGAGGAGGAGGTCGAGGCCGTACCGGGAGATCCGGCCGGCACGCTGTCCCGCCTGGCCCGCCGGATGCCGCTGCGCGCGTCCCCGGCGATGCGGCGCATCCTGTTCCGCGAGGCCGACACCCATCGCACGGTCCGCGAGCGGCTCGGCCGGCTCAACGGCGAGATCATCAGGAGGGCCCGGTTCGCGCTTGAGCTCGCCCTGCCCGGCAGCCGCGGGGACGCCGCCCGGCTGGAGGCCGCTGCCGCCACCTTCGCCGCCGTCCTGCTCTACCAGGAGAGCATCTGCCTGCTCACCGGTCACCACATCGACCCCGACGCCGTCGCCGAGCTGATCGCCCACGCCCTCGGCAACCTCGGTTAGAGGAGATCCAGCAGCTCGTCCATGGACTCCCGCAGGTGGGCGATCATGCTCCAGACGTCCGGCACCAGGGACGGGCAGACGACGATCCCGAAGTCCAGCCGCCCGTCGTAGGACACGCAGGTGATGCTGATCCCGCCGGTGGCGTCGGTCACCACGGACAGCGGGTGATATGACACCATCCGCGCCCCGCACAGGTAGAGCGGCTTCCGCGGCCCGGGGACGTTGGAGACGATGAGGTTGACCCCCGTCCCGGTCAGCCCGGCCAGCCGGAACGCCACCGGTGTGGCCAGCGTGGACAGCGGCGGGGGAAGCGCGGCGCACACGTCGCTGAGCCAGCTCCGGCGGGAGAGCGCGAAGCGCCGCTTGGCCGTCGCCATCGCCGAGCGTACGGCCGACAGGCGCTCCTTGGGGCAGGCCACGTCGGTGGCCATCGGCGTGATCATGGCGGAGATCCGGTTGCCGACCCCGTCGCCCGCCTTGCGCAGCGCGACCGGGACGGCCGCGACCAGGGGACGATCGGGCAGCGCGTGCCGGGCCAGCAGCCAGCGGCGCAGCGCAGAGGAGCACAGCGTCATCACGACGTCGTTCGGGCCCATCCCGAAGGCCCGGGCCACCCGCCTGACCTCGCTCAGCGGGAGCGATCCGAACGAGAAGGCCCGCTCGGACGTGATCGGGCCGTTGAACGGCGTACGCGGCAGGGCCAGCATGGGCAGCGCGTCCAGGTCGGCCGCGGCGCGGGCGAGCGAGCACAGCGTCTCGACCGGCTGGACGACCGACCGGGTGATCGCGCCGGCCAGCATCCCGAAGACCCCCGGCCCGGGGTCGGGGCGCGCCGGCGGCGGGGGCTCGACCACGCGCGGCTCGGGGGAGGGGTCGAGCAGCGCGGAGAGGATCTCCGAGCCGGTCACGCCGTCGATCGCGCAGTGGTGGACCTTGGTGTAGAAGGCGACCCGGCCGCCCGCCAGACCGTGGATCAGATGCGCCTCCCACAACGGGCGCCGCCGGTCGAGCCGCCGCGCGTGGACCCGGGCCACGTACGCGGCGAGCTGCCGGTCGTCTCCCGGGCCGGGCAGGACGGTCTCGTGCACGTGGCGGTCGGGATCGACGGCGACGTCGTCGATCCAGTACGGCCGGTCGAGCCCGAACGGCACGTCGGCCAGCCGCATCCGCAGCGGCGGGGCCAGGTGCAGGCGCTCACGCAGCAGCGTGACCAGCCGGTCGCGGGTCACCGGCTCGCCGGCGCCGGGGTCGAGGATCGCCACCCCGGCGACGTGGGCGGTCGTGGTGGCCGACTCCACGCTCAGGAACTGGGCATCGAGTGCCGTCAGCTGGCGCATCGCCGTCCTCTCCCCTGGCTCGTTCTCCGGATGACGGTAACGGCACGCGCCGCCGTCCGGCCGAAGCGACGGCCCATGACGGTGTAAGCCGTCCGCAAAGCCTCAGAGCCGGTGGCCGCCCGGAGAGCGGTCACGTGCTCGACCGGCGGGTGCTCGGTCTGCCCGCTTCCACCGCCGCTCTTCAGTGGCTTTCTTCGTACGGCAGGCGGTGTTGGATGATCAGAAGCCAGACGATCGACGGTATCAGCAGCAGCGCTCCGACCGCGGTCACGACGAGCACCGTGGTGAGCACCACCGGCTGAGCGGCGGCCTGCCGGTAGGGCGTCCCGGGCGGGAGCATGTAGGGGTACTGCGCCATCGGCCAGCCCCACACGACCGTGGCGACCGCCAGGACGGCGCTGCCCCGCACGAGCAGGTATCGACGCAACCGCAGCAGCAGGAGGGAGACGACTCCGAGCACGGCGCCGGCCAGCACGAGCGGCAGCGCCCGCCCGGTGAGACCGGCGAACAGCAGGGGGGCGTCCGCGTTCAGCACGGCGATGCCGCCGAGTGCGAGGGCCCCGACGACGAGGGCGGCGGCCAGCGCCCTGCGCCGGAACGCTTCGGCCATCTCCGGGAGACCGGCCCGTACGGCGTCGTCACAGAGGTAGACCGCGGCGAGGTAGGCGCAGACGCCCACCGCGAGCACGCCGCCCAGTAACGAGGTCGGGTTGATCCAGCTTCCGATCAGGTCGCCTTCCGCGAGCCCGGGCGGAACCCGTCCGGAGGCGATCCCGCCGGCGACCGTGCCCAGGAAGAACGGGGTGAGGACGGACGAGAGCGCGAAGGCCCCGCCGAACAGACGCTGCTGCCACAGTTGCGTGCTGCTCTTACGGAAGGCGAACGCGGCTCCTCGCGCGATGATCCCGACAGCGGCCAGCGTCAACGGGATGTAGAGGGTGGACATCACGGCGGCGAACACCGGCGGAAAGCCGGTCCACAGTACGACCAGCACGAAGATCAGCCACACGTGGTTGGCCTCCCAGACCGGGCCGAGCGAGTGCTCGATCAGCCGCCGCTGCGGCATTCCGGGACCGCTGCGTCCGGCGAGCAGGTCCCAGAAGCCACCGCCGAAGTCGGCCCCGCCCAGCACCGCGTAAAGGGTGAGGCCCACCCACATCACGGCCAGGAGGATCTGTGCCGGATCCATCACGCCGCCACCCGCTCCTGCGGCGCGCCCCGCTCGCGCCGTACCAGGTATCTCAGCACGTAGACGGTCGAGACCGTGAGAATCACGTAGATCACCGTGAGGAACACGAACCCCAGCCACAGGCCGGGGGCCGGGTTGACCGCCTCGCTCGTGCGCAGCTTGCCGTACACCGTCCAGGGCTGCCGGCCCACCTCGGTGACCACCCATCCCGCCTCGACGGCGATCGCGGAGAGCGCGCCGGCCGCCGCGGCGAGCCAGAGGAACAGTCGTGAGCGCGGGATCTCCCGCCGTAGCCACCAGTTCACGGCCAGCCACAACCCCAGGAACAGCAGGAGGAAGCCGATGCCGACCATCAGGTCGAAGCACAGGTGCACGGGGGTCACCGGAGGCCGGTCGGCGGGGGGAGTGCGGTCCAGCCCCTGGACGACGGCGTCGGGGCTGTAGCCGACCAGCAGTGACAGGCCGTTGGGGATCTCCAGCCCGTAGCGCAGCCGGTCGTCGACGTAGACCCCGCCCACCGTGAGCGGCGCGTGCGACCCGGTCCGGTGCAGCCCCTCCATGGCGGCGAGTTTGGTCGGCTGGTATTCCGCGAGAAACCGGGCAGCGTAGTCACCGGCCAGGATCTGGAACGGCGTCACCACGGCCGCGAGGGTGAACGGCACCGAGAACCCCAGGCGGTGGTACCGATCCCGCCGCCCGCGCAGCAGCCCCACCGCGTACACCGAGGCGGTGAGGAACCCCGACACCATGAACGCCGCGAGGATCATGTGGATGGTCTGCGGCGGCGTGGCCGGGTTGAACATCGCCTCCCACGGCGAGGGGCGGGTGACCCGCCCGTTCTCCAGCACGAACCCCCTGGGCTGGTTCATCCACGCGTTCGCCGACACCACGAAGAACGCCGAGGCCACACCCGCGATCAGCACCGGCACCCCGGACAGCAGGTGCACGCGCGGGGGCAGCAGGTTCCAGGCGTAGAGATAGATGCCGATGAAGATCGCCTCAAGGAAGAACGCGAAGCCCTCCAGCATGAACGGGAACCCGAACACTTCGCCGTACACGCCCATCAGTCCCGGCCAGAGCAGCCCCATCTCGAAGCTGAGGATCGTGCCGGACACGGCTCCGACGGCGAAGAGCACGCCCACGGCCCTGGCCCACTGGTGGGCGAGGCGCAGGTGGTCGGGGTCACCGGTCCGGATCGCACGCCACCGGGTGTACAGCAGCAGGGCCGGCATGCCCACGCCCAGGCACGCCAGCACGATGTGCCAGCCCAGGGACAGTGCCATCTGCATCCGGGCCGCGGCCAGGTCCGCCGCGCCTCCCGGGTCGAACGGGACGACCGGAGCGGGCGCAGTCGGTGTCGTCACTTCGGCACCACTACCCGGCTATTTCGCCATACTTGTCGCTTTGTATGGCTTTTGATGCATCTCTACCGGAAACGGCGATGGATTTCGTCCAGCCGCTCGGTCAGCCCTTCTCTGTCCAGGTGTTCCAGCAGCGGCACCGCCACCCGGCGGCTGGTGCGCAGGGCGGTCCTCGCCTGGCTGACCGTGAACGGCTGGGGCAGCGCGGCCAGCAGCGCGGCGGCCCGCGCATCGGCGCCCGGCGGCAGCACGACGCCGTCGGCCACACGTAGCAGCGCCCCGGCTCGTACGGCGGCGGCCAGCTCGCGTGGTCCCAGACCCAGTTCGGCCAGCCGCCCGGCCTCCGGCGCCAGAAACGGGCTGTCGGCGAGTTCGGCGATGAGGCGGCGCACGGCCAGGGCCACCGGAGCCGGCAGGCCCGCGCGCCCGGCCACGACGGGTCCGGCCACGATGCGCCCGTTGACCAGGGCGAGCGGGGGCCGCACGAGCGCCGCGACCAGGCCGCGGTCCGGCAGTCCCAGCTCGTGGCGGGCCGCCTCCAGCGGCATCCCCGGCTCCAGCGGGTCGCGGGCCGCGTGGCGCCGTACGACCTCGGGAAGCCGGGCGCTGAGGCCGGCCCAGTGCTCCGGATCGGCGTGCCAGCCGGCCAGCACCGCAGGCCCCCTGGGCGGGCAGCCCATGGCGACGAGCTCACTGTCCCGCAGCAGCAGATGCGTGCGCAGCAGGGACGCCGCGTCCGCCGTCGCGTCCGCGAGCACGCTCGCCCGATCCCGGGCCGCGCCGCGGCGGCGCAGCTCAGGGGGGCGGACATCGAGCACGGTCGCCCCCGCCGTCACTCGCGGCACACCGCCCGGATCGCGCAGCAGCAGCACGTCGCCCACGTGCAGAGGCAGCGGCCTGGCCAGGTGCAGCCGCGCCGCACCGTTGTCCACCGAGAGCGGCCCGAGCGGCCGCACCCGGCACGCCACGGCCGCCGAGCCGATGTGCGCGACGACCCACGTCCAGGCCTCGGCGATCCGGTCGGGTTGGGCGGGGGACACCCATACGTCGACCAGATCGGCCGGATACCAGGCATCGGGTGTGACAAGCGCCTGCCCGCGCTCGGGCGAGACCCGCCCGCGCAGGTTGACGGCGACCCGGGCCACCCCGGTGACGGTGGTCACCGGCTCCTTCAGCGACTCCATGCCGCGCACCCGCACCCGCTCGCCGTTCAGTTCGAGCTCGTCGCCGATCGCGACGCGGCCCGCCGGGAGGGTCCCGGTCACCACCGTCCCTGTGCCGCGCACCGTGAACGCGCGGTCGATCCACAACCGCACCGGTGCCTCGGGGCTCGGTGTGGGCAGTGCGGTCGCCAGCCGGTCCAGCGCCGCGCGCAGTTCGTCCAGCCCCTCACCGGTGCGCCCGCTCACCGCCAGCGCCTCCGCCTCGTCCAGGCCGGCCGCGGCGAGACGGGCCCGTGCGTCCTCCAGGGCGGAAGCGGGGTCGGCGAGGTCGGCACGGGTCACCGCGAGCAGGCCGAGCCGTACGCCGAGGGTCCGCAGCGCGACCAGGTGTTCCTCCGACTGCGGCATCCACCCCGCGTCGGCGGCGACGACGAACATCACGGCGGGCACCGGGCCGACCCCGGCGAGCATCGTGCCGAGGAACCGTTCGTGCCCGGGGACGTCGACGAACGCGACCCGCTCACCGGAGGGCAGCGCCGTCCAGGCGTAGCCGAGTTCGATCGTGAGTCCCCGTCTCCGCTCTTCGGCGAGCCGGTCGGGGTCCATCCCGGTGAGCGCCCGCACCAGCGTCGACTTGCCGTGGTCGACGTGTCCGGCGGTGGCGATGACGTGCATCAGGCCCGCCTCCGTCGGCCGGCCGCTCCGAGGACGGCCGTCAGCAACTCGCCGTCGCCGGACGGCGGCAGCGTGCGCAGGTCGAGGAGCAACCGGCCCCCCTCGATCCGGCCGACGACCGGCGGGTCGCCCGTGCGCAGCGGTACGGCGAGCCGTTCGGGCAGGCTGACCGCCGCGCTCGGCAGTCGCGCTCCCGGTGCTCCTCCACCGCCCACGGTGGCCTCGGTGGGTACGGCCGCCGCCTCGATCCCGGCCAGGCGCAGTTTCTCCGCCAGTGCCTCCGCCCTCCCGGTGAGGGCGGCGGGCCGGGAGTGCAACGCCCGGTGAACGGGGGTCTCGGGGCCCCGCAGCGTGGCCTCCAGCGCGGCGAACGTCAGCTTGTCCACCCGCAGCGCCCTGGCCAGCGGGTGGCGCCGGAGCCGCTCGACGAGGTCGCGACGGCCGAGCAGCAGGCCCGCCTGGGGGCCGCCGAGCAGCTTGTCGCCGCTGGCCGTCACCAGGTCGGCGCCGGCGGCCAGCGCGCTCGCGGCATCCGGCTCGCCGGGCAGCAGCGGCTCCCGTCGCAGCAGGCCCGACCCGATGTCCGCGACCACGGGCACGCCGAGCCCGGTCAGCTCCGCCACCTCGACCGAGCCGGTGAAACCCTCGATCCGGAAGTTCGACGGGTGGACCTTGAGCACGAACCCGGTCTCCGGACCGATGGCCGCGCGGTAGTCGGCGGGCGAGGTGCGGTTGGTCGTACCCACCTCGCGCAGCCGGGCGCCGGTGGACGCCAGCAGGTCGGGGATCCGGAACCCGTCACCGATCTCGACCAGTTCGCCGCGACTGATCACGATCTCCCGCCCGGCGGCGAGCGCGGTGGCCGTCAGCACGAGCGCGGCGGCGTTGTTGTTGACGACGTGCACGTCCTCGGCGGCCGGCACCGCCCCGGCGAGGGCATCGAGCGCACCGCGTCCCCTGCGGGCTCGCGCCCCGGTCGCCAGGTCGAACTCCACGTCGGTCGCCCCTGCCGCGACCGCGACGGCCCCGACAGCGGCGGCGGACAGCGGCGCCCGGCCCAGGTTCGTGTGCAGCAGCACACCGGTCATGTTGATCACCGCTCGGAGGCCGGCCGGGTGGTGTGGCAGCGCGGACACGGCGGCGTCCGCCACGTCCTGCGGTTCGATCTCGCCCTGCCGCACCCGCTGCTGGGCTCGGACGACGGCGTCCTTGACCATCGTGCGGCCGAGCCGTTCCATCAGGGTGGCCAGCCGGGGATCGGCCAGGACGGCGTCGGTACGTGGCACTCGCCTTCGTGGATCCACTCGTAAACCCGTAGTTCCAGCTTGTGAGCGGAGGTGGACGGGAATCGAACCCGCCAGGCCGAGGACCTCGGCCTCGTCGGTTTTGAAGACCGCGGGGGCCACCAGGCGCCCGAACACCTCCAAGAGAAGCGGACCCCGGGAGAACCGGAACTCCGCGTGGAGATCTAACCGGAACCCGGTGGTCAGGTCACGGCATTTCCCCGGCGCGGCGCGGCGTGCGGGGGATATCCGGGCCGGGAACCTAACCTCCCAAGGGTTGGGGGGCGGATCGGAGGGACGATGACGACGACCGAGCGGGCCGCGACGAGGCTGACCCGTTTTGCGCGCGGAGGCGGATGCGCCTGCAAGATCCCACCGGGTGAGTTGGAGAGCATCGTGGCCGAGCTGTCGGCATCGCGGGCCGGTGACGTGCCCCCACCGGAACCGGCGTACGGCGAGCTGATCATCGGGCTGGACGACGGCGACGACGCCGCCGTGATCGCGATCGAGGACGGCCGCGCCGTCGTCGCCACCGCCGACTTCTTCACCCCCGTGGTGGACGATCCGTACGACTGGGGGCGGATCGCCGCGACCAACGCGCTGTCGGACGTGTACGCCGTGGGCGGCACGCCCGTCGTGGCGGTGAACCTGCTCACCTGGCCCAGGCGGACGCTCTCGATCGACCTCGCCCGGGAGGTGCTGCGCGGCGGTCTCGACGTCGCCCGGTCCGCCGGCTGCCACGTGGCGGGCGGCCACAGCGTCGACGGTCCCGAGCCGGTGTACGGCATGGCGGTCACCGGCCTGGCCGACCCCGAGCGGCTGCTGCGCATCGACGCCGGCCGGGCGGGGCAGCCGATCTCGCTCACCAAGCCACTCGGCGTCGGCGTGCTCAACAACAGGCACAAGGCGACCGGGGAGGTGTTTCCCCAGGCCGTCGAGGTGATGACGACGCTGAACCGGGACGCGTCGCTGACGGCCCTGGCCGCCGGGGTTCGGTGCGCGACCGACGTGACGGGGTTCGGCCTGCTCGGCCACCTGTACAAGCTGGCCAGGGCGAGCGGGGTCACCGCTGTGGTCGACGTCGCGGCCGTGCCGTACCTGGAGGGGGCCCGCGAGGCGGTGCGCGACGGCCACGTCAGCGGCGGCACCCGCCGCAACCTGACCTGGGTGGCGCCCCGCCTCGATGCGGGCCGGTTCGGCGAGGAGGACCTGCTCCTGCTGGCCGACGCCCAGACCTCCGGAGGCATGCTCATCGCGGGGGAGATCCCCGGTGCGCCGGTCGTCGGCGAGCTCGTACCGAGGGAGGCCGCCGTCCTCCGGCTCGCGTAGGCCTCGTCGTGAACGGCCCGGGGCTCCTACGGCTTCGTTGCCGGGCGGCACCTCCCGGGGACGGAGGCGAGATCTCCCGCCGCCACGCGCCGCCGCTGCGGGACGACCGTGTACTTCGGGTCGGCGGCGGAGGCGCGTCCGGCTTCGAGCACGCCGAACCGGGTGCACAGCGCGCCGGCCGTGATGGCGAGGCCGGACAGCGCGGTGAGCGCACGGCTGCGCCCGGCCATCGTGGCGAGCAGGCCGCCGCCGAGGGTCAGCATCCGGGAGGCCCTCATCAGCCTGCCCGCCCTGCCCAGCCGGTACGGCTCACCGGCCAGGCCGAGACGGCGTGCCATCAGCATGCCTGCGGCCGTCTCGGCGGCGGCTCCCGCGACGGCCACCGCGCGGGCGGGCCCGGCCGCCGTCCGCGGGGTGGTCAGCATGAGGGCCGCGCCCGCAGAAGCGAGGGCGCTGCCCGTGAAGAGGAACGGCAGCTCGCGCATGGCCTCGTGCCAGGCGGGCACCGCCGTGTCGGCCAGCAGCACGGCCGTGTAGGCGGCCATCACAGGGCCGGTCACCGCGCTCGCCGCGGTCGCCGCGTCCCCGATGGCGGGAAGGACGCCCGTCACGGCGGAGGCGGCGCCGATCGCCGTCAGGCCGCCGTGCGCGGCCAGCGTCCAGGAGCCGACGCTCATCGGGGAGCTCGGCTTGAACAGCCGCAGCATGTTGAGGAAGCGTTCGGGCCTGCCCAGCTCGGTGATGAGGAAGACCGATCCCACGCCCGCCCCGGCGGCGGCGGCCATCCGCGCGGCGAGCGCGAGCCGGTCGTGCCCGGTGACGCGCGCCATGGCGGCGATCATCGACGCGGCCCCCGACATGCCGCCCAGATAGAGATAGACCGGCATGTGCGGCTCGTGCCAGACGGGTGCCTTGATGACCGGCTGGCCGTAGTAGGACCGGAAGCCGGCGTCCGGCACCATCTCATCCCGGCGCTTGGGCATTCACGTCCTCCGCAGAAAGCAGGCGGCCACGCCTGCGGCCAGGGCGAGCGCGGCGCCGCCGGCCCACCGCCACATCGCGGGCAGGTCCCGGGTCGTCACCACCGGATCCGGCGGCAGGCCGTACGTCTCGGGTTCGTCCAGCAGCAGGAAGAACGCGCCGGTCCCGCCGACCCCGTTGTCCGGGCTCTCGCCGTACAGCCGGGCCTCGGTCACGCCGTCGGCGTGCAGCCGCTCGACCCGCTCCGCGGCCCGGGCGCGCAGCTCGTCCAACGGCCCGAACCGGATCGAGTCGGTCGGGCAGGCCTTGGCGCAGGCCGGCTCCAGGCCGCCGCGCAGCCGGTCGTAGCAGAGTGTGCACTTCCACGCCCGGCCGTCCCGCTCCCTCCGGTCGATGACTCCGTACGGACAGGCCGGGACGCAGTAGCCGCAGCCGTTGCAGACGTCGGACTGCACGACCACCGTGTCGAACTCGGTGCGAAACAGCGCGCCGGTAGGGCAGACGTCCAGGCAGGCGGCGTGCGTGCAGTGCTTGCACACGTCGGACGACATCAACCACCGGCCGTCCTGCTCGATGAACGCCACGTGCCGCCAGGTGTCCGCGCCGAGCGCCCCGGTGTTGTCGTAGGACGTGGCGCGGAACACGAACCCGTCGTCGGGCACGTCGTTCCACTCCTTGCAGGCCACCTCGCACGCCTTGCATCCGATGCAGATGCTGGTGTCGGTGAAGAAGCCCATTCGCTCAGCCATGCCGGTACCTTTCGATGAGCTCCAGCAGCGCCGTACCCCTGGGCCGCCGCCCCGGCAGCACGTCGCACGTCCCGGACTTGCTCTCCTGAATGAACACGTTGGGGTCGAGCACGAACGGGATCAGGTCGTTGACCACGTCCCCGGTCACGAGCCCGCGATATCCCCAGTGGTAGGGCAGGACCACCTGGTGCACGGTCGTGCCGCGCAGGCGCAGCGGCCTGACCCGCTCGGTCACCAGCACCCGCATCTCGACCGCGGCGCGCGCGGTCACGATCGTCGCCCAGCCACCGTTGACCAGGCCGACCTCGGCCGCGAGCTGCGGCGACACCTCGCAGAACGGCTCCGGCTGCAGCTCGGTCAGGTAGGGCAGGGTCCGGCTCATGCCGCCCGCCGTGTGGTGCTCGGTGAGCCTGCTGGTGGTGAACACGTACGGAAACCGCGGCGAGAGCGGCGGATTGTACGGATTGTCCGGTCGGTGGAAGATCCGCCGGGCCGGATTCGCCTGTGTGCGGTACAGGGTGTTGCGCACCGGTGACTCGTGCGGCTCGTAGTGGACGGGCAGCGGGCCGTCGGACAGCCCGGATGGCACGTAGAGCCAGCCCTTGCCGTCTGACTGCATGATGAACGGGTCGGTGCCGCGCAGCGCCGC
This sequence comes from Sphaerimonospora mesophila, assembly GCF_001417795.1. Taxonomy (NCBI): domain Bacteria; kingdom Bacillati; phylum Actinomycetota; class Actinomycetes; order Streptosporangiales; family Streptosporangiaceae; genus Sphaerimonospora; species Sphaerimonospora mesophila. The sequence continues at coordinate 145,943 of NZ_BCBX01000044.1, read as the reverse complement.
CTCGGCCTTGGCCCCCTCCGGAGGGTCGTAGTCCGGCGGCTTGTCCTCCTCGAAGTCCGGCACGTCGGGCCCGGTCCACGCGCCGCGAGCCTGGTCCCACCAGACGTACCGCTTGCGCTCGCTCCACGGCCGGCCCTCGGGATCGGCCGATGCCCGGTTGTAGAGGATGCGCCGGTTGGCCGGCCAGGCCCAGCCCCATTCCGGCGCGACCCACGACTGCTCTTCCCTCGGCCTGCGCCGGGCGGCCTGGTTCACCTCGTCGGCGTAGACCCCGCAGTAGATCCAGCAGCCGCACCTCGTCGAGCCGTCCGGCCTGAGCCGGCCGAGGTGCGACAGGGCCCGGCCGTCCGGCCCGGTGCCGCCGATCTCGCGCAGCACGGCCTCCGCCGACGGGTCGCGGTACGGCCCCTCCTCGGGGTAGTCCCAGGTCAGCTCGCGCACCGGCCGGTCGATCTCGTCGTCGGTCAGCCGATCCCTGATCCGCCTGCCCAGGTGGTAGAAGAACCACAGGTCGCTGCGGCAGTCGCCCGGCGGGTCGAGCGCCTTCTCCCGCCACTGCAGCAGCCGCTGTGTGTTGGTGAACGTGCCCTCCTTCTCCACATGGCTCGCGGCGGGCAGGAAGAACACCTCGGTGCCGATCTCCTCGGTGCGCAGCTCCCCGGTCTCGATCTCCGGGGCGTCCTGCCAGAACGTCGCGGTCTCCACCAGGGTCAGGTCACGCACCACCAGCCAGTCCAGGTTCGCCAGGCCGAGCCGCTGCGCCCTGCCGTTCGCCGAGCCGACCGCCGGGTTCTCCCCGATCACGAAATAGCCCTTCACCGTGCCGTCGATCTGACCCATCACGGTCGCGTAGTGTCCGTGGTCGCCGGTCAGCCGCGGCAGGTGGCCGAAGCAGAAGTCGTTCTCCTCGGTGGCCGCCTCCCCCCACCACGCCTTGAGCAGGCTCACCGTGTAGGCCCGCCGGTTCCCCCAGAAGCCGGTGTCCGCGCCCTCCCGCTCGAGGTAGTCGTTCAAACCGGCATGCCGGTGGGCGTTCGGCATCGCGATGTACCCGGGCAGCAGGTTGAACAGCGTCGGGACGTCCGTGGAACCCTGGATGTTGGCATGCCCGCGCAGGGACAGGATCCCTCCGCCCGGCCGGCCCATGTTGCCCAGCAGGAGCTGCAGGATCGAGGCGGCGCGGATGAACTGCACCCCGGTCGTGTGCTGGGTCCAGCCCACCGAGTACACCCAGGCCGTGGTCCGCTCCCGGCCGGAGCTGGCGGTGATCGCCTCGGCCAGTTCGGCGAACCGCTCACGGGAGATCCCGCACAGCTCTTCGACCCGTTCCGGGGTGTATCGGGAGAAATGCCGCCTGAGGATCTGGTAGACGCAGCGCGGGTGGCGCAGCGTCGGATCCGCCGGCGGACGGGCGGAGGCCCCCGGCCCGCGCGCGCCGTAGGAGTCCGACCCCGCCGCCTGCGCGTGCGCCAGGCCGCCCTCGCTCAGCGTGCGCACCTGCTCCACGTCGCCCTCGTACGCCCAGGACGACGGGTCGTACCGGCCGGTCTCCGGGTCGTAACCGGAGAACAGGCCGTCGAGGTCCTCGGTGTCCAGGAACTCCGCATTGATGATCGTCGCCGCGTTCGTGTAGGCGAGCACGTACTCGCGGAAGTCGAGTCCGTGGGTGAGCACGTGATTGATCAATGCTCCGAGCAGCACGATGTCCGACCCGGCCCGGATCGGCAGATAGCGGTCGACCGCCGCGCTGGTCCGGCTGAACCGCGGGTCGATGTGGAACACCTTCGCCCCGCGCAGCCGCGCCTCCATCACCCACTGGAACCCCACGGGATGGCATTCGGCCATGTTGGAGCCCTGGATGACGATGCAGTCAGACTTCGCCAGGTCCTGCTGGAACGTCGACGCGCCGCCACGCCCGAAGCTGGTCCCCAGACCGGGGACGGTGGAGGAGTGTCAAACGCGCGCCTGGTTCTCGACCTGGATCGCGCCCAGGGCGGTGTAAAGCTTCTTGATCAGATAGTTCTCTTCGTTGTCGAGCGTCGCCCCGCCCAGATGGGCGATGCCCAGCGTCCGCCTGACCTCCTTGCCGTCGAAGGTCTGTTGCCAGGTCTCCCGCCGGGTGCGGACCACCCGATCGGCGATCATGTCCATGGCCGTCTCGAGGTCGAGCGGCTCCCAGTCCGTGCCGTACGGCCGGCGGTAGAGAACCTTCGTCGCGCGGCCGGGATGGGTCACGAGCTGCTTGCTCGCCGAGCCCTTGGGACACAGCCGACCCCGGGAGATCGGCGAGTCGGGATCGCCCTCGATCTGGGTGACCCGGCCGTTCTCCACGTAGACGAGCTGCCCGCAGCCGACCGCGCAGAAGGGGCAGACCGACCGTGCCACGGTGTCGGCCCGCTCGACCCGCGGCCGCAGCGCGTCGGTCCGCGACGAGCGCGCGGCGTCCCGCCTGCCGTCCTCTCCCCGGAGCTGCCGCAGCAACGGCCAGCGGGAGATCCGTCCCCCTGCCACGAGTCTCTCGTTCCCGTGGCCTGTTCCGTTCAATCAGGCGGTGCCGTACAGCAGTGCCAGCAGGCGGTCGAGCGGCCAGGTGTTCACCACGTCGTCGGCGGTGAGCCAGGCGCGCTGGGCGATCCCGACACCGAACCGCTGGTGGTTCAGATGCGGGACGGCGTGGGCGTCGCTGTCGATCGAGAACCGCACGCCGTGGTGGCGGGCGAGCCGGACGAGATCGGAGGGCAGGTCGGCGCGGTCGGGATAGGCGTCGATCTCCATGATCGTGCCGGTGCGGGCGGCGGCGCGGAAGACCTCGTCCCAGTCGGCGTCCACCGGCGGCCGTTTGCCGATCTTGCGGGTGGTCGGGTGCCCGATGACGTGGACGTGGGGGTTCTCGCAGGCGGTGATGAAACGGCGGGTCATCTCGGCACGCGACTGGTTGAAGTGCGAGTGCACGGAGGCGACGCAGACGTCGAAGCCCGCCAGGATCTCCGCCGGCCAGTCGACCGAGCCGTCCGGAGCGATGTTCAGCTCGGTGCCGTGCAGCAACCGCATGTCCGGATATCTGGCTTGAAGTTCGGCGAGGCGGGCGCGCTGGGCGAGCGCCTTGTCGAGCGTCATCCGCTGCATGACCAGGTCCGGAGCGTGATCGGTGACCGCGTAGTAGGAATGGCCGCGCAGCGCGGCCGCGGCCACCATGTCCTCCAGGGAGGCGATCCCGTCGGTCAGATCGGTGTGCGTGTGCAGGTCGCCCCGCAGGTCGGCGAGCTCGACCAGCCGGGGCAGCTCGCCGCGCAGCGCGGCGGCCACCTCGCCGCCGTCCTCGCGCAGCGTCGGCGGGATCCACCGCATGCCGAGCGCGTCATAGACGTCCTCCTCGGTCTCGGCCGCGATCAGGCGGCCGTCGCCGTCGAACAGTCCGTACTCCGACAGCTTCCAGCCCTTCTTGACCGCCATCTCCCGGATGCGGACGTTGTGCTCCTTGCTGCCGGTGAAGTAGATCATGGCGGCGCCCCACGACTCGTCGGGCACCAGCCGCAGGTCCACCTGTAGTCCCCGGTCGGTGCGCACCGACGTCTTCCGCTCGCCCTTCGCGATCACCTCCGTGACGTACGGCTGACGGGAGAACAGGTCCATCAGGCCGGGCGGGCCGACCGCCAGGATGTCGATGTCGCCGATCGTCTCGCGCATCCTGCGCAGCGAGCCGGCGTAGGCGATCCGCTCGGTTGGCAGCGATCCGATCACCCGTTCTGCCAGGTCCATGGCGATGCCGAGGTGGACCCTGCCGCCCGACAGCTCCAGTTGCTCGACACCCTTGAGCAGGTTCTCCTCGGTCTTCGGGCCGAAACCCCGCAGCCCGGCCAGCCGGCCGGCCCTGATCGCGTCGGCGAGCGCGGCCGGCGAGTCGATGCCGAGCTCCTCGAACAGGAACAGCGCCCGCTTCGGGCCGAGCGAGGGGACCCGCGTCAGCTCGCGCACCCCCTCGGGCACCCGGCCGCGCAGCTCGTCGAGCTGGCGGAAGCTTCCCCGCGACAGGAACTCCTCGACCTTCTTGGCGATGGCCTCGCCCACGCCGGGGATCTTTCTGATGTCCGCCTGCCGCAGGTCCTCGGGGAACCCGGCGATGGACTTGGCCGCCTTCTGATAGCTCCGCACCCGGAAGGCGTCGCCGCCGCTCAGCGCGAACAGCTCGGCGTACTCCTGCAGCGCGGCCGCCGCGTCGTCGTTCACCCGTCCCATGAATCTCAGGGTAGGAGAGCGGGCAGCGCCCGTTGGACGTCCGTCGCGGCCTCGACTCCGGCGCCGTCGGCGGCGCGTGCGGCCTTCTCGACGAAACGAGCCACCAGACCCGGATCGGCGAGCATGGTCAGGTGACCTCGTCCGGGCAGGTGGGCGAGGGTTCCATCGTGGCAGGCCGCGAGAAACCTCCGCTCGTCGGCGCGGAACGGGTCGCGGGAGCCGTTCAGCAGCCAGACCTGGCCCGGGTAGGCGGCGAGCGCCGCGATCGGGTCGCTCCCGGCGACGGCCTCGACCGCCGACGGGATGACCTCGGTCGTCAGCCCACCCTCGATGATCGCCTCGCCCATGGGGCCCGGCAGGGCCCGGCGGAAGCCGTACCGGCTCACCGCCTCGGCCGTCGCGGCGTGGCGTGCGGCGATTCGGCCGACCCGGCGGTAGAGGCCGGCGATGGTCCGGGGCGGCCGTGCCGTACACCCCATCGCCACGAGCCCTGCCACGCGAGCCGGATAGCGCGCGGCGGTGGCGAAGCCGACATAGCCGCCGAGTGAGAATCCGGCGACGAGCGCCCTCCCGCCGAGCTCGGCTATCGAGTCGGCGACGACCTCGCAGGCGGCGTCCAGGTCGAACGGCAGACCCCGCCGGATGCCGTGACCGGGCAGGTCCGGCGCCGCCGACGGCCGGTCGAGCAGCGCTCTCACCGGCGACCACATCGTGCCGCTCACCCGGATCCCGTGAACGAAGACGACTGGGAGCACGTCACACCCTTTCCATAAACGCAACGCATCGTTGCGTTGGATTAAAGCACGACGCAACGGTGCGTTGCAAACGGCTAGGCTTGGCGACATGGGACCGAGAAAGAGACGCGAGATCCTGGACGCCACGCTCGAACTTCTCGCGGAGAAGGGGTACGAGGGTCTGACGGTCGAGGGGGTGGCCGAGCGGTCCGGGGTGAACAAGACGACGATCTATCGCTGGTGGCGGTCCAAAGCGGCCCTGCTCGGCACGGCGCTGCTCGAGTCGCCGTCGCTCGAGATCGACGTGCCCGACACCGGGAGCATCCGCGGCGATCTCCACCTGCTGCTCGACGGCCTCGCGGTGCTGCTCACCCGGCCGCCCGCGTCGGACATCGCCGTCGCCACGCTCGGGGCCGCGGTGAACAACCCGGAGTTGGCGGCAGCGGCCAAGGACTTCTTCGCCGACCGGCTCGCTCGTGAGACGACGATCTTCGAACGGGCCGTCGGCCGCGGTGAGATCGATGCGGCGACCGACCCCATGATGGTCATGGATCTGCTCGCCGGAGCCGTCTGGCTGCGTACGGTCTTCCGGCAGTCGCCCCTCGACGAGGAGTTCACGGAACGGGCGGTGAACCTGGTGCTGGAGGGGATCGGGCGGCCGGCCGGCCATCCCTGATCACGTCGGCGGGAATCTCAGGGAAGGAGAACCGGCAGTGCCCGCTCCAGAGACCTGATCCAGTACGGCCAGGTGTGCGTGCCGTCTCCGTAGAAGTCCGTCGTGACCTCCACGCCGGCCTTCTCCGCGGCCGCGGCGAAATTCAGGTTCTGCCGCATTATCGAGGCCTCGGTGTGGTCCTTCGGTCCCTTGCCGGGGTCCAGCGGACCGGACGTGCCGTTGCCCGACGCCGCGTACAGGCGCACGCCCTTGAGGCGGGCGACCAGGTCGGTGGGATTGTGCTCCGCCCAACTGTCGGGATCGCCCCAGACGTCCGCCGTGTCCAGGCCGTAGTCGGCGAACAGCGCGCGATGCCCGCGGACGTCGGAGCGGGTGTCGAGCACGCCGGAGAACGAGGCCGCGGCCTCGAACACGCCCGGATGCCGGGCCGCGTAGCCGAAAGCGCCGTGGCCGCCCATCGAATAGCCGGCGATGGCGCGACGCGTGCCGATGCCGTACCGCGGCTCGACCAGGCCGGGCAGTTCGGTCATGTGGAACCTCTCCCAGGCCGGGCCGTCCCGCCAGTCGGCGTACCAGCCCATCGGGCCGCCCTCGGGCACGATGACGACCGCGTCGAGGCGGGCGGTGAGCTCGGCCACCTCGCCCGTCTGGAGCCAGTCCCAGCCGCCGCCCGCGCAGCAGCCGTGCAGCAGGTACAGCGCACGCCAGCCGGTGGAACCCGCCGTCCACGCCGACGGCTTCACCACCCACACCGAGCGCCGGGCGCCCGTCGCCGGGGAGTCGATCACGAGTCTGTCCGTCCGGCCGTCCACGGCCTCCTGTGAGATCACGGACGCCGCGGAGTGGGCGGGTCGCGGAGCCGGGGTGACGGCCGCGCTCTGGCAGCCGCTCAGCGCGATGATCAGGGGGAGGGCGCCCAGGATCTTCTTCACAACAGAGCTAGATGTCATACCGGGCCCGCCCCGTCAACCTTCCGCCGAGTCGCGGCAGGTGATCACCTGGTGGGGGTATGTCCGGTCTGGACAGTCTGGACAGCCCGGACGGCATGGACGGAACGGGGGCGGCCGATGAATGGCTGGCAGGTCCAGGAAGCGAAACAGCGCCTCAGTGAGGTCATCCGGCGTGCGGTGAGCGATGGTCCTCAGGTGGTCACCCGCCATGGCGACCGCCAGAGTCAACGGCCGGACTCTGGTCAGTCGCAACGTCAAGGACTTCGTGGGCACCGGCGTGTCCGTCATCAATCCCTTCGAACCGATCGCTCCATAGCCCACGGCAGTGTGGTCAGACTCGTGAGAACGGCTCGGCGTAGGTGAAGGGGCCGCGCGGCGACGGGACGGGCCCGTTGAACACGCGCACCTGGAAATAGCGTCCCCAGGCCGGGTCCGGCGGCGTGACGCCGTGCCTGTCCCAGGGCTCGAAGCCGAACCGGGAGTAGTATCCGGGATCGCCGAGCAGCGCCACCAGTGGTTCTCCCGTTGCCTCGGCCGCGCCGAGCACGGCGTGCATCAGCGCCGAGCCGACGCCGCTGCCCTGGTGGTCCGGGTGCACGCTCAGCGGTCCGAGGCCGAGCGCCGGGACCGGGCCGACGTGACCGCGGCTGCACACCACGTGCCCCACGACCTCCCCGGTGGGGGTGACCGCGACGAGCGACAGGGCGGGCAGCCAGCCCTCGTCGTCGCGCAACTCGTCGATCAGCGTCGCCTCGGCGGGCATCTCGCCGGGCTTCTTGGCGAAGGCGGCGGCGGTCACGGCGCGGATGGCGCCGACGTCTGCGGAGGTCTCCCTGCGGATCATCATCCGCCCAGCCTGCCGTTCGGCACGACCCTCGGGCAACCCGGTTTCCTCGGCAATGTTTTGCCTGGTCTTGGGGGGTTTTGGTGTCACCTCATTGGTTGGACTAGATGCCGGGCCTGACCCGATGTGGCCGTTACTTGCGGTCGCGCTTACAGTGAAGCGGGCAATATCACGACATCAAGAGAAGGGATGGTCGATGCTGCACGAGAGACTGTCGTCGGTGTACGACAACGTGCTGCGCCGAAACCCGGGCGAGATCGAGTTCCATCAGGCGGTCCGGGAAGTGCTGGAGAGCATCGGGCCCGTCCTCGGAAAGGACCCCGAGTACGCCGAGCACAAGATCATCGAGCGGATCTGTGAGCCGGAACGGCAGATCATCTTCCGGGTGCCCTGGGAAGACGACAACGGCGAGGTGCACATCAACCGCGGCTTCCGGGTCGAGTTCAACAGCGCGCTCGGGCCGTACAAGGGAGGGCTCCGCTTCCACCCGTCGGTCTACCTCGGCATAGTCAAGTTCCTGGGCTTCGAGCAGATCTTCAAGAACGGCCTGACCGGGCTGCCCATCGGCGGCGGCAAGGGTGGCTCCGACTTCGACCCGAAGGGGCGCTCCGATCGCGAGATCATGCGCTTCTGCCAGAGCTTCATGACGGAGCTCTACCGTCACCTGGGCGAGTACACCGACGTGCCCGCGGGTGACATCGGCGTCGGAGGGCGCGAGATCGGCTACCTGTTCGGCCAGTACAAGCGCATTACCAACCGCTACGAATCCGGCGTGATCACCGGCAAGGGGCTCACCTTCGGCGGCGCGCAGGTGCGCACCGAGGCCACCGGGTACGGCTGCGCGTTCTTCGTGGAGGAGATGCTGAAGGCACGCGGCACGTCGTTCGACGGCAAGCGCGTCGTGGTCTCCGGTGCGGGCAACGTCGCCATATACACCATAGAGAAGGTCCAGCAGCTCGGCGGCACCGTCGTCGCCTGCTCCGACTCCTCCGGGTACGTCGTGGACGAGAAGGGCATCGACCTCGACCTGCTCAAGCAGGTCAAGGAGGTCGAGCGGCGCCGGCTGAACGCGTACGCCGAACGGCGTGGCACGGACGCCACGTTCGTGGCCGGGCACAGCGTCTGGGAGGTGCCCTGCGAGGTGGCGATGCCGTCCGCCACGGAGAACGAGATCACCGGCAAGGACGCCGAGGCGATGGTCCGGGGCGGCTGCGTGGCCGTCGGCGAGGGCGCCAACATGCCCACGACCCCCGAGGGCATCCGGATCTTCCAGGAGGCGGGGGTGTCGTTCGGGCCGGGCAAGGCCGCCAACGCGGGCGGCGTCGCCACCAGTGCCCTGGAGATGCAGCAGAACGCCAGCCGCGACTCGTGGACGTTCGAATACTCCGAGCGGAAGCTGCAGGAGATCATGAGGGACATCCACGGCCGTTGCCTGCAGGCCGCGGACGAGTACGGCATGCCGGGGGACTACGTCGCCGGCGCCAACATCGACGGGTTCAAGCGCGTGGCGGACGCGATGCTCGCCATGGGGCTGATCTGACCGCACGACGATCGACGTTGATCGCAATCTCCTGATCCGAACCGCGGATCTCCACCCGGATCCCTGCTAATCACAAGCAAGTCACCGCCGAGTGTCGCATCGTACTAACAATGGCGTACACGAATTCGACATCAGACGGCCCGATCGGGCCGACGCCATGGCGGTCCACGAACTGGTCGCGGAGCACGACGCCGAGGTGATCGGCAAGCCGGACTGGACCTTCTCCAGGACACGGCCGACACGCTCGCCGAGATCGACCTCGCCAATGACGCCTAGGTTTCACATCGCCGGCGACCGGATGGTGGGCTGGGACAGCACCCAGCGCAAGGCATGAGTGACAACGTGGACATCGACGTCCAGGCCAGGGATCCGGAGGCCGCGAACCTCCCGCGAACCACACCCCCACACCCCACACCCCCCCAGGGCCGTGATCTTGCGAAAACTCGCAGGTGGGTACGGAGAGCAGGCATTTCACGTTCGTGATCTTGCAGTTCCTTGCAGGTCTATCCCCTGAGCTGCGAAGACAGTGCTCGTGATCTTGCGCTTCATCGCGACTGCAAGATCACGAAATGCATAGGCCCACGTCAGAGAGCCTGACTGCGAGAAACTGCAAGATCACGGGATTGGTCCGCGCAGGTCAGAAGGCTTCCCTGGCAGAATTCGCAAGATCACCGTGGGGAGTGGGGTGGGGGTGTGCGTGTGCGGGTGGGGGTGGGACGGGGTCAGTCGGAGAGGTCGTCGAAGCCGTCCAGCTCGCCGAAGGCGGCGCCGTACCGCACGCACACCATGCGGGCGACGGCCTCGTGGGCGCCGAGCGGAGCCGCGCAGCCCGCCTCGATGGCCTGGGCGGCGGAGGCGATGCGACTGTGATCCGCCTCCGGCCCGATCACGAAGGGGACGAGCGCGAGCCGGTTGGCGCCGATCTTGCGCAGCCGCTCGGCGGCGTCCCGGACCGTCGGCACGCCGTCGATAGCCGCCGGCACGACGGGCAGGGTCAGCCGGGAGGCCAGCAGGACCGCGGTGGCGTCGGCCCCCCGGGCCGCCTCGTCGCCCCCGGCGGTGACCACGATGATCCCGTCGACCGGCGAGGAGACGTTGAACAGCCGCATGCGGTCGACCCGGGCCAGGCCCGCCTCCGCCAGCCGGACGTGCAGCGCCTCGGCCAGCACGGGGTGGGGCCCCAGCGGATCCGTGATCTTGACATTGGCCTCGCTCTGGGTCGCGGCGTCCCGTACGGCACGCAGCAACCGGGGGTGCGGGCCGGTGACCAGGGGGACCACCACCGCGGCCGGCCCCTCGGCGGTGCGCCCGGCGGCGATCGTGCCGAACTCCTTGGTCAGCTCGGCGCCGCCGTCGGCGAGGGAGACGAGACGAAGGTCGATCTGGGGATTGTCGAGCCGGACGATGGCGGCGACCTCGGCCGCCACGTCCACGTCGTCGGCCGCCTCCCCGACTTTTCCGGGCACGGCCAGGACCAGGGTCGGCGCTTCTGGCGGCAGATCCGCCGGCAGCGGCCGCCGGTGCCGTCCGCCTCCGGGCCGGTGGGACCGCTCCCGCATGGGAAGCCGCGGCGGCTCTTCGTGACCTTCGTTCACAAGGGCGGATTCTAGGGCGAAACCGGTCGAATAGTAGAACCAACGCGAGGCTTGTTGCCGAGGGGTGATCTAGGAGTGTCGTTGATCTTCGCCGCGGCGCCCGCGGCGGGCGGGAAGATCGGCGGGACACGACCTCAGGCCCCCTGACGCGGCCGGTAGACGTCCCACAGTTCGCCGAGGAAGAACCCGCAGAAGCGGCCGAGGGCTCCCGCGCCGTCCGGTCCCTCCGTGCGGAAGGTGGACAGCATCCTCGCCAGGTCCGCCGGGGTGATCCGCAGCGTCCCCGAGGCGATCTCCTCCGCCTCCCCGTCCTCGCCCTCCGCCACATGTCCGGCCAGCAGCCGGACGTACAGCGTGGAGGTGTCCAGCCACAGCCGGGTCGGCGGGCCGTGGCCGACGTCCTTCCAGCCCGTCAGCGTGCGGGGCCGGTTCGAGTCGTCCCAGAAGTGCAGCCGATAGCACATGCGCCTCTGGTCGGGCTCCGCTCCGGGGACGAAGAGGTTGAACCAGCCCTGCGCGACGGGGCGACGGCCCCCGCAGCCGGCGACGTCGATCCAGCCCTCGGCCCGGGCCCGGTGCTCCGGCTCCGCGAGGAAGCGTTCGGCGTCGTCGACGGTGATGGTGAGGCGGAAGGTGCACGGGTCGGCCCCGAGGACGCCCCGCATCTCCTCGACGAACCACAGCGCCGTCGCCGTCCCCGGCCGGTGTCCGTCCCGCCGGCGGACCGGCGTGCGCGTCTCCAGCATCCTCGTGCTCATCCGGTCGGCCAGCGCGGCGATGGTCAGCGCGGGGTTGGCCCCGACCGGTCCCGGCATGGCCGCGCCGTCGGCGACGTACAACCCGGGGAAGCCGAACACCTCGCCGTGGGCGTCGCACACCCCCTCACCGGGGTGGCGCCCCATCGGCGCCCCGCCGAGCGGATGCGCGGTGATCACGCGGTCGCGCCACCGGGACGGGCTGCCGGCGTAGTCGGCGCCCAGCACGTCGCCGATCCTGCGCATGGTCGTGCGCAGCCGGTCGAAGTAGGCCCTGCTCGTCTCGGCCGTCCAGACGAGGTCGAGCCGGCCGTCGCGCAGCCGCAGCACCCCGTCCGGCACGTCCAGGCCCATGCCGAGCAGCGGCAGCGAGCTCCCCGACAGCTCACCCCGGCCGATCAGGTGGGCGAGCTCGGCCGACAGGTTGGTGTCGTTCGTCAGCAGGCCGCGCAGCCGCTCCAGCACGAACCGCGCCGCCCGCCCGAGACCGGCCCTGACGTCGGCGCCCTCGACCAGGTAGTCGACGAAGGCAGGGTAGCCGCCGTCCTCGATGTAGGAGTCGTCCAGCCGGATCGCGCTGGTGATCACCGGCCCCCTGGCGGCGTTGATCGGCCGGGTCCTGCTGCGATCGGTGGCCCGCAGCAGGAACGCCAGCACGTCGCCGTTGCCGGAGAAGCGTGTTCCGAGCGTACGGCTCAGGCCGGGGAAGGCGGCGCGGTCGTGCAGCAGCAGCCGGGACGTGCCGAACGTCCCGGCGGCGAGGACGAGCCGGTCGCAGCTGATGGTGTGCGGGCCGGTCCATCTCGGCCGCAGCCGCTCCTCCTCGTCGGGCGAGGCCGGCGGCAGGTGCACGACGTAGGCGACGTCGTAGCCGCCGTTCACCCTCGGCCGGATGCCGCGCACCTCGTGCAGGGTCCGCAGGTCGGCCCCGTGATGCCGGGCAGCGGCGAGATAGGTGTGGTCCAGGCTGTTCTTCGCGCCGTCGTTGCAGCCGATGTCGCATTCCCCGCACAGCCGGCAGGTGCGGCGGGGCACCCCGTGCAGGTTGCCGTACTCGGGGTCGGCGATCGGCAGCCCGAGACCCGGCTCGGCGCCGGGGGAGGGGGCGAAACCGACGGCCAGCGGCGGCAGCCGCCAGTCGAGCCCGAGCTCGGCCGCCGCGTCCCGCATCGCCAGCGTCTTGAGCGTGTCGGCGTAGGCCGGATGGGCCAGCGGGTACGGCGACACGCCGATCATGCGTTCGACCGCGTCGTAGTGCGGATCGAGCTCGGCCCGGGTCACCGGCCACGACTCGTAGCCGCCGTCCGGCAGCGGCTGCTCGTGGACGAACCACTCCTCGTCCTTGCGCAGCAGCACGTTGGCGTAGACGAGTGAGCCGCCGCCGAGCCCGCAGCCGACCACCGAGTCGCAGTCGCGGAAGCTCCACACGTCGAACATGCCGTACAGCCCGGCGTCGGGATCCCAGAAGGCGCGGCCGAGCTGGGCGGGGCCGCGCGGGAACGAGCCGGGCGGGTAGGGCCGGCCTCGCTCCAGCACCACCACCGACAGCCCCGCCTCGGCCAGGCGGTAGGCCGCCACCGCTCCACCGAATCCAGAGCCGACAACGACAGCGTCGACGTGTTCCATCTATGTGCTCTCAGCCTGAGGAGGTCCGCTTGAGGAAGTCGAGGATGTGCGGGAACACGTCCAGGTGCGCGTTCCCGCCGATCAGGGGGTCGATGTGCCCGTAGCCCGGGATGATCCGCAGCTCGTGCCGCCCGGGACTGATCCGTGACAGCAGCCGGTGGCAGGCCACGTTGGAGTCGGTGAACACGTCGTTGTGGTCGCCGGTCAGGTAGAGGATCGGCGTGTCGATCTCGGCGGCGCGCGCCAGGTAGTCGCGCGGCAGCGCCGCGTGCCGCGGGTCGCCGGCGTCGAACCGCACCACCCGCCCAGCCGCGACCATCTTCCGCACGTGCCGGTAGTAGTGCAGCGAGCAGGCGCCGTTGAGGTCGGCGAGGCGCCCGTGGACGTGGGTCTCCCGCCGCAGGTTGCGATGCCGGTACATCGCGGGCCTGCCGCTGCCCCACATGAAGCTCTGCATGTGGCAGGCCGCCTCCCGGCATTCCGGGTGGGCCAGGGAGACGGCCCTGGCCAGCAGCCACCGGCGGGTGAGCGGGGGAGCGTCCCGGAAACGCGGATCCAGGTACGGCAGGCCCAGGCCGTACTCGAGCAGCTCCGGCCCGAGCATGAGCTTGAGCCGGGCCCAGCCGTGCACCCGGGGCGTCAGGCCCACGCTGTTGGCGACCAGGCTCGCGATCCCGTCGATCACACCGCCGAACAGGCTCATGTGGAACGACACCGACCCCAGGCAGTGCGCGATCACGTGAACCCGCCGCGCCCCCGTGTGGCGGCGGAGTTCACGCAGCGCGGCCGGGAAGTCGAAGCAGGCGATGTCGTCCAGCGTGTCCCGGCGGGTCTCCACGTTGTACGGAAACCGGTTGCTCATCCGGAAGTCCAGCGCCCACACGTCGCCGAACCCGTTGCCGTGCAGGAACCGGACCAGGTTCACCTGCTCCGGCATGATGAACATGTCGCTGGACGAGGTCAGGCCGTGTACGAGCAGCACGACGTCGTCGTGACCGTCGCCACCGTCCTGGCCGCCCCGGCGGAACCGGGTCAGGGTGAGCCCCAACTCGTCCTCCGTGGTGAACGGATGCACCGACACCTCGGCCTCGGCCACTCCCGCCGACGTGAAGCGCGGGATGCGGTGACCCATTCTCGCCTCCTCGTGCCCCCGCGTTCAGGGCACGGGGCAACCATTCCAGTCCCGCCGCGGATGTCGGCATCGTGGAAAACCCGTACATCATCGTGCGCGGCTCAGCGCGGTGGCCACGCCGACCCGGGAAGAGACCTCGAGCTTGGTGAAGATCCGCGACAGGTGCGTCTCGACCGTGCGCACGCTGAGGAACAGCCGCTGGGCGACCTGCTGGTTGGTGAGGCCCTGCGCCACCAGCTTGGCCACCTCCCACTCCCGGGGGGACAGCCCGAGCCCGGCCGTCGGCGCGGCGGCGGTGGCCACGCGGACGCCGAGCCGGCGCAGCGCGCGGTGCGCCCGCGCCGTCATGGTCCGCGCGCCGCACGCCTCCAGGATCTCGACGGCGGATTTGAGGCAGTCGCGCGCCCGGCTCCGCTGCGCGGCCTCCAGATGCGCCAGCCCGGCCGCGAGCATGGCGCGCCCGGCGTCCAGGCGCCGCTCGCACCCCCTCAGCAGGCCGGCCGCCTCCTCGGCCGCCGCGGCGGAGTCGGCCGGGCGGGTACGGCGCAGGCCGTGTGCGCGGGCGAGCGGGACGAGCCCGGCGAAGGCCGGCAGGCGGGGGTCGTCGAGCCGTGCCGTGCGGTCCGCCCAGGCCGCCGCCTGCGCGTCCTCGCCGCGGACCGCCGCCGCCCAGGCCAGCGCCTCGCACGCCTGCAGCAGCGTCCCCCGGTCCAGCTTCGGCGATTCGAACCGGTCGCAGGCGTCCAGCACGGCCTCGGCGCCCTCCTCCGGCCGTCCCGCGTTGATCAGTGCCTGGCCCCTGGCGAAGCGTGCGGTGGCCTCCCACACCTCGCCGCCGCCGACGCCGCGCCGTACGGCCTCGTCGCCGGCGAGCACGGCGGTCTCGTCGTCGCCGCGCCACGAGGCGGCCAGGCAGAGCTGGGTGAGCGCGAACACGAGCTGCTGGCCCGAGTCGAGCAGCCGCGCGCCCTCGACGGACTCCTCGGCGGTCTCCATGGCCTCGTCCAGGCGGCCGAGCGCCACCAGCGTCTTGGCGCGGCCCGCCAGCAGGTTCGTCAGGATGTAGCTCTGTCCGGTCGACCGGGCGACGGCCGCGGCCCGGTCGAAGTGGCGCAGGGCGTCGCCGTACCGGCCGAGGTAGCTCTCCGCCCAGCACAGCCACGCGATGGCGTCCAGCCACTCGGACAGGTGCTCGTCGGGTGCGGCCGCGAGCAGCCGGTCGGCGGTCTCCGCGCTGCGCAGCGCGTCCTCGGTCCGCCCGGCGGCGAAGGCCGGCATCGGCCGCAGCGCGGCGACGGCGACGGCGAGCCCCGGCTCCCAGTCGTCGGCCGAGTCCGGCATCAGGTCCAAAACCGCCTGCGCGGCGCGGAAGTCGACCCGCATCATGCTCTCGGCGACCAGCCGCATCCGCAGCGGCACCGCCTCGGCCGCCCGCGGGTTGGGCATGCGGCTGAGCTCGTCGAGCAGCAGCGCGCGGGCCTCGTGCGGACGGTCGAGCTGGCGCTCCATCAGCGCGCACACCCGGGCCGCGCGTCCCCTGCGCGCGTAGTCGTCCTCCGGGAGCAGCCGTAGCAGCTCGCGGGCGGTGTCGCGGCCCTCGGCGAGCCTGCCGCTGATGCCCTGTGCCCAGCTCAGCTCCATCAGCAGGGCCAGCCGGTCCTCGCGGGCCTCCTGGTCGTCCGGCATCAGCCGCAGCGCGGCCCGCAGCCAGTGGGCGGAGGTCGCGGGCGCGTGCGCGACGACCGCCCGGGCCGCCTCGACCAGCACGGAGATCGACTCCCTGTCGCCGAACGAACCCGACTGCTCCACGTGGAGGGCCCGCGCCGTGGCGGGGGCGCCGAGAGCGGCGAAATGCGCGGCGATGCGCGCGTGGGCGCCCAGGCGCCACCCCGGTGCTGCCGACTCGTAGGCGGCCTGCCGTACCAGCGGGTGGCGGAAGCGGAACCTGCCGGCCCCGGCCGCCCGGGTGATGTCCCGCTCCACCAGCGCGTCCAGCGCGTCCAGCGCGGTGGGCAGCGGCATCTCGGCGGCGACGGC
Organism: Sphaerimonospora mesophila; assembly: GCF_001417795.1. Classification (NCBI taxonomy): domain Bacteria; kingdom Bacillati; phylum Actinomycetota; class Actinomycetes; order Streptosporangiales; family Streptosporangiaceae; genus Sphaerimonospora; species Sphaerimonospora mesophila. The sequence goes on along the minus strand of NZ_BCBX01000044.1, from coordinate 129,818 downwards.
CGCGACGGCGGGCTCGAACTCGTCGGCGGCCACCGCCGCGGCCTGGGCCAGCAGCAGCGCGGCCGGGGGCAGGCCGTCCAGCTCGATCCGGAGCGCGGCCAGCGCGGTGGGCGGCAGCGCGGCCACGTCGGCGTCGTACATCCGGGCCAGGGCCTCCAGATAGAACGGGTTGCCGCCGCTCGCCTCGTACAACGCCCGGCCGTGGCCCCGGGTGACCGAGCGGCCGAGGAACTGCGCGGCCTCGGCCGGGCCGAGCGGGCCGACCACGATCTCGTGGCCGTGCCGCCCCGCCCCGTGGACGAGCGTGGTCAGGCGCGGCGTCGACTGGGCCGGACGGTACGCGACCGCGATCAGAATCGGTGCGCCCACCGGGTGCCTGACGATGTGGTCGAGGAACTCCATCGAGCCCTCGTCGGCCCAGTGCACGTCGTCGAGGATCAGCACGAGCCCCGAGGGCCCGGCCAGCGCGGCGAGCAGCCGGCGCAGCGCGCGGTAGACGCGGTAGCGGCCGAGGCCACTGCGCTCGTCGTCGTCGAACTCCCCCTCGGGCGCCTCGGAGATCGGCCCGGTGGCGGCCAGCGCGGGGAAGACCCGCGCCAGCGGGGCGGCGTGCGCGGCCGGCAGGGTCTCGGCGATCTCCGGACGTCGTGCGTCCAGGTGGTCGTCGAGCGCGTCCACGAGCGCGCTGAACGGCATCACCTGCTCGAACTCGGCGGCCCGCCCCCAGAGCCGGACGAAGCCGCGCTCGGCGGACAGTGCCGCCAGCTCGCCGAGCAGCCGTGTCTTGCCCGCGCCGGGCTCGCCGGCCAGCGCGACGAACTGGAATCCCTCCCGGAGGCTCGCGTCGAGTGCGCCGCGCAGCGCGTCGATCACGTCCCGCCGGCCGACCAGCGGCGGCTGAGCGCCCGTCACGACCGGCCGGGCCGTACGTTCATCCATTCCTACCCCAAGTGACGGGATCTGCTCGATCCCGGTCAGCCGTGTCGACAGGGCCCAGTAAATGCACTTTACAGATCTCTAGCCGTCAAAGGGGTCACACGCCGTAATTAACGGCATTTGGCAAGTATTCGAAAAGCAACCGGTCAGTTCCCCCGATTCCGCGATGAGGGGTGCTTACTACGGGGTACGGGGAGCGTCGTTCACACATCGTCACCGCGGAGGTGTCAGGTGCTGGACCGGACCGCCGCCCTCAATGGTGGGGTGCTCAGTGGACCGCGCACGCCGTACGGACCTCCCGGGGCGGTGGAACGGCTGGCCGCCGCCCTCCCGGGCCGCCTGCGCGACGCGCTGCCCGCGGAGATCTGCCTCGGCAGCCCCTGGCCGGTGCGGGTCGACGTCCTCCTCGACGAGGGGACCACCGAGGCCGATGTCGAGACGTGGGTGCCCGCCGTCTCCGCGCACGGTGACGCGCTCGACCTCGCGGTGCGCGGCGGCCGCGTGGTGGGGATGCGGGGGAGGGCCGGCGACCGGGTCAACCACGGCCGGTTGGACCCCCAGGAACGGCAGGGCTGGCGGCATGTGGGGCAGGACCGGCCGGGACGGCTGACCAGGCCCCTGGTCAGGGAGCACGGCCGGCTGGTGGAGACGACCTGGGACGCCGCCATGGAGCGCGTCGTCGCCCGCTCCCGGGAACTGCTGGCCGGACCCGGGGGGTGGGGCCGCATCGGTTTTCACACGGGCGGGCGGCTGTTCCTCGAGGAGTGCTACACCCTGGCCGTCATCGGCTGGGCCGGGATCGGCACGCCGCACCTTGACGGCGACACGCGCCTGAGCGCGGCGGCCGCGGCCGCGGCCCTCATGGAGAGCTTCGGCACCGACGGGCCGCCCGGCTCGTACGGCGACGTCGACCACTGCGACGCGCTCGCGCTGTGGGGCTGCGGCCAGAGCGGGGGGAGCGGCCAGGGCGTGCAGCACGTGCTGTGGGAGCGGGTGCTCGACCGCCGCCTCGGCCCCGGCCCCCCGGCGTTGATCGTCGTCGGCCCGGAGGGTACGCCGGCCGCGCGGGAGGCCGACGTGCACCTGGCCGTACGGCGCGGCACCAACGTCGCCCTGATGAACGGCCTGCTGCACGAGCTGATCGCCAACGGCTGGTACGACGAGGCCTACGTGGCGAACCACACGGCGGGCTTCGAGGAGCTGTGCCTGACCGTGGACGCCTACCCGGCCAAACGGGCCGCCGAGATCTGCGGCGTGCCGGTGAGCCTGATCGAGCAGGCCGCCGAGATCCTCGGGGCGGCGGAACGCCTCGTGTCCGTCGTGGCCGGCGGCTTCCACCTGGCCTGGCAGGCCACGGCGGCCACCTGCCAGGTCGGCAACGTCCACCTGCTGCGCGGCATGCTGGGCCACCCGGGGGCCGGCATCCTGCACGCGGGCGGGCCGTCGTCAGCGCGGGGCGCGCTGGAGACGGGCGCGGCCGGCGGCCTTCCGGGGCTGCGCAACTGGGCCAACCCCCGCCACGTGCGCGAGCTCGCCGCCCTGTGGAACGTCGACCTCCCGCGCCGGGGGCCGGCCACCCACGCCATGCGGATCTTCCGGTACGCCGAGGAGGGGTCGATCGGGCTGCTGTGGATCTCGGCGGCCGACCCCGTGCGCTCGCTGCCCGGCGCCGGCCGGATCCTGCGGCGGGAGGACCTGTTCGTGGTCGTCCAGGACCTGTTTCTGACCGAGACGGCCCGGCTCGCCGACGTGGTGCTCCCGGCGGCCGGCTGGGGCGAGAAGGCCGGCACCGTCACCGGGGGCGACCGCACCGTGCACATCTGCGACAGGGCCGTGGAGCCGCCCGGCGAGGCCCGGCCCGACCTGGACATCTTCCTCGACTACGCGCGGCGGATGGACTTCCGCGACCGGGACGGCGCGCCTCTCGTCGGCTGGTACGACGCCCGGTCGGCGTTCGAGGCGTGGCAGGCGTGCTCGAAGGGCCGCCCGTGCGACTACACCGGCATCACCTACGAGCGGCTGCGCCGCGGCGGCGGGGTCCAGTGGCCCTGCACGCCCTCCTCCTCGCACGGCACCGAGCGGTTGTACGCGGGGGGCCGCTTCAACACCGGACCCGATGTGTGCCAGACGTACGGCCACGACCTCGTGACCGGAGCCGAGCACGGCGCGGAGCCGCACCAGGGGGCACGGCCGGGGGCGCGGCAGAACCGGGCGGCCGGACACCATGACCGGGCCTTCCTGCCGGCGGCGGACCACGAGCCGTCGCAGGAGGCCGAGGCTCCGCTCGACGGCGCGTCGCTGAACGGCGGCCACCTGAACGGCGGGTCTCCCAACGGCACCCATCTGAACGGCGCGCACCTCGACGTCCTGAACGGGAGCGCTGACGGCGCGGTGGACGGCGTGATGGACGGGGCGCTGGTCGTCACGGGCTGGGATCCGGTCGCCAGGCAGCCGCTGCTCGCCCCGGCGCTGGTCCGCGTGGTGCCCAGGGCGGCCGAGACCGGCGGCGACTACTCCGTCGCCTCCCCCCTCGATCTGACGGCATCCCATCCTGCATGATCATTTGGCGGAAGAGTTCCGGGAGGTGACGGCCGGCGGCTGAAGCGGGGACAGGTCAACCGAGCCGGAGGGAGACGGCCGATGAGAATGCATCTCGCCCACTACCTCGGTCTGCTTCACCGGTCCCAGCACGAGTTGGCCGACGCCCTGTGCGCGGTACGGCGCGCCCATCCCGACGAGCCCGACCTGATCGGCGTGTGCGAGCGACTGGCCGAGCAGTGCGGCGACAACGCCCGGCGGCTGGAGCCCTTCGTCCGGAGGTATTCGGCGCAGTTGTCCGAGGAGCCCGAGCGGATGCATTCCGCGCTGTTCTCCGGGGCCCGGCGGGGCAGGCTCGGCCTGCTGCGCGACCTGCACGACCTCTATCTGCTGGCCACCCAGTGCGAGATCTCGTGGACGCTCATCGCGCAGGCGGCCGAGGGCGTCGGGGACGAGGAACTGGTCGACGCCGTCCGCCACTGCGGGGCCGCGACGGCGGCACATCTGCTGTGGCTGCGCACGCTGATGCGCCAGATCGCCCCCCAGACCCTCATCGTCGCCTCCTGATCAGGCGGGCGTGGCGAAGGAGGCGAAGACCGCCCGCATGGTGGGCTCGTAGGTCTCCCAGTGCTTCTCACGCACCTGCCAGTGGAAGTAGCAGAGCGACGACCCGGTGGAGATGACCTGCACCACCTCCCGGCGGGTGGCCCGTTCGATCGTCTCGGCCCGGTGGGCGTCACTCGTCCCCGGCGGAAGCGTCACCTCTTTGACCGCCACGCGCCGGTCGAGCAGGCCGTCGTGGCCCTCCCAGACCGTGCCCATGCCGCCCTGGCCGAGTCGGCGGAGCAGCCGGTAGCGGCCACCGATCACCCGACTGGGAGCAGTCGTCACGATCATCCGTCTAAAACCAGCACAACAGTTACAGATCCTCCCATAACGGCAGGTCCACCCGGCCGCTCCCTCACAGAGGTGAAAAGACGCCATCCCATTGAGGTGTGCGCTCGGCATGTCCCCCGGTGACCGCCGACCGGCGCGCATAACCTCCGGAAGTGATCGCGTGCCCGTGTGGGCGGTTCAGTCATTAAGCGGTCTAATAATCCGATTTTTTAGGAAAGAGAGTAATGAAATGGTGCGTCGCCTCGCCCTTCTCATGGCCGGTGCCGCCGCCCTGACGGTGATGAACGTCGCCCCGGCGAACGCCGAGGACACCACGACGACGTTCACCGTGACGGCGGGCGCGCTGTCGATCGCGGTGCCCGCCGCCGTGACCATCGGGTCCGGGGCTCCCGGGACCACGATCACCGGACAGCTGGGGACGGTGACGGTCACCGACCTGCGGGGCGCGAACCCGGCCGCCTGGACCGCCACGGTGTCCGCGACGGACTTCGCCGCCACCGGTGTGCCGGCGATCCCCGCGTCCGCCGTGACGTACACCCCGGGGGACGCCACATCGACGGTCGGCGACGGAACCTTCACGCCGGGCACGGCCGGCCCGCTCAGCACCACTCCCATCACCGCCTTCTCCCACACGGCCGGTACGGGGAGCAACGCGGCCGGCTGGAACCCCACGCTGGCCATGGCGGTGCCCAACACGGCCACGGCGGTCGACTACACCGGGACGGTGACCCATCTGGTCGCCTGATCGCCTGCTCCCGGTGTTCCGTGTGCTGACGACGTCGCTGCTGCTCACGCTCGTGCTGGGCGTGGGCGGCGGCGGTCCGCATGCCGCCGCCGACGTCTCCGGCGGCCGGGACGACGGCGGCCGTTTCGGGATCCGGCTGCTGGAGGCTCCGGTCAACCGCGCGAACGACCCGCGCGCCCGTTATGAGATCGTCGACCACCTGAAGCCGGGAAGCACCATCCGCAGGCGTGTGCAGGTCACGAACACCTCGGCCAAGCCGCTGCACGTCGGCATGGGCGCCACCGCGGCGACGATCGAGCGGCACCGGTTCACCGCGGGCGCGGGGAGCGCACGCAACGAGCTGACGAGCTGGATCTCCTTCGACCGCCCCGCCTTCGACGTGCCCGCTCGCGGCCATGCCGTGGTGACGACCACGATCCGGGTCCCCGACATGGCATCGGAGGGGGAGCGCTACGCGGTGGTCTGGGCGCAGACCGACGCTCCGCCGAGCGGCACGCGCAACATCGGAGTGGCGGCGCGGGTGGGCATCCGCGTCTACCTCGACGTCGGTGTCGGCGGCGAACCCGCCTCGGACTTCCAGGTCGAGAAGCTGGTGCCGGCGCGGGCCGGGGACGGCAGGCCGGAGGTCCTGGCACAGGTCAGCAACACCGGAGGCCGGGTCCTGGAGATGGGGGGCAAGCTGACCCTGTCGGACGGGCCGGGGGGACTGCGGGCCGGCCCGTTCCCGGTCACGCTCGGTACGGCACTGGCCCCGGGTGATCGTGCTCCCGTGCGGGTGGTGCTGGACGAACGGCTTCCGAACGGCCCATGGGACGTCCGCCTGGAGCTGTCGAGCGGCATGATCCGGCGTACGGTCACGGCGACGCTCACCTTTCCCACGGCCGCGGGAACCACCGGCCGGCCCGTCGGGCCGAGGTCGGCCGCTCTCGGCGTCGCCGCGACCGCGGTGGCGGTGCCCGTCCTCGCCGCGGCCGGCTTCCTCCTCTTCAGGCGGCGACGCAGAGCGCGGGAGATGGGGAGAGCATGAGTGGGAGCGGTCACGCTCCCGCGGTGACCTTCGGCCTCCGGATCCCGGTGGCCAAGGTCCATCGCCGGGAAGGCCCTGCGCCCCTGGTTCCGGCGCCTGCCCCGGCCGACGCTGAGATCGGCAGCCGGAAGACGACGCCGGCAGGCGATGATCGACCGGTGTGACGAAGAGGAGAAGCCATGACAGAACCGATCGTGGTCGCGACCGACGGCTCACCCGCCGCCACCGCCGCCGTGGAGTGGGCGGCCGACGACGCCGCGCGCAAGCACCTGCCCCTGCGCATCGTCCACGTCCTCGACCTCACGCCGTACGACATCCCCCGCTATCCGGTCTCCGACGTGTACGACCACCTGGCCGGGTCGGGACGGGAGATCCTGCGGCAGGCCGAGCAGGCCGCGCGGGAACGGCGGCCCGGCACCGAGGTCACCACCGAGATGATCGAGGGGGAGCCCGTCCACGTCCTGCGCGGGCAGGCGGAGCGCGCCACCGAGCTGGTCGTCGGCAGCCGTGGCCTGGGCGGCTTCACCGGGATGCTGCTCGGATCGGTCAGCACCCATGTCGCCGGTCACGTGGACGCGCCCGTGGTCGTCGTACGCCCGGGCCCGCCGGCCGTACGGGGGGAGATCGCCGTGGGGTTCGACGGCTCGCCCGAATCCGAGGCGGCGCTCGCCTACGCCTTCGAGGAGGCCGCGCTGCGCGGCGCCCGGCTGCGGGTGGTGCACGCCTGGCAGCTGCCGACGTACGTCTACGCCCCCTCGATGGTCTATGACCTCGACGAGGTGCGGCGGGCGCACGAGGACCTCGTGACCGGCACGCTCAGGGAGTGGCGGGAGAAGCATCCCGGAGTGGACGCCGTGCCGGCCGTCGTGTCGGTCCACCCGGTCACCGCCCTCGTCGAGGCCTCGGCGGAGGCCGACCTGGTGGTCGTCGGCTCCAGGGGACGCGGCGCGGTGCGGTCGCTGGTGCTGGGGTCGGTCAGCCGGGCCGTCCTGCACCACGCCCACGGCCCGATCGCGGTGGTACGGCCGAAGGCGCCGCCCGCCGAGGAGAAGCCGCGACCGGAAACGACGTAGTGATCGGCACGCGGCTCACCCCGGGCGTCGGCCGGGCTCCGCGACGAGCGGAACCCGGCCATGGCCCTGATCGGTACGTCCTCCGGCGGCCTACGCCTCGGCGGGTGTGAGCGCGCGCCGCCAGGCGTCGTACCCGCCGATCAGGTCGGACACCTCCGCCCGCCCCGTGTGAGTGAGCAGGCTGGCGGCGATCGCGGAGCGGGCGCCGCCGGCGCAGTAGACCACGACCGGACGGTCGGCCGGGACCTCCGCCAGCCTGGCGGCGAGCTCGGCGAGCGGGATGTTGATCGATGCCCCGATGGCCCCACCGGCGACCTCCCCCTCGTTGCGCACGTCGAGGAGCACGGGCGGCTCCTCCCCGTCCAGCGCCTGCCGCAGGTCGGCGGCCGTGACCCGGGAGGAGTGGGCGATCTCGCCGGGCACGGTGAGGAAGGCGGCCTCGGGATCGCGCAGATGGCCGGTGACCGTGTCGAAGCCGATCCGGCCGAGGCGCGTCACGACCTCGGCCTCCCGGCCCTGCGGGGCGACCACGATGATCTCGCTGCCGGGCGTGACGACCATGCCGGCCCGCTCGGCGAACCGGCCGTCGGCCGAGACGTTGATCGAGCCTTTCAGGTGGGCGAGTGCGAACTCCTGGGCGTCCCTGGCGTCGACGACGACCGCGCCCGCTTCCCGCCTGGCCAGGACCTCCTCCACCGACAGCGAACGGGCGTGCGCGCCGATGTCGAACAGTTCGCGGTTCTGCCGGTTGAGCATGGCGTCGTAGCCGAAGTAGCCGGGCGCGGCCGGCTGTCCCTCGGTGACGATGGCCAGGAACTCCTCCTCGCTCATCGGGGCACAGGCGTAGTTGGTCAGCCGCTGCCGTCCGATCGTCGACTGTCGTTCCATGGAGAGGTTCTTGCCGCAGGCCGAGCCCGCGCCGTGTGCGGGGAAGACCCGCACCTCGTCGTCCAGCGCCATCAGTTTGCGCTGGACGCTGTCGTACAGCATCCGGCCCAGCCGGTCCGCGGTCATGCCGAGTGAGGCGAGCAGGTCCGGCCGGCCGACGTCGCCGATGAACAGCGCGTCGCCGGTCAGCACGCCGTACGGCACGGCATCGCTCGCGTGCTCGTACACGAGCACGCTGATCGACTCGGGCGTGTGACCGGGCGTCTCCATGATCTCGAGGACCACGTCGCCGAGCTCGATCCGCTCGCCGTCGGCCAGCTTGCGGATGGGGTACTCCGCCTCGGCCCGGCGGCCGTACCCGATCCACGCGCCGGTGCGTGCGGCCAGCTCCAGGTGACCCGCGATGAAGTCGGCGTGGAAATGGGTGTTGATCACCCCTTCGATCCGCAGGCCGTGCGCCTCGGCGTCGGCGACGTACTCCGCGATGTCGCGCCTGGGGTCGACCACGACGGCGCGGCCGCTGCTCTCGTCGCCGATCAGGTACGACGCCTGCGAGAGGCAGTCCAGATAGTACTGTGTGAAGATCATTTCATTTCCTCCTGTGGGTGACGGTCCGGATCGCGGCTGCAACCGGGTGTGGTCTTTCTGGTGACGTCTCCTGCGTGCGCGAAGCAGGTATGCGGCGGCGGCCGGCAGGGCGGCGGCGACCAGTGCGGCGACGGCCCACGGCGAGCGGAGCAGCTCCGGCGGCGTCTGCCGGCTCAGGACGAAGGCGCCCATCACGAGCACGAACCAGCCGAAGGCCCTGCGCAGGCGGTCGGCCTGGATCCGCCGGGCGAGCCGCCCGCCGACGAGCCCGCCGACGACGGCGGCGGCGGTGACGGACAGTGCGATCGACCAGTCGACGGGGGTGCTCTGCAGGTAGCCGGCGAGGCCGGCGAACGACTTCATCGCGATGACGATCAGCGAGGTGCCCACCGCGACGCTCATCGGCAGGCCGCCGAGGAGCACCAGAGCGGGAACGACCAGGAAGCCGCCGCCGGCGCCGACCAGACCGGTGACCACGCCGACGATCACGCCCTCGGCCACCACGTGCGTGATCGGCGGATCCGGGCGTCCCGGGGGCCGCCGTGGTGTTCCGCGGCCGCGGATCATCGCGATCGCGGTGGCCGCCATCATCAGCGCGAACGCGGTGAGCAGCAGCGCCTCGGGCAGGTGCGGTCCGAGCAGGCCGCCGCCGTAGGCGCCCGCCATGCCGGCGGCGCCGAAGACGAGCCCGGTCCGCCATCGGATCCGCCCCGCCCTGGCATGCCCGATCGCGCTGACCGCGCTGGTCACCCCCACCACGAACAGGGACATGGCGATCGCCTGCTTGGCCGGGACGCCGGCGATGTAGACGAGCAGCGGCACGGTGAGGATCGACCCGCCCCCGCCGAACAGCCCGAGCGTCAGACCGACCACCACCGCGGCGGCCAGGGTCACGATGAGCATGTCATAGCCTTTCCTATTACCCCCGGGGGTATATGGGAGACAGACTGCCCCGCCGCATGGGACGGGAAGTCGGCTCGGGTCAGGCCCGGGAGCGGGCGGGCTTGACGATGCAGGCCAGCGCCTCGGCGGCATCGGCCCGGCCGCGGTTGTAGGGCAGCTTGGACAGCAGCATGCCCATCGCACAGGTGTCCGTGACCGACGCGAAGACCAGGCCGGCGCCGATGAAGGCGCCCGCGAACCGCGCCCCCGGCAGCCACAGGTCGGCCACGATGGACGCCAGCACGAGGCCGCCCGCGACCAGGCGCACCTGACGCTCCAGGCTCCATTTCCGCCTGCCGCGGATGACCGGCGCCCCGGAGGCGATCCAGGAGTTCATCCCGCCGGACAGCACGACCGTGTCGGGCAGCCCGGCCTCGCAGAGTCGCTGCTGCGCCTTGTTCGCGCGATTGCCCGACTGGCAGATCAGCAGCAGCCGGCCGCCCGCGTCGGCGACGATCCGGCGCAGGTGGACGTCGACCTGGTCGAGCGGCAGGTTGATCGCGCCGTCGATGTGCGCGGTCTCGAACTCCGCGGCGGTCCGTACGTCGACGACGAGCACGTCGGGATTGGACGCGATCATCGCGCGCGCCGTGGTGACGTCGGCGGTCGAGGGCGCAACGTTCATGGTCATCGATTCCTCACTTTCGGTAGAATACCCCGGGGGGTATATGGAGGGCATGAAGCGGCCAGGGCCGCATGGAAACGGGGGATCGGGGCATGGGGAAGCCGCGGGGCGGGCGGGGGTCGGTGCCGATCGGGTGAAGAGGAGTCGCCTAAGCGAGTGCCAGGAACAGCTTCTCCAGCTCGGCCACGCTCATCGGGGCCTGCTCGCCGCGCTCCTGCGCGGCCTGGCAGTGCCGCAGGCCCGTCGCGACCAGCTTGAAGCCGGCCCGGTCGAGCGCCTTGGAGACCGCGGCGAGCTGGGTCAGCACCTTCGTGCAGTCCTCGCCGGCCTCGATCATTCCGATCACTCCGGCGAGTTGGCCGTGCGCGCGCCGCAGTCGTGTCAGCGCGTCGCCGACCATGGCCTCGTTCAACTCCATGGCCTCAATGTACCCCGGGGGGTATCCGGGCGGCAAGCCGACGCCGCCGGATCCCGAGACGGGAGCGTCCTGGAACCGGCCGGGGAGAGCCCCGGCCCGGCGGCGCCCGGAGGTCAGGGGTGATCGGCGCAGCAGGGCGTGGGATCGGGCACCTCGGCGGGTGTCAGGCGCCCGCCGGCTGCGGGCATGGTGACCAACGTCCTCAGGCCGTCCCGCCACTCCGGCCGGACGTGGTCGTTGGTGACCACGGCCGTGTCCGCGTCCGGCTCGTGGGCCTGGGCCAGCACGACCACCCGGTCGATGGCCGAACGTGCGAGGATCTTGCCCACGGTCAGCGTCCCGGACAGACGGTCACGGCCGGGGAACAGGACGATCCTGCCCGACCTGCCGGCCGCGTGCTCGGCCGAGGCCAGGGCAGCGCCCTCCGCGTCCGGGCCGGTACGGATCCCGCCCAGCGCGGCGGAGACGCCGTCGGGCAGGAGGCGCAGGTCGGCGTCCGCATCCACCGTGAGCGAGCAGGCCACGTGGGGGAGCGCCCCGGTTCTGACGAAGTGCGTGCAGCCGGTCACCCCGGTCGGCAGGCCGAGCGTCTCCACCACGGAGTGGAGAAGGTGCTCGGCCGCGGCGACCGTACGCGATCCGGAGTCGATTCCGAGGATCATCGGCGTGGCAGGATCCAGATCGGGTTGGTGTAGAACCACAGGTCGTTCCACGGGTCGGCGTCGCCGAAGACGTCGATCGCGGGACCGTTCGGATCGACGGACGCCCCGAGCAGACCCGGGGCCGAGCGCTTGCCGTCGGTGCCGCGGAGCCGTACGTAGACGGGGCGGTCGACGGCGCCGACCCGGTAGGTGAGCGTGACGGTGCCGCTGTTCCCGCCCACCTCGAAGGACCGCACGACCTTCGTGTTCGGGGTGGTGAACGCGTCCCTGTCCGACACCGGGCCGGTCACATCGCCCTGGATCACATCGACCCGGGCCAGGGTCGGCACGACCTGCGCCCAGTTCGGGGTGTTCGCCAACGTGATCTGGATGGAGACCTCGGCTTTCGCGCCCCTGCGCACGAACAGGGTCTCGCCGAGGGTGACACCGTGGTCGCCCTGCGCCCGGGCACGTACGACCAGGCCGCTGATCAGTCCGCCGTGGTCGACCCAGATCCGGCCCCGGCGGATGCCCTCCATGACGGCGCCATAGGAGAAGCCGGTCGCCCCCACGTGAGTGCGGCTGTAGTGACCCGGCCAGAAGTCGCCGTTGGACAGGTTCGGCACGCCCCTGTAGACCGGGTCCTCGTACCTGCCGTTGGCGTTGAAGTCGCCGCCGGGGCCGCGGTCGGTGGTGTCGCCGTAGACCGCGTGCGCGTCGGAGTTGGCGGTGATCCACCAGGCCTTGCCCTCGGCGAGCAGGCTGTCCCACAGGCCGCCGACCGTCGCGGTCATCCAGTCGAAGCCGCCGAAGGTCTTGTAGCTCTCGGCCGGGTAGCCGGGGAAGGAGTCGGCGCTCGGGCCGTTGTCGTAGTAGCCGCGGCCGGAGCCCGGGCCATGCGGCTTGGCGATGCCCGCCGCCTGGTGGCCGGGCGCGCCCTCCATGCCCACGGCGATGCCCGGCTGGGCGTCGCGCCAGCCGCGGATCTCGTGCGGCGAGTCGATGCCCTTGCGCGACGGATGGTTGGCCAGGAACAGCGCGTCGGGAACGCGGCGCCGCCTGACGGCGTCCGCGAGGAAGTTCAGGCCCGCGATGGCGAGGGCCTCGTTCTGCGGGGTTCCGGCGGTGGCGCCCTTGACCGCGCCGTCGAAGGAGCTCTCGAACTCCTTCAGCGTGTCGACCTCGCCCCTGCCCGGCGCCACGAACACGGTGCCGTGCTCGGCCGCCGGGATGTTCCACTCGAGGCCCTGGAAGACGAGGGTGTCCCTGATCGCGGCCCGGGCGGTGACGATGTCGGGGTTGACCTTCTCCACCCCGATCTTCGCGTGGGCGACGGCGCCGTGGTCGGTGATCACCATCCAGTCCAGTCCGTACGCGTTGGCGTGCCGTACCTGGTCGATCACCTTGTACATGCCGTCGGAACTGTACTGGGTGTGGATGTGGTGGTCGCCCGCGAGCCAGAGATAGCCGTCCGCGCGTTCGGGACGGCCGGTCGGACGGGCCGCGCCCGCTGCCGCGGTGGCCGGCGCGGTGGCGCCGAGGACGCCGGCCGCGGTGAGCCCGGCGCCGAGGAGCCCGGCGCGGCGGAACATCTGGCGCCGGGACAGGTCGCCCGGCGACAGCTCCCCGTCCGGTATCGACATGTCGGCGGCGGGCGTGATGTCGCGCCCGTCGTGGTCGTGGTCGTGGTCGTGGTCGTGGTGGTGGGTATGGGGGTGCCCGTGACCCATGGGGGTGCCCTCTCTCTCCGCCGGTGGAGATCGCGTACCGGCTACGAGGGCACCCTTTCGTAGCCGGACCAACCGGAGATGAACGGACGGCACCGCGCGGTGGTCGGCTGCCTGTACGGCCGCGCTTCAGAGTCGGCGGCCCGCATCTCGGTGCGAGTGCGGTGCCGGGGCTAGATCGTGACGGGTCGGATGGGGCGGGGGAGGGGGACCGTGCCGGGGACGTCCGCCCATCGCTCGAGGGCCGTGACGAACTCCGCTGCGTGGTCGGGCCAGTGATAGTGGCGCAGCGCATGGGCATGACCGTGCGCGCCCATGGCGGTTCGCCGTTCCGGATCGTCGCGCAGGCGGAGCACGGCCTCGGCCACGGCGCCGGGATCGCGGAACGGAACGATCACCCCGCAGCCGGCTCGCTCCACCAGGGACACGGCCCCGGGCAGCGGGGTCGTGACGACGGGGATCCCCCGTGCCATGTACTCGATGACCTTGGCCGGCATCGACTCCCGGTGATTCGGCAGGTCGTGCAGCAGGGACAGGCCCGCCAGAGCGCCCTGCGCCATCCGTAGCGCGTGCCGGTTCGGCACGTATCCGAACCAGTCGAGCAGGCCTACCCGCTGCGCGTCCCTGAGCATCGGCCGGATGCCGGCGTCCACCGGGCCGATCAGATCGAGACGGATCCCGTACGGCTTGAGCAGTCGCGCCAGTTCGACCATCTCCGTCGCACCGCGCGCAGCGGAGATGCGGCCGACGTAGACGACCCGGCGGTCTCCCGGTGGCGGTGGTGGCGAATCGGGGACGTATGTGAGATTCGGGATGACCGGGTGGTCACCGGGGAAGCGGCTCCGGAAGGACTCCTCGGCCAGGATCAGGTGCAGCCGGCGCTCCGCCCGGCGCTCGAGCCGGCGCACCAACGGCGGCAGGATCCTGCGCAGCGCGCTCGGAAGGCGGTCCCTCGCCGTCAGACCCCCGGCGGTGTCCTCGTGGACGTCCCAGACCGTCGGCGGCCTGTGGACGGGCAGCGCGGGCAGCAACTCGATGTCGTGGACCAGCAGCAGGTCGGCGTCCTGCACGCCTCTTCTCAGGGCACTGCGCGCCGCCCGCAGCGTCCTGCCCGGGCGCGGACCCGCCGCGCGCGGCACATCGATGGCCCGGACCTCCGGACGCGGGGTCACGTTGCAGCTCGTGAAGGGCGCGATGTACGTCACTTCGTGCCCGGACTCGAGGAGCGCCTGGATCTGTCTGTGCGTGATCCGCGCGTCCTCCGGATGATGGACGATCGTGGCGACACATATCCTCATAGGGGCAGGTTCGCCGTCTGTCCGAACACGTCCGCATGTGCCGGGTGAACACCGGTGTAACTGCCGCAGAACAAACGGCCCGACCGTCTTGACGGGGCGCCGAGTGGTGGCGGCCACGGGCGGATGATACGCCCTGGCCGCGCGCCGTGACCGTGCTCACCGATCGCCGTCCTCGAGTGCCTTGCCGTGGGCGGCGGCGTACTCGGCGGGGCCGCCGTCGAGGACGGTCATGTCGGTACGGCCGGCGCGTTCCAGCAGGCTCGCGGCCGTCATGGCGCGCTCGCCGCGGCCGCAGGCCACGACCGCGCCCGCCGGGGCGTCGGCGGCGTGCTCGGCGAGGTCTCCGAGTTCGATGTGCACGGCTCCGGGCACGTGTCCGGTGGCGTACTCGACCTCCTGCCGCACATCGAGGTACGGGCCGTCCGGCGCCCTGTCGGCGGTGACGAACGCGGTGGTCGCCGTGGCGCCGCCCGCCGCCGGCCAGGCGGGCATGCCCCCGGCCAGGTGCCCGGCCAGCCGCTCATAGCCGATCTTGTACGCCTGCCAGACGATTTCCTCCAGGTCCTGGCCGTCACCGGTCACGAAGACCAGGGGGACGGTGTCGGGCAGCAGCCAGCCGAGCCAGGTGGCGAACTGCTCCCGCAGCGGGATGGCCAGCGCACCGGGAATGTGAGCGGCCGCGAACTCGGCCGCGGGCCGGACGTCCACGACCTGGCCCCCATCCGCGAGCAGCGCCCGGACCCGCCCGGCGTCCAGGGCGGGCAGCGGCGGCACGCCGGTCAGGACGGCGGGGCCGCGCCGGTTGAGCTCGCCCAGCCGCTCGAAGTAGGCGGGGTAGGAGCCCAGGCTCGCCACCAGCAGTCGGACGAAGGCGTCCTCGTCCGGGGCGGCCAGCAGCGGGTTGGTGTGCTTCTGGGCGCCGATGGTGGTGGTGCGCTCGACGCCGGTCGGGGCCGAGCAGTACGAGCCCGCCCCGTGGGTGGGCCACACCTCGGTCTCCTCCGACAGAGTGGCCAGCCGCCGCAGCGACCGATACTGCGCGCGGGCCAGTTCCTCGGTGCGCTCGGAGCCGAGCAGGTCGGTCCGGGCGGCGGAGTCCACGATCAGCGAGCCGCCGGTGAACACCCCCACCTCCCGGTCGCCGTCCAGGAGGAGGAAGGACAGGTGTTCGTCGGTGTGACCGGGGGTGGCCAGTGCCCGCAGCCGCAACCCGCCCAGGTCCACCTCGTCCGCGTCGGCCAGGCCCCGGTGCGGGAAGAGGCGGCGGCCGGCGGCCGAGGCCAGCACGGTGGCCCCGGTGTCATGGCCGAGCTGCACCGCGCCGGACAGGAAGTCGGCGTGCAGATGCGTGTCGGCCGCGTACGCGACCGTCAGCCCGAGCCGGCGGGCGGCGGCGTGCAGCGCGCGCAGGTCCCGGCCGGCGTCCACGGCCAGCGCGCGGCCATCCCCCAGGTCGACGAGGTAGGCGCTGTTGCCCAGCCCTTCGTCGACCAGCGGTGTCAAATGTGCGTCGGCGAATCCCACGATGTCCTCCAAGCGATCCGGATGCGGGGATACCCCCGCATCCGGCGTTCATCGCTCTGTCCACACGTCGGTCGCCAGCACCCTCAGCAGGTGACCCCGCCCGTACGACTCGACGGTGAGCGCGACGGTCGAACGATGGTCGAACAACGGGAAAGGCCGGATCCACGGTCGTGGAATCCGGCCTCTGAACTGGGATCTCGTGGTGGGCGATACTGGGATTGAACCAGTGACCTCTTCCGTGTCAGGGAAGCGCTCTCCCGCTGAGCTAATCGCCCGAGTGCTGCGAGCGGAAGACGGGATTCGAACCCGCGACCCTCACCTTGGCAAGGTGATGCTCTACCAACTGAGCCACTTCCGCGCGATCTCCGGGATCTCCCCGGCGATGCGAGTCCCACTGTAGCGGATCCTGAGCCGTCCCGGTGCCGTCCGCCCATGCGGAAATGCGACCCCTCCTCATATGGACTGATCCTGCCCGGATTCGGGCAGAAAACTTGATAGTCGGCATCCTCGCTGCGTTAGGGTCCTGCTCTGTGTCCACGGCACGGCATCCCTTCGAGGATCTGATCAGTCACCTCACCCGGACGACGCCGCTCGGACCCGGGGAGGCCGCACGGGTGGTGGCCGACGTCCTGGCGTACTTCGGCGAGCCCACCGAGGAGTATGTGCGCCGACGCCACGGCGAGCTCAAGGCGAGGGGGCTGACCAACGAGCAGATCTTCCCGAGGATCTCGGCCGAGCTCGCGGGAAGGCGTGTCGCGGCACCGGAGCTGTCTTTGCGCCAGCTCCGCCGGATTGTTTACGGATAGGAGCGGATATGTGCGGAATCGTCGCTTACGTCGGCCCCAAGGATGCGGCACCGATCCTGCTCGAAGGACTCCAGCGCCTGGAGTATCGGGGCTACGACTCGGCCGGCCTCGCCGTCGTCAACGCCAGGAGCCTGAAGACGCGCAAGGTCAAGGGCCGGGTGGCCGACCTGGCGGCGGCCGTACCCGCCCGTTTCAAGGGCACGGTCGGCATCGGGCACACCCGCTGGGCGACACACGGCGCGCCGAGCGACGTCAACGCCCATCCGCACCTCGACGATGAGGGACGCATCGCGGTGGTGCACAACGGCATAGTCGAGAACGCCGACGAGCTGCGCCGCCGCCTCGAGGCCGACGGGGTCGTCTTCCGGAGCGAGACCGACACCGAGACGCTCGCGCACCTGATCGCGCGCATGGTCAAGGAGACCGAGTCGCTGGAGGAGGCCGTCCGGCGGGCCCTCGCCAACGTGGTCGGCACGTACGGCATCGCCGTCGTCGACGCCCAGCGCCCCGGTGAGATCGTGGTCGCGCGCAACGGCAGCCCGATCGTGCTCGGCATCGGCGAGAAGGAGATGTTCGCCGCCTCGGACGTCGCCGCGCTGATCCGCTACACCCGGCAGGTCGTGCACCTGGAGGACGGCGAGCTCGCGGTCCTCAAGGCCGACGGGTTCCACACCTTCACCAGCGACGCCAGGGAGACCGCCAAGGAACCGTTCACCGTCGACTGGGACGCCGGCCACTACGACAACGGCGGGTACGAGCACTACCTGCTCAAGGAGATCTCCGAGCAGCCCGACACCGTCGCGCGCACGCTCCGCGGCCGCATCGACGACCGGTTCCACATCGCGCACCTGGGCGGCCTCAACATGGACGCACGCGAGACCCGGTCCTTCCGCCGAGTCAAGATCATCGGCTGCGGCTCGGCGTACTATTCCGGGCAGATCGGCGCGCAGCTCATCGAGGAGCTGGCCCGCATCCCGGCCGACGCCGAGCCGGCCTCGGAGTTCCGCTACCGCGGCCCGGTGGTCGAGCCTGACACCCTGTACGTCGCGATCAGCCAGTCGGGGGAGACGTACGACACCCTCGCCGCCGTCCAGGAGCTCAAGCGCAAGGGCGGCCGGGTGCTCGGCATCGTGAACACGGTCGGCAGCGCCATCGCCAGGGAGACCGACGGCGGCATCTACTTGCATGCCGGGCCTGAGGTGTCGGTCGCCTCGACCAAGGCGTTCACCTCGACCGCCGTCGCGTTCGCGCTGCTGGCGCTCCATCTCGGCCGCGTGCGGGACCTGTCCCCGGCCGACGGCAGGCGCGTCTGCGAGGGGCTGCGCCGGCTGCCCGAGCAGATCAAGGAGATCCTCACCCTGGAGGAGCAGATCAGGGAGCTGGCGATCAAGTACGCGGACGCGCCGGGGATGATGTTCGTCGGCCGGGTGCGCGGTTACCCGGTGGCCAGGGAGGGCGCCCAGAAGCTCAAGGAGATCTCCTACGTCCACGCCGAGGCGTACCCGGCGAGCGAGCTCAAGCACGGCCCGCTCGCGCTGATCAGCCCCGAGCTGCCCACCGTCGCGATCGTCCCCGACGACGAGCTGCTCGACAAGAACCTCACCACGCTCGGCGAGATCCGGGCCAGGCACGGACGGATCCTGATGGTCGGGCACCGCGCATCGGAGGCCGCCGACGACTGCATCGTGGTGCCGAAGAACGAGAACGAGCTGGACCCGATCCTGCTCACGATCCCGCTCCAGCTCTTCGCCTACCACGCCGCCGTGGCACTCGGCCGCGACGTCGACAAGCCGCGCAACCTCGCCAAGAGTGTCACCGTGGAGTAGGCCGCGCCCCCGATGTCCGATATAGTCACAATGCGTGGTTAGTCCGGTTTTGAGCGCAACGTAAGGCTTCTTCGGGGGAGGATGCCGAGGTGCGACGCCGTACGGTCCTCGTGTTGGGAGCGCTCGCGCTCACGGCGGGATGCGGGACGCAGGCCCCGCCCGTCCAGACTGAGATCTCCCTCGTGGTGCCGGGCCGGACGGGCGGCCGGGGGGACGGCTTCGCCAGGGCGCTGCGCGCCCTCATCGAAAGCCGCCGCTGGGCCAGACGGGTGGCCCTGCGGGAGCAGGGGGACGGCGCCGCTGCGCTCGCCAGGTTCGTCGCGACCGCGCGGTCCGGCGACCTGATGGTCGCCGACCCGGCCCTGCTCGGCGCGGTGGCCATGCGGCACGCCGCGCCGCTGGTCTCGCGCACCGCGCCGCTGGCCAGGCTGGCGGGGGAGTGGGAGGTGCTGGTCGCGCCACCGGATTCGGGGTTCCGGACGTTCGACGAGTTCGCCGCCGCGCTGCTGCGCGATCCCGCCGGGCCGCGTGCGGCCGGCGGAGCGGCCGGCGGCCCCGACCATGTGCTGTACGGACTGACCGCGCTGGGGCTGGGCGCGGATCCCCGGCTGCTCAACTACGCGTCGTACGACGACGCCGGCCAGGCGGTCGCGGCGATGCTCGACGGGCGGGCGGCCGTGGGGGTCGGCGCGCAGCGGGATGTGGCGCCCCACATCCGCGCCGGGAGGCTGCGGCCGCTGGCGGTCTCGTCGCCGGAGCGGATGGCCGGGCTGGACGCGCCCACGCTGATGGAGTCGGGGGTGCGGCTGGTCTACGCCAACTGGTCGGGCCTGGTCGGCGCGCAGGCCGCGGGCGACCGCAGGCGCGACGCCATGGCCTGCCTGTGCCGGGCCATCGCCGACTCACCCGTCTGGTCCCGGATGTGCGCCCGAAACGGATGGGTGCCGATGTACCTGGACGGCGACGACTTCCACCGGTGGCTGGCGAACGAGACCCGCCGCACCAGTCACGTGCTGGGAGAGCTCGGCCTGCCCTGACCACGTACTCTCTTGGGCGGCAAAATAGGCATAAGCGTGACTCGCAGCGGTAATGACCCTGTGAGGTGTGAGATGACGCAGAATCCATTCGCCAGGTTCGCCAGATGGCTCGGCCTCGACAGGAATCCGCTTCGCCGCCGGTGCGACCGGGTCGAGGCGGTGGTCCGGCTTGCCGCTGTCCTGGGCGTCATGGTCGCCGTCGTGCTCGGGGTGATGCTCGCCGTCAGGACGTACGGCGACGGCCTGAAAACGGAGGCCCAGCAGCGGCACACCCGCCATCAGGTGATCGCCACGCTGATGAACGAGCCGGACTCGCCCCGGCTGTCACCGGCCGGAGCCGCGGTCGGCCACGTGAAGGCCCAGTGGCAGGCGCCCGACGGGCGTCAGTGGGAGGGCACGATCGACGCCTCGACGAGCAGGCACCAGGGCGACACGGTCCGGATCTGGACCGACGAGCACGGCTCGCCGGTCCCGCGCCCGCAGGAGCGGGAGACCACCGTGGTGTCCGCGCTGACCGTCGGCGTCGGCATTCCGCTGGCCGCGGCCACCGGGCTCGCACTGGTCGTCGCCGCGACCCGGGGCATCGTCCAGCGGCGCGCCAAGCGGGCCTGGGAGGCCCAGTGGACGGTCGTCGAGCCGACCTGGCGCATCAACGGCCGCTGAGCCGCGACGACGACCGGGGCCCGATCAGAGGCCGAGTCGGGGGGGCAGACTCAGAGGTCGAGTCGGCCGAGTCGGGGCTGAGGAGCTCGACTCAAAGGTCGACGACCTCGTTCTTGCCGATCACCACGATGCCCTCTCCGGTGACCGTGAAGCGCTCGCGGTCGTGGTCGAGGTCGAAGCCGATCCTGGCGCCGTCGGGGACGATCACGTTCTTGTCGATGATCGCTCTGCGGATCCGGGCGTGCCTGCCGACCTGGACGTTTCCCATCAGCACCGAGTCCTCGACGTGCGAGTGCGAGTGGAGCACGACACCGGGGGACAGGATGGAGCGCAGCGCCGTACCGCCGGAGACGATGACCCCCGGCGACACCAGGGACTCCAGCGCCCGCCCGACCCGGTCGCCGGTGTTGTGCACGAACTTGGCCGGCGGCAGCGGGTCGTGGCCGGTGTAGATCGGCCAGCTGCTGTTGTAGAGGTTGAACACCGGATGCACCGCGATGAGGTCCATGTTGGCCTCGTAGAAGGCGTCGAGCGTGCCCACGTCACGCCAGTAGCCGCGGTCCCGGTCGGTGGAGCCCGGCACCACGTTGTCCGCGAAGTCGTACACCTCGGCGCCGCCGGTCTTGACGAACATCGGGATGATGTTGCCGCCGAGGTCGTGTTTGCTCGCGGGGTCGAGCGCGTCCTCGCGCAGCGCCGCGATCAGCGACTGGGTCCGGAAGACGTAGTTGCCCATCGAGGCGTAGATCTGGTCCGGCGCGTCGGGCAGGCCCACCGCGTCCGTCGGCTTCTCCCGGAAAGCGGCGATCCTGCGGCCGGAGGGGTCGGTCTCGATGACGCCGAACTGGTCGGCCAGCTTCAGCGGCTGCCGGATGGCCGCGACCGTGACGTCGGCGCCGGAGTCGATGTGCTGGGCCACCATCTGCCGCGGATCCATCCGGTAGATGTGGTCGGCGCCGAAGACGATGACGTGCTCGGGCTGCTCGTCATGGATCAGGTTGAGGTTCTGGAAGATCGCGTCGGCCGAGCCGGCGAACCAGCGCGGGCCGAGCCGCTGCTGCGCGGGAACCGGGGTGACGTAGTTGCCCAGCATCGACGACAGCCGCCAGGTCCGGGAGATATGCCGGTCCAGGCTGTGATTCTTGTACTGAGTCAGCACGACTATCCGGAAATATTCGGCATTTGCCAGATTCGACAGCACGAAGTCGACGAGCCGGTAGATCCCCCCGAAGGGGACGGCGGGCTTGGCCCGGTCCGCTGTCAGCGGCATCAGCCGCTTTCCCTCACCACCGGCGAGCACGATCGCCAGGACCTTCATAGGCAGGACCTTAACCCGCCGAACCCCGAACAAACACCCAAGCACCTAAGCTCCTCAATATGCGGGTCGATCTGCTCAGTCGTGAATATCCGCCCGAGGTGTACGGCGGGGCCGGGGTCCATGTCGAATATCTCGCCCGTGAGCTGCGGGAACTGGCCGACGTCCGGGTGCGCTGCTTCGGGGCGGCCCGTACGGAGCCCGGTGTGCACGCCTACCGCGTCCCGGAGGGACTGGGCGAGGCCAATGCGGCGCTCCAGGTGCTCGGCGTCGACCTGGAGATGGCGGCCGGCTGCGCCGGCGCCGACGTGGTGCACAGCCACACGTGGTACGCCAACTTCGCCGGGCACGTCGCCAAGATGCTGTACGGCACGCCGCACGTCGTGACCACCCACAGCCTGGAGCCCCTGCGCCCGTGGAAGGCCGAGCAGCTCGGCGGGGGATACACGCTGTCGTCGTGGGCGGAGCGGACCGCGCTGCGTGAGGCCGACGCCGTCATCGCCGTGTCGGAGGGCATGCGCCGCGACGTGCTCACCGCATATCCCGAAATATCGCCCGATCGGGTGCGGGTGATCCATAACGGGATCGACACCGACGAGTACGCCCCGGCGCACGGCGTCGACGCCCTGGTCGAGCACGGCATCGACCCCGCCCGGCCGTACGTCGTGTTCGTGGGACGCGTCACCCGGCAGAAGGGGCTGGTGCACCTGCTGCGCGCGGCCAGGTCGTTCGACCCCGGCGCGCAGATCGTGCTCTGTGCCGGCGCGCCGGACACCCCCGAGATCGCCGCCGAGGTCGCCGGCCTGGTCGGCGAGCTCTCGGCGGCACGCACCGGGGTCGTCTGGATCTCGGAGATGCTGCCGAGGCCCGAGGTGATCCAGATCCTCACGCACGCGACCGTCTTCGTCTGCCCGTCGGTCTACGAACCGATGGGCATCGTGAACCTCGAGGCGATGGCCTGCGAGACCGCCGTCGTGGCGACCGCGACCGGCGGCATCCCCGAGGTCGTCGACGACGGCACGACCGGTCTGCTCGTGCCCATACGGCAGGGTGCGGACGGCGAGCCGTACGACCCGGAGGCGTTCGCCGCCGCCATCGCCGAGCGTGTCGGCACGCTGCTGGCAGACCCGCACCGCGCGGCCGAGATGGGCAGGGCGGGCCGCCGCCGAGCGGTCGACCTGTTCTCCTGGCGGCGCATCGCCCAGCGCACGCACGACCTCTACGCGGAGATCAGCGGATGACGACGATCACGATCGGCCGGGTCGGCATGGCCTTCACCGACCGGCACGGCGGCGTGAGCGCCGGGCCGTACGGCTCGCGCAACCTCGGCGGCGCGGTCGGCGACGATCCGGCCGCCGTGGCCGAGAACCGGGCCAAGACGGCCGCCGAGCTCGGCCTCGACCGGGTCGTGTTCATGCGGCAGGTACACGGCGCCGACGTGGCCTACGTGACCGAGCCGTTCGGGGCAGAGCCACCGGCGCTCGACGGCGTGTTCACCGACCGGCCGGGCCTCGCCCTGGCGGTCCTGGTCGCCGACTGCGCCCCGGTGCTGCTCGCCGACCCGGTGGCCGGGCTGGTCGGCGGCGCGCACTCCGGGCGGCCGGGCACCGAGGCCGGGGTGGTCCCCGCGCTGGTGGCGGCGATGAAGGCCCGGGGCGCCGAGCCCGCGCGCATGGTGGCGGCGATCGGCCCGGCGGCGTGCGGGCGGTGCTACGAGGTCCCCGCCGAGCTGCGCGAGCGGGTCGCCGCCCGGGTCCCCGAGACCTGGTCCGACACCCGGTGGGGCACCCCCGCCCTCGACCTCCGCGCCGGGATCGCCGCCCAGCTTCACCGGGCGGGCGTGGCCGACGTCAGACACGACGACCGCTGCACGATCGAGACGCCCGATCTCTACTCTTACCGCCGCGAGCGGGAAACCGGCAGGTTCGCCGGTTACATCTGGACACGTGCATAGGTCGCGAACCTTTCCGGTGCCCGGCGCATCTGATCCATGGGTGAAGCACGACCGGACGGAGACGTGATGAAGAAGATCCTGGGGACCGCGGCCGTGGCTCTCGCCTTCGGCGTGACCATCGCGGCGGCACCGCCGGCCACGGCCGCTGCGCACATCCCGAAGGGCTTCCTGCTGTACGAGAAGGAGGCGGCCAAGCACCGAAACGACCCCGAGGCGAGGTGGGAGGTCAGCCGGAAGACGGGCGCCCGGCTCGTCGTCAACCCCTGCGAGAAGGCCGGCCTGGGCAGATCCGGCCGGGTGGCGACCGGCACCGCCACGTACATCGCGGTCCCCGACTACATGCGGGCCGAGCAGGTGATCCTGTACTCCTCATCCGGGGCCGCCAAGAAGGCCCTGCGCGACCTGCGCGCCGACGTGGCCAGGTGCCGGAAGACCGGCACCGGGCAGGTGACCTACCGGTTCACCTCCGCCAGGGCCGCTCTCGGCGACGAGGCGATCAAGATCACCGGTCAGGTCTACCACGGCAGGAAGTTCGCGGTGGGCGGACAACGCGCCGTGGTCGCCCGGCGGGCCAACGCCGTCGTCGTCTACAGCATCGCGGGAGAGTGGGGCGGGCCCGCCAGGAGCGACTTCAGCCGGCAGCTCAAGGACACCGGGAGGATGCTCGCCAAGATCTGCCGGATCGCCCGGTGTCGCTGACCGCCGCGGATCAGCGCGTGGTGAGGCGGCAGGCGTCCGCCCACCGCGCCGGATCGACGACCTCGGCCGGGGCCGGCCGGACCAGCGCGCGGCAGTCGGCGA
This sequence comes from Sphaerimonospora mesophila, assembly GCF_001417795.1. Classification (NCBI taxonomy): domain Bacteria; kingdom Bacillati; phylum Actinomycetota; class Actinomycetes; order Streptosporangiales; family Streptosporangiaceae; genus Sphaerimonospora; species Sphaerimonospora mesophila. The sequence continues at coordinate 105,549 of NZ_BCBX01000044.1, read as the reverse complement.
TCGCCCCGGCGAGCAGGTCGCACAGCAGCGCGTCCGGGTCGGGCACGCATGCCCGGGCGATCCCGCGCACCGCGAGCTGCACCGTGTTGGGCGCGGCGTACCTGCGGAAACCCTTCAGGGAGACCCGGACGCCGCGGCCGAACTCGGCCGCCCACCGCGCCGCTTCGGGCACCTGTGCCAGGGCCTCCCGGCTGCGCTCCGCCATGCCGGCGTTCCCGTCGAGTCCGGCGAGGACATGCTCGGCCGACAGGATCGACACCGCCATCGCGAGCTGCCGCTCGTGCGCGACCACCGGCAGCGCCGTGGTGGCGCACCGCAGCGCGATCCGCACGTCGAGGCGGGGATCGTCGCCCGTCACCTCGATCACGGACGGGATCAGCTCGGCCAGGCGGTGCCGGGCCGCGTCGGAGGTGTGATCGTTGACGAGGCGTGCCACCGCGGCGAGCAACGGGTGGGTGCAGGCGGGATGGTCGCTCCACCGTTCACCGGCGAGGTAGGACGCGAGCTCCATGAAGCATGCGCCCTTACTGGGACTGCGGTGCTTACCGCGAGACAGCATCGGCATGACTGCAGGTACCGGAGACATATCACCAGTGTGCGCCCGCCACACCGCGGTTCATAGAGGTGGAGACGGGATTTGAACCCGTGTACGCGGCTTTGCAGGCCGCTGCCTCGCCTCTCGGCCACTCCACCGAGCGAGGCCCCAGGGGAAAACAACCCGGCAAAGACCTCCCAGAGCGGAAGACGGGATTCGAACCCGCGACCCTCACCTTGGCAAGGTGATGCTCTACCAACTGAGCCACTTCCGCGTTCGCCTCGCGGCGACGTGATAACTGTATCGGGTTTTCGCTCCCGATGCGTACTCAAGGCCGCCAGGCCGCAACAATGTAGGCGTGAAAATCGGCACGTTCGACGTCTGGCCTCCCGTGGTGCTCGCCCCGATGGCGGGCATCACCAACATCGGCTTCCGCACGCTGTGCCGAGAGCAGGGCGGCGGGCTGTTCGTCTCCGAGATGATCACCTCCCGGGCCCTGGTGGAACGGGTGCCGCTGACGTTCCACATGATTCGTTTCGGGGAGCACGAGACCCCGCGCAGCGTTCAGCTCTACGGCGTGGACCCCGTGATCATCGGCAGGGCCGCCAGGATGATCTACGAGGAGGATCTGGCCGACCACATCGATCTGAACTTTGGCTGCCCCGTGCCCAAGGTCACCAGGCGGGGCGGCGGATCGGCCCTGCCGTACAAGCGGAACCTGCTGCGCGCCATCCTCAGGGAGGCGGTGGCGAACGCCGGGCCGGTGCCGGTGACGATGAAGATGCGCATGGGCATCGACGAGGACCATCTGACCTATCTCGACGCGGGCCGGATCGCCGCGGAGGAGGGCGTCGCCGCCATCGCCCTGCATGCGCGTACGGCTCGGCAGCACTATGGCGGAGCCGCCGACTGGGACGCGATCGCCCGGCTCAAGGAGGCGGTGCCGGAGATTCCGGTGCTGGGCAACGGCGACATCTGGAGCGCCGACGACGCGCTGCGCATGGTCGAGCGGACCGGCTGCGACGGGGTCGTCGTCGGGCGCGGCTGCCTCGGGCGGCCGTGGCTGTTCCGCGACCTGGCGCTGGCCTTCGACGGCTCGGCCGAGCGGACGCGGCCCGACCTCGGGGAGGTCGCCGACATGATGTTCCGGCACGCCGAGCTGCTGTGCGAGGTGATCGGGAGCGAGCCGCACGGCCTGGCCGACTTCCGCAAGCACGTGGGGTGGTACCTGAAGGGCTTCGCGATCGGGGCGGACACCCGCCGCGCGCTCACCGCCGTCACCGCCCTCGCCGAGCTGCGCGACCGCCTCGGCGAGCTGGACCGCGGTCAGCCCTGGCCGGGCGGGATCGCCGACGGCCCGCGCGGCAAGAGCGGGGAACGAACCAAGGTGGCGCTGCCGCACGGGTGGCTGGACGATCCCGAGGACATGACGGTCCCGGGCGCCGAGGCCGAGGACGCGACCTCCGGCGGCTGACGACGCTCAGGCGGCCGGCCGCGAGCACATGGGAATCCTCCGCTCGGGGTCGTGGGCGCGCGCATAGGCTTCGGAGCATGGCAAACGCGATCATCACGGCCCGCGGAGTCGGACTGGACCTGGGCGGCGTGCCCGTGCTGCGCGGCGTCGATCTGACCGTCGACTCCGGTGAGATCGTCGCAGTCATGGGGGAGAACGGCGTCGGCAAGTCCACGCTGCTGCGCTGTCTGGCAGGCATGCACCCCTTGCCACGTGGCGAGATCGACGTTTTCGGCGGGCCGTCGGCCGACCGTCTCGACTTCTGGCAGCGGGTTGTGCGGGTCGGCGACGAGCCCGCCTGGTATCCGGGGCTGAGCGTTCGCGAACATCTGGAGCTGATGAGGGCCGTGCAGAAGGACGCTCGCCTGACGGTCGAGGAGACGCTGGACACCTTCGAGTTGGGCGCCCGCGCCGGCCTCTCCCCGCTGTCGCTGTCCACCGGCCAGCGGCAGCGGCTGTCGCTCGCGATGGCCCTGCTCCGTCCGAGCCGCCTGCTCCTGCTGGACGAGCCGGAGCGCGGCCTGGACGCCGGGTTCAGGAAGCGCCTCGCCGTGATTCTGCGCGGCTACGCCGCAGAGGGAGGCACGGTCGTCATGGCCACCCACGACGCGCGGCTCGCCGAGATCATGGGAGCCCGCGTCATCACGCTGCGGGTGGCATCGTGATCCCCGCGGCCGCGCGGGCCCACCCCGCTCTCGCCTACCTCCGTGCCCACCGTGGGCGGCCGGCGACGTGGTCGGACCGCTACACCACGATGTTCGGCCTGGTCGTCGCCGCCGCGGTGCTCGGCCGCCCGGTCGTCGAGGCGATCGCCGGGCTGGCCCGCCACGCCGATCCCACGCGGCTCGGCGCCGGGCTCGCTCTGGTCACGGCGGCCTACGCCGGCCTCCTCATCCTGGCGCGGACGTTCGGGCCCGTCGTGCTGCCCGCCGCCGACGCCTCGTGGCTGGTCACGTCGCCGCTGCCCCGCAGGGCCGTGCTCGGCCGTACGGCGTCGCTTCTGCTGTCGGCGGCGATTCTCGCCGGGGCGGTGCTCGGACTGGCGGCGCTGTCGGTGTTCGGAGCCCCCGACCGGCTCGGCGTACGCCTCGCGGCCGCGCTGGTGCTCGGCGTCGCGGCGGGAGTGGGCGGCATGGCCACGGCGGTGCTCGCCCAGCGATCCCCGGCATGGGACACCGGGTTGCAGGTGATGATCGCCGCAGTCCTTTCGGCAGCGGTGCTCGCGGCCGTGCTCGGTGCGGGTCCCGGCCGCCGGATTCTCGCCGCCGTCTCCGAGGCGCCCGCGTCCCTGGGCGCGGCGGTCGCCGGGGTCGCCTCCGTCGTGGCCGCCTTCCTCCTGCGGTGGGCATGGGCGGCGCTCGATCGCATCCCCGCCCATCGGATCCTGGCCTCCTCGACGCGGGCGGCCCGGGTGACCTCGGCGGCGGGCGCGCTGGATCCGAGCATGGTGACGTGGATCATGGAGGACGCCCACTGGCGCGGCCGGGCACTGCGGTCTCGCCCCTGGCCCCGCCTCGTGGCACGGCTCGGCCCGGCGCCCGCGCTGGCCTGGCAGGAGTGGCTGCGCGTGGGCAGACGACCGGGCCGCCTGATGGCGCTGCTCGGCGGGGCGGCCCTGCCCGCCGTCTGCGCGAACGCCACCGGAGGGGAGACCGGGCTGCCCTTCGGGATGCTGCTGTGCGGGGCGCTGACCGCCGCCGCCATGTGCACCGGAGGGGTACGGCGGGATGGCGGCGACCCGCCCCTGGCCCGGATGCTGGCCGTGGACGGCAGGGCCGTGATGGCCGCCCGGGCGGTGCTGCCCGCGCTGCTGGCCGCCTCCTGGTCGGTGCTCGCTCTGGTGGGGATCGGCGCCGTCGGCGCGCTGCCGGCCGACGGCTGGTGGCTGCTCGGACCGGCGACCGCGCCCGCCTTGGCAGCCGGGGCGTTGCGGATGGCACGGCGGCCGCCGGTCGACCACGCGATGCCGGTCATCGACACCCCTGGCGGCGCGGTGCCGACCGGCCCGCTGTTCTGGGCGCTGAACGGCGTGGACCTCGCGCTGCTCGGGTCGCTGCCCGCGCTCGCCGCGCTGGTCACGCGGCCGACCGACATCGTGCCGTACGTGGTGGCCCAGGCCGTCGCGGGGGCCGGGGTTCTCGGTGCGTACGTGCTCGTCGCGGGTCGCGCCGCCCGCTGAGGACGATGCGGGGGGGCTACCGGATTCGTCCGCAGTGCTTCCGGACTTCAGGCCGGGGAGCGGGTCAAAGACGGTCGAAGCCGGTGACGTGGAGCACGGCGTGGCCCTCCTCGTCGGAGGCGGCGAGGTCGACCTCGGCGCTGATGCCCCAGTCGTGGTGGCCCGCCGGGTCGTCGACGATCTGGCGCACCCGCCACAGCTCCTTCTCCTCCTCGATGAGGAGGAGGGCCGGCCCCCGGGCGGCGGGCCCGGTGCCGATCTCGTCGTGCTCGTCATAGTAGGCGTCGAGCGCGGCCCCCCAGTCGAAGTCGGGATAGAGCTCGACGAGCTCCTCCTCGCGGTCGAGGGCGGCGAGCTCGACGAGGCGGAACATCGCGTTGCGCACCAGCACCCGGAAGGCGCGGGTGTTGGCGGTGACCGGCCTGGTCCGCGTCTCCAGCTCGTCGGCGGCCTCGAGCGCGGCCGACGGGTTGGCCAGCTTCTCCCACTCGTCGATCAGACTGGAGTCGACCTGGCGCACCAGCTCGCCGAGCCATTCGATCAGGTCGAGCAGGTCGCCGGTCTTGAGGTGCTCGGGGACCGTCTTCGACAGCGTCCGGTAGGCGTCGGCGAGGTAGCGCAGCACCGTCCCCTCCGAGCGGGCCAGTTCGTAGAACTGGATGTACTCGGTGAACGTCATGGCGCGCTCGTACATGTCGCGGACGATCGTCTTGGGGCTGACCGTGTGGTCGCCGACCCACGGGTGCCCGCGCCGGTAGGTTTCGTACGCGCCGAAGAGCAGGTCGGCCAGCGGCATCGGATAGGTGATCTCGGCGAGGCGCTCCATCCGCTCCTCGTACTCGATCCCGTCGGCCTTCATCTGCGCGACGGCCTCGGCGCGCGCCTTGTTGAGCTGGGCGTGCAGGATCTGCCGCGGGTCGTCGAGCGTCGACTCCACGATCGAGACCAGGTCCAGCGCGTACGTCGGAGACTCGGCGTCGAGCAGTTCGAACGAGGCGAGCGCGAACGTCGACAGCGCCTGGTTGAGCGCGAAGTCCTCCTGCAGATCGACGGTGAGCCGGGCCCGGCGGCCGTGCTCGTCGGGCTCTTGGAGCGCCTCCACGATGCCGCCCGCGAGCAGCGAGCGATAGATGGCGATCGCGTGGCTGATGTGCCGCCGCTGGGCCTTGCGGTCCTCGTGGTTGTCGGTGAGCAGCCGTTTCATCGCCTGGAAGCAGTCGCCCGGCCGGTTGATCACGGCCAGCAGCATGGCGTTGCTCACCTTGAACCGGGAGGTCAGCGGCTCCGGCTCGGCCGTCTGCAGCTTCTCGAACGTCTCCTGGCTCCAGCCGACGAAGCCCTCCGGCGGCTTCTTGCGCGCGTAGCCGCGCCGCCGCTTAGGATCATCGCCGATCTTGGCGAGGGCCCGCTCGTTCTCGACGACGTGATCGGGGGCCTGGCAGACGACGTAGCCGACGGTGTCGAACCCGGCCCGGCCGGCCCGCCCGGCGATCTGGTGGAACTCCCGCGCCCGCAGCCGCCGCACCCGGTTGCCGTCGAACTTCGACAGCGCGGTGAACAGGACCGTCCTGATCGGGACGTTGACCCCGACGCCCAGCGTGTCGGTGCCGCAGATCACCTTCAGCAGCCCCGCCTGGGCCAGCCGCTCCACCAGGCGGCGATACTTCGGCAGCATCCCGGCGTGGTGGACGCCGATGCCGTGCCGTACGAGCCGGGACAGCGCCCGGCCGAAGCGGGTGGTGAACCGGAAGTTGCCGATCAGCTCGGCGATCGCCTGCTTCTCCGCCTTCGAGCACATATTGATGCTCATCAGCGCCTGGGCTCGCTCCATCGCGGCCGCCTGGGTGAAGTGGACGACGTAGACCGGGGCCTGCTGGGTGGCCAGCAGCTCCTCCAGCGTCTCGTGCAGCGGCGTCACGCGATAGGAGTACAGCAGCGGGACCGGGCGCTCGGCGTGCTTGACCACCGAGGTGGCGCGGCCGGTGCGGCGGGTGAGGTCCTTCTCGAAGCGCTCGACGTCGCCGAGCGTCGCCGACATCAGCACGAACTGGGCCTGCGGCAGCTCCAGCAGCGGCACCTGCCAGGCCCAGCCGCGGTCCGGCTCGGCGTAGAAGTGGAACTCATCCATGATCACCGTACCGACGTCGGCCTCGGCGCCGTCGCGCAGCGCGATCTGCGCGAGGATCTCGGCCGTGCAGCAGATGATGGGGGCGTCGGCGTTCACCGAGGCGTCGCCGGTCATCATGCCGACGTTCTCGGTGCCGAACACGGCGCACAGGTCGAAGAACTTCTCCGACACCAGGGCCTTGATGGGTGCGCTGTAGAAGCTCACCTCGTCCCTGGCCAGCGCGGCGAAGTGGGCCCCCGCCGCCACCAGGCTCTTGCCCGACCCCGTCGGGGTGGCGAGGATCAGGTTGTTGCCGGAGACGACCTCGATCAGCGCCTCCTCCTGGGCCGGATAGAGCGTGAGCCCGCGTTCGGCGTTCCAGTCCACGAACGTATCGAACAGCGAGTCGGGTTCGGGGTCAGGGGGGAGGCGCCGGATCAGGCTCATGCTTTCGCTCACGTCTCCTATCCTGCCGAAGCACTCGGACTGTTTCGACCGGTACGCGTACGGCGGGCCACGCGACGGTTACCGGCGCTCGATGACGACGATCGGGATCTCCCGGTCGGTCTTCGCGGCGTACTCGTCGTAGGCCGGCCAGGTGGCGGTCATCGTCCGCCACATGTCCGGCCGCTCCTCCGGCGTCGCCGTACGGGCCCGCGCGCGGAACCGTTCACCCCTGATCTGGAACTCGACCTCGGGGTCGGCCTGCAGGTTGCGGTACCACAGCGGGTGCTCGTCGGCCCCGCCCTTGGAGGCGACGACCAGATAGGCGTCGCCGTACGGCTGGTAGATCAGCGGCGTGCTGCGTTTCCGGCCCGATCTGCGGCCGGTCGTCGTGAGGATCGCAACCGTCGTGCCCTGCCAGTCGTGGCCCTCAGCGCCGTGGGTCTCCAGATAGCGCTTCACATGTTCCTGTCCGAACAGCATGATGTTCACCTACCCATCGTCACGCCGCGTCCGATCGGCGGCGTCGGCCAGTTCCATGGCGACCTCGAGAGCCGCCTCCGTGCGTTGCCGGGGGGTCAGGTCGTCGTCCGGCAGCGCGAACCAGACGGCGTGCAGAGTGAAGAGCGCCATCGAGCGCCTGAGCCGGATCGGCAGGGGATCGTCGGGCTGGGTGAGCACGTCGATCAGCTCCTGCATCCGCTTGCGCATCAGCTCGGGTTTGCGCATGCCGTGCAGCGCCGCCTGGTTGCGCTGCATGAGCTGCATCACCTCGTGGTGGCGCCCGTCCGTCATCTTCGCGGCGTAGCGCCGGACGACCTCCCTGCGGGTCTGCGGGGTCGCGGGCTGCCGGCGCGCCCAGGCGATCAGCTCGTCGAGAGCCCGGGCATGGTCTTCGATGAGGCTGGCTATGATGTCCTCTTTGGACTTGAAGTGATAGTAAAGTGCCGCCTTGGTCACGCCGAGGGCTTCGGCGATTTCCCGTAGCGAAGTGGCCTCGTACCCCTGCTCGGTGAAGAGCCGGATGGCGACGTCCTGGATACGGGTTCTCGTATCTCTCTGTGCACCCATGCCTGCTTTGGTCCTTATTTAACTTGACGGCCGGCAAGTCAGCACTTTACCGTAACGCTGGTCACTAGCCGGTCGGCAAGTAAGCAAATTTCCTACAAGGGGGCACCCACCATGACGGAGACCTCGGCCGCGCCCGCCGGCCGGTCCAGGGAAGTGATGATCGTTTTACCCGGCCTGCTGCTGGCGATGATGCTGGCGATGCTGGACAACATGATCGTCGGCACCGCGATGCCGAGGATCGTCGGGGAACTCCAGGGCCTGGACTACTTCACCTGGGTCACCACGGCGTACGTACTGGGCACCACGGTCTCGACGCCGATCTGGGGCAAGCTCGGCGACCTCTACGGACGCAAGAACATCTTCCTGAGCTCGATCGTCATCTTCCTGGTCGGCTCCGCGCTGTGCGGCATGGCGGGCTCCGTGCTGTTCGGCGGCACCGACGGCGGGATGATCGAGCTGATCGCGTTCCGGGCGGTGCAGGGCCTCGGCGCCGGCGGGCTCATCGTCGGCGTGATGGCGATCATCGGTGATCTGGTGTCGCCGCGTGAGCGTGGTCAGTACCAGGGCATCATGGCCGCGATCATGTCTCTCGCGATGATCGCGGGTCCGCTCGTCGGCGGCTTCATCACCGACCACCTGGACTGGCGCTGGGCCTTCTACGTGAACCTCCCGCTCGGTGGCGTGGCGCTGATCTGGCTGATCCTCAAGCTGCACCTGCCCAAGCACCGCACCGAGCACCGCATCGACTGGTACGGCGCGGCCGTGCTCACGGTCGGCATCACCGCGATCGTGCTGGTCACGTCCTGGGGCGGCCAGAAGCACGGCTATCCCTGGGGCTCCTGGCAGATCCTCGGGCTCGCCGGCCTGGCGGTCGTGGCGCTGGCCCTGTTCATCCCGATCGAGCGGCGGGCGGCCGAGCCGATCATGCCGCTGCACGTGTTCCGCGACCGCAACTTCACGCTGATCAACGTGCTGGGCTTCCTGCTCGGCTTCGCGATGTTCGGCGCGATCACCTTCCTGCCGATGTTCCAGCAGATCGTGCAGGGCGCCTCGGCCACCAACTCCGGGATGCTCCTGCTGCCGATGATGGCCTCGTCCATGGTCGTGTCGCTGTTCGTCGGCAAGGCGATCACCCAGACCGGCAGGTACAAGATGTACCCGGTGCTGGGCGGGACGATCATGGCGGTCGGCATGGTCCTGCTGGCCTTCCAGGACGCCTACACCCCGATGTGGCAGACCGGCGTGTTCATCGCCGTCCTCGGCCTCGGCATGGGCTTCCTCATGCAGACGACCATGCTGATCGCGCAGAACAGCGTGGAGCAGAAGGACATGGGCGTGGCCAGCAGCGCCGCCACGTTCTTCCGCTCCATCGGCGGGTCGTTCGGCATCTCGCTGTTCGGCGCGGTCTTCAACAACCGGCTCGCCGCCGAGATCACCGAGAAGCTCGGGCCGGAGGCGGCCGCCGTGGCCGGCGCCGGTGGCGGCGGCCAGATCGAGAAGAGCTTCCTCGAGCGGCTTCCGCCGCCGATCAAGACCGGGTTCCTGGAGGCGCTGGCCGGGGCGATCGGCTCGGTCTTCGTGTGGTCGCTGCTGTTCGCCGCGCTGGTGCCGGTGATCGCCGCGTTCATCAAGCACGTGCCGCTGCGCAGCGGCACCCCCGGCCAGAACGGGGAGTCGGGCCGCGAATCGGCCGAGCCCGCCGCGATGGCCGCCGTCGAGTGACGGCCGGTCGTCACGTCACGTACGGCTCACGCCCACGCCGGGCGTGAGCCGTACGAGCGGTTCCGGCGGCAGGGGTCAGGCGGGCCGCTCGACCCGGTCACCGGACCAGTCGGTGTGGAAGACACCCTCACGGTCGACCCGGCGGTAGGTGTGCGCGCCGAAGAAGTCGCGCAGCCCCTGCAGGAGCGCCGCGGGCAGCCGGTCGCGCCGCAGCGCGTCGTAGTACGCGAGCGCCGAGGAGAACCCGGGCGTCGGAACGCCGATCGTCGCCGCCGTCGCGACCACACGCCGCCAGGAGTCCTGGGCGTCGGCGAGCGCGGCCGCGAAGGTCGGGTCGACCAGCAGGGTCGGCAGGGTCGGCCGGGCCTCGTACGCCTCCCGGATCCGGTCGAGGAACCGCGCCCTGATGATGCAGCCGCCCCGCCAGATGGTCGCCATGGCGCCGGGGTCGATCTCCCAGCCGTACTCCACGCTCGCCGCGGCGATCTGGTCGAATCCCTGGGCGTACGCGACGATCTTGGATGCGTACAGCGCCCGCCGCACGTCCTCGACCAGATCGTCGCCGGAGGCCACGCCCTGTCCCTGCGGCCCGGCGAGCGAGCGGGCGGCCGTTCGCTGGTCGGGGTGGCCGGAGAGGGCGCGGGCGAACACGGCCTCGGCGATGCCCGTCACCGGCACGCCGAGGTCGAGCGCGCTCTGCACGGTCCAGCGGCCGGTGCCCTTCTGCTCGGCCTGGTCCACCACGACGTCGACGAACGGCCGGCCCGTCTCGGCGTCGGTGTGGCCCAGCACCTCGGCGGTGATCTCGATGAGGTACGACTCGAGGTCGCCCCGGTTCCACTCGCGGAAGACGTCGGCCAGCTCCTGCGGGCTGAGCCCGAGCGCCTGCCTGAGCAGGTCGTAGGACTCCGCGATGAGCTGCATGTCCGAATATTCGATGCCGTTGTGCACCATTTTGACGAAATGTCCCGCGCCGTCGGGACCGACGTGCACGCAGCACGGCGTCCCGTCGACCTTCGCGGCGACGTCCTCCAGCAGCGGGCCGAGCGTCTTGTACGCCTCCGGATCGCCGCCGGGCATGATGCTCGGGCCGTTGAGCGCCCCCTCCTCGCCGCCGGAGATCCCGGCGCCGACGAAGTGGATGCCCCGCTCCCGCAGTGCGGCCTCCCGGCGGCGGGTGTCCGCGTAATGGGCGTTGCCCCCATCGATGATCATGTCGCCCGGCTCCATGTGGGCGGCGAGCTCCTCGATCACCGTGTCGGTGGGCGCCCCGGCCTTGACCATGATGATCGCCTTGCGGGGCCGCTGCAGGGCGTCGACGAACTCCTTGACGGATTCGGCCGCCAGGAAGGCGCCCTCGTCGCGGTGCTGGTCCATGAAGGCGGTGGTGCGGCTGTGCGTGCGGTTGTGCACCGCGACCACATGGCCGTGATGGGCGAAATTCCTCGCCAGGTTGCGCCCCATGGTCGCCAGCCCGGTCACTCCGATATCTGCCTTGTTCATGCCTCTAGTCATATACCGCCGAGGGCCGAACCACTGAGGCGTGTTCAGATGCCGGAACGGGCCGCCTCGATCTTGACGGCAGTGGGGATCCGCGTGCTGGAGAACGGGCTCTCCCGGCACGCCGAGGTCGGGGCGGGAGCCGACGGCCGACCGCCGGGTCCTCGCCACCGACCTGGCCACAGCGGCCGAACCGGCCGCCGATCTGCGCGGGCGACCTCAGTGCCCGTGCGAGGCTGAACCGTTCACGCTGAGCACGGGCTCGGGCACCTCGATGGCAGGGAACGTGCCGGTGTCGATGATGCCGTGCTCCCGGTACGCCGCCTCCAGCAGCGCGTGCGCCCGGGGCTCCAGCTTCCACAGCGCGCGGTACTTCTTCGCCGTGGCGAGCGGGATGCCGACCTCCTGGGCGATGTCCGCGGCCCGGGGGACGTACTTGCGATCGATCTGCTGCTCCCAGTACTGCCGCGCGGCGCGGATCCGCGCCGCGCGCTCGGCCGTGTCGACGGTGGGCGGGGCGGGCTCGGCGGGGCCGTGCTCGTCGTCCTCGTCGTCGACCAGGTAGGCGACCTGGGACCTGGGCAGGGCCGCCGGGGGAGCGGCGACGTCGCCCGGCTGCTCGGGCGCCCAGGGGACCGGCGGGCTGAGATCGAGCAGGGCCGAGGTGTTGTAGAGCGCACCGATCTGGGAGAGCAGAGCCTCCTGCCGCTTGTCGTCCACGGCGAGGCCGGTGTACTCGACCGCGCGGTCCATGGCCTTGTCGAGCCTGGCCAGCGCGGCGCGCATCTTGCGATCGGATGCGCCTGCCTCGCGCAGCGCACGGGCCTTCTTCGCGGCCAGCGCCACCCGGGTGAGCCTGCGGTGGGCGTCCACCTCGCTCGTGGTCCGGTCGCCGGCCTCGGCCAGCCCGATGCGGACCAGCATCCGCTCGGGGGTGATCCGCCAGTTGATGCGGGAGCGGCCGGTGATTCGGTGCCGTTCGATCGCCATGCCCCGCTCCCACAGCCAGGCGGCCACGAGCGGTGCGGCGAGGCGGAAGATGGCCTCGGCCACGCTGCGGGCGTCCATGCTCGACAGCACGGCGGACAGGCCGGTGAGCGCCCATACGGCGATGCCGTCGATGCCGGCCGAGTAGTTCTCGCGCATGTTGCGCCGGGCCCGTACGGCGCTGGTGATCACCGCGACTTCGATGAACGCGAAGAGCAGCAGCCGCAGCGGGCCGTCGAAGCCGAGCACGTCCCCGGAGAAGCGCCACATGCCCTGGGCGGAGACGCCGGTGGCGATGCTGGCGGCGACGATCGTCAGGATGTCCTCGGCGGGACGGCCGGCGGCCCATCGGCGCAGGATCCGGATCACTGCGCGCAGCGCGAAGAAGGCCAGGGTCAGCAGGATCAGGGCGAAGATAGAGATGATGACCGTTTCGACCGGATGGTCGGATGCGAAGACGGTCAGTTGATCAATGGGGGGCATCAGTCAGTCACGGTCTCTCGACGTCCGATGAGATTTCCAATCGGATCATCCCAGAAGCGCACCGTCCGATGTGGCGGAAATCCGGGCTCACTCGATGAGGAACGCGTGCGGCCCGCCTGTGACAGGGTGAGGGCGCCGCCCTTGCGGGCCGCTTGCAGCACGCCCTGTCTGCCCGATCAGGGAACGTGCAAGCAGGCGTCCCAGGGCCGGGCGTACGACCAGGGTCGTGGCCGGGGGTGCGGCGGCCGGCTTCCCCTGCGGCACGCCGGTCTGGTCTCCCGACTCCGCGACCGTCGCGTACCTGGGCAGGAGCAACGCCGACGCCGCGCCCCTCATGATCGTGAAGGCGGACGGCAGGTCGAAGGCGCGCAGGGCGGGCAGGACTCCGGGCGTCTGCCATCTCGCCTGTTCAGATGACCTGCACGCACCGGCCTCGGAGTGGCGGATACACGCATGGTGACGGAGGCGTCGCGGAATAATGGGCACAGCCGCCACGATCCGAGGGAGATCGCCTTGACCGGTTCATTCAGCAGGGACAATCTCGATCTGGCCGCGAGCGCCCAGGAGGTCGCCGAGCGCATGCCCGAGGGGTCCCTCCATCACGCCGCCGCCAGATCCGTAGCGATCACCTGCGCCACCACACGTGACGCCGACCACGCGCGGACCACCCTGGACGGCCTCACTCCCGAGGACGTCCGCCGGGCCGCGCTGGAGCTCTTCGACCGGCTGTCCGCCCCGCCGCAGTGACCGCGCCGCAGTGACCTCGCCGCTCTGAGCGGAGCGGTGGGATTTCCCCGCCGGGGCTTGTGAAGATCTCCGGGGGCATGCCAGACTTTGTGCGTCCAAATAGTTAAGAAACTTAACAGTAGGCGTGCGTCCCGGATGTTTGTCGGCTCTGAAATCCCGCTGTCCCTCGGTCAAGAGCGTCTGTGGTTCCTGCACGAACTGAACCCCGATGACGCCTCGTACAACATCTGCGTCACAGAACGGCTGCTCGGGCCGCTGGACGCCGCCGCGCTGGAACGCGCCCTCGGCGCGGTGATCCGGCGGCACGACGTGCTGCGCACCCGCTATCCGTCCCTGGACGGCCGGCCGATCCAGGTGGTCGACGACGTCACGGTCCCGCTGGAGCGGGTCGGCGCGCCGGACGAGGCGCGGGCGGCCGAGCTGGTCGCCGAGCTGACCAACCGGCCCTTCGACCTCGCCACCGGCCCGGTGATCCGCGCTCGGCTGATCGAGTTGTCCGCGACGGAGCACATCCTCGTCGTGGTGCTCCACCACATCGCGGGCGACGGCTGGTCGCTCGGCGTGCTGTTCCGCGAGCTGGCCGCCAACTACGCCGCCTGCCTGGACGGCCGTGAGCCGGAGCTGCCCGACCTGCCGATCAGGTACGCCGACCACGCGGTTCGCCAGCGTGCCGACGACGGGCACGACCGCTCGCTCGGCCACTGGAAGGAGAAGCTGGCCGGGGTGCCGCCGCTCACGCTGCCGGCCGACCGGCCGAGGCCACGGATCAGAAGCCCACGCGGCGGCTGCGTCACCCGCCGGCTGCCCGCCGAGCTGACCGGTCGGCTGGCCGCGCTTGCCAGGGCGGAGCGGGTCACCCTTTTCATGCTGCTGCTCGCCGCATTCCAGACCCAGCTGCACCGCCACACCGGCCAGACCGACTTCTGCGTGGGCTCCCCGGTGTCGGCCCGGGAGGACGAGGAGACCGAGCACCTCATCGGCCTGTTCGTCAACACCCTGGCGATCCGGGCCGACCTGACCGGTGATCCGGCGTTCCGCGATCTGCTCCGCCGCACCCGTAAGACCGTGGTGGAGGCGCTGGTCCACCAGGACACTCCGTTCGACCTGCTGGTCGCCGGGCTCGGCGTGGAACGCGACCTGAGCCGCACGCCGGTCTTCCAGACCCAGTTCAGCCTGCGCAGCGAGCCGGGCGACGGCCTCGATCTGCCCGGGATCACCGCGGAACGCTACGATCCGGGCTTCCGCCAGGCGAAGTTCGACCTGTCCCTGGAGGTGCAGCCGCACGACGACGTGCTCGACGCGTTCTTCGTCTACAGCGCCGACCTGTTCCACGCCGAGACGGTGGAGCGGTTCGCCGCGAACTTCGAGGCCCTGTTGTGGTCGATCGTCGAAGCGCCAGAGACGCCGATCTCCCGGCTCGACCTGCTGTCATCGGCCGAGCGTGAGCTGCTCGCCCGCTGGAGCGGCTGCCCCGAGGTCCCGGAGCCGCCGGCCCCGACCCTGCCCGCGATGGTCGAGGCCACCGCGCGGCGCCGCCCTCGCGCCGTCGCCGTACGATTCGGCGACGCCGCACTGACCTACGCAGAGCTGGACGAACGGGCCGGACGGCTGGCGGCCCGGCTGGCCGGGCTCGGCGTCGGCCGCGACACGCCGGTCGGCATCTGCCTGGAACAGTCGCTGGACCAGGCCGTGGCCATCCTGGCCGTGCTCAAGGCGGGCGGCGCGTACGTCCCGCTCGACCCGGAGCAGCCGGCCGACCGGCTGCGGCACATGCTCCACGGGGTCAGCGTGCTGGTCGCCCGGCCGGCGCCGGCCGGGCTGGACTTCTCCGGCGCCGTCGTGGACCCGGACGAGTCGGCCGCCGAGCCGGCGGCGGAGTCCGCTGTGACGCCGCCCGGCCCCGACGACCTCGCGTACGTCATCTACACCTCGGGCTCCACCGGACGCCCCAAGGGAGTGGCGGTGCAGCACCGGCAGGTGATGAACTACCTGGCCGACGTGCGCGACCGGTTCGGCGTGGCCGACGGCGGCAGCTTCGCGCTGCTCCAGTCGCTCACGTTCGACTTCGGCATGACCGTGTTCTACCTGTCGCTGATGACCGGGGGCACGCTGCACATGCTGCCGTCCCGGATCTCCGCGCCCGAGCTGGCCGCGTGCCTGCCGGAGATCGACTACCTCAAGATGACGCCCTCGCACCTCGGCGCGCTCGCGGCCGACGTCGAGGTGCGGCGGCTGCTGCCCAGGCGGCTCCTCGTCCTGGGCGGCGAGGGGTCGAGCTGGGAGTGGGCCCGCGAGCTGGCCGCGCTCGGCGTGTGCCGGGTGATCAACCACTACGGCCCGACCGAGGCGACGATCGGCGTCACCACCCACCTGGTCGACCCGGCGGCGGAGCCGTACGGACCGATCACCCCGATCGGGCGGCCCCTGGGCCACGCGAAGACGTACGTGCTGGACGACCTGCTGCGGCCGGTCCCGGTCGGCGTGCCGGGAGAGCTGTGCATCGGGGGCGACCGGCTGGCCCGGGGCTATCTCGGCCGACCCGACCTGACCTCGGCCGCGTTCGTCGAGACGGCCGAGCACGGCCGGATCTACCGGACCGGCGACCTGGCCCGCTGGCTGCCGGACGGCACGCTGGAGTTCCTCGGCCGCCGCGACCTCCAGGTCAAGATCCGCGGCTACCGCGTCGAGCTGGGCGAGGTGGACGAGGCGCTGCGGCTCTGCCCCGGCGTCGGCCACGCGGTGACCGACGCCCGGCGCGGCGAGCTGGTCGCCTATCTGGTCGCGGCGGACGGCCTCGCCCCCGAGGACCGGCCGGGCGTGCCCGAGCTGCGCCGGAACCTGGGCACCAGGCTGCCCGAGTACATGGTGCCGACCCGGTACGTCTGGCTGGACGAGCTGCCGCTCAAGGGGCACGGCAAGGTGGACCGGGCCGCGCTGCCGGAGCCGGAGGACGCCCGGCCGGACCAGGACGTGCCGTTCGAGCCGCCGGCCGACGAGATCGAGGAGATCATCGCGGCGGCGTGGTGCGAGGTGCTCGGCCTCAAGCAGGTGGGCGTGCTCGACGACTTCTTCGACCTGGGCGGGCACTCGCTGCTGGCCACCCGGGTGGTGGCCAGGCTGCGCCGCGAGCTGCCGCCGGGCGGCCGGCCGATCGCGCTGATGGACATGTTCCAGCACACCACGATCAGGGAGCTGGCCGAGCAGGTCAGGAGCGGCGACGACCGGCGCGGCCTGCTGTACGAGCTGACCCCGCGCCGGTCCCGGGTCGCCGCCACGCTGGTCTGCGTGCCGTACGGCGGGGGCAGCGCGGTGGTCTACCAGCCGCTGGCCGACGCGCTGCCGGACGACTGGGCGCTCCACTCGGTCGCCGTGCCGGGTCACGACCTCGGCCTGGCCGAGGAGCCGCGCCCACTCGGCGAGGTGGCCGAGCAGTGCGCCGAGGAGATCGTGGCGAAGGTGACCGGCCCGATCGTGCTGTACGGCCACTGCGGGGTCGGCGGGGCGCTGACCGCCGAGATCGCGCAGCGGCTCGAGGCCCGGGGCCGGGCGGTCGAGGCGATCTACATGGGCGGGGTGTTCCCCTTCGCCCGGCCGGTGAAGGGGTTGATGGGCCGCTGGGCCAGGCTCACCCGGATCGAGCGGCTGCGCAGCGACCGGGCGGAGATCAACTGGCTGACCGCGCTCGGCGCCGACCTGTCCGATCTGGACGACGAGCAGAAGGCGTTCGTGATCCGCAACATGCGGCACGACGCCCGGGAGGCGGAGGACTACTTCACCAGGCTGATCGACAGCGGGGTGGAACGGCTGTCCGCGCCGATCATCTCGGTGGTGGGGGAGTACGACCCGGCCACGGACTACTACGAGGAACGTTTCCGCGAGTGGGAGTTCCTCACCTCGACGACCGCGCTGGTCGTCCTCGACGAGGGCGGTCACTATTTCCTGAAATATCGGGCGGAAGAGCTGGCGGCGGCGGTCACCACCACCCATCGGAACCTGACCGCCCCCGCGGCCTCCGAGGCCCCGGAGCGGACCGCACCGGCCGGTCGCGCCGCCGGCGGCCCGGAGCCGACGGTCCGCCGCTTCCTGGCCGTCGCACTCGGCCAGCTCGCCTGCCTGGTCGGCTCGACGCTGACCGAGTTCGCCCTGCCGGTCTGGATGTACCTGCGAACCGGCTCGATGACCCAGTACGCGGTCCTGCAGATCCTCGCGGTCATCCCCGGCATCCTGGCCGCGCCGCTGGCCGGGGCGATCGTCGACCGGTCGAGCCGCCGTACCGTGATGATCGCCGGTAACGCGGCGGCGCTCGCCGTCCAGTCGGTCACCGCGCTGCTGCTGTGGACCGGCCACCTTGACACCTGGGCGCTGTACGCGCTGCTCACCGCGCTGTCGGTCGCGCTCACCTTCCAGCGGCTCGCCTTCACCTCGGCCGTACCGCAACTGGTGCCCAAGCGCTACCTCGGCCACGCGAACGGGGTGGCCCAGATGACCATGGGCGTCGCGCAGTTCATCGCTCCGCTGGCCGCCGTCGGCATGCTGTCGGTCGCCGGATTGGAGGGCATCCTCATCCTGGACATCGCCGGGCACGTGTTCACCCTGATCGTGCTCGCGGCGGTGGCGTTCCCCGCGACCATGGCGCTTCGCCGCAGGGAGACGGTGGGACGCGAGATCAAGGAAGGATTCCGGCTGTCCGTCGGCAACCGGAGCTTCCGGGCGATGGTCATCTTCTTCGCACTGCTGTCGCTCGGCCTGTCCCCGGTCTTCATGATGTACTCGCCGCTCGTCCTGTCGTTCGGCACGCTGGCCGACGCGGGCGTGATCGCGCTGGTCGCCGGAACGGGCGCGATCTGCGGCGGCCTCACCATGGCCGTGTGGGGCGGACCGGCCCACAGACGGATGCGCGGCATGCTGCTCACCACCCTGCTCATCGCCGGATCCTGCCTGCTGGTCGGCGTGGACACCTCGCTCGTGCTGATCGGCGTCGGCGCCTTCGGGGTCTCGTACGGCCTGGCCCTGGTCAACGGCGTGTACGCGACGATCATCCAGGTGAAGGTGCCGCAGCGGTTCCACGGCCGGGTGTTCGCGCTCAACCAGATGGTGGCCTGGTCCACGATCCCGCTCGGCGTCGGCGTGATCGCGCCGCTCGGCACCCGGCTCCTCGGCGACATCGGCTCGATGTACCTGGTGTTCGGCGGTTTCATCACGCTCGTGGCGCTCGGCGCGCTCCGCGCGCCCCGGCTGGCCCGGTTCGACGACCAGGTGCCCGACGCCGTCCCCGACGACCTGGTCGGGCTGGCGCGACGAGACGGCAAGACGAAGTGAAGCCGCCGCGGGCCCTGGCCGTCGCCGGGGTCCTCATCGAGAAAGGTGTGCAAGGAACTCGTCTTCGGCCTGGTAGTCGAAGAACCGGCGGGAAAACTGGTCGCTCGCCGGAGGAAGGATCCCCTCGGGGTCGCCGGTCCGTGCGGCGTGGACGAGCCGGTCGATCTGGGCCGCGACGGTCGCGGCGTAATCACCGGCCGGCCGGTAACCGAGCCGGTCGGCAGCCGATCAAGCCGGTTCCGCCGAGGATGAGTGCGTGCGGCACTCCCCGAGCCTAGGCAGATTCAGGGCCGGCGTGGGCGGCCCGGGCCGTACGCGCGCCCGGGCACGGTGAACGGCTCACTCTGCCCATGGGCACTCGCGGTTCCCGGGGATTCCGTTCCGGGCGCGACAACCGGGGTAGGCGGCAGGTATGTGTCGCTGGCTGGCCTACTCCGGCTCGCCGATCGCTCCGGAGAAGCTGATCTACGAGCCGGAGCACTCGCTGATCGACCAGAGCCTGCACGCCAGGTACGGCGTGGAGACGGTCAACGGCGACGGCTTCGGCGTCGGCTACTACGGTGAGCGCGAGCTGCCGCCCGCGGTGTTCAAGGACACCAAGCCCGCCTGGGGCGACCAGAATCTACGCGAGCTCGCCCGCCACGTCCGGTCGCCGCTCTTCATGGCGCATGTCCGCGCGTCCTCCGGGACGGCGGTACAGCAGACGAACTGCCACCCGTTCCGGTACGGCCGGTGGCTGTGGATGCACAACGGTGTGATCTCCTGTTTCAGCCGGCTCAAGCGGGACCTCGTCATGGCGGTCGAACCGGAGCTGTATCCCTCGATCGAGGGGTCCACGGATTCCGAGGTCATGTTCTTCCTGGCCCTCACGTTCGGGCTGTCGGAACACCCGCCGGCGGCGGTGGGGCGCATGGTCGGTCTCGTCGAGGAGACCGGACGAGCGCACGGGGTGGAGCGGCCGATCCAGATGACGGTGGCGACATCGGACGGTGAGCGGCTGTGGACCTTCCGCTACTCCACCGAACACCGCTCGCCGTCGCTCTTCCACAGCACCGACCCGCGGCACGTCCGGCGGCTGCATCCCGAAGTGTTCACCCCCATGGAACTGTCCGAAGACACCCAGGTCGTCGTGTCAGAGCCGCTGCGCGATCTGCCCGGCCTGTGGATAGAGGTCCCGGAGTCCACGTACACCACGAGCGAGCGGGGCAGGTTCGAGATGCAGGCGTTTCGCCCCGCGCCGCCTGATTAGTGGAGAAACCGACATGTAGAGATTTTCGGAGCGAGCCGCCTGCGGACGAGCGACGCCATACTTCGGCTTTTACGGCCGTCTGTAAGACTTGCCGCTCGGGGAGCGATCGGAGGCGATCGAAAATGGTGTCGCAGCAAGGCGGGGAGGGCGGGCACCGGCCGGTATCGGTGAACCCGCTCTTCGGAGAGGCCGACCCCGTCTCCGGAATCAGCGCGGTCCTTCCCCGGACGCGGTTGCCGGAGGGGCCCATGCCACCCGCCACCGTGTCTCTGCTCATTCGCGACGAGCTCATGCTCGACGGGAACCCGCGGCTGAACCTGGCCACCTTCGTGACCACGTGGATGGAGCCGGAGGCGCACGCGCTCATGGGCGACACCGCGGACAGGAACCTCGTCGACCGGGACGAATATCCCGCGACGGCCGAGCTCGAGCAGCGCTGTGTCCAGATGCTCCGCCACCTGTGGCACGCCCCGCGACCCGGCGCCCGGCTCGGCACCTCCACCATCGGGTCCAGCGAGGCCTGCATGCTCGCCGGGATGGCGCTCAAGCGCCGCTGGACGCACCGCAACGCCGACCGCTATGCCGCCGGCGCACGCCCCAACCTGGTGATGGGCACCAACATCCAGGTGTGCTGGAAGAAGTTCTGCAACTTCTGGGAGGTGGAGGCGCGCCTGGTGCCCATGGAGGGCGACCGGTTTCACCTGGGCGCAGAGCAGGCCGCCGAGCGGTGCGACGAGAACACCATCGGCGTGGTCGCCGTACTCGGTTCCACGATGGACGGCAGCTACGAGCCGGTCGCCGAGATCTGCGCCGCCCTCGACGCGCTCGAGGAGCGTACGGGACGGCACGTGCCCGTGCACGTGGACGCGGCGTCCGGCGGCATGATCGCGCCCTTCCTCGAGCCGGAGCTGGAGTGGGACTTCCGTCTGCCGCGTGTCGCCTCGATCAACACCTCGGGGCACAAGTACGGACTGGTCTATCCGGGCATCGGGTGGGTCCTCTGGCGGGACCGGGAAGCGCTCCCTGACGACCTGGTCGAGCACGTGAACTACCTCGGCGGCGACGTGCCCACGTTCACGCTCAACTTCTCCCGCCCCGGGGCACATGTCATCGGGCAGTACTACAACTTCCTCCGGCTCGGCCACGAGGGCTTCCGCAAGGTCCAGGGGGCGATCAGGGAGGTGGCGGTGCACCTGGCGGAGCGGATCGAGGCACTCGGCTGTTTCCGGCTGCTCACCCGCGGCGACCAGTTGCCGGTGTTCGCGTTCACGACCACCGATGACGTCACGCGGTTCAACGTCTTCGATGTCTCACGGCGGCTTCGGGAGTCGGGCTGGCTGGTGCCGGCCTACACGTTCCCGCCGAATCGGCAGGATCTCCAGGTGCTGCGGGTGGTGTGCCGCAACGGGTTCTCGCTGGACCTGGCCGACCGGCTCGTCGACGATCTGCGGAACCTGCTGCCGTGGCTGCGCAGGCAGCCCGGACCCATATTCGGCCCGGAGGATGCGACGAGTTTCCACCACGGCCCTTCGTTCGGCTCGGCAGGCAGGTCGAGCCGGACATAGCCCCGGCCCCGACCCGCCCAGCAGCGGCGCTACATCCCCGCCCGTGCGGGCTGGCGGATGTCCGCGCGCTGCTCCTCGAACTCAGGAGCCTCGCGGCCCTTCTCCTCCGTCATCTCCTCCAGGCGCAGAGCGACGCCGAGCGCGAAGAACGTCGGGGCCCACTCGCCGATGAACAGCCCCCAGCGGTCGGCCCGAGCCGTGCCCCCCCGCTCGAACTGCATCGAGAGGAACCAGGAAGCGACCGTGGCACCGATGGAGGCGAAGCCCGCCCCGTACATCATGTTGGAGCGCACGCCCATCCGGTGAAGCGTTTTGATCATCCGATCCTCCTGATGTGAATGTGTCTCCTTGGGGCTACCCCCGAACAAATGGCACAATCCGGACAATTCACCACATGGCGGGATCGGTGGAGTGGCACCGCCGCGACCTCCGGCTCCTCGATTCCGCCGCCCCGGTCACGGGAAGTAACCGCCTGTGACGAAGGGGATGCGATGAGGACCGTGCCGGGCCGTACGGACCACGTGGTGGTGGTCGGAGCCGGGCTGTCCGGGCTGTCGGCCGCGCTCCACCTGCTCGGCGCGGGCCGACGCGTGACGATCGTCGAACGCGACCGCCTGCCCGGCGGCCGGGCCGGCCGCATCGAGCTGGGCGGCTACCACATCGACACCGGTCCCACCGTGCTGACCATGCCGCATCTGGCCGAGGAGGCGTTCGCCGCGGTCGGCCAGTCGCTGCGCGACCGCCTCGAGGTCATCGGCCTTCACCCCGCCTACCGGGCGCGTTTCGCGGACGGCACGAGCCTGGACGTGCACACGGAGGCGGCGGCGATGGAGGCAGAGGTGGAGCGGTTCGCCGGACCGGGGGAAGCCGCCGGATACCGGTGCCTGCGCGCCTGGCTGGAGCGGCTGTACCGGGCCCAGATGCACCGCTTCATCGACGCGAACTTCGACTCGCCGCTGCAGCTTCTCCATCCCGACCTGGCCCGCCTCGCGGCGCTCGGCGCCTTCGGCAGGCTGGACGCGCGCATCGGCAGGTTTCTCTCCGACGAGCGGTTGCGCCGGGTGTTCTCCTTCCAGTCGCTGTACGCGGGCCTGGCGCCGGCCCGGGCGCTGGCCGCTTACGCGGTCATCGCCTACATGGACACGGTCGCCGGGGTCTACTTCCCCCGCGGCGGCATGCACGCCCTGCCGAGGGCGATGGCCGACGCGGCGCGGGACGCCGGAGCCGAGATCCGGTACGGGCACGGCGTGACCCGGCTGGAGCGGGCGGGCCGGCGGATCTCCGCGGTGATCACCGAGCAGGACCGGATTCCCTGCGATGCCGTGGTGCTCACCGCCGACCTGCCCATCTCTTATCGCCTCCTTGGCCGCCGACCCCGGCGTCCGCTACCGCTGCGTTACTCGCCGTCGGCGATGATTCTGCATACGGGTACCGACCGCACCTGGCCTGAACTGGCGCATCACACCATCTCGTTCGGCGCGGCATGGGAGGGCACGTTCCGTGAACTCACCCGAACCGGAGGCCTGATGACGGATCCTTCGCTGCTCATCACCCGGCCGACGGCCACCGATCCCTCGCTCGCGCCGCCCGGCCGTCATGTCCACCACATCCTGGCCCCGTGTCCCAACACCGACATCGGCCCGGGCGCGCGGGAATGGTCCGACCTCGGGCCACGCTACCGCGACCGGCTGCTGGCCGAACTCGACCGGCGCGGCCTCGCCGGGATCGGCGACGCCATCGAGCGGGAGTGCCTGGTGACGCCGGCCGACTGGGCCGCGGCGGGGCACGCCGCCGGCACTCCCTTCTCCGCCGCCCACACGTTCGCGCAGACCGGGCCGTTCCGCCCCCGCAACCTGGTGCGCGGCACGGACAACGCGGTCCTCGCCGGGTGCGGCACCACGCCGGGCGTCGGCGTGCCCACCGTCCTGATCTCCGGGAGGCTCGCCGCCGCGCGCATCACCGGGTTGAACGGCGGGCGGCGCCGCCTGTCCGCCACCTCTCCCGCCCGACCAGGGGGATCCGCGCCGTGAGCGCCCGTGAACTCGACGCGGCGGGCATCGCCGATCCCGATCTGCGCGCGGCCTACGAGCGCTGCCGCCGGATCAACGCCCGGCACGGCAAGACCTACTTCCTGGCCACCCGGCTGCTGCCCATCGAACGCAGGCCGGCCGTGCACGCGTTGTACGGATTCGCCCGCTGGGCGGACGACATCGTCGACGATCTCGGCAGCGAGGCCGGCGTCGAAGAGCGCGCGGCGGCGCTGCGGGCACTACGGGAAGACCTGCACGCCGCGCTGCGCGGTGACGGTCATCACGGGAAGCCGGTCGTGGCGGCGCTCGCCGACACCGCCCACCGGTACGCCATCGACACCACGCACTTCGACGACTTCCTGGACTCGATGCTCGCCGACCTGGAGGTCACGGATTACCCTACCTACGCTGATCTGTGCCGTTATATGCATGGTTCCGCGGCCGTCATCGGGCTGCAGATGCTGCCCGTCCTCGGCACCGTGACCCCACCCGAGGAGGCGGCCCCGCACGCGGCCGCGCTGGGCATGGCCTTCCAGCTGACCAACTTCCTGCGAGACGTCGGCGAGGATCTCGACCGGGGCCGCGTCTACCTTCCGGCCGATCTGCTCACCGCGCACGGCGTCGACCGGGAGCTGCTGGTGTGGAGCAGGCGGACCGGCGGCCACGACGCCCGGATCACCCGGGCCCTCCGGGCGGCCGCCGACCTGACCCGCGGCGTGTACCGGCAGGCGGCCCCCGGCATCGCCATGCTCGACCCGCTCTCACGTCCCTGCATCCGCACCGCCTTCATCCTCTACCGCGACATTCTCCGGGCCGTCGAGGCCGGCGGATACGCGGTGGTGCACACCAGGGCCGTCGTGCCGCGCACCCGACGGGCGGCTGTGGCGCTCAACGGTCTGGCCCAGGTCACGGCGGCTCGCGCAGGGGCCGGCGGCCGGAGCCGGCTGCCGCTGCGTCTGCGTCGCGTGCCCGTGCCCTGGGAGGAGCAGGCGCCCACCTGGCGTCAGGCGAGACCGGCTCGCATCGACGGGGCGGTCAAGCGCGCGCAGATGCGCCCATCCGGCAACTGGTACGCCGTGGGAGCCACCCGCGACCTGCGCCGGGACCGGCCGCTGGGTCGCACGGTGGCGGGCACCGAACTCGTGCTCTGGCGCGACGCCGAAGAAGCGCTGCGTGCCGGCCCCGGCGCGTGCCCGCATCTGGGCGCACCGCTCAAGGACGGCCGCGTACGGTGCGGGACGCTGATCTGCCACTGGCACGGGCTGGCCCTGACCGGTGACCCGATGCCCGGATGGGAGCCGATCCCCGCCTACGACGACGGGGTGCTGATGTGGGTGCGCCTGGACCACGTCGGCGGCGAGGAACCGACGGAGCGGCCCCCGGTGCCCACCCGGCCGAGCCTCCTCGGCGCGGTGAACGCCGTTTACACCGGCGTCGGCCGGTGCGAACCGGAGGACGTCGTCGCCAACCGTCTCGACCCGTGGCACGGCGGGTGGCTGCACCCGTACTCCTTCGTCGACCTCACCGTGCTGGACGCCGCGGCGGACGGGGGCGGGGCCGCCGACGGCGACGACGGCATCGCCGTGGAGGTGTCCTTCAAGGTCGCGGGCCGCGTGGTGGCCCCGGTCAGGGCCGTCTTCACCGCCCCAGGTCCGCGCTCGGTCCTGATGCGCATCACCGAGGGGGAGGGCCGCGGTTCGGTGGTGGAGACGCACGCCACGCCGTTGAGCCCGCCCGGCGCGGCCACCCCGCGCACCGCGGTCGTCGAGGCGGTGATCGCCGTCTCCGACCGCCCGGGCTTCACCGTGGCCCGTGCGATGGCGCCGCTGCTGCGCCCGCTGCTGCGGGCGGCGGCCGGCCGCTTGTGGCGCGACGACCTGGCCTACGCCGAGCGCCGCTGGGCGTTGCGCAGCACGGGCCGCTTCCCGGGCTGACGCCGTGTACGGCTCAGCGCGGCCGTCTCAGCACGTACGGCTCAGCCGGGCCAGGGCGCGCAGGAGGGCGGACCGTCCCCGACTCGGCACCGTCCACAGCGTGTGACCCCGGACGCCCCACCGCCGGAGCAGGGCGTTCGCGGCGAGAAAGCCCGTCGTGGCGGCGCGCTCCATCAGGGCGACGGGCAGGCCGGTGCGCACCAGGTCGCCCGCGACCAGCACGGCCGGGTCGGGGGTCCGTACGGTGGGCCGGTCGTGGTAGCCGCCCACCGGGAACAGCGGGCAGTCCGCGCGCCACTCGTGCCGCTCGTCGACGATCCCGGCCGCGCGCGTCTCCGGGTACACCGCGCGCAGCCCTTCCAGCAGCCGGTGCTGTACGGCCCGCCTGTCGGCTTCGGCGTCGATCGCGTAGGCGTGCAGTTCCACCACCGATCCGCCGGTTCCCGCGGCCCAGCGTGCGGCCTCGCCCTCCCAGCGCTCCAGCACGCTGACGTTGTCGAGGGGGCCGTACCCGCTGGTTCCCAGGAATCCGGGGCGGCCGGCCGCGACCGGGTGGTCGAGCCAGAGCCGTGAGACCAGGAACGCGGGCGCGGTGCGCAGCCGTCGGACGCGCTCGCGCCATCCGCTGTCGCCGAGCCTCGGCGAGGCCGCGACCACCCCGCGCAGGCCCTCCGTGTCGAGCGCCAGGATCACGGCGTCGTGGTGCTCGGCCGCATGGGCGGTGTGCACGGCGAACCCGCCCCGTGGCAGCGGCTCCAGCGATCGCACCGCCGTCGAGGTGCGCAGAGCGACGCCGTGCCGGGTGAGATACGCGGCGAGGGGTTCCCACAGCGCACGCGGGAACGGCTCGCCGGGAACGTCGAAGAGCAGCCCTTCGGCCGAGCCGAGAAAGTAGACGTGGAACATCAGGGCCAGTTCGGCCGCCGACAGGTCCCTGGGGTCGGCGAAGAAACTGCGCGAGAACACCTCGAACGCCAGGTGCCGCGCCGCCTCCGGGAAGCGGATCCGGTCCAGCAGGTCGTGCGCACTGACGCCGTCGAGTCTCTCGTACACCTGCGGCACGCGAACATCGAGCAGCGGCAGCGCGGCGCGCGCGTTCAGCCCGGCCAGATCACGCAGTCCGAAGGACGGGCTGAGGGCGAGGAAGCCCAGCGCGTTCCAGGGCGGAGTGCGTGGTACGCGGGCGAAGCCGTCGCACCTGCCGTCGGCGCCGCGCAGCGGATAGTCCGGCAGGCCGGTGAGCATGCCCAGCGCCGGATCGGCCCGGCGCAGCAGTTCACGGAGGTTGTAGTACTGGCGGAAGAAGGCGTGGAAGCCGCGGGTCATGGTGGCCGCCGAGCCGTCGGCCAGGGTGACCGGCCATCCCGCGAGGCGCCCGCCGAGGCTCTGCTCGCGTTCGTACAGCGTCACGGCCGCGCCGCGCTCGGCGAGCCCGGTGGCCGCCGCGAGCCCCGCGATCCCGCCGCCGATCACCGCCACCCGGGGAGCGGGGTCGTCGCAACGCGGACGGCCGGGGGCCGCCTCGAGGACGCGGGCCCGCCGGTCACGGCCGGGCACGGCGGGCCTCGCCCGGCTCATGACGCCGCCCCCGTCGTACGTCTGGGCAGCCAGGGGAGTTCCGCGACGGTGCGCAGCATGGGCAGCACCGGCGTGTGCAGCCCGATCGCCACATCCTCACGGATTCTCGTGCCTCCGTCGAGGAAACGCAGCAGCCGTTCCATCGGCACCTCGCGGAACAGCCGCGTGAAGAGGCCCGCGCCGTCCACACGACCGCTGGCCAGGGCACGCAGCAGCACGGCGTCCATCGCGCGGGCGCGTGCGGAGTGCGCGGGCGGCGGAGCCGGACAGCGGCCCTCGCCGAGAGCGAGGGCGACGGCCCGGGTCTGCCGCTGCACGGCGGCGAAGGTGTAGCCGGTCGACGGGCGCGTCGCGCCTCCGGCGGCGCCTATGCGGAACACCGAGGCCCCGGCGCGACGCGGAAAGCGCCCGTCGCTCATCGGGATCACGCCGCCCTCGGCGGCGGTGACCGCGAAGCCCGGCAGCCCGAGCACCTCGCCCGTGTAGTGCCGCAGCGCCCGCTCGTACCCCGCGTCATCGAGCACCGTGGGTGAGAACTCGGTGTACTCGACGAGCGCCTCGCACTCACTCAGCGGCAGCACGTAACCGAACGACAACCCCGTCGCGGGCCGCGGCGTGCGGAAGTCCATCAGCTCCGCCACCGCCGGGTCGAACACCGGCCGGGTGGTCCGGACGAACCACCCGCGGAAATGCTGGAGCAAAGTGGTGCGAGCCGGCGGCAGTGCGCGCGGCGGACGCGAGTCGAACGCCCACCTGCCCCGCAGCCGGAGACGCCCGCCCTCGGCGGTGGTGCCGTGCACCTCGACGCCCCGGGGCAGGTCGATGATCGCTTCGACGACCGCCTCCAGCCGCCGCACCCCCGGAGTATGCTCGCGCACCAGCCGTTCGAACGGCCCGGAGCGCAGCATCTTGTACCGCAGCGGATCGATGCCGCCCTCCAGGCGTTCCCCGTCGGGGCCGCGCACCCGCAGCCGCTCCCAGGAGGCGGTGAGCACGTCGTCGTACTCACCGCCCGGCTGCTCCCAGAAGCACCAGGTGCGTTCCGGGGGCCGCAGCGGCCCGGGCGGTGCGTCGACGAGCGTCACATCGAGGGGACGGCACCCCGGCGGCGGTGCGGCCAGCCGGTACGCGAGCGAGAGCCCGGCCGCCCCCGCGCCCACGATGACAATCTGCGTGTCATACACCATCGCTCCCTCAACGGCGTACGGATCACCTGGCCGTGCCGCCACGCTCTACGGCTCATACCCGCCGTGGCGGCTGCGACAGAGGTGCGGCCACCTCGGAGACCGGGGGACGGCCGGCCGGGCGCGGTTCAGGTCAGGCGCTTGAGGTAGCCGTTGTCGGCCAGCCAGCCGATCGACACCTCGCCCTTGTCGTTCGCGGGCGCTCCGGGGATGTACTTCGCGAGCGTGTGGAGCTGGAGCCCCTCGCCGGGCTGCTGGAAGGCCGCGGCGATGGGGCCCGCGTCGACCTCGAACGGCCGGGTCACCTCGTAGGCGTGGTAGTTGCACCGGTGCGCGCGATCGCCGGAGAAGGTGTTGAGGTTGTTCGGCGGCAGTGCCCGCTGCGAGTACGGCGTGCCGAGCGGAGAGAGGAACGCCCCCGACTCGCCGCCGAACCGGTCGACCCGGTATCCCATGGGAAGGAGCTTCGGATAGATGATCGGCTTGGCGTTGCCGAACTTCTCGGGGTGGGCGAAGCCGAAATCAGGCGGGTAGTTGTAGGAATTGCCCTTCTCGTCGAAATATCGGGCGAGGAACTCCGTTGGAGGCAGGCCGCCGTACAGGGTGTAGCCGCGTACGATCTCGCCCAAATTGCCCTCCGTCGGGAGGAGTTCCGGCCCCAGGGCCGGATTTCCCAGCACGTACGGCGGATCGCAGACCACCGCATCGGCTTTCCGGCCGTCGGTCGCCCTGGACCTGAGGCCATCGGCCGGCTTGGACGACGACGTCACGTCTTGGACGAGCCCACCGGAGCTCGTGTCGGTGTCGTCGGAGGCCAGGGCCGGTGCTACGGCGAAGGTCGCGGCGGTCAGGGCGAGCGCCGCCACCAGTGGACCACGCCGCAAGAAATTGCGCACGAATTCTCCCGAAGAGGATGCACGGGTGTGTGGTCGGACATATTCGCATCAATTGCTGGATCGGCGGTATGAATCGCCCGCTGATCATTCTCGATGCGATCCGTGCGTACCCGGACCGCCTTAAGGTGCATCACCTCCAATTATCTGGAGCGGCAAAAAGTGCGCGAGGTTCAGGCGGAAAGAGCGTGAGAAATCCGATATCGGATAACGGAGGGGGTCTGTCGGATCAGGGGCGATCGAATCCCGACATGCGTCGCGAACGCAAGATCAATAGGGGACCGGTGTTGGAGCACCAGATTTCGCTGTTTTCTTTCCTTCTGATCGGACGTACAGTTCGTCTGTCCGGCTGCGAAAGATCCCCGTCGATTATGTTTCGGCCGGACCGTGGAGAGAAAGGCGGAAAATGGCCGAACCGAAACCCCCGGACGCGGCGACATGGGTGCCTTCGGCGAGCGACCCTCAGAAGCTCAGGGCATGGGCCCGCGAGCGGAAGCTGGAGGTCGACGGCATCCACGGCGTGATGACCCTCAGGAATTCCCTGCCGTCCAAGGACGACGTCGAACTCCTCTCGAAGAGGCTGAACGCCCTGGAGTGGGCGGACGACCCGGCCAGGGTCAGGACCATCCTCATCGGAGAGCTGGAGGAGACCCTCCACGGCGCCTGGTGCTACTACCTGCAGGAACAGGCCAAGCTGGATCGGGCCCGTGAAGCGAGGGAGCGGGAGGCGCGCCGGCGGCAGCTCAAGCAGAAAGCCGCGCAGGCGGCGGTCAAATACCGCAACCAGCATGCCCGCACTTCGGGGACGGTGGTCACCGGGCTCGTCGACCTGGAGACGGGAAACGTCTACGTCGGTCAGAGCGGCACGGGCAATCGCATCACTCCCACACTCCACCCCGTCATGTACGAGCTGCTCGGCGGGAGCGGTCCCGTCGCCCAGTGGCCGACGGACGTGTGCGGCGAGGTCAACGTGATGAACGAATACCTGCACAAGTCCAACTTCACATCGGCGTCCCAGATCCCCGCGAACTCTCTGGTCTTCCATTCGGAGACGTTCAACTCCGGTGGCACCGTCATCAACAAGAAGACCGGCAAACCGACCGTGAAGACGCCGCACTGGGAGTCGCGGGGAGCCTGTAAGAACTGCGAGAAATGGATCACCAGAATCGGGGCGGAAACGGCCTGACCGAGCGGAGATCCGCGATTCGGCCGGAGGCATGCAGCTGTGGGAATCCCCTCCGCCCACCGCCGCATGTCCGGCGCGGCGGTTCATCCCCCCGCCGGGGAGTTTCGACGGAGACAGACCGGACAGAATTCCCACGCGGAGCGGCGGGTGACGTCCCGGCGGCTGTCTTGAGGCAATGAGCCCCCGGGCTCTGCCGTCCTATCCCGGAGGAGCGGGTCCGTCGCGTCCGGCAGACGGATAACGGGGGCGATCTCCATGATCACATTGAGCATCATCAAGGCCGACACCGGGGGATTCGTGGGACATTCGGCGGTCCACCCGGACATGATGGCCGAGGCGCGGCGCGAGATCGAACGGGCCAAGACCTCCGGGCTGCTCATCGACGGGGCCGTGGCCGGTTGCGGGGACGACATCTCGCTCATCATGACCCACACCTACGGCTGCGACGCGGGTCTGATCCATTCCTTCGCCTGGGACACCTTCCAGGCCACCACCCACATCGCCAAAGAGCTCGGCCTGTACGGCGCGGGCCAGGACCTGCTGTCGGACGCCTTCTCCGGCAACCTGCGGGGGATGGGCCCGGGCTATGCCGAGTTGGAGTTCGAGGAGCGTCCGTCGGAACCGGTCAAGGGCAGGCCGGTCGGCCCGCGCGACATGTTCGACGACCGGCCTTCGACCGTGCCCGTGCCCAGGCCACCGAGGTCATGGACTACCTGCGGCGGCACGGCCCGTTCGAGCCGCACCGGCTGCCGCTGGAGGATTTGGAGTACACCACCATGGCCTCCCTGACCAAGCGCCTCGCCCACCGCTGGACCTCGCTGACGACCGAGGTGGCGACGGCGTCGACCTGATCGGCTCGGGGAGCGTCACGGCCCGATGGCGGCCGAACGATCGAGAGGCCGGATCCGCTGTCTCGGGATCCGGCCTCTGAACCGGGACTTCGTGGTGGGCGATACTGGGATTGAACCAGTGACCTCTTCCGTGTCAGGGAAGCGCTCTCCCGCTGAGCTAATCGCCCTCAAGAGGTGGAGACGGGATTTGAACCCGTGTACGCGGCTTTGCAGGCCGCTGCCTCGCCTCTCGGCCACTCCACCAGGTGTAGCCGCGAGCGGAAGACGGGATTCGAACCCGCGACCCTCACCTTGGCAAGGTGATGCTCTACCAACTGAGCCACTTCCGCGTGCCGTCCGTGAGCCGGACTCACGCAGAGAACCTTATCCAATTCCCGGCTGCTCCCCAAATCGACCCGAAATGTAAGGACCCAATCTTCGATACGCTGGTTACGGCAGACGACACGACCCCCGAGAGAGTTGGAAGATGCGCGACAACGAGGTCGTTGCGGTCGGGCCCGAGCCGCTGTCCTTCTCCGACGTCGTCCGGGTCGCCCGGTACGGCATGGCCGTACGGCTGAGCGACGACGCCGTGGCCGAGATGGCCGCGTCCCGGAGCAGGGTGGAGGAGCTCGCCCGGGCCGAGACCCCCGCATACGGCGTCTCCACGGGGTTCGGCGCCCTGGCCACCCTGCACATCGAGCCGTCGATGCGGGCCAAGCTCCAGCGCAGCCTGATCCGCTCCCACGCGGCCGGCTCCGGCCCCGAGGTGGAGATCGAGGTGACCCGGGCCCTGATGCTGCTGCGGCTGCACACGCTGGCCACGGGGCACACGGGGGTCCGCCCGGAGACCGCGCGGGTCCTCGAGGCGCTGCTCAACGCCCATGTCACGCCCGTGGTCCACGAGTACGGCAGCCTGGGCTGCTCGGGCGACCTCGCCCCACTGGCGCACGTCGCGCTCACGGTCATGGGGGAGGGCGTCGTCCGCGATGCCGAGGGACGGTTCAGGCCCGCCGCCGACGTGCTCAAGGAGTGCGGCGTCGAACCGGTCGAACCGGCCGCCAAGGAGGGCCTGGCCCTGATCAACGGCACCGACGGCATGCTCGGCATGCTGGTGCTCGCCATCGACGACCTGACCCGTCTGCTGAAGACCGCCGACATCGCCGCGGCCATGAGCGTCGAGGCCCTGCTCGGCACCGACCACGTGTTCGCGGCCGATCTGCAGGCGCTGCGCCCGCATCCCGGCCAGGCCGCGGCCGCGGCCAACATGCGCGCACTCCTGCACGGCTCGGGCATCATGGCCTCGCACCGGGACGGCTCCTGCACCCGGGTCCAGGACGCCTACTCGCTGCGCTGCGCGCCGCAGGTCGCCGGCGCGGCCCGCGACACCGTCGCCCACGCCTCCCTGGTCGCCTCGCGGGAGCTGGCCAGCGCCATCGACAACCCGGTGGTGCTCGCGGACGGCCGGGTGGAGTCCAACGGCAACTTCCACGGGGCGCCCGTGGGCTACGTCCTGGACTTCCTGGCCATCGCGGTCGCGGACGTCGCGTCGATGGCCGAGCGGCGGACCGACCGGATGCTGGACGTCGCGCGCAGCCACGGGCTGCCGCCGTTCCTCGCCGACGACCCGGGGGTGGACTCCGGGCACATGATCGCCCAGTACACGCAGGCCGCGATCGTGTCGGAGCTCAAGCGCCTGGCCGCCCCCGCGAGCGTCGACTCGATCCCGAGCTCGGCCATGCAGGAGGACCACGTCTCCATGGGCTGGTCGGCCGGGCGCAAGCTGCGCCGGGCCGTGGACGGCCTCACCCGGGTGCTGGCCATCGAGATCCTCACCGCGGCCCGGGCCATCGACCTGCGTAGGCCGTACGACCCCGCACCCGGCACCGGCGCGGTCGTCGCCCTGCTGCGCGAGTCCGTGGCGGGTCCGGGGGCCGACCGGTTCCTCGCCCCGGAGATCGAGGCGGTCGTCCGGCTCGTCGCCGACGGCTCCGTGGTCGCCGCCGCCGAGTCCGCCGCCGGTCCGCTCGCCTGACGTCAGGACGCCGCGGCGACCACCTCCACCTCGATCAGCAGGCCGGGCTGGAACAGCCGCGGCACCTCCACCGTGGTGCTCGCGGGCGGCTCGCCGGTGATGTGGCGGTGCCGCACCGCGGCGTACTCGCCCAGCAGGTCCATGTCGGTCAGAAACGTCCTGATGTGCAGGACCTGATCGAACGAGGACCCCTGGTCGGTCAGGATCCGCCGCAGGTTCTCCATGACGTACTCGGACTGGACGGCCATGTCGCCCTCGCCGACGACCTCCCCCTTCTCATCGAGCGCCACCTGGCCGGACACGAACAGCAGATCTCCCATGCGGGTGGCGTGCGAGTAGCGTCCGTTGGTGGCGGGGACGGACGCCGGGTTGATCTTCAGTACGGGCGCGGCCGGCGCCGGACGCCCGATCGCGCCGAAAACGGCGGTGAGGTCGTCGCCGGCGAGGCCGGCCGCCTCCGCCTCCGCCAGCCGGTCCCGCGCCGCTGCGGCCACGGTCTGCACCGTCCCCGGGCCCTCGGTGGCCAGCCGCAGGTCCTTGGCCGCCGAGCCCAGCGCGTACCGGGTCTGCGGCGGACCGGACTCGATCGCCGGCCGCAGCCGGTCCAGCAGCGGGGCGAGGGGGGTCTCGGACAGCACGTCGAGGTAGGTCGAGCGGTCGACGCCCAGCGCCCCCGCGTACGCCAGATTCTCCGCGAGCAGCACCTGAGCCGGGACGAGAACGCTCATCACCGCCAGCTTGAGCGCGGCGCCCGATCCCGGGCCGCCCACCTCCCGGACCCGGCCGAACACGGCCAGCACGTCACGGACCCGGCCCAGGTCCGCCGGAGACCCGCCCGCGAGGATCGTCAGCGTTCCCTCGGCGGCGGGTCCCACGCTGCCGAGCACGGGTGCGTCCACGAGACCCACCTCGGCCGGCAGCAGCCGGCGCAGCCGCCGTACCGCCTCCGGGCCGATCGTGGACATCTCGACCAGTGTCGAGCCCGGACGAAGGCCCGGAAGCGCGGCGCCGACCACCTCCTCCACCGCGTCGGGATCGGCGAGCATCGTCACGACCAGCTCGGCCTCCGCCACGGCCGCCGCCGGAGTGGCGGCCGAGACCGAGCCGGGGATCTCGGCCGGCGTACGGTTCCACACCGTCACCCGGTGTCCTGCCGAGACCAGCCTGCGCGCCATCGGGGTGCCCATGCGCCCCAGACCGAGAAAAGCAATCATGGCCGGAACCGTATCCGGGGTGCGAGACATTCCACCAACGACTAGATCGCATGGAAGCCATACGATTCACTCATGTTGAACACCGACGAGCTGCGCCTGCTGGAGGTCATCGCCCGGACCGGATCGTTCACGGCGGCCGCCGTTGAGCTCAACTACACCCAGTCGGCTGTCTCACGGCGTGTCGCGTCGCTGGAGGCGGCGGCCGGCGGGCCGCTCTTCGAGCGGCTGCCCCGCGGCGTGCGGCTCACCCCGGCCGGGCGGACCCTCCACCGGCACGCGCGGGAGATCCTGGAACGGCTCGGCCGTGCGCGGGAGGAACTGGCCGCGATCCACCACGGGATCGGGGGGCGGCTGCGGGTCGGGGCGTTCGCCACGGCCAATGCCGTGCTCGTGCCCAACGCGCTGCGCGCCTTCGGCAAGGCACGCCCCGAGGTCGCCGTCGGCATCGTCGAAGGGCTCAGCGGCGAGCTGATGGACTCCCTGCGCCGGGCCGAGATCGACATCGCCGTGGTCAGCGACTACCCCTCGGGGCTCGGACCGGCGGACGACGTGGAGATCACCCACCTGATGGAGGACGAGCTGCTCGTCGCGCTTCCCGCCGATCATCGGCTGGCCGGCGCCGAGGTGGTCGACCTGCGCGACCTACGGGACGAGAGCTGGATCGAGGGTGCCCCGCCGGGCCGGCCGACCATGCTCGCCGCCGCCTGCGCGAAGGCCGGCTTCACCCCGCGGGTCGACATCCGGATCGCGGAGTGGACCGGCAAGCTCGGATATGTGGCCGCCGGGCTCGGCGTGACCCTCGTGCCGGCCCTGGCCGTACCCGCCGTCCGCGGCGACCTGGCGCTGCGCCCGCTCGGCGCCTTCGCGCCGCGCCGCACCGTCTACGCCGCGCTGCCGCGCGCGGTGCCCCTCCCGGCCGCCGGCGCGCTGCTCGACCTGCTGCGTGCCGAGGCCGGCGGGCCGGGCTGAGAGAATGGAGTCGTGCACGATCCCTTCGCCCATATCGGGGGATTCCTGGCCACCGAATTACAGGAGGTGACCACGGATCTGGCCGCCCTGGACGGGTCGGGCTGGTGGGCGGTCGTCGTCTCCTACGAGGGCAAGGTCACCTGCGCCCGCTTCGGCGACGTGCGCCGCGCGCCGCTGCCCCGCCCCGCGACCCCCTGGATCGGGCCGGGCCGTACGGCATGGCGCAGTTCGCTCGACCGGGACGGCTACGAGCACGGCGTCCAGCGCATCAGGGACTACATCGAGCGCGGCGAGGTCTACCAGGCCAACCTGTGCCGGGTCCTGTCCGCGCCGCTGCCCGGGCGGGCGGATCCGCTCGGCCTCGCCGTACGGCTGGCGGAGGGCAATCCCGCCCCGTACGCGGCCGTGATCGACGTGCCCGGGCTGACGGTCGTGTCGGCCTCGCCGGAGCTGTACCTGTCACGCGGCGGCGACGTGATCGAGTCCAGGCCGATCAAGGGGACCGGAGCCACCGCCGGCGACCTGCTCGACAAGGACTACCCGGAGAACCTGATGATCGTGGACCTGGTTCGCAACGATCTCGGCCGGGTCGCGGAGGTGGGCAGCGTGTCCGTGCCCTCGCTGTTCGAGATCGAGGAGCATCCCGGCCTGGTCCACCTGGTGTCGACCGTACGGGCGCGGCTGCTGCGCGGAGCCGGC
Organism: Sphaerimonospora mesophila; assembly: GCF_001417795.1. Taxonomy (NCBI): domain Bacteria; kingdom Bacillati; phylum Actinomycetota; class Actinomycetes; order Streptosporangiales; family Streptosporangiaceae; genus Sphaerimonospora; species Sphaerimonospora mesophila. The sequence goes on along the minus strand of NZ_BCBX01000044.1, from coordinate 69,576 downwards.
TGGCCGGAGCTGTTCGCCGCGACCTTCCCGCCCGGTTCGGTCACCGGCGCGCCGAAATCCTCCGCGCTGCGCATCATCAATGAGCTCGAACCACAGCCGCGGGGGCCGTACTGTGGGGCCGTGGGCTGGGTCGACGCCGACCGCGGACAGGCGGCGCTGGCCGTCGGAATCCGTACATTCTGGCTCGAGCAGGACATGATCCGGTTCGGCACGGGCGCGGGCATCACCTGGGGCTCCGACCCCCGGCTGGAGTGGCAGGAGACCGAGTTGAAGGCCGCCCGGCTGATCGGGCTCGCTTCGGGGGGCGGGCCGTGAAGACGAGAACGGAGAAGGAGATGTCGGTACCCATCTGGGTGAACGGGGAGCTCTACGAGCCGGACAAGGCCGTGGTCTCGGTCTACGACCACGGGCTGATGGTCGGCGACGGGGTGTTCGAGACGGTCAAGGCGGTGCACGGGAAGGCCTTCGCCCTGACCCGGCACCTGGACCGCCTGGCGCTGTCGGCCAAGCGGATGGACCTGCCCGACCCCGACCTCGGCGCGATCGCCGACGGCGCGCGCCGCTGCCTGGCCGCCGCGCCGAAGTGGCCGCTGGCCAGGATCAGGATCACCTACACCAGTGGGCCGGGCCCGCTCGGCTCCGACCGGGGAAGCGCCGGCCCGACCACGATCGTGATCGTGGGCGAGCAGAAGCCGTTCCCCGCCACCGCCGACGTGGCCGTCGTGCCCTGGCCGCGCAACGAGCGCGGCGCGCTGGCCGGAGTCAAGAGCACGTCGTACGGCGACAACGCCAAGGCCCTCGCGTACGCCAAGGAGCGCGGCGCCGGTGAGGCGATCTTCGAGAACCTGGCCGGCGACCTCTGCGAGGGCACGGGCAGCAACGTCTTCATCGTCACCGGCGGCCGCCTGCTGACCCCCACCCTCGCCTCGGGCTGCCTGGCCGGGGTGACCAGGGCGCTGACGCTGGAGTGGTGCGGCGGTGAGGAGGCCGACGTGCCGATCTCCGCGTTGCGCGAGGCGCAGGAGGCGTTCCTCACCTCCACCACCCGCGACATCCAGCCGATCCGGATGGTGGACGACACGGCGCTGCCCCAGGCGCCCGGCCCGGTCACGCTGGCGGCGATGAAGGCCTTCGCCGAGCGGTCGGCCGCCGACCTCGACCCCTGATCGCTCGGGCCTCTGGTCGCTCGGGCCTCTGGTCGCTCAGGCCCGGCCGTACGACCGCTGGGTCTGGGCGTTGAGCTCGGTCAGCCGCAGCGACTTGGCCGGATCGGTGAGCGGGTCGTCGAGGCGCAGGATGTCGAGGCCCTTGGTGATGTCGCTCGAGTAGATGTGGCCGTTGTAGTAGTAGGCGGACCAGGAGCCGCCGAGGCTGAGCTTCGGGCCCAGCGGCCCGCGTTCGAAGAAGGCGATCTCCCGGGGACGCCGGGAGTCGGTGAAGTCCCAGACCGAGACGCCCCCCATGTACCAGGCCTGGACCATGATGTCCCGGCCGGGTACGGGGATCAGCGCCCCGTTGTGGGCGACGCAGTTCTCCGACTTCCCCTGCGGACGCGGGATCTTGAAGTAGCCGCGTAGTTCCAGCCGCAGGTCCGGGGTGAGGTCGTAGATGGCGTCGGCGCCCTTCGTGGGGGAGTCGGATGCGCCGCAGGTCGCCATCATGCCGCCGCCCAGCTCGTCGCTGAAGACGACCTTGGTCCCGGTGTCGTTGAACGTCGCCGCGTGCCAGATGGAGAAGTTGGCGATGTCGGTGACCCGCTGGAGCACCCGCGGCTTCACCGGGTCGGAGATGTCGAGGAGCCAGCCGTCGCCGAAGCACGCCGCGGCGGCCAGGCCTTTCTCCGGGTAGGCGGTGATGTCGTGGCAGCCGGACGAGGAGAATCCGGCGTCGTCGCCGGACCTCCGGCTCTCGAACAGCTGGGGCTCGGCCACGACCCGGGCGGCCTCGGGGTTCTCGACCGGCACCTCGATGATGGAGATGCCCTGGTGCGGCGACGGGCAGATCGTGGCGTCGGGCTGCCCGGCGGAGGAGGTGTAGAGGTAGAGGCGGTCGGCCTGCTTCCCCGGAATCATCGTGTGCGTGTGCGAGCCGCAGTGCGTCCGTACGGACTTCACGTAGCGGGGGTGGGTCTTGTCCGAGACGTCGAAGATGCGGACGCCCTCCCAGGGGTTCTCGCCGAAAGAGCCCGCGCCGCTCTCACAGGTGTCGTCCTCGCGGGGAAAGTCGACCGAGACGAACAGCAGGTCGCCGGAGACCGAGACGTCGTTCTGCCCGCCGGGGCACTTCACCCGGGCCGTCACCTTCGGATGTGCCGGATCGCCGATGTCGTGGATCGTGAATCCCTCGAAGTTGCCGACGAAGGCGTAGTCACCCTGGAAGGCCAGATCGGTGCCCCACGCCTCGGGCCCGTCGAACGGCGGACCGAGCGGCACGTTGGCGACCAGCCGCATGTTCGCGCTGTGCCTGATCTCGTCCTGCCCCAGAGACGCCGACGGCGACTGGGCCGAGGGCCGGGCAGATGGTGGGGGAGACTGCGGCTCGGTCGTGGTGCAGGCGGTGACCATGAGGAGGAGTCCGGCCAGCGCGGCCAGCGGCCTCACTCGTCTCATCACGCGCCCCCAGGGTGGAAGAACTGATCCACTAGGGACGCTATGCCGCCGAGGCGGCCGATGCGGGGGAGTTTCGTAACGGTTTGGGCCCGGGGGCGCGGGCTACGAGCTCCAGAGCATGTTGCCGAGTTCCTCGTCGAGATCCATGAAGTCGGTCTCGCGCCCGGCCGGGACCAGCTCGTAGGTGCGGTGCAGGAACTGGGTCAGCGGGGCGAGCGGCACCTCGAACAGGGCCTGCCCGAAGGGGGAGGTCAGGCTGATGTGCAGCGAGCGCTCACCCTCTGAGCGGGCCGGCCAGACCTGGACGTCCCCGTCTCCCACCCGCCGCACGATGCCCACCGTCAGCAGCTCACGGGCGAAGATCCACTCGACCGGCTCGTCGTTCCCGACATGGAACGCCATCCGGATGGCGTACGGATCATCCGCCGTGTAGCTCAGCCCGGCGAGCAGCGGGACGGTCGTGCGGTCGGGGACGACAAGCCGAAGGCCCAGCTCGGCAGAGACGGTGGTGCTGTTCATCGTCAGCCAAACCTCTTCGTCGTCGGGTCCCCTGACAGGGGCTCTCTCGCTGCTAGGACGGGGCTTCGTCCGCTTCTCGTGCTACGAGGCGAACGAAGAGACCCGTAGGAAAGATTCCGCCTCCAGGCCCTTCTGTAACGCACATCACAGCTTGACATTCGGTCATCTACCTGCTCAAACATCGCTAACAGGCACAATCTTGCCCCTGCTTTGCGCGTCGGTTGGCCCTCCCTGCATCGTAGGTGGTGCGTATCGGTCGAGCGCGGAGTATCACGATGCTATGCCACCAGACCGTCAGGCCGGGGACGGTCCGGAGAACTCCGCCGAGGAGGGGGTGACCCTTTCTTTCGCCAGCACCCCCGGCGGTGCGGTATGGTTTTCCCGTCGGCACCACGGGGTGCCGGTGGTCCCGGGCGATTAGCTCAGCGGGAGAGCGCTTCGTTCACACCGAAGAGGTCACTGGTTCGATCCCAGTATCGCCCACCACGAGAAACACCAGGTCAGAGCCCGGATCCGCTACCAAGCGGCCGGGCTTTTTCCTTGTCCGTGCGCTGCTCGTGCGTCGGACTTCGCCGACCACGCCGCACGCACCGCATGATGCGCGTCCGGCGCCAGATGGCGTACCTCCGAGTCGTCCGATGGTCCTCGTGCCCGAGCGGGTCCTGCACGACGTACGGCGACACCCCGGCCTGCACCGGCCACGAGGCCGCGGTATGTCGCATCACATGCGGCGAGTGCCGGGGGATCGCATGCGAGGGGTACTCGCAGAACATGTCCCCGCACGTCCCCGCCGGGACCGGCTGCACCTCTGGGCGAGTCGATTGCGGCGAGCCGGGCGGCGTCGATGTGCCGCGAGACCGTGGGGTCGGAGGCGACGAGGCCGAACGGTTCCGGCTGAGAACGCGGTATCGCGATGCCGGCTAGGCAGTCCCGCCCCGTCACCGCCGCCCTGCTCTTTTCGCACGCTTGGCCTGAGAGGGCTGCCAAAGGGCTTGGAAGGTGCCGTCCGGGTCGTAGCGGTTCCATACTTGTCTGACACGGTCGCCGGTCGCGTCTGGGTAGATCCGCTTGAAGGCGCTCTCGTCCGGGCGGCTCTCGAAGCCGATATACGCACCGTCGACCCGGTCGGCCAGCGGCTGCCAGGCCGCGTCCAACTGCGCACCGCTCCGCGGCGGGAACATCGTGCCGATCACCAGGACGCCATGGTGCCGGTGCGCGTATGCGGTAGCGTCCGCCGGCATGTCGTTGACCGCCCCGCCCAGGGAGCGCATCTGGATCAACGGCTGATGCGGTCCGGTCGCGACTGCCATGATCGCCGCCGCGTCGTCGTCGGTCATCGCCGTCAGCAGGCCATTGGTGGTCGTGACGGGTTGCTGGCCGACGTTCGGATGTAGGTGCGCCGTGGACACCAGGGCAGGGTACGGGGCGAGTTGCGCATGCTCGTCGAGAACTTCGGCGATCGTGAGCAGCGGCTCGACCGCCGTGCGTAACCGTCGCTCGCTCGCTCCGGCGACCACGGCGGTGATGGAAGCGACCGAAGAGTGGCCGTGCGGCAGGAGGGTGACGGCGGTAGACAGCTCGCGCGGAGCGGAGGCCATGTAGTCGGCCCATTGCCGCAGGGCGCGGCCGTTCCGGTCGAGGCGTACGGCGATCTGCGCGAATCCCACGTCGCGCAGGTCGAGCGCCTCGATTTCGAAGGCCACCACGATGCCGACTCCGGCGCCGGCGCCGCGCACGGCCCACAGTAGTTCGGGTTCGTGTTCGGCGTCGGCGCGCACGACGGTGCCGTCGGCTAGGACGACCTCGGCCGCGCGGATGTGATCGATGGTCAGCCCGTAGTGGCGGACCAGCCAGCCGACGCCTCCTCCGGTCGCCAAGCCGCCGACGCCGACGTTGCCGTGGTCGCCGGAGCTGATCGCCAGCCCGTACGGCGCGAGCGCCTGCGCAACCTGCGCCCAGCGGGCACCCGACTCCACCCGGACGATCCGCGCCTTCCGGTCGATCACTTCGACCCGGTTCATGGCCGACAGGTCGATGACCACGCCGTCGTTGTTGGACGAACGACCGGACAGGCCATGCCCTCCGCTCCGCACGGATAAGGGCAGGTCCCGCTCGCGGGCGTAGTGCAGTGCGGCGACGACCTGCGCGGTGTTCTCGGGAAGCAGCACGGCGGCGGGGCCGGCCACGGTCGTGTACGTGGAGCGCAGCAGACGGTACCGGCCGTCTCCGGGGAACACGATCTTGTCATTCAGCTCGGGCGGGGCCGGGGACGGCTTGATCGTCATCGCTGTCCTCGGATCTGGCCGACCTGCTCGCGGACCGCCGGGACGACCTCGGCGGCGAACACCTCGAACTGGGCGTGGTGGTCGGTCACCGGCCAGAAGATGAACGTGTCGAACCCCAGCTCGATCACCCACTCGGTGAGTGTTTCCGTCCATACGCGCACGTCGCCGATCAGCCCCTGGCCGCCGCGGAAGCGACCGATAGCGCCGATCACGTTGTAGATCCGTCGGATCAGGGCCGGGTCGCGGCCCGCTTCCCGTGCGGCGTCGTCGATGATCTTCTGCTTGGCGGGGACCTCGTCCGGCGAGACGTAGATGTTGAGGGGTGAGATCCAGCCGTCACTGGAGCGGCCGGTGACGGCGAGCATCCTGGACTTCTGGGCGCCGAGCCACAGCGGGATGGGAGCGGGCGGCACGGGACCTGCCGAGTAGCCCTCGATCGCATGGTGGTCGCTGCGCAGGCGCACACCGCCGCCGGCCAGCGCCGCACGCATCACGTGCAGGGACTCTTCGGTGTAGGCGACCATCTCGCCGGGGCTGCGCCGTCCGCCGCCCATGCCGGCGATGGCGTCGGTGAACGTCCCGCCGCCGACCCCGAGGACGAGGCGGCCCTCGGCCAGCACTCCGAGCGAGGCCGCGGCCTTGGCCAGCATGGTCGGTGGACGCAGCTGCAGATCGAGGACGTCGGTGAGGAACGAGATGCGCCTCGTCTCCGCTGTCAGCCGGGTGATGAGGGTCCAGGTGTCGAGGTGCCCGGGTTGGTAGGCGTGGTCTTGGACGGCCAGGTAGTCCAGCCCGCCCTCGTCGGCGCTCTTCGCCAGCCGCATGGTCTGGTCGAGCCGGTCCGCGCCGGGGTCGAGAGCCAGCCCGAAAGTGAGGGATTTTCCGTAGTCGGTCACGGAATTCATGGTCCGTATCGGTGCTCCGATGGTCAAACTCGAGATTAGCTACTAATATTAGGTAAGTGACTATCGAAACCGCACCCGGCACCCGTCCTGGCAGCCAGCCCATCCATGAACCGGGCTGCCGCAGCTTCCAGAACACCGTTGAGCTCGTGGGCCGTCGGTGGACCAGCGCGATCCTGCTCGCCGGCAAACGCGGCGCCCGCCGGTTCGGCGAGTACCGTCAGGCGGTGCAGGGGATCTCCGATCGGCTGCTCGCCCAGCGGCTGAAGGAGCTCGAAGCCGAGGGCCTGATCTCACGTACCGTGATCCCCACCACACCGGTACAGATCCGCTACGCCCTGTCCGCGGATGGGGAAGAGTTGATGTCCATCCTGCAGCCCTTGGTGGACTGGAGCCACCGGCGCTGCGGGCCCGCCGAGAGCGGATCCGCCGACCCTGCTTGACCGAGCCATGAGGGTGGGCTGGGCACGCGGCCAGGACGCCGGTCTGCGGACGATCTGGATCGACCGGGGGGACATGGCCGGATCAGAAGCACGAGGCGGACCACGTCGTCACGGACGTGCACCGGCCACGAGGCCGCGGTATGTCGCATCACGTGCGGCGACGACCTCTCGGTAACGCCGCGTCTTCGATGACGTTGACGCCGGCCGCGGCCGGGTCTGATCGACGAATCCGACTGACGAGCGGCGATGAGTTTCCGCGGTTCCGGCGGTCCTATCCACATGGCTGCCTCCGCGACCTTCTTCGCCGTCGGTGCGCCGGTGACGCGTGCGGACATCCCTGTCCTGTGCGCCGACCTTGCCGAGCTGGTGCGCGGCCCCGGCGGCGGTGTCGTGGTCTGCGACGTGGCCGGCGTGGTCCGTCCCGACGTGGTGACGGTCGAGGCACTGGCCCGGTTGCGCTTGACCGCCCGGCGGCACGGCTGGAGTTTGGTGGTCACCGGGGCCGGCCCGGACCTGCTCGAACTTGTGCGCCTGCTCGGATTGACCGACGGGTTACTCCAGGCGGGCCGGCAGGTTGAACAGCGGGAAGAGGCGGGTGGTGTCGAGGAAGTTGTTGACGGCCGCGATTCGCCCCGCTGAGATCTCCAGCACGATCAGCGCCCACGGGTCGTGGCCGGAGCCACTGAGGCTGGGCCGGTACTGCCCGAACGCCGGCATGCCGTTGGCCGCCACCGGCACCAGGCGCGAGCCGCGGCAGCCGCTGCCCGTGCCGGCCATCCAGGCGGTGATGTCGTCGTGGCCGCGCAGCCACAGCGGCAGCGGCGGCATCGACAGCGTCGCGTCCTCATGCAGCAGCGTCGTCAGCGCTTCAAGGTCGTAGTCTTCGAACGCTTTCACATAACGTGTCAGCAGCGCCTTCTGCCCGTCGTCCAACGGCCGGTGAACCTCGGCGGTGGTGTCGGCGGCGGCGATGGTGGCCCGGGCCCGTTGGAGGGCGCTGTTGACGCTGGGCACCGAGGTATCGAGCAGGTCGGCCACCTCCTGGGCCGACCAGGCCAGCACCTCCCGCAGGATCAGCACCGCCCGCTGCCGCGGCGGCAGGTGCTGCAGCGCGGCGACGAACGCCAGCCGGATCGACTCGCGTTCGGTGACCACGTTGGCCGGATCGGCGGCCTCGGGCAGCACCCGGCCGTCCGGCACCGGGCCCACCCAGATCTGGTCGGGACGCGGCTCGCCCGGGTCGGTGGTGCGGCCGGACCCGGCCGGGCCGAGATCCATGGGCCGGACCCGCCGTTGAGCGCCGGCGAGCAGATTCAGGCAGACGTTCGTCGCGATGCGGTACAGCCAGGACCGCAGCGCCGAGCGCCCTTCGAACCGGTCGAAACCGCGCCAGGCGCGGACCAGGGTGTCCTGCACGGCGTCTTCGGCCTCGAAGGGGGACCCCAACATCCGGTAGCAGTAGCCGGTCAGCTCAGACCGGTACGCCTCCAACTGCGACTCTATCGGTGCGCCGGCCGCCACATCGTTCACCCTGACGAACCTAGCGGAGCATCCTGCAGCGGGCGACGAATATTTTTCGGAGGCGAAGCGGCGGCCGGCCTACCCCGGCATCGGGCCGGGGGCGATCACGCCTGCAGGGCAGGCACCATGCCGCCCCCGGCCGCGCGGGTGCTCACGACGCGGATGCCTGCGCCGCCCGCCTGCGCCAGAGCGCGCCGAAAAGTCGTCCAGCCGGCAGCGATGAGTTTCCGGTGCCCGCCCGGTCTACACCCACATCAAGTCGAACGGAAAGGCACAAGGAGTCATCATGACCACCACGGAGTGGACCGCTGAAAGCGCCGGCTCGGGTCAGTACGCCGACGTCAACGGAATCAACCTGTACTACGAGACGTACGGGGCGGGACGCCCGATGATCCTGTTGCACGGAGGCCTTGGCTCGGGTGAGATGTTCGGGCCGATCCTTCCCACCCTGGCCGACCACCACCAGGTCATCGCTGTCGACCTACAGGGGCACGGCCGGACCGGTGACATCGACCGACCGCTGGACGTCCGGCTGATGGCCGACGACATCGCCGCGCTGATCGACCACCTCGGCCTGCGGAGGCCGGACGTGGTCGGCTACTCCCTCGGTGGCGGGGTGGCGCTCCAGGTCGCGATCAAGTACCCGGAGAAGGTGGGTCGCCTGGTCACGGCGTCGGCGAACATCAGCCGCGACGCCGTCTACCCGGAGATGCTCCAGCAGCAGGGCCAGATGGGCGGGGCGGCCGCGGAATTCATGAAGGACACTCCGATGTACCAGCTCTACCAGCGGGTGGCGCCCCGTCCCGAGGACTTCCCGAAGCTGCTCGACAAGATCGGCGAGGCGCTGGCGAAAGACTTCGACTTCTCCGAAGAAGTGCGCGGCCTACAGGTGCCGACGCTCGTGGTCGCCGCCGATGCCGACATGGCCCCGCCGAGCCACTACGTCGAGGTCTTCAAGCTCCTCGACGGCGGCCTGCGCGACGGTGGCTGGATGGGCGAGACCCGGCCGAAGGGCGGTCACGCACTGGCGATCCTGCCCGGTCTCACGCATTACGACATCTTCCTGTCCCCGATCTTCGCGGCAGTCACCCTCGCCTTCCTCGACCAGGAGAACTGAGCCGGTTCGCCCTGCCCGGCGGCCGTTCGGATCGGCCGTCGGGCGGCCCGCCGTCCACCCGCGGCCCAGCGAGCGCTCCGCAGCAGCGCGAGAAGGCCCGCCTACGCAAGGAGGAGGCCCACCACCGCACCGCGTCGGCCAGACTCCTGCAGAGGGGCGACCACCGTCCACTTGCCCGCGCCAGCCGTACGGCGGGACGCCCGCCCCGCCCCGAGCGGGGAGGAACGGGCGTCTCGTCAGCTCACCCGGTGCCGTGTGGACCTGGCGGGCAAGTTCCCTCGTTCACCTGCTGGTGCTGGACAGCTGTCAGGCCTCCATCAGGTCGTTGACGGCGCGATAGGCCTGGTCGATGGCGCCATGGGTGTACGCGAACGCCCCGGCGTCGGAGTTGGCGATGGCGATGTGGCCGAAACGCCTGCGTGCGATGGCGTACGGCTGCTGCTCCTCGGGCAGGAAGACCGCCGGGTCGTCGAGGGAGTTGTACTCATAGGTGTAGCCGTGGGCCCACCGGTTCACGGTGATCGCGGTGATGTCGCGTGCCGGGTCGAATCCGCCCGCGCCGAGGGCACGGGCCATCACGTCGCGGATCTCTCGTTCGAAGGTCTCGAACGGTGTCCTGATGAGCTCGCCCCGGCCGGCGCGGTGCTGGGCGCGGCACGGCAGCCCCGGCTTGTTCGGCGTCTTGGACAATGTCACGATGTTCGGCTGGGCGGGATCGCGGGGCGACTCGTACGCTCCGATGCGGCTGGCCGAGTTGAGCCCGAAACTGTTCCAATACATGCTCGGGGTCGTCACACGCGAGACGCCCAGGTTGACGAACGGCTGCCAGGTGCGGACGGCCACCCGGGCGTACAGCAGTGGCACCTTGGCGCCGTATCGCATCGCCTGAACCTGCTCGGCGGGCAGCCCGTCCACGATGTAGGAGGCCACCGAGTTCCAGCAGGCCATCACCGCATGTCGGGCCTGGACACGGTAGCTCTTGCCGTCCCGGGAGTAGACGACCGTCACGCTGCGCGAGCCGCCGGGAGATCCCGTGTGCCGGACACTGACCGCCGTGCTACGCAGACGGATGCGGATGCGTTCGTTCGGCGCGTCCAGCTGCCCGTATTTGGCTTTTGCTGTAGTGATGCGCTCCATGTCCATGTCGCCGTCGAAGACCTTCCGTACCAGCTGGCTGACCAGCAGGCGCGCCACTGTCGCATTCCCCTCGGGGAAGGCGTAGTAGGCCTCGTCGGTGGCCTCCAGCCCCATCCGCGGCGTACGGCCGATTCCCGGGAACGGGGTCGGGGCGAGCTTGAGGCCGGCGAACCCGGGCTGGCCGACGGCCCACGCGTCACCCGCGGCCACGGCGTCGACGTTCACGCCCCACAGGCCGTTGGTGCCACGCGCGAGGAACTCGATGGCCTCGTCGCCCACGCCGACGTGCTCCCGCAGGTAGCGCTCGTAGCTGATGCGGGCCAGCAACTCCTTCTTCTGCGCGTCGTCCAGCCCGGGCAGGTAGTCGTCCTGGCCGGTGTGGACGCGGACGATGTCGCTTCTGCCCTTGTCGGAGAACGGCAGACGGGCGGCGAAGGACGTCCACGACTCCCCGGTGTCGCGGATCACGAGCCGGTCGGCGCCGTACCGCTCGCTGTTAAAGAAATATCCCGATTTCAGCCCGAGTGAGGAGTAGAACCCGGTATCCATGACGTGAGCGAGGCGATCCAGGTTGATGCCGATGTCCTGGAGCAGCCCCAGCGCCTGGGTACTGAACGTGCTCGGGCTGTCGATGTTGACCGTCCCGCCGTTGGACAGCATGACCCGGCCTCTGACCTGGAACTCGTTGCGCCGGGCGTGGCCGCCGAAGTCGTCCAGCGCCTCCAGGATCAATATCCGCGCGTCGCGGCCGAACGCCTGCCGGTAAAACCAGGCCGCGGCCAGGCCGCTGATGCCGCCGCCGACGACCACCAGGTCGTAGTCCTCCCCGGTGTTCCGGACGGTTCCGGGGTCGAAGGAGCCGTCGCGTACGGCGTGCGCGACATCGTAGGAGCCCGCCGTCTGACCGCGCAGCCCGGCCATCGCCGGCGGATAGCCGTTGCCCCCACCCGTGTACGGATTCGCCGCGGCGGTGCCGGTCAGCCCGGGAAGCGTCGCTGCCGCGGCCACGCCCCCCACCCCGACAGCCATCCCGTTGAGGAAGTCGCGCCGCTTGATGCGCCGGCCCATGCCGAGCTCGTGATCACTGAAACGTCCCATTGACCCACCTTTGTCGGCTGGACTTGGCTCTGGATTCTTGAGCTCGCTATCGAAGTTGGCAAGTAATCAGGTGACGTGAATCACCAGAACGACGGAAAACAACAGTTCCAGGTCGCCTCTACAACCGATTTCGAAGATCGATAACAGCACCCGGGTCGTCGGTGATCGACCCACCGCTCGTCGACGGCCTGCGGGGCTCGCCGGTGGCGATCAGGGCGGTGCGGGGCGCCAGGCGGGCGCGATCTCACCCGGAGTCTTCGTGATATTGAATCCGCCAGTGCGGCGGTCGCACCGGCACGCCGGTCGGCCGCCTGCCGGATCGACAGCGGGCCGCCGACGTACCGGATCCTCCGCAAAAACCTGTTGGCGGACCACGGCGACCACTGCTACTTTTCCGGAGGCCGTGCGAGAGAACGAGGAGGTGGTACCCGTGAACGCAGTATCGACATGGGTGCTTCCCTCCGGGGTCACGGTCGGGCGATAGGTCGTCCGGGAGCGCCGTTCAAGAGCACTCCCGAAAGGCACGACCATGCGATTCACTTCCGAGCAGCGCCTCGACGGCGTCCTCGAACGCGAATTCACCCTCGGCGAGATCCCCGGCATCCTGTGGACGCCCGCATCCGCACCGGCGCCGCTGATCCTGCTCGGCCACCCCGGCGGACTGCACAGGATGTATCCCCGGCTGGTGGCCCGGGCCCGGCAGTCGGCGGAGTACGGCTTCGCCGCGGCCGCCATCGAGCTCCCCGGAAGCGGTGACCGGCCCCGTTGGGCCGCCGCCGAGCAGGCCCGCGCCGACCTGCACCGGGTGCTGGAGGCCGGCGAGCCGGTCTCCGAGGAGATCGTCGACCGGCTCGTCCTCCCGCTGGTCGAAAAGGCGGTCCCGGAATGGCAGGCCGCCCTGGACGCCCTCCTTTCGCTGCGCGAGATCGGCGGCCCGGTCGGGTACTCGGGGGGAGTGATCGCGATCGGGATCCGGCTGGCGGTGGTCGAGCCGCGCATCTCGGCCGCCGTTCTGTTCGCCGGGAGTTTCGTGCCCCGCACCATGTTTGAAGAGGCCCGGCAGGTCACCGTTCCGCTGCACGTCCTGCTGCAGTGGGACGACGAAGGCAACGACCGGCAGATGGCCCTGGACCTGTTCGACGCCTTCGGCACGAGGGAGAAGACGCTGCACGCCAACATGGGCGGGCATACGGGAGTCCCGCAGTTCGCGGGGGATGACGCGGCCCGGTTCTTCGCCCGGCATCTGAGCTAGCCGCCACCACCCTTGCCGGCCGCTCCCGCCGTGCCATAGGCACCCTCGCCGTCGACTTATGGGGGTGTCCGATCAGCGTGACGTGGTGGCCTGGCCGGGTGGCGGGCTCACGGGCCCGTCGGGTGATTGGGCGCGGCGGTCGAGGTCCTGGACCCACTTGACCGCGACCGCGGCGACCTGGATCAGCTCGTCGCGCAGGCGGTCGGCGCCGTCCTCGGCGAACGCCTCGAGCACCTCCTCGTGCAGGATGTGCCGCCAGGTCAGCCGGCCTTCGGCCGCGGCATCGGCCACCGCCTGCTTGGCCAGGTCGGCCTCGGCCGCGTACCGCGCTCCGGTGCCGTCGGGATGTGCCTGGAGGCCCCATTTCGCATCCTGAGCGGCCCGTTCTGCTGCCACATCAGCCAGGACTCGCTCCAGAGAGCCGGAAAGACCATAATCGCCAGGCTGGATCATGTGTTCGCGTCCTTTCCCAGGGGGACCCAGTCTTGCTGATCCCCGGCTGAGACGCCCAAGGCGTGAAATCGGCGGGTGGCGTCGTCGCAGGCCGGACGTCGGCGAGATCATCGCTCGCTTCTCCGTCTCGACGCGACTGGGCGGCACTCGGTCCGGCAGCCACCCTGAACGGATGCCCCAACGGGAGACACGTCCGCTCATTGGCCTCACTCCTGCCGGGCTCGAAAAATGTTGGCGCCTCCAACACGTTGATCTGTACCCTGACCGCATGCCGGTGACGGATGTACCAGGATCCAGGCGGCCGGACCTGTCGGCGCTGTGGCGCGAGCGGTGGCCGCTGTGCCCGCCGCTGGCGTACGAGCTGAAGAACGCCTACCACGACCGGTGGGTCCGCTTCCACAGCCTGCCCGATTCCAAGCGCTATGCCGATGACGAGGCCGAGTACGCGATCCTGCTGCACCGATACAACACGGTCCTCGGCCCTGCTGCACCGGTACAACACGGTCCTCGGCGAACTGTTCGCCGGTGAGCGGGTTCACATCGTGACGGCCGGCTACGGACCCTCGGGGAAGCCCATCGAATTCTTCGGTGGGTGTGACCCGCACGCGCTGAACCCCGGATCGGAGTTCTGGACGACATTACGGGACGAAGATCCGGCCAGGGATACGTTCGTGCACCTGTACGTCAGCGAACGCCCATGGGAGTCCGGGTTGATCGACCCGCTGCTCCGGGCCGTCGCCGACGACGGAGGCGTTGACGTCATCATCACCGACACTGGGCTGCGCCGCCTGTATCACCCCTACGACGGCGGGGCGGACTGCATCCTGGAGACCACCGAAGAACGCGACTGGCTCAAGGCAGCGCACCGCGACTGGCTGTCGGGGCACCCGGGTGGTCTGTGACGTCCAGCAGGTCCGTCTCCTCCCGACGGTCGAGATAGGCAGGATCGATGGCTTTCGGGCATGGCCTGTCGCGGACGGTGCCGCCCGGCTCGTGCTCTCCGGCCGACTCCTGCCCGCCGAGATCGGCGCGGTCGTCGCCGCCCTGGCGCAGGTGAACCTGTACGACGGAGACGGTCCGGATCTGACCGGGCGGGACGCGACCGTTCTGGTCGATGGTCTCCTCCATCAGGACGGGTTCATCCTTCCCGGCGGTCTCGAGATACGAGACCTCGACACCGGTGTAACGATCGTTCCGGGGTGCTGTTGCGGGCTGGAGTCTTGGCGGGAGTGGTCGCAGGTCCCCAACGGAGGCAACGAGCGCGGTCTCGCCCGCCACGAACGGGGTGTCGGCCACTGTTCCGCCTTGTCTCACCAGGCCTCGTCGCACGGGTGGTCCTCCTGCCGCTGGGCTTCGGCAGGGGGACCCCGTTGATCGTGGGTGGCGCCGCCGGCCGGGCTCGAACCGGCGTCCACCCGGTCCCAGAGCCGGGCGCTCTACCGCTGAGCTACGGCGGGCCGAGACCCAGTCTGCTCGAGAGGGCCTGCCTGGCGCCACAGGTTAACGGCGGGCATGGTGGTCGGGCCGGTTGACGATGGATGGGGACCTTGCCGGCCGGGCTCGAACCGGCGTCCACCCGGAGAAGAGCCGGGCGCTCTACCGCTGAGCTACGGCAAGGTCACCGGCTTATTGTGCCGGATGGTCGGCTGCGGGCAGATCACTGACCACGACCCCGGAGGCCAGCCCGTGGGCGACGTCCGCGGCCAGTCCCGGTTTGACCTGCTTGCCGCTGAACACCCCGGCCCGTCGCAGCAGCGCCGCCCACACCGGGTCGGCGATGCTCACCCCGTGCACCAGCTCGGGCGTCGGGCGGAACACCGCCACCGCCCCCTGCACTCGGGGTGCGGTCCAGCCCGCTTTCTCCGGGTCGAGCCCGGCCGTACGGCAGGCCGCTTCGACGTCGGTGCGGGTGCAGGCCGCGCTGCCGTCCAGCACATCCCAGGGTGGGGGCAGCGCCGCCCACACCGCGGTGTTGGGGTCGACGTCGCCGCCGCCGGCGTGGTGCCAGGCGACCAGGTCGGCGGCCATCAAGCGCATGGCCTTGCCCGGGCAGGCCACCTCCAGCAGGTCCAAAGCGTTCAGGGCGGCCAGGCACGCGAGCCACCCGGCGCGGGCGGCGTTGTAGGCCACCGCCAGGTTGTTCCAGGTGGTGGAGTCGTCGCCGCTTTGGACGACCATCGTGGTGCGGTCGGTGGCGGGGTTCCAGCGGGCGGCCAGTAGCGCCGCGCTGTGCCGCATGACCGCCGACCACTGCCCGAGCAACCGGCCCCGTTCCCGGTCGCCCAGGTGGCGCAGCACGTCGGGTGTCGTGCGTACCTGCGCGATCATCCACCAGTCGTTGCGGTCGGTGCACCGCTCCAGCAGCACCTGGGCGATCTCGTCGAACGGGTTGTCCCGCCCGGACAGACTGAACCGCCGGCGCGTCTTGCGCCGGGCCGTGTAATACGCCACGAAGCACGCCGCGTCGATGTCGGCGATGAAACGATCGAGGGGGATTTCGGTGCCGAAGCCGGTGACGCCGATCATGAGCAGGCGCCGCTTGTCCTGCTCGACGCGGAGCGTGCCGGCCTTGGCGGCGATCCTGCCCAGCATGCGGAACCGCCGGTTGTACTGCCGCTTGGACAGCTCGATCCCCGCCGTCGCCCGTGCGTCGCGGTTGAGGCGGTCGGCCAGGAAGTCGGCTCGCTCCGGTGCCCACTGGATCTCGTGTCCCACGGCCGCGGCGAACTCCAGCAGTGATTCGGGATCCTCCGGGTCGACCTCCCTTCGGTGGTCGAACAGGCGCGTGGTGGCGGCGACCTGCCGGGCACCGCCGACGGGGCGGGCGTAGTCGGTGGACATGGAGGAAAACCATCCCTGCCTGCGGGAGGAGTGCCTGGCCCCGCGTTCCAGCACCACCCGCCCACGCCGCGACAGCCGTCCATCCAGTGCCTGCAGCACCAGGTCGGCGACGTCCTCGGGCCGGTAGCGCCGATCCAGCGAGCCGTACAGCTCAACGAGGATCTCCCGGCGGGACGAACCCCCGTCCCCGCTCTTGTCCGTGCGGAACATCATGCCCGTCATCATCCCGGCCGACGCAGTTGGCTTCGACCGGATATCCGGCATGACGTCGGGTAGCCGATGCCCTTCATGAGATCGGCCAGGTCGAGGTCGGGGTTGAGTGCCTGCGCCCTGACAGGAGCACGGCGATCGCAGCGCGCGCAGCTGCCGCCGCCGAGAAAGTTGGTGCTGTCCGCCCACTGGTCGGCGCATCCTGAGGTTCCCCTGTTCTCCGGACACCTCGTGACCTTCATCGACGAACACCGCGAACTGTTCGGTGTCGAGCCGGTCTGTCGTGTGCCGGGCGAGCACGGCCTGCCGCATACGGCGGTTTTCGCGCCTTGCGGGCAGAAGCCCGGTCCGGGAGGCCGTAGCCCTCCAGGTGTCCGGACCTCTGCCCGGGGCGTTTCACCCGATCGCCCTCATGCGTGCAACCAGATCGTCGGAATCAGCTGCGCAGGGTCCACTGCTGGTTGGCCTGGCCGTGACAGGACCACAGGATGAGCTTTGTGCCGTTGGTGGTACCGGCCGCGTTGGCGTCGAGGCACAGCCCGGACTGCACGCCTGTGATGGTGCCGTTGGAGTTGATGTTCCACTGCTGGTTGGCCTGGCCGTTGCAGTCCCAGATGATCACCTGCGTGCCATTGGCGGTGCCCTGTCCGTAGGCGTCCAGGCACTTGTTGCCGTACACCTGCAACTGCTTGCCGGAGGTGTAGGTCCAGCGCTGCATGATGCCGCCCCAGCAGTCCCACAGCTGCACCTGGGTGCCGTTGGTGGTGCTGGAGTTCGGCACGTCGACGCACCGGCCGGACTGGCCGCCCACGATCTGGACGTTCTGCTGCGGGTCGGCGCCGCTCGCCGGTGCGTAGCCGGCGGCGGCGATGTTGGCCTGTACGGCGTTCTCGGTGGCCTCCGACGGGTAGCCGGAGGTCAACACGCCCTCGAAGAAGGTGCCGCGGCCGGAGACGCTGTTGTCGCCGCCGATGCCGAGCAGGATGGCGCCTTCCTTCTTCATCGGGTGGTAGCCGTTGGGGCGCCGTCCGTCGAAATAGGTCGTCAGGCCGCCCGACTGCGCGTTGCCGCCCCGGATCGCCCAGTGGTTCGGCTCGCCCTTGACCATGGCCGTGACGAAACGGTGGTTGATCGACGGAAGGCTGTTGTAGCCCGCGTTCACCCCGGAGAACAGTCCCCACTCCAAGTCGGCCATGATCCATGGACCGGCTCCGTCCCCGTAGCCCCACTGTTTGTCGGCGCCGAAGTAGACGGTCTCCATGATGGCTGGGGCGTCGGCCAGGCCATCTGTCTGCGCGTTGCCGTAGTCGAAGCAACACCACTGGTTGTAGTGCGTGCCGTCGACGACTGCGTAGATGCCCTCGGGCTGGTCGCCGGTCGCCACGCCGTTGGTGTTGTTGTTGCGGTAGCCGGTGCCGGGCTCCACGCGGACACCGTACGCCTTCTGGCCGCCGATGGTGATCGGGGCCGCCTTCGCGTCGGCGAGGTTGTCCCATCCGCCAGGGGCAGGGCCCTTCCAGTAGCCGGGAGGTGCCTGGGTGAGGCGGTTGTTGCGGCCGGACTGGTCATAGATGATGGTGATGACGCAGGACGTGTTCGCGCAGAACGAGTCCTGGGCGGCGGCGTTGACCACACCGCCCGCACTCAGCACGCCGATGTCGCGAGTGGCGTTGTCCGAGGAGCGCCGCACCTGGTACAGCGGGCCGTTGTAGGAACCGTACAGCGCACGGGTCGTGCTGTGCGCCGCCACACACGGCGTCCCGCCCGCGGCGTAGATGTCACACGGCTGCGATGCCGCGGCCCGGGCCGTACCACCGCCGACCAGGCAGGCGGTGGCGAGCACCGCGCTCGCCCCGGCCGCGAGCGCCCTTCTCAGGCTCCCGAAAAGCATCATGCCTTCTTCTCTCGATCAGGAATCATGATCGGACGTACCGATACGGCAGGCCTGTGCGAGCGGGTGTTAGCGCTAACATCAATTGTCGTCCGACACTGATTCGCGATTGCCAGTTGTGGCGAGTCAATTCAATGAAGGTCCCGGCGTCAAGAACGTGGATCAAATTTCTCCGACGCCCGGGTGCCGTCGGCGCGCCGCCTGGGCTCTTACCGTGACGCGTTCGCACCGTTGCGATGAGATGTCGTGAAACTTTCATCTCTCGCGTCCGCCGGGTGAGGGTCTGCCCAGTGATCGGCTCTGTCGCGGATTCGGTGGTGACGGGATCGAGGCGCGGAGCGGATCCGGCGGAAGACGCTTTGTCGGGGGCATCTGGAAGGGTCGGTGGCATGGTCTTTTTCATCTACCGCAGCCTTTACCAGGGTCCTTCCGGCAGGCTGGTGCGTCACTTCCCCGATGAGACGGTGCTCGGCTGGTTCCGCTGGGCGTGGGAGCAGACAAAGGAGGGCGACGCAGACGGGTGGCTTGAACGCGAGCTCGGCGCGGATGTCTACGGCCTCTCCAGCATCTTCGAGACCGGACTGCCGGCACCCGAGACAACGGCAGAACTGCACCGCCTGCTGGAGGAACACCTCTACGTTGAACAGGAACTACGGATCGACGAACACAGCGTGCGGGTGCTCACCGATGACGATGAGGTCATGCTGGCCTATTTCTTCGTCGAGGATGCCCTTGTGGCGGCCGAGCCGGACCGCTGGGCCTACCTGCTGCACGACGGGTGGGCGCTACCCGATGTCCCCGCCGGCTTCTCCGGTGGCCGGCCGTTCACCTGTCCGATGCCGACCCGGACCCAGGCATCCGTGCCGCCCGCGGGTGAAGGGGCGACCTACGCCGTCGTCCTGACCTCCTACGCCACCTCCGACAGCATCGGCGGGAACACGCCGGTGTGCTTTCCCGGCGTCCGGTTGCCCCGGTTCGCTGCCACCTTGCGGGAGGCCGGCGCCACCCTCGACGAGTGGCCCGAGGAGTTGGTCGTCTTGCGCGCCCTCGTGGCACCCGGCGAGGACGAGATCGGTCCCGCCCTCAAGCGATGCAACCGCTGGCCGGACTTCGAGCGGGAGATCGCCGAGACGTACGACGCTCACCGGCAGGCGCACGAGTTCGCGCTGCGCCTGCTGGAGGGGTTCGAGCCGTCCCACGGCCGCGATCCAGACCGCACGATCATTCGTCACAGCGAGCACGTCGCTCAGATGGCCATCCATATCGACGGTTACTTCGGCTACCGTCAGTGGTTCTTCTTCGACGATGTCTGGGCCGCCGCCTATCCCGATCTGGCCGCCTCACTGCTGGACTACGGCCCTCACTGGGATCCTCGCTGTCCTCGCGACCACGGTTACGGGGAATGCGTCCCCTGAGGAGCTTCGGCATCGAACCGCAGGCGTACCGTAAGGGCGTTTCTCAGACGGTTGATCGGTCGTCCCGACGGATCGGCCGGCGCCGGATGAGACGTGAGAAGGAGCCGCTTCACGTTTAGGGGAGCCACTCCTGAAGCCCGGGGAGATGCCCGAGTTCGGACTCGACGTACTGCCTGTCGTCAGCGGTGAGCTCCAGACCACGCAGATCGGCGAGCCAGGGATCGGTGGGCGCACCGAGGGTCGTGGCCAGGTCGACAAGGTGACACAGGGCGATGGCCCGCTCGACCAGCGAGGCGTCCGCGCCATGCCTGCGTACCGCGGACTTGAGCGCACGGAAGGCCTGCAGGTCATCGTTCTTGAACTCGCGCAGTATCCGGGCGTTGTCGAGCGCCTTGGCCAGGCCCGTCAGCTTTCTCGATCCGCCATACTCCAACTCGGCCGGCTCGTCGCGCTGGATGAATATGATCGAGTTCCCGGACGGATCGACGAGCGTGAACCGGGACGCGCCGGGCCGGTAGCGGGTGATCCGTGGAAGGCCGGAACTCAGCACCTTTCCGTAGACCCGGCGCATCGCCGCGACGAACGCCGCATGGTAGGGCGCCACGGCGTCGACCATGACCGGGCAGCCCCCGGAC
Organism: Sphaerimonospora mesophila; assembly: GCF_001417795.1. NCBI lineage: Bacteria > Bacillati > Actinomycetota > Actinomycetes > Streptosporangiales > Streptosporangiaceae > Sphaerimonospora > Sphaerimonospora mesophila. The sequence continues at coordinate 49,248 of NZ_BCBX01000044.1, read as the reverse complement.
TCCTCCCGGACCGGATCATGCGGACGCCGCCGCGCCGCTCGACCGCTTGACGAAGTGCCCGCGGCAGTGGGTGCAGCAGAAGCCGTACGTCCGCCCATCGCGCTCCAGGATCACGGCGTCCTCGAGCGGGACGGTGGCGCCGCAGACCGGATCGACGATCATGTTGTCCGGGACCGGGGCCGCAGAGCCGGTTTTGGCCTGCTCGATCAGCTGCAGGACGTCGGAGGAGTGCTGGGCCCGCCCGCGCAGGCCGTAGCCTCCCTCGGGAAGGCTGATCACATGCACCACGGCCCGCGGCTCGGGATTGCCTTCCGCCTGCGCCAGCTCAGCGGTGATGCGCGAGATGAGGTGCTCGCTCATCTCCTTTCCCCACATCCCGGCGATCACGTTGACCACATACCAGGGGCGCTGCGAGGCGTCGAGCAGCCGACCGCCGGCGTTCCATACCTCCTCCTCGCGCACCACCACATGGCTGAGTGACTCGAACAGGTCGATCACGCCAGGATCGGCGGCCTGCGTCTCCCCGGCCGACAGCAGGCGCCGCCCGGTCAGCCGCTCGGCGAGGTTTCGGCGCTCTCGCTCATCGAAAACACCCCTGGGCACCAGTAGCTCAACGAACAGCATCGTCGATTCGTCCTTTCCGAAGAGGATCCGTCAGTGGAAATGCTTCCGCGCCGGATTCCTCTCCGTCGTCGGCCCGGGGACGACTCTCCCGGCTACCTCGTCAGGAGTAGCGGGCCGGCACTCTACGACCGGGGGAGTAATGCGGTGGGCTCTCAGAACAGACCGGTGAACGGACCGGAGCCCGCCGCCGCGTGGGCCTGGACGTCCTGCCGTTCAGGGCCTGCGGCCGCGAAAAGTGCGGCGCAGGTCGTTCACCCAGGCGTCGGGGTTCTCCCAGGGGATGAAGTGGCCGCCGTGGTCGTGGGCGTTGACGTTGACGTGGTTGAACCACTCGCCCTGCGGGCCGGTCCTGAACGCCTGTACGCGCTCGGCGGCGGTGTGGATGCCAGGCGGGTTCTCGTAGGTGACGAAGGTGAGGCCGACCGGGGCCACGAGCGGGTCTCCACCGACCAGTGGCCGATAGACCGCCTTTACCAGGCCCGGATCGAGGACCCGGGCACCTCCGGCCGCCTCCACCCACTGGAGCGCCCCGAGTTCGGCGAGCTGTTCACCCACGCGCGTCGAATCGCGTCGCATTGGGCGTCCCCCTGCCGTCCACCACCGACCCCGGCAGGTGGAGGTCGCCCGAGTGCTCAGTGTGGAAACCACGGGTGTCGCCTGTCAAGAGACCTTTCGAACCGTTTCGATCCACTGCCGCTCTGCACAGGCACCCCCGCCGCGCTTTGATGAACGTTTCAGACGGTGTCCCAGCCGACGCACGGGCCCAGCGGGAGGAACCGGCCGGATGCTTGACGGGACCCCGTCGTGTCGTGTTTGCTCCGCTGCACCACCACCTTCATCAGCCGAAGGAGAGGAGCGCTGTTTCGCAGAGCGTGGTGTTAGCGCTAACGATCCAGGAAATCCCTCACCCGTCGGCGGAGGCGGGCGACCGTTCGGCGGTACCCGCCGGCCACCGGTCGCCATGAGCATCCCGTCCGCCTGACCGTCCTGTTCCGCGTCGCAGCCCGCCCCCATCGAGTGCCGCGGCCATGCCGCATGCGGTCAGGCGGACGGGATCCCCACCATGTCCCTTTCCCCACCAGAACGTCCCGCCCGCCTGGATCGGCTCCCGGAGCCGCTTCGGCAACGTTGACGCCGACCTCGGTGCCGTAGCGGTGGTGCCAGTCGGCGCCGCCAGGCGGGCGGGACCACCAGACGCAGCCACATCCAAGAAGGCTCCCGGCGCCGCGTCAGGCGGTTCCCCGGGGTGCGTCTCGAACCGTGAGCACTCCACCGTCCCTCCCAGCGAAAGGAGACAGATGAGAACCGGAGTATGGCTGATCGGAGCACGAGGATCGGTCGCGGTCACCAGCATGTTCGGGGCGCTGGCGGTGCGGGCGGGCCTGGCCGAGCCGATCGGATGCGTCCTGGAGTCGCCCGAGCTGCACAGCGACGCCCTCCCCGGCATAGGGGAGCTGGTCTTCGGCGGCCACGACATCTCCTCGATCCCCCTGGGCAAGAAGGCCGCCGCGCTGGCCGAGGCGGGAATCGTTCCGGCCCGGCTCGCCCCGGCCGTGCGGGACGCGCTACTGGAGATCGAGCAGGACGTACGGCCGCTGCCGCTCCGCGACACCCAAGCCGAGGTCGCGGACGCCATCGGCGCCGACCTCGACGACTTCCGCCGGCGACACCGGCTGGATCGCGTCGTGGTGATCAACGTGTCGACCACGGAACCGGCGGCGCGCCCACATCCCGCCCACACCGATCTCGACGCGCTGCGGGCCGCGCTGGACGGTCCGGAGCCCGTCCTGCCGCCCAGCGCACTGGCGGCCTACGCCGCGCTCCGGGCCGGCTGCCCGTACGTCGACTTCACGCCCTCCACCGGAGCCCGCCTGCCCGCCCTCGACACCCTGGCCCGCAGGAAGAGGCTTCCGTACGCCGGCCACGACGGCAAGACCGGCGAGACCCTGGTCAAGTCGGTGCTCGCCCCGATGTTCGCCCTACGCAACCTGAAGGTGCGCACCTGGTCGGGGATCAACCTGCTGGGCGGCGGCGACGGCGCGAACCTGGCCGAGCCGACGGCCAACGCGGCCAAGTCCGCCAGCAAACAGCGCGTGCTGACCGAGACCCTCGGCTACGCCCCGCAGGGTGACATCAGAATCGACTATGTCGAGGACCTCGACGACTTCAAGACCGCCTGGGACCTGATCTCCTTCGAGGGCTTCCTCGGAACCCGCATGCGCATGGAGTTCACCTGGCACGGCTGCGACTCCGCGCTGGCCGCGCCGTTGATCCTGGACCTGGCGCGGCTGACGGCGGCCGCGCACCGGGCCGGCCGCACGGGGCCGCTCACCGAACTGGCCTTCTTCTTCAAGGACCCCCTCGGAGAGGTCCCGCACGGGCTGGCCGAGCAGTGGCAGGCGTTACGGGTCGCCGTGGACGCGCTCGGCCCGCGGGGGACGGCGCGATGACGGCGCTCCGCGACCTGATCGACCTGGTCCGGGCACCGGCCGCGCTGTCGGTACCCGGCGACGTGATCGCCGGGGCGGCCGCAGGTAGGACGCTCGGCCGCCGTACCATCGGCCTGGCCTGCTCCTCGGTCTTCCTGTACTGGGCGGGGATGGCGGCCAACGACTGGGCCGACCGGCACCTCGACGCGGTCGAGCGGCCGGAGCGACCCATCCCCTCGGGGCGGGTGTCGGCCCGTACGGCTCTCGGCGCAGCGGTGGGGCTCACCGTCGCCGGGGTCGCCGTGGCCGGGCTCGCGGGCGGTCGGCGTGCCCTGGCGGTGGCCGCCCCCTTGGCCGCCGCCGTCTGGGCGTACGACGTGGCGGCCAAGGGCACCCCCGCCGGTCCCGTGACGATGGCGCTCTGCCGCGGCCTCGACGTGCTGCTGGGCGCCGCCACCGGATCCCGCACCGCCGCCGCGCTGCCTTGCGCGCTCACCATCGCCGCGCACACGTACCTGCTCACCGCGCTCTCACACGCGGAGGTGTCGGGGGCGGACCCGCGCCTGCCCGCTGCGACTCTGGCGGGCACCGCCGCGCTCACCGCCGCCACCGCCCGCGGCGCCGCCGGCCCGGTGCGGCCGGCCCTCGCCGGCTGGTACGCCGTGCAGTTCGGTCTCCCGCAGGTCCGCGCCGTCGCCGATCCCTCCGCCCAGCGTGTCCGTGACGCGGTCAGCGCGGGCATCGTCAGCCTGCCGGCCCTCCAGGGAGCCCTCGCCGCGCGCGGCGGCGCCCCCCTCCTCGGTCTCGCCCTCGCGGCGGCGGTCCCGCCGGCCCGGCGCCTGGTCAGGAAGACCTCCGTGACATGAGATTCGGCTACGGCACCAACGGTTTCGCCGGTCACCGGCTGCCGGACGCCCTCGACGTCATCGCCGGCCTCGGTTACGAGGGGGTGGCCCTGACGCTCGACCACTGCCACCTCGACCCGTACGCCGACGGGCTGGGACGGCGCGTGGCGGAGGTCGCCGACAGGCTGCGCGACCTCGAGCTGGCGGTGGTCGTCGAGACCGGTGCGCGTTACCTGCTCGATCCACGGCGCAAGCACGCACCGACACTGCTGGACGACGACCGGGACCGAAGGGTGGACTTCCTGCGCCGCGCCGTCGCGATCGGCGCTGACCTCGGCGCCGAGGCGGTGTCGTTCTGGTCCGGCATCCGCCCGGCCCGGCTCGACCGGGCCATCGCCTGGGACCGGCTGGTCGACGGCTGCGAGCGTGTTCTCGACGCCGCGCGGCGCGCCGGGGTGCCGCTGGGATTCGAACCCGAGCCGGGGATGCTCGTCGAGACGATCGCCGGGTGGCGGACGCTGCACGAGGCGCTCGGATCTCCGGACGGCTTCGGCATCACGCTGGACATCGGGCACTGCCGCTGCAACGAGCCCGACCCGGTGCCCCACTGCGTCGCGGCCGTCGCCGGGCACCTGGTCAACGTCCAGATCGACGACATGCGACGGGGCGTGCACGAACATCTGGAGTTCGGGGAAGGCGAGATCGACTTCCCGCCGGTGCTGCGCGCGCTCGACGACGCCGGCTACCGGGGCCTGGTCGCGGTCGAGCTTCCCCGGCACTGCCACGCCGCGCCCGCCGTGGCCGCACGCTCCATCGAGTTCCTGCGCAGAGCCGAGCACGCGTCCGGGCGTCGTGGCGAAGGGAGAGCGGGATGACGGGTCCGGAGCGGCTGCGCGCCGCGCTGCGGGAAACGCCGCGAGGGGAATGGGCGGAGGCCGCGCTCACCGCGGCGAGCGAGCGACCCGAAACGATCGGCCGGTCCTTCGTCCAGGCCGGACGGCGGGCCGGTCGCGCGCCACTGCCCGGCGTGCCCGGCTGGACGGCGGACGAGGCCACGCGGGCGCTGCTGCTCGCCGCGCTGCCGGCGGACCGAGTGGAGACCGAGATCGGCGACCTCTACCGCTACGGTGACGCCGACGAGAAGCGGGCCGTGCTCAAGGCCCTGCCCATGCTCGCCGTCGGCGCGGCGGGGCTGCCCCTGCTGCACGACGCGATCCGCACGAACGACGCGCGGCTGCTGGCCGCCGCCCTCGGGCCGTACGCCCGGCACCTCCACCAGGCCGCTTGGCGGCAGGCGGTGCTCAAGTGCGTGTTCATGGCGGTGCCGCTGACCGTCGTCGACGGGCTGGACGAGCGGGCCGACCGTGAGCTGGCGGTCATGCTGGCCGCCTTCGCCGACGAGCGCGCCGCCGCGGGACGCTCCATGCCCGCCGACGCCGCCGACCTGCTCGACCGTCTGACCCGCGAGGAGTCCTGATGCGCATCTTCGACCCGCACATCCACATGACGTCGCGCACCACCGACGACTACGCGCGGATGGCCGCGGCCGGAGTCCGGGCCGTCGTCGAGCCGGCCTTCTGGCTGGGGCAGCCGCGCACCAACACCGGATCGTTCACCGACTACTTCGACTCGCTGATCGGCTGGGAGCCGTACCGGGCGTCCCAGTTCGGCATCGTCCACCACGCGACGATCGCGCTGAACCCCAAGGAGGCGAACGACCCGCGCTGCCGCCCCGTGCTCGATCTGCTGCCGCGTTACCTGGACAAGGACCGGGTCGTCGCGGTCGGCGAGATCGGCTACGACTCGATGACCCCGGAGGAGGACGACGCCTTCGAGCGGCAGCTCGCCCTCGCCGTCGAGCACGACCTGCCGGCGCTCGTCCACACCCCGCACCGCGACAAGGCCGGCGGCACCCGGCGCACTCTGGAGGTGGTCGCCGCCTCGGGGATCGCGCCCGAGCGGGTCGCCGTCGACCACCTCAACGAGGTCACCGTCGGCATCGTGCACGGCTCCGGATGCTGGATGGGCTTCTCCGTCTACCCGGAGACGAAGATGTCGCCGCCTCGCATGGTGGAGATCCTCCGGCGGTACGGCACGGAGCGGGTGCTGGTCAACTCGGCCGCCGACTGGGGCGTCTCGGACCCGCTGCTCACGCTGGAGACCGGGACGGCCATGCTGGCCGCCGGGTTCACCGAGGACGACGTCGACCGGGTGCTGTGGCGCAACCCCGTGGAGTTCTACAGCGGCTCCGGGCGTCTCGACCTGACCGGCGCCGGCACCGACGCGGACCAGCCCACCTTCGCCGGCAGCTCCATCAAGCGCGGGGGCAGCTGATGCGGCTACGCCATCCGGGAGGAGCCCCGCTGCACCTCGGCTACTGCACCAACGTGCACGCGGCCGAGGATCTCGACGGCGTCATCGCCCAGCTCGACACCTACGCGGTCCCGATCCGCGTCCGCCTCGGCACGGACGTCCTGGGGCTCGGGCTCTGGCTGGCGGCGCCCGTCGCCGCCGCCCTCGCCGCGGACCCCGCCCTGCGTGCCCGGCTCCGCCGCGAGCTGACCGCCCGTGGCCTGGAGGTGGTCACGCTCAACGGCTTTCCGTACCGTTCCTTCCAGGACAAGGTCGTCAAGCACGCCGTCTACCATCCCGACTGGACCACCCGGGATCGTCTGTCGTACACCCTGGACCTGGCGCTCATCCTCGCGGACCTGCTGCCCGGCGACGTGGCCAGAGGGTCGATCTCGACGCTGCCGCTCGCCTGGCGCGACCCCTGGGACGCCGGGATGGCCGACCTCGCCGCACGCCGGCTCGATCGGCTGGCCGACGGTCTGGCCGCCATCGAGTCCGCCACCGGGCGGGTGATACGGGTGGGGTTCGAACCCGAGCCCGGCTGCGTCGTGGAGACGACGGGCCAGGCGGTGGCACGGCTCGCCGGCGTCGACGGCGACCGGCTCGGCGTCTGCCTGGACCTCGCCCACCTGGCCTGCGCCTGGGAGGAGCCGGCCGGTGCGCTGAAGGAGCTGAGCCGGGCCGGTCTGCCGGTCGTCAAGGTCCAGCTCTCCGCCGCCCTGGAGACCGCGGACCCGGACGCCCTGCGGGAGTACGCCGAGCCGCGCTTCCTGCATCAGACGCGCAATCCCGCCGGCGCCGCCGCCGACGACCTCGACGAGGCCTTCGAGCGGCGGCTTCCCGGGCCGTGGCGGGTCCACTACCACGTTCCTCTCCACATCTCACCGCCGGCGCCGCTGGCCACGACCATCCCCGTGCTGCGAACGGCGCTCGCGGAGCTCGTCGGCGGGCCGCGGCCGCTCTGCGACCACTTCGACGTGGAGACCTACACCTGGGGGGTGCTGCCACCCGCCCTGCGCCCGCGGACCCCCGGACAGCTCGCCGCCGGCATCGCCGGCGAGCTGGACTTCGCCCGTGCCGAGCTGTGTGACCTTGGAGTGAGTACATGACGTCGTTGCTGGTCCTGGACGTGGTGGGGCTGACCCCACGGCTGCTGGCGCACATGCCGCGGCTCCGGGCCGTCGCCGCCGGCGGCTTCCAGGCGGAACTCGGCACCGTGCTGCCCGCCGTCACCTGCTCGGTGCAGTCCACGTTCCTCACCGGCGTCCCGCCGGCCGATCACGGCGTCGTCGGCAACGGCTGGTACTTTCGCGACCTGGGCGAGGTTCTGCTGTGGCGCCAGCACAACGCGCTCGTCGGCGGAGAGAAGGTGTGGCAGGCCGCCCGCCGCGAGCGGCCCGGCCTCACGGTGGCGAACGTGTGCTGGTGGTACGCCATGGGCGCGGACGTGGACTGGACGGTCACCCCCCGGCCGATCTACTACGCCGACGGGCGCAAGGAGGCCGACTGCTACACCTACCCGCCGGAGCTGCACGACGAGCTCACCGCGGCGCTCGGCGCCTTCCCCCTGTTCAGCTACTGGGGGCCGGGAGCCGGCATCGCCTCATCGACCTGGATCTGCCGCGCCGCCCGGCACGTCATGACAGCGCACGACCCCGATCTGACGCTGGCCTACATCCCCCACCTCGACTACGACCTGCAGCGGTACGGCCCCTCAGACCCGCGCGCCGCCGCGGCGGCCGCCGAGCTCGACACCGTGCTGGCACCGCTGCTGGACGCAGCGGCGACGCAGGGGAGGACCGTCGTCGCCGTGTCGGAGTACGGCATCACCGACGTCTCCCGCCCCGTCGACGTCAACCGGATGCTCCGCGCTGAAGGGCTCCTGAACGTCTACACCCAGGACGGCATGGAGTATCTCGATCCGTGGACCTCGCGCGTTTTCGCCGTCGCCGACCATCAGGTGGCGCACGTCTACGTCGCCGACCCCGCCGACGTGCCGGCCGCCGCCGAACTCTGCGCGTCCCTGCCCGGCGTCGCCGAGGTGCTCGGCGAAAGCGGAAAGAAGGCGCACGGGCTGGACCACCCCCGCTCCGGCGAGCTGGTCCTGCTCGCCCAGCCCGACGCGTGGTTCACCTACTACTACTGGCTCGACGACGCCCGCGCACCCGACTTCGCCCGGCTCGTCGACATTCATCGCAAGCCCGGCTACGACCCGGCGGAGCTCTTCTTCGACCCGGCGGACCCCGGCGCCGCCAAGCGGAGGGCCGGTGTGGCACTGCTGCGGAAGAAGCTCGGCATGCGCTACCTCATGAACGTCGTCGGCCTCGACCGGGGCGCCCGTGCCGTACGCGGCTCGCATGGGGTGCTTCCCGCCGACTCCGCCGACGCACCGGTGCTGCTCTGCTCCGATCCCTCCGCGGCCAGGGAACGGTTCGAGGCGACGGATCTCAAGGACCTGCTGCTCCGCCTGCTGGCCGGGTGAACGGGACCGTCCCGCACGGGGCGCCGGCGCCGCCGACGCGAGTCTTGACCATGTTGCGGACGGTCAGGTCCTCGATCACGAGCGTTTGGTTTTCGCGCACGAGTCGAGTGGTCGGCTTGTGCAGGTGGTCGCGCCCGCGGTCGGTGATGCGGGCGTAGATCCGCGCGACCTTGCGCCGGGCCTTGGCCCGGTTGGCCCCCTCGCCCCTGGCCTTGCGGGCGAGGTTCCGATCTACCATGTCAGCTTGTGAAGCCCTGCGGCGTATTCGGCCGGCAGACCACGATCGCCCAGCGGCGATTCGTCTTTCCCTGCCCTGCTCCGCAGGAATCCGATTCCTCCCACGCCTGAAGGCGGGGGTTTCCTCGGAGGTCTCCGATGAAAGCGACTGCCCCCGTCTACGGGGGGATCGAAGCGGGCGGGACGAAGTGGGTGTGCGCGGTCGCCGGCGCCGGGGGAGACGTTCTCGCGACCGAAGTGATCCCCACGACCACGCCGGAGACGACCATCGGCGCCGTGGTGCGGTTCTTCGGGGACCGCCGGCCCCTCGCCGCGATCGGTGTCGGCACCTTCGGCCCGGTCGATGTGCGGCCGGGCTCGCCGACGTACGGCCGCATCCTGGCCACGCCCAAGCCGGGCTGGGCGAACACCGACGTCGTCTCCCCGCTGCGCGCCGCGCTGGGTGTACCCGTCCGCCTGGAAACGGACGTCAACGCCGCCGCGCTGGGGGAATGGCGGCGCGGAGCGGGCGTGGGGCTCGGCTCGCTGGCCTACATGACCGTGGGCACCGGAATCGGCGTGGGAGCGGTGGTGAACGACGGGCTCGTGCACGGACTCCTGCACCCCGAGTTCGGGCACATCCGCATCCCCCACGATCCGGTCCGGGACCCGTTCCCGGGCTGCTGTCCCTTCCACGGCGACTGCCTCGAAGGGCTCGCGTCGGGCGAGGCGATGCGCCGGCGATGGGGGCGGCCCGCCGAGCATCTGGACGACGAGTCGGCCTGGAGACTCGAGGCCGAGTACGTCGCCCTCGCCGTCATGAACCTGACCTACACGCTGTCTCCCGAGCGGATCGTCGTGGGCGGAGGCGTCGCCGAGCACCCTTCGCTGCTTCCGGAAGTGCGGGCGCGCCTGCTCGGTCTCGCCGGAGGCTACCCGGGTCCGCCGCTGCCGGCCGACCCCGAAACCATGAACGAGTACGTCACCGCACCATCCCTCGGCGATCGCGCGGGAGTGGTCGGAGCCGTGGAGCTCGCACGCGCGGCGCGGCCCGCGCCGTGATTCATCGTTTCCCACGGGTCGGAGGTTGTTCGGATGGCCCTGTGGGGGCGGCGAGACGAGACGCCCGGACCGCGGCCAGGTCCCGGCGTTCGCATCGGGCTCGCCGGCGGCCGGCGACGCGGCGGGGGGCCACGTGAGCGGTCGGCGTCGCCGTCGCACGCTTTCGCCGGCTCGGCGAACTCCGGCACCGCGGCCACTTCTCACGAAGCCGCGGTGCCGGGGTCGCTGAACGGACGAGATCTGCAGGGGCACGGCGATCCGGGGCTATCCCCGAAGGGAGACCGCCGGCGTCAGGTCCGGGTCCACTGCTGGTTGGTGCCGCCGTGGCAGCTCCAGATGTGCACCTTGGAGCCGTTGGCGGTGCCGTACCCGGACACATCCAGGCACTTGTTGGCGCCCACGGCGGTGATGGTGCCGTCGGAGTTGAGGCGCCACTTCTGGTTGTTCTGGCCGTTGCAGTCCCAGATGATCACGCTGGAGCCGTCGGCCGTGCCCGCGCCGCTGACGTCCAGGCACTTGTTGCCGTAGACGCGCAGCTCGCCGGCGCTGGTGGAGGTCCACTGCTGGTTGACGCCGCCGTGGCAGTCCCAGATCAGCGTCTGCGCGCCGTTGGTCTGGGAGGCGCCGTCGACGTCCAGGCACCGGCCGGACCCGACGCCCCGCAGCGCGCTCGTGCTCCCCGAGGACGACGGAGTGGGCGAGGGCGACACCCCGTTCCTGGGCCCGGCGGACGACATCACGGCCTGGGCTCCCGACGGCCAGTTGCCGTTGGTGACCGTGACGTTGCCGTTGACGACGTTGCCGCGGTCGCCGTTGGTCACGTTGGTGCTGCCGTTGGTCGACCAGTTGCCGGTGACGGTGAAGTTCCCCATGTTCTCGGCGAACCAGTAGTTGGCGGTGGCCCAGGTACCGGTGTCGGCGAGGACGTTGTTCCTGGCGGTGTAGTACTTGGAGCCTTCGTCGAAGTAGATCCCGAACCAGCCGTTGGTCCGCAGGCAGTAGTTGTCGCTGATCAGAGCGTTCGGGTTGGCCGACAGCGTGTAGATGCATCCGCCGTCGGTCATCTGCTGCATGACGTCGTGCACGTAGTTGCCGACCAGCCGGTTGCCGGACGCCGTGGTGGCCGTCGTGTACCGCGGCTGGTAGTTGTACAGGCCGCGGTCGGCGTAATGGTTGCTGCCGCCCGCGTCGTTGGCGCCCCAGCCGTATCCGATCGACATGCCGGTGTAGGGCATGTTGTAGACCTCGTTATGGGACACGTCGCTGCCCGTGACGTAGGTGGTCAGAACCGAGACGACGCCGCGGTAGTCCAGGCCGAGGTCATGGATCCGGTTGTCGCTGACGGTGATGTTCCGGTTGACCATCCGCTGATCGCCGGGGTGGTGCGCGTCGGCGCGGACACCGCCGACCACGATGCCGCCGGCCGAGCTGTGAGCGATCTCCGACCGGGTCACCGCGATGTCGGAGGCGCCCAGGCCGACACCGCTCGCGTGGGCGTTGGCGTCGTTGCCGATTCCGATGGCCGTCTGGCCCAGGTTGACGAACCGGGAGTCGGTGAAGGTGATGTTCTTGGCCGCGGAGACCTGCACGGCGGCGGGCATCTGGTACCAGTTCGGCCTGGTGGCCTCGAACTGCGGGCAGCCCTCCTGGCAGGAATTCGGCAGGTCGCCCGGCCAGTTCCAGTTACCGGCGATGTAGGCGCCGGTCTGCTGGTCGGCGAAACCCTGGTTGCTGCTGGGCCCCAGCCAGCTGGTGCCGGTGAACGTGATCCCGCTGAACGTGATGTGGTGCGCGGGCGCGTCGTAGGTGCCTCCGACGTTCACCAGGGACTGCAGGACGGGCAGCTCGACGCTGACGTCGTTCACGTTCCGCCCGGCGGGGGGAATGTAGTAGAGGACGCCCGTCCCGGGGTTGAGGTACCACTCGTTCGGCGAGTCGAGGAACTCGTAGGCGTTCTGCAGGTAGAGCGGGCCCGCCCGGTGCGGGGTGGTGAACACGTCGTATCCGAACATGTTGTTGTTCCAGCCGGGCTGCTGCATCGTGATGAAGTTCCCGCTGATGCTCTGCACCCGCACATACCGGTCCGTGAACGAACCGATGCTCTCCAGCTCGACCCGGTTCTGGTCGGCGAGGTTGTTCAGGTAGTTCAACGCGCCGTTGCTGAACCTCATCCCCGCGCCGGTCGCGGTGAAGTCGGCCCGGTTCACCTGGGTGCGGGCGCGGGTGGCGAGGGCGCCGTCGACGTACAGCTGCCGGGCGTCGATTCCGGCGCCGACGTTGGCGCGCCAGATGTTCTTCCCGGAGTCGGCCTGCGACCATCCGGTGACCGCCCGGGCGCCGCTGATGACAGGGTGCGCACCCTGCGCGGCCTGCCATCTGACGGTATAGCCGTTGTTTCCGGAGTCGGCGGCGGTCAGCCGGAGCGGAGCGGAGAGCCGGTAGACCCCGTCGGCCAGCTCCACGACGATGTCGCCGGACATCGCGCCGTTCAGCGACCGCACCGCCGTCTGCGCGGCGGGGAGTGAGCACGGCTGGGCGGAGGTGCAGGCGGTGCCGGAGCCGGAGGGTGACGCGTACAAGGTCGTGGTGGCCGCGAGCGCCGGGGCGGCCGGGGAGACGAGGGCGGCCGCCGAGGCCAGCGCCGCGGCGGCGATTCCGGTCAGGACCGGTCTCAGCGCCGCGACGGGCGAAGTTGATCGCACGGTGGTTCCTTGGGGGGTTAGGTGTCTGGTCAGGTCACGCCGGTGAAGTGGGAGTGCGGACGTGGCCGGCGGGGGACGCGGAGGGCCGTGAAACGCCTCCCGTCCGTGATCCGGCCCGGAGGTTCCGGAAGGGGCTCGTACGCCGGGACCTCGCTACCAATTACGATCGGAGCGCTGATGCCAGTCAAGACCTTAAGCCCACCTATTTTTCCATTCGTACAGTGAAATCCGGGTCGTCGCGAGCCCCTTTTCTCCGTTCACCAGCGGAGATGTTCACCGAACCTCCCCTCTCGCCGGACACTCCCATATGAACGGTTCAGATGTTTCGTACTGATCCGAGTCCGCCAGGCCGGGGAGAAACCGGCTCGATCAGTCATACTCTTGCAAGGGAACGGCGAGGAGGAAGCACGGTGACCGACACCCCGCGCGGAAGCGGATACCGGCCGGGCTACGAGGTGGCCGCGGAGCAGCTACTGGAGTTGATCGTCCGGCTTGAACTTCGTCCGGGCGACCGCATGCCGACAGAGAACGAGCTGGCCGCGCAGCTGGGCACCAGCCGCACGGTCGTACGAGAGGCGGTGAAGATCCTCTCCGCGCTCGGCCGGGTGCGCGCCCAGAAGGGCCGCGGCCTGTACGTCGCCGACGACGAGGGGATGCTCGGCACCGGACGCTGGGCGTCATTCTTCCTCCCCACCGACCTGGACCACGTCTACATGCTGTTCGAGTTCCGCCGGGCGCAGGAGATGGAGACCAGCCGGCTGGCCGCCCACCGTGCCACTCCCGCGGAGCTGCGGGCCATCGAGGAGGCGGCCGGCGTGTGCCGCCACGGCTTCGAGACCGGGCGCGAGGACCTGTTCAACGGGGGCGACGACAGTTTCCACACCGCCATCGCCACCGCCTCGCACAACATGTTCCTCCAGATCGCGGTGCGGGAGGCCCGGCGGCTGCAGGCACAGTCGAGCCTGATCGGGCTGCGGGGCTCGGTGGGCGAGCACGCGGCCAAGGCCGTCGAGGAGCACGATGCCATCTACCGGGCCATCCGCGCCGGCGATCCCGAGGCGGCCGCGCAGGCCGCCGCGACGCACATCGACAACACTCTGGACGACTACCGCAGGGAGATCCAGCAGCGCCTCTTCTCGTCTCACTGATCCCGGTCGGCCCGCCGCTTGCCGAACCGGTTCGACGACAGTAGAACAGACGGGGGCCCGTACCGGCAAGCGGCGCGATGATACTTTCATCGCGCTCGGATCGGCGAGACGCACAGGACGTGGGCCTTGACAGACGGTTCGGCCGTCGTATGTGCTTCCCTCTAGATATCGTCTCTCCCGTTGCGCGTGCCAGTGCCCACGCGAATCGATTCGCGTGTGGTGATCGGCTGCCCGAGCCGGTTCTCCGTCTCCGCCGCGCCCTACCCCCGAAGGAGTACGACAATGCAGCCTCCATCAGTTCCCCTACCCGGCCCCTTATCGGGCCGTGCGACGCGCGGCCGGCGCTTTCGGACGGCCGTCGTCGTGTTCGTCACGGCCGTGCTGACGACCCTCCTGCCCACCGCCTTGACGTGGTCGGCGCCCGCCTCGGCCGCGACGACGCCACTGATCGGTGTGGGGTCGGGGCGGTGCCTGGACGTCGACGGCGCCTCCCAGTCCAACGGCGCGCAGACGCTGATCTGGGACTGCCACGGCGGCGTCAACCAGCAGTGGACCTCCACCAGCGCCGGTGAGCTGCGCGTCTACGGCAACAAGTGTCTGGACGTGTACGGAGCCGGCACGGCCGACGGCTCCAGCGTGATCATCTGGGACTGCAACGGCCAGAACAACCAGAAGTGGCGCCTCAACTCCGACGGCACCATCACCGCCGTGGGCGCCAACAAGTGCCTGGACGTCGCCGGGTACGGCACCGCCAACGGCTCCAAGGTGCACATCTGGGCCTGCCACGGCGGCACCAACCAGCAGTGGACCACCGGAGCCGAGCCCAGCCCGACCCCGACCTTCACGCCGACACCGCCGCCGCCCGGCGCGCGCTCGTGCGACATCTACGCCTCGGGCGGCACGCCGTGCGTGGCCGCGCACAGCACGACGAGGGCGCTCTACGACTCATACGCCGGCAACCTGTACCAGGTCAGGCGCTCGTCCGACAACACGACCCGGAACATCGCCGTCCTCACCGCGGGCGGCGTCGCCAACGCCGCGGCACAGGACTCCTTCTGCGCCGGCACGACGTGCGTCATCACCGTCGTCTACGACCAGTCCGGGCGGGGCAACGACCTGTGGTACCAGGGCTCGAGCGTGGTCCCCGGCTCCCCCCAGAGCAGGCCGGCGATCGCGACCACCGAGTCGCTCACCGTCGGCGGCAACAAGGCCTACTCCCTCTACATCAACCCCGGCAACAGCTACTGGCGCGACGGCCACCTGACCGGCGTCCCCACGGGCAGCGCGCCGGAGGGCATGTACATGGTGACCAGCGGCACCCACGTCAACAGCGGCTGCTGCTTCGACTACGGCAACAGCGAGACGACCAGGAAGGCCGACGCCGCGGGGGCCATGGACGCCATCAACTTCAGCACCCAGTGCTGGTTCGGCGGCTGCTCCGGTTCCGGTCCCTGGGTCCAGGCCGACCTCGAGTGGGGTCTCTACCCCGGCGGTAGCCAGTCGTGGAACCCCAACCAGCGGGCCTTCCCCCACAAGTTCGTCACCGCCACGCTGAAGAACAACGGCACGAGCCGGTTCGCGATCAAGGGCAGCAACGCCCAGTCCGGCAGCCTCTACACCCTGTACGACGGCCCGCTCCCCAACGGCTACAGCCCCATGAAGAAGCAGGGGGCCATCATCCTGGGCAGCGGCGGCGACTGTTGCAAGCCCGATGGCGGCGCCAACCTCAGCGCGGGCACCTTCTATGAGGGAGCCATTGTCGCCGGTTACCCCAGCGACGCCACCGAGAACGCGGTCCAGGCCGAAATCATCGCCGCCGGTTACCGCTGATCCGCTCCCGGGACGACCCTTCACATGAACCGGACGCCGGCCGTCACTCCTCATCAGGGGGGTGACGGCCGGCGTCGGTACGCGGGGCGCGGGGACGGTCAGCGCCGGACGGTGTGAGTCACCTCGTCGCCCGGTCGTGTGCGGGGTGAACCGGTGTGGCCGTGCGGGGTGAGCCGGTGTGGCTGTCCGGGATGGTCGTGGTCGGCCACCGAGAGCAGTCGCCGCCCGGCCTGCTCCGGCCGGACGTTGGGGGTGCCGGCCGTCGTGTCGTCCGGCCCGCGGGTGAACGCGTTGATCGCGTTCTCGTCGATCGTGACGCCCAGGCCAGGCGCGTCTCCGAGGATGAAGGCGCCGTCCTCGATGTGCAGGTCGAGTGACATGCCGAGTGGTGGGTGCAGGTCCTGCAGTTCGCTGGTGATGTGGTTCGGCACCGACGTCGCGGCGTGCAGCAGCCCGACCGGTGTGTTGCCGATCGGGCTGACCGGCAGGTCGTGGGCGTGCGCCAGGGCGGACACCCGGAGGAAGTGGGACACTCCCCAGACCGCGGCCGTCTGGACGATGTCGACGGCCCCGGCCGCCAGCAGCGGACGGAACTGCTCCAGCCCGGTGAGGTTCTCCCCGGTGGCGACGGAGGCGCGGATGCCACGGCCGACCAGGGCCAGACCTTCGGCGTCCCACCGGCGGACCGGCTCTTCGATCCAGGTGAGGTCCAGGGCGCGCTCGATCTCGCGGACGTGCCGGACCGCCTGCTTGCGGGTCCAGGCCTCGTTCACGTCGAGCATGAGGCCCGGCCGTGATCCGTGTCCGGCCTCTGTCAGGACCTCGCGTACCAGCGTCAGGCGGTGCCGGTCGCGTTCGATGTCGAGACCACCCTTGATCTTGGCCGCGCGCACACCGCGCTCGGCGTAGACCTGGTAGACCGCGACGAGGTCGTCGTCGGTCAGGCCGATGTCCAGGCCCGAGGCGTAGGCGGGAACCCGTCTGTCGCGCCCGCCCAGCAGACGCCAGAGCGGTTCGCCCGCAGCCTGTGCCTTGATGTCCCACAAGGCGGTGTCGAGCGCCCCGATCGTGCCGAACACGACGCCCGCGTGCCCCGCCTTGAAGGTCTGCCGCAGCATGCGGTCGTAGAGGGCCGTCACGCCGCGCGGGTCCTCGCCCTCGATCGCGGCGAACACGGCGTCGATCTCCACGTGCGGCCCGAGGCCGACTCCGGTGATCCCCTCGTCGGTGTCCACCAAGACGATCGGTACCGGGACGGTCCCGCCGGCGAAGACGCCGTTGGCGTCACCGACGGGACGATCCCATTCCTGGACGGTCGTCATGGTCCGATACCCCGTGATCCGCATGTCAGCCCTTCGTGGAGCCGGCGGTGACCCCGTCGGCGATTCGGCGCTGGAGGAACAGATAGATCATCAGCACGGGTATCGCGGCGATCAGGACACCCGAGGCGAAGGTGGGGATGTCGCTGGAGTACTGTCCGCGCAGCGAGTTGACCCCGATCATGAGAGTGCGGTGGTCGGGCGACGGCATTATCAGCAGGGAGATGAGCACGTCGTTCCAGCAGAACAGGGTGTTGAGGATGCCGACGGACAGCAGCGCCGGCACACCCAGCGGGAGCATGATCCGCCGGTACACGCCGTAGATCGTGTTCCCGTCGATTCTGGCCGCGTCGACGATCTCCGCCGGAATCGTTGTGTAGTGGCTCGTCATCAGGAAGACGGTGAACGGGAGGAACTGCGCGACGTAGGCCAGGATCAGCCCGGGATAGGTGTCGACGAGACCGCCGTCGGCCAGGACCCTGGTGAGCGGCACCATGATCACCTGGAACGGGATGAACAGCCCGGCGAGGCAGCCCAGGAAGATCAGGGAAGAACCGCGGAACCGCAGCTGACTCAGCGCGAAACCCGCCATCGACCCCAACAGCAGCAGCAGGGCCACGGAGAACGCCACGACGATGAAGGAGTTGGCGAAGTACCGCGCCATTCCGGCGCCGGCCCATGCCTCGACGATGTTGTCCCAGCGCAGCGAATCCGCCGGGGAGAACCGGTCGAGGACGTAGTCGCGCCTGGTCTTCATCGCGACGTTGGCGGTGAACAGAAGAGGGTAGATCGTCGCGAGAGCGAGAACGGCCATCGGGACGGCGGCCAGCCACTTGGCCAGGCGCATTCCGGGCATCAGTCCTGCCTCCCAGAGCGGCGGAGCAGAGTGATCTGCAGGAGCCCCACCACGAGCATGACGACGAACAGAACCGTCGAGGCGGCGGAGGCGAGCGCCGGCCGGTTCATCTGTCCCTGCTGGTGCCAGATGTAGTACTCCGGAAGGTAGGTCGATCCCTCCGGACCTCCGCTGGTCATGATGAAGAGCAGGCCGAACATGGACGTCAGCATCCCGATCATCGTGGTCACGAAGACGAACTGGATGGTGCGGGTAAGGCTCGGGATGATCACGTGCCAGATGATCTGGTGGAGCGACGCGCCGTCCATGCGGGCGGCGTCCAGCAGCGAGGCGTCCAGGGTGCTGAATCCGGCGAGGAACACCACCAGTGCCATCCCGAACGTCGCCCATACGTGCACGCCGATGACGGTGAACATGGCGATGCCCGGATCGCCGAGCCAGTCGACCGGGCCGACGCCGACCGCCCCGAGCACGGTGTTCAACGGGCCGTCGAACGCGAGCATGAGGTTGAAGATCGCACCGACGATCACCGGTGACAGCACGGCCGGGAAGAAGTAGACGCTGCGGTAGACGCGGTGACCGGGCACCCGCAGATAGATGAAGGTCGCGAGCAGGCCCGGAATCGCCACCGCCACGGGGAGCAGCAGCACCAGCAGCCCGACGTTGCGCAGCGACGTAAGGAACAACGGGTCCGCGGCCAGCTCCAGGTAGTTGCCCAGGCCGACCACAGTCCCGTTGAGCTCGCCGTCGCCCGTGAAGGAGAAGTTGACTCCCAGGACGAGCGGCCACAGCCGCAGCACCACGATGATCAGTACGGTCGGGGCCACCAGGACGTAGGGCGCCAGACGTTCGGCGCGAGCCCTACGGGAGACCGGCCGTAGTGAACTCCCCATCGGCACGCGATCAAGCCGTCCGATCGGAGGCGGCCAGCTGCTCCAAAGCCTCGTCCACGGTGGTCGACCCGCTCAGGAGCTGCTGGGACAGCCTTCCCATCAGGTCCAGGGTCTTGGACGACAGCGCGACGTGCAGGGCGGGCTTACCGGTTTTGATCTCGGACAGGATCGTGGCGACGGCCGGGCCGGCCTGTGAGACGTCGATCGTCATGTCGGACGCGATCGCGCCGGCCTTGGCGTAGAACGCGGTCAAGGCCTCGGTCGAGGTCAGCGATCGCACCAGGTCGGCGGCCGACTCCGGGTCCTTCGTCCACTTGGCGACCGCGTAGCCGATGCCGCCGTCGAACGCGAGGCTCGGGGTGGTCCCGTCTGTGACGACGGGGGCCGGCATGACGCCGATCTTGTCGGGAGGCAGGAACTCGCCGAAGTCCTTCCAGTGCCCGACGTCCGACATCAGCCCGATGATGTGCGCGGCCTTACCGGTCTGGAAGACCCGGAAGATGTCGGTGAACATCGCGGTGGAGTTGGCGCCCTCGTTGTTCAGCCCCTCGTCGCCGGCGCTCTTCCACAACTCGAAGATCCGCTTTACGTGGGGGGAGGTCCAGTCGCGCTTCCCGGCGATCCAGTCGTCGTACTCCTGGGGCGTGAGGATGCCGGATCCGAGGCCCGACATGAAGAACTGGATGCCGGCCCCCTCCTTGTTGCCGAGCGCGAAGCATGACGCCTCGGTCGCCTTCTTGATGGCGGCGCAGCCGCTCACGAACTCGTCCCATGTCTTCGGCGGGTTCGCCGGGTCGAGCCCGGCCTCCTCGTAGAGCGCCTTGTTGTAATAGATCGGGTGCCCCTGCAGGGTCACCGGCGCCGCATAGATCTTGCCGTCCTTGGTGAACGCGTCCCAGCCCGCCAACCGGCTCTTGTCCTCGGCCACGTACTGGTCCAGCGGGAGAAGCGCGTCGACCCGGTCGCGGATCTGCCCGCCCCCGTTGAAGAGCATGACGTCGGGCCCCTTGCCGGTCTGGATCGCCGTGCCGAGCAGGGTGTAGTACTGGTCGAACGGCTGGGCGACGAACTCGACGGTGACCCCGGGGTGCCGCTTGGCGAAGTCGGCCTTCGCCTTCTCGATGTACTCGGCGGCGGTCGGTTCGCCGGACTTCCAGTCCCAGACCACGAGCTTCTGCGGCTTCTGCTGCGATTCCTCGGCCGGGGACTCCGTCTGGGCCGCGCTCCCGCAGCCGGCCAAGGCCAGTCCGGCGACCATCAGGACCGGTATGAACACTCGCAGCTTCATGGCTTGCTCACTTTCCGAGATCGGCTGGGGGGACGCCGCCTCCGCGGAAAGGTAACTCGTATGACGTATGACCGTCAATACGGTCACGTATACTCGGCGTTGGCGCTTCACCAGGCCACCGGAGGGGGACATGACGGCATCGCAGGAGACAGTCGGCGGTGTCCCGGCACCACCCGCCTGGGTACGACGCCCGGCCAGCCTCTCCAGAGCGGTCACGGCCGAGTTGGTGGAGCGCATCGTGCGCGGCCTCCACCCCCCGGGAACGCCGCTGCCCCCCGAGCCCGCGCTGTGCCAGGCCTTCTCGGTGAGTCGCACCGTCGTCCGGGAGGCCGTGAAAGTCCTGCAGGAGAAGGGGCTGGTACAGGTCCGCCAAGGCGCCGGCACGATGGTGACCCCGCCGGCGATGTGGGACATGCTGGACGAGCTCGTCCTCGCCGCGACCATCGCCGAGGACGAGAGTCTGGCGATTCTCGACGACCTCGTCGTCACCCGGCGTGTTCTGGAGTGCGACATGGCGAACGTCGCCGCCCGTCTGGCCGGGCCGGACACCGTGGAGCGGCTGCGCGCGTTGGTGGACCGGATGGACGAGCTCGTGGACGACCACGTCATGTACGCCGAGAGCGACCGCGCCTTCCACGACACGATTATGCAGGCGTCGGGAAACCGCATCGCTCGTGGCGTCGTGCGGGCGCTGGAGAGCCAGGTCGTCAACACCGCCCGGTACATGGGCCGGACCGAGCGGGCCCTTTGCGTGGCGTCGAACCACGGCCACCGGCGCATCTACGAGCGCATCGCCGCCCACGATCCCGAGGGCGCCGCCGAGGCGATGTTCAATCACATCACCGAGGCCTGGCTCGTCCGCCGCAGCGGACAGGCCGATCCCGTCCGGCTGCAGCGTTAGATCGCGTCCGGCGCCCCCGGCCCGACCTGATCGCGTGTTCGCATCGGCGCAAACGATTCGACCGGCGACGCTGAAAGTTTCATAGGAGTCTTCGGCGGTGATCACGGCCGCTTTCCCTGGCCAAGCGACAGGAGGGGCGGAGTGTGCCGGGTGGCGGCCCGCACCGTCGGAACGGCCGAACCTTGACAGGTCCGGTCACGGTCATATTTGCTCCGCTGAACCACCGCACTCCAGCCACCCGGAAGAAAGGAGATCCGGTTCGGCGGTGATGAGTTAGCGTTAACATCGAGCCTCTCGACCGGCCGGTCGATAACACCCCCGGGCCGGCGGGTTTCGACTGGCAGAACGCGCCGTGTGCGGCGAACCGGTATCCGCCGAGCCGGCGACCGGAAAAGCCGGCCGGCCGACTCCCGCACCCCCGGAGAAGGCGGAAGAAATGACTCCCCCACGCACGTGTGTCACCAGAAGATTCGAAAAGGAAATCGCGTGATGTCGCGGCACAGGTCTCTCTTCACCGTTATCGCGACCACCGCGCTGCTCCTCCTGACCTCGGCACAGACGGCGCTCGGCGACAGCACGACAACGTCGCGCACCGAGGCGAGCGCTCTCGCGGCCACCGCGGGATGCGGCAAGACTCCGACGCTGAGAAGCGGTACGCAGTCGATCACGACCAGCGGGAAGAATCGCAGCTATATCCTGAGGATTCCCGACAACTACAACAACACCACCCCTTATCGATTGATCTTCGGGTTCCATTGGAACGGCGGCACCGCCAATGACGTCGATTCGGGCGGAACCAGCGGTTATGTCTGGTCCTACTACGGACTCAGGGCATTGTCGAACAACACCGCGATTTTCGTCGCCCCACAGGGAACGAACAACGGCTGGGCCAACCCCGGCGGTGAGGACATCACCTTCGTCGACGACATGATTCAGCGGATCGAGGCGGATCTCTGCGTCGACACCGCCCAGCGCTTCGCCCTGGGCTTCAGCTACGGCGGCGGCATGAGCTACGCGCTCGCGTGCGCCCGGGCGACGACCTTCCGCGCTGTGGCGGTCTACTCCGGTGCGCAGCTCAGCGGATGCAGCGGCGGCACCCAGCCCGTCGCGTACATCGGCCTGCACGGCCTCAGGGACCCGGTGCTCAACATCTCCGCCGGCCGGTCGCTGCGTGACCGGTTCGTCAGGAACAACGGCTGCACGCCGCAGAACCCGCCGGAGCCGGCGCAGGGCAGCCTGACCCACATCATCACCTACTACTCGGGATGCCAGGCCGGGTATCCGGTCGCGTGGGCGGCGTTCGACGCGGGTCACACCCCCAGCCCCGTGGACGGGAGGTCCGGCGACTTCGAACCGGGCGAGAACTCCTGGACCAGGCATGCCGTGTGGGATTTCTTCACGCAGCTCGGCGGTGGTAACCCGACGCCGACGGCGACTCCCACGAGCACTCCTACGGGCAATCCGCCGGCGACGAGCGCGCTGCGGGGCGTCGGGTCCGGCCGGTGCCTGGACGTCGACGGCGCCTCCCAGACCAACGGCGCGCAGACGCTGATCTGGGACTGCCACGGCGGCGTCAACCAGCAGTGGACCTCCACCAGCGCCGGTGAACTGCGCGTCTACGGCAACAAGTGCCTGGACGTCAGCGGCGCGGGCACGGCCGACGGCTCCAGCGTGATCATCTGGGACTGCAACGGCCAGAACAACCAGAAGTGGCGCCTCAACTCCGACGGCACCATCACCGCCGTGGGCGCCAACAAGTGCCTGGATGTGTCCGGGTACGGCACCACCAACGGCTCCAAGGTGCACATCTGGACCTGCCACGGCGGCACCAACCAGCAGTGGACCCGGGCCTGACACCGTCTGAGGGTCTGCCCTCGTCGCTGTCACCGGCGAGGGCGAGACCCTCCTCCCCGTGCCGGCCGCGCACATCGCCGGCCGGATAGGCGACCAGGGGCGGCACCTCCTGGACGCGAAGCAGAACTCTGGCACACGATCTGGCAACAGCGCGGCGGCGCGCGCCTTGCCCTGACTGACCTCCATATGTCAGGAAGGAACACCGATGCCCCGACGTCCGTGGCTCACATCGCTGACCACGATGGCGCTGATCATCCCCGGAGCCTTCACGCTCACCGCCTCCCCGGCGAACGCGCTGACCATCCCGGCGTCCGACTACCAGCAGGTGTCGCTCGCGTCCGGCGGCGCGGAGCTGGGTGAGGCGATGTCGCTGGCCGTGATGCCCAACCGATCGGTCGTCCACACGGCCCGCGACGGCACGGTGCGCGTCACCGACGCCAACGGCAACACGAAGGTGGCCGGCAAGCTCAACGTCTACACCCACGATGAGGAGGGCCTGCAGGGTGTGGCGGTCGACCCGGGCTTCGCGTCGAACCGGTACGTCTGGCTCTACTACTCACCACGGCTGAGCACGCCGAACGGTGATGCGCCCGGCACCGGCACGCAGTCGCAGTTCGACCAGTGGAAGGGGCACCTGAACCTGTCCCGCTTCACGCTGAAGTCCGACGACACGCTCGACCTGAGCAGTGAGAAGGTCGTGCTGGAGGTGCCGAACGACCGGGGGATGTGCTGTCACGTTGGCGGCGACATCGACTTCGACGCGGCCGGCAACCTGTACCTGACGACCGGCGACGACAGCAACCCGTTCGAGTCGAGCGGCTATTCCCCGCTGGACGAGCGGACCAACCGCAACCCGCAGTACGACGCCCAGCGTACCGCCGCCAACACCAACGACCTGCGCGGCAAGGTGCTGCGGATCAAGCCGCAGCCGGACGGCTCGTACACGATCCCCAGCGGCAACCTGTTCCCGCCGGGAACGGCGAAGACCCGGCCGGAGATCTACGCGATGGGGTTGCGCAACCCGTTCCGGATGAGCGTGGACAAGGCCACCGGCATCGTCTACCTGGGCGACTACGGGCCGGACGCGGGAGTGACCAACTCCAACCGCGGGCCGAGCGGGCAGGTGGAGTTCAACCGCATCACCGGGCCGGGGTTCTTCGGCTGGCCGTACTGCACGGGTGGCAACACCACCGCAGAGACCTACAACGAGTGGAACTTCGCCACCAACAGCACCGGCCCGAAGTACAACTGCGCGGGCGGGCCGACCAACAACTCCTTCCGCAACACCGGGCTGACGACGCTGCCGGGGGCCAAGCCGGCGTGGATCAAGTACGCCGGTGACTCGGGCTCGCCGCCGGAGTTCGGCGCCGGGTCGGAATCGCCGATGGGCGGGCCGGTCTACCGCTACGACCCGAACCTGAACTCGGCCGTCAAGTTCCCGCAGGCGCTGGACGGGCGGTACTTCGCCGGTGAGTACGGCCGGCGGTGGATCAAGGCGATCGAGGTCAAGGCCGACGGCGGCTACGGGGAGATCTCGGCGTTCCCCTGGTCGGGGACGCAGGTGATGGACATGGCCTTCGGCCCCGACGGGGCCCTGTACGTCCTCGACTACGGCACCGGCAGCAACAACCAGGCGCTGTACCGGATCGAGTACATCGGCGAGGCCAACCGCAACCCGATCGCCAAGGCCTCCGCCGACAAGACGTCGGGACCGGGTCCGCTCGCCGTGAGCTTCTCCTCCGCCGGCAGCTCCGACCCCGAGGGGGGCGCGCTGACGTATTCGTGGAACTTCGGCGACGGCACCACCTCCACGGCGGCCAACCCGAGCAAGACCTACACGGCGAACGGCACCTACACCGTCACGCTCACCGTCCGCGACCCGCAGGGGCTGACCGGCACGGCGAGTGTGATCGTGACCGTCGGCAACACCGCGCCGACGGTCGCCCTGACCCTGCCGGCCGACGGCCAGTTGTTCTCCTTCGGTGACACCGTGCCCTACCAGGTGCAGGTGAGCGATCCGGAAGACGGCACGATCGACTGCACCGAGGTCACCGTCGCCTACTTCCTCGGCCACGACAGCCACGCGCACCAGATCACTTCGAAGAGCGGCTGCAGCGGCTCCATCGCTGTGCCGGTGGACGGCGAGCACGACGCCGCGGCCAACATCTTCGGCGTCTTCGAGGCGTCCTACACCGATAAGGGCGGCCTGACCTCCACCAGTCGCCGTACGCTCCAGCCGCGCCACCGGCAGGCCGAGCACTTCGGCGCCCAGCAGGGCATCCAGACGGCCGACCACACCACCGCCGAAGGCGGCAGGACGGCCGGTTTCATCGACGACGGCGACTGGATCTCCTTCCAGCCGTACGTCCTGAGCAACGCGACGAGGATCACCGCCCGGGTGTCCTCGGCGGGCGCGGGCGGCCGGATCGAGGTGCGGGCTGGCTCGACCACGGGCACGCTGCTCGGCACGGTGAACGTCGCGAGCACCGGGAGCTGGGACACCTTCACCGACGTCTCGGCGAATCTGAGCGGCGCGCCGGCCGGCACGACGACGCTGTACCTGGTCTTCCGCGGCGCGACCGGACAGGGCTACCTGTTCGACGTGGACGCCTTCACCTTCGACACCGGCACGTCTCCCTCACCCACTCCGACACCTACTCCGACGCCCACCCCGACGCCCACTCCGACACCGACCCCGACGCCGTCGGCGACCACGAGTGCGCTGCGGGGCGTGGGATCGGCGCGGTGCCTGGACGTCGACGGGGCCTCCCAGTCGAACGGCGCGCAGGTGCAGATCTGGGACTGCCACGGCGGCGTCAACCAGCAGTGGACCTCCACCAGCGCCGGTGAGCTGCGCGTCTACGGCAACAAGTGCCTGGACGTCAGCGGCGCGGGCACGGCCGACGGCTCCAACGTGATCATCTGGGACTGCAACGGGCAGAACAACCAGAAGTGGCGTTTCAACTCCAACGGCACGATCACCGCTGTCGGGGCGAACAAGTGCCTGGACGTGTCCGGGTACGGCACCGCCAACGGCAGCAAGGTGCACATCTGGAGCTGCCACGGCGGCACGAACCAGCAGTGGACCCGCGTCTGACATCTGCCGCCGGTGTCCAATCTCGACCCACCACGATCACCAATCATGTGACTCCCGGCGCGGCCCAGCTTTCGATGTCGGAAGAGGCCGCGCCGGGCATCGCGACGGAAGGACACCCATGCTTCGACATCTCTTCCCCGCCGCGCCCGGGCGCATCGCGGGGCGCGACCGCAGGACATCCGTGTTACGGCGCCTGTCGGTGACCGCGGCGGCCCTCACCGCCGCCGCCGCGATGGTGATCCCCGCCGTCCCCGCCCAGGCCGCCGACTTCAAGGTGCTGGTGTTCTCCAAGACGGCCGGGTTCCGGCACGACTCGATCCCCAACGGAGTCCAGGCCATTCGCGACCTGGGGGCCGCGAACGACTTCGCGGTCGACGCGACCGAGGACTCGAACGCCTTCAGCGCCGCCAACCTCGCCCAGTACAAGGCGGTGGTCTTCCTCAGCACCACCGGTGACGTGCTGAACAACACCCAGCAGGCCGCCTTCCAGGCGTACGTGGACGGCGGGGGCGGTTATGTGGGGGTGCATGCGGCCGCCGACACCGAGTACGGCTGGCCGTACTACGGGCAGCTGATGGGAGCCTGGTTCAACAGCCACCCGGCGATCCAGCAGGCGACCGTACGGAACGAGGATCGGGCGCACGCCGCGACGGCCCACCTGGGGACGACCTGGACGCGTACGGACGAGTGGTACAGCTACCGCACCAACCCCCGCTCGAACGTGCGGGTGCTGCAGAGCCTGGACGAGAGCAGCTACAGCGGCGGCGGCATGGGGGACCACCCGATCACCTGGTGCCACCCCCAGTCCTCCGGCCGCGCGTTCTACACCGGCCTGGGGCACACCCAGGAGTCGTACACCGACACGAACTTCCGCACGCTCCTGCTGGGCGGGATCCGGTACGCGGCCGGGGCCGCCAACGCGGACTGCCGTCCGGAGACCGGGTACACGGCGTTGTACAACGGGTCGACGACGGGCTGGTCGCAGGCCGGGCCGGGGTCGTTCGGCAACAGCGACGCCACGCTGACCTCCCAGGGCGGCATGGGCATGCTGTGGTACAGCGCCAAGGAGTTCCATTCCTACTCGCTCAAGCTCGACTGGAAACTGACAGGTGACTCCAACTCGGGAGTGATCGTCGGGTTCCCGGCCACCGGCGATCCCGACGCGGCGCTCGCTACCGGGTATGAGGTGCAGATCGACGCGACCGACACTCCGGACAAGACGACGGGGGCGGTCTACGGCGTCAAAGCCGCGGACATCAACGCGCGCGATGCGGCGCTGAATCCGCCGGGTCAGTGGAACACGTACGAGCTGCTGGTGGAGGGTGAGCGGCTCCAGGTGTTCCTCAACGGTACGAAGATCAACGACTTCACGAACACCGATTCGGCCCGCTCGCTCCAGCAGGGTCACATCGGCATCCAGAACCACGGATCCGGCGACGTGGTGTCGTTCCGCAACATCCGCGTCAAGGAACTGGCCGGACCGTCTCCCTCACCCACGCCGACGCCCACGCCCACGCCGACTCCGACGCCGTCGGAGACCACGAGTGCGCTGCGGGGCGTGGGATCGGGTCGGTGCCTGGACGTCAACGGAGCCTCCCAGTCGAACGGCGCACAGGTGCAGATCTGGGACTGCCACGGCGGCGTCAACCAGCAGTGGACCTCCACCAGCGCCGGCGAGCTGCGCGTCTACGGCAACAAGTGCCTCGACGTCAACGGCGCCGGCACGGCCGACGGCTCCAGCGTGATCATCTGGGACTGCAACGGCCAGAACAACCAGAAGTGGCGCCTCAACTCCAACGGCACCATCACCGCCGTGGGCGCCAACAAGTGCCTGGACGTGTCCGGGTACGGCACCGCCAACGGCAGCAAGGTGCACATCTGGAGCTGCCACGGCGGCACCAACCAGCAGTGGACCCGCGTCTGATCCTCCCCTCCCGGGGAACCGCGGAATCCGCCCCGTTCACCGCGACATGACACCCGGTGTGGCCCCGATCGGGCCACGCCGGGCCCGGCCGGTGCGCCCGTCGGGGTCCGCCGATCAGCGGGTGCGTGCGGGTCCGGTCGTCCGGCGCAGGGAGATGGGCGGGGAGAGGAGGATCTGGTGATGCGGGGTGGCGGGATCGGAGATCCGCCGGATGAGCAGTTCGACGGCGTGGGCGCCGAGCTCGTCGGCGGGCACGTCGGCGGCCGTGAGCGGCGGATGCAGATTCTCCGCCCAGTGACGGCCCGCCACACCGGCGATGGAGAAGTCACCGGGCACGGTCAGGCCCGCGTTCTCGATCGCGTGGTACATGCCGGGTATGGCGGCCTCGTTGATGGTGGCGATGGCGGTGAGATCGGGATGGTCGGCGAGGAGCCGCCCGACGCAGGAGAATCCGGCGCGGGAATCGTCGGCGCAGCACATCTGGACGCCTGCCACGCCGCGTTCCGCCGTGGCGCGGTCGAAACCGGCCTGAGCCCGGTGGGCGGGGCCGTACCCGGCGGCCATCAGCTCGGCGGAGCGGTTAACCAGGGCGATGCGACGATGACCCAGATCGGCCAGGTGGTGCACGCATTGTGAGATCAGCGTCTCGTAGTCGAGGTCCACCCAGGACATCTCGTCGGCGCGGTCGGTGCGGCCGATGCCGACGAAGGGCAGTCTGGTCTGCCGCAGGCGGGCGACCCGGTCGTCCTCCAGCCGGATCTCCATGACGATCACGCCGTCGACGCGCCTGCCGCCGACCACCCGCTCGAACGAGCGGTCGTGCTCGCCCCCCGAGGGCGACAGCAGGACGTCGAGGTCGGCGCGTGCGGCGGCGTCGACGACGCTGGCGACGAAGCCGAGCTGCATGTCGGTGAAGTGCCGGCTGGCCGGAGGGATGACCAGCCCGATCGTGCGGGTCCTGCCCTCCTTGAGCGCCTTGGCGGTCGCGTTGGGCTGGTACCCCAGTTCGTCGATGACCGCCTGAATGCGCCGGCGGGTCACCTCCGACACCGGGCGCTTGCCGCTCAGCGCGTAGGAGACGGTGCTGCGCGACACGCCCGATCGCTTGGCGATCTCCCCGATGTTCATCCCGCTCCTCAACCGGTCGTCCCACCGCTGACCATCGTAGGTCGAACCGATAGAACCGACGAGTCGCGGTGTTTTCGCCGGATCCCATTGACGCGAGCGATCCGCGGCCCTATCTTCAGGCGAACCGATTCGAATCGATTCGATATCGGATGACAATAGCCGCAGAACACGTGTCAGCGGAGGTCGGATCATGGGGCCAGGGACAACGAGTCGGCGTGCGGCCGGCCTGAGTATGGCGGTGCTCGCAGCCGCCGGCGGTCTCGTCGCATGCTCCTCATCGTCCGGCGGAGACGCCGCCACGGATGCGAGCCAGGCCAGGACCTACACGATCTGGGACCCCTACCCGCAGCACGACAAGAGCTCGGAGTGGGTCGAGCTGCTGGAGACGTGCGGCGCCCAGGCGGGTGTCACGGTTCAGCGCACGGCCTACGACACCACCGACCTGACGAACAAGACGCTGCTGGCCGCGCAGCAGGGCAACGCGCCCGACGTGCTCATCGTCGACAACCCGGTGGTCTCCACGCTGGCCGAGGCGGGAGTGCTGACGACGACGGAGGAGAACAAGCTCGACACCTCGGCCATCGCGCCGAACCTGCTGGGGGCGGGGCAGATCGGCGGCAAGACGTACGGCGTCCCGATCGGAGCCAACACCCTGGCCCTCTACTACAACGAGAACGTGCTCGAGAAGGCCGGGGTGGACATCGCCTCGGTGCGGGACTGGGCCTCGCTCACCGCGGCGCTGGAGAAGGTCAAGGCGGCCGGCGACAAGGGCATCACGTTCTCGGCGATCGGCACAGAGGAGGGCAGCTTCCAGTTCCTGCCCTGGTTCTGGGGGGCCGGCGCCCGGCTCACCGCGCTCGACTCCCCGCAGGGGGTCGCGGCCGTCGAGTTGTGGACCGACTGGCTGCGGAAGGGGTACGCCCCCAACTCGGTCATCAACAACACGCAGACCACCAGCTGGCAGGAGTTCGCCGGCGGCGACTACGCCTTCGCCGAGAACGGGACCTGGCAGCTGGCCAACGCCCAGAAGGCCGGCTTCGCCTACGGCATCATCCCGATCCCCGCCAAGGACGGCGGGACGGCGCCCGCGCCGACCGGGGGCGAGTTCGTCAGCATCCCGGTGCAGAAGGACACCGGGCGCTACGCCACCTCCCAGAAGCTGGTGACCTGCCTGACCAGCACGGACAACTCCCTGACCACGACCACCGCCCTGTCGTACGTCGCGCCGACAGAGCAGGTGCAGGCCAAGCAGGTCGCCGAGAACCCCGACCTGGCGGTCTGGGTCGAGGCGGTCAAGGCCGCCAAGGGCCGTACCAGCGACGACCTCGGCACCAAGTATCCGAGGATCTCCGAGCCGATGTGGGGCGCGGTGCAGGCGGCGCTGAGCGGGTCGAAGAACCCGCAGCAGGCGATGGCCGACGCGCAGGCCGCGGCCGCGAGCGCCACCCGGTAGCGGCGATGCACGCGGCTGCGAGCGCGGCGGCGCGCGGTGCGAGGGCCGGTCGGTGGGCGGCCTGGGCCTTTCTGGCGCCGGTCGTCGTCTACCTGCTGGTCTTCTACGCCTATCCGCTGTACCGCAACGTCGATCTGAGCCTGCGCGACTACACGGTGCGCTCGTTCGTCCAGGGGGACGCGCCGTTCATCGGGCTCGCCAACTACGCGAAGGTCGTGGGCGACATGACCTTCGGGCCGGCGCTGTGGCACACGGTGGCGTTCACGCTGGTGTCACTGGGCTTCCAGTTCGCCATCGGGCTCGCCCTGGCGGTGTTCTTCTACCGGAACTTCCGGTTGTCGGCCACGTTGCGTGCGCTGTTCCTGGTGCCGTGGCTGCTGCCGCTGATCGTGTCGGCCTCGACGTGGTCGTGGATGCTCAACAGCGACTCCGGCGTCGTCAACACGGTGCTCGGTGTCTTCGGCGTGGGGCCGGTCCACTGGCTGACCTCCCCCGACTGGTCGCTGTGGTCGGTGACCCTCGCCAACATCTGGATCGGGATCCCGTTCAACCTGGTCGTGCTGTACTCCGGCCTCCAGTCGATCGACCCGGTCGTCTACGAGGCGGCGGCGCTGGACGGCGCGACCGGCTGGCAGCGGTTCTGGAAGGTGACCTTCCCGCTGCTGCGGCCGGTCTCGGCGATCACGCTGCTGCTCGGGCTGGTCTACACGCTGAAGGTGTTCGACGTCATCTGGATCATGACCAAGGGCGGGCCGAGCGACTCCTCCACCACGTTCGCCACCTGGTCGTACCGGCTGGGCTTCGGGAACCTGCTGCCGGCCTTCGGACCCGGGGCGGCGGTCGGCAACCTCCTGATCGTGGCGGCTCTGGCGTCCGGGCTGATCTACATCCGGGTGCAGCGGAGGCTGGCCCTGCCATGAACGGGCGGATCGAGCGGATCGTGGGCGCGTCATGAAGGCCGCGCGCAGCTGGTGGAAGACGGCGACCGGGCTGGTGCTGACCGGTGTGATGCTGTTCCCGGTCTACTGGATGATCAACGTGTCCTTCACCCGGGAACAGGACATGCGCAAGAGCCCGCCCTCCTGGTTCCCGCTGGACGGAACCCTGGACGGCTACCGGTCGGTGCTCGACCAGCAGCTGCCCTACCTGGGGGTCAGCGTGATCGTGGGGCTGGGCACGGTCGCGCTCACGCTGCTGGTCGGTACTCCGGCCGGATACGCGCTGGCGAAGCTGCGCCCGAGAGGCGGCGGGGTGCTGAGCTTCCTGCTGCTGATCGCGCAGATGATCCCGGGGATCATCATGGCGATGGGGTTCTACGCCGTCTTCCTCAACGTGGGAGTGCTCAACACGATCCCGGGCCTGATCGTGGCGGACTCGACGCTGGCGGTGCCGTTCGCGGTGCTGATCTTCACGACGTTCATGTCCGGCATCCCCGAAGAGTTGCTGCAGGCGGCCCGGGTCGACGGGGCCGGGGCGCTGCGGACCTTCTGGTCGGTGGTCGTGCCGGTCAGCCGCAACTCGATCATCACGGTGTCGCTGTTCGCGTTCCTGTGGGCGTGGTCGGACTTCGTGTTCGCCAGCACCCTGGACCAGGGCGGCTCGCTGCAGCCGATCACGCTCGGCATCTACCACTACATCGGCAACAACAACCAGCAGTGGAACGCCATCATGGCCACCGCCGTGATCGCCTCCGTCCCCGCCACCGTGCTGCTGGTCATCGCCCAGCGTTACGTCGCCGCCGGAGTCACCGCGGGTGCGGTGAAGAACTAGCCCGGCTCTCTCTCCGACAGAAGGGACCCTTCGTTCATGACCGCCGCCGCAGGTCTGGCATTCTCCCTCTGGGAGATCCCGTTCAGCTTCCGCGGATCGTGGTTCGACTTCTCCCCGGTGATCGGTGAGAAGATCTACGCGCCCGATGTCCATCTGGTGTCGCACCAGACCGGCATGCATCCGATCCTGCGGCTGGTTCCCACCGTGGGCGGAGCCCGCGCAGAGACGACCCTGTCCGCGACCCCGCACGTGCTCGCCTGGGATCACGACGCCGGACGGATCGAGCTCGCCTACGAGACCCCCGACACCGTGCGGATACGCGGTCAGGGCCTGGGGCTGGACCTCGTGGCGGCCGATCCGGTCCTGACGCCGTTCAGCGGTCCGTACTTCTACGCCGATCCCGGCGACGGCTCGTGGGTCTTCACGGTGTACCAGACCGGCCGCCGCTACCGCGTGACCCTCCTCGCCGGGCAGGCGGAGCCGAAGGGCGCGCAGGTGCTCGGCACCGCCGAGCGCGGCGTCGTGCTCCTCGGCGGCGAGTCGTGGGAGATCGCCGTCGAGGAGTACGAGACCGCCCGCGCCCCCTACCGGAGCGGGACCGGCTTCGAGCAGGTTCTGGGAGCCGCGCGGAGCGCCTTCGAATCGTTTCGAGACGCGGTGGCGCCCTGGCGCAGCGACAGGACGCCCGCCGCCGAGCTGGCCGCCTACGTCCTGTGGTCGGCCACGGTGCGTCCGGCCGGCTTCGTCACCCGGCCCGGGGTGCTGATGTCCAAGCACTGGATGGACAAGGTCTGGAGCTGGGACCACTGCTTCAACGCCATCGCCCTCGCCGACGGGCTGCCGGAGCTGGCCAGGGACCAGTTCCGGCTGGTGTTCGACCACCAGGACGCCACCGGCGCGCTGCCCGACTCGGTCACGCATTCGGAGATTCTGTACAACTTCGTCAAGCCGCCCATCCACGGCTGGGCCCTGGGGCGGCTGCGCCCGCTGAGCGCCGGCGAGACCGCCGAGGTGTACCGGCTGCTGGAGCGGTGGACCTCCTTCTGGCTGACCCACCGGCGCGTTCCCGGCCACGAGTTCGCCCACTACCAGCACGGCAACGACAGCGGCTGGGACAACGCCACCACCTTCGACCCCGAGCGCGTCGTCGAGACGGCGGACCTGGCGGCCTTCCTCGTCCTCCAGATGCGCGAACTCGCCCGCCTGGCCGCCGAGCTCGACCTGCGGGACGCGGCCGCCGCCTGGACCCGGGGGGCCGACCGCATGCTCCAGGCGCTGCTGGCCGAGCTGTGGGACGGCGACCGGTTCGTCGCCAGGAGCGCCAGGACCGGACGCACCTGGTCCAGCGCGAGCCTGCTCGACCTCATGCCGATCGTCTTGGGGGCGGAGCTGCCGGAACCGGTCCGGGCGTCGCTGGCCGCCCGGATCGAGACCCACCTGACCGAGTTCGGGCCGGCCACCGAGCTGCCCGGCTCATCCCACTACCAGGACGACGGCTACTGGCGCGGTCCGATCTGGGCGCCCTCGACCATCCTGATCGAGGACGGCCTGCGCCGCGCCGGTTACCCGGGCCTGGCCGACGAGATCAGCACGCGCTTCCGCCTCCTGTGCGAGAAAGCCGGGTTCGCGGAGAACTTCGACGCCCGTAAGGGCACGGGCCTGCGCGACCGCG
This sequence comes from Sphaerimonospora mesophila, assembly GCF_001417795.1. Classification (NCBI taxonomy): domain Bacteria; kingdom Bacillati; phylum Actinomycetota; class Actinomycetes; order Streptosporangiales; family Streptosporangiaceae; genus Sphaerimonospora; species Sphaerimonospora mesophila. The sequence goes on along the minus strand of NZ_BCBX01000044.1, from coordinate 15,403 downwards.
CCTACACGTGGACCGCCAGCGCCTACCTCATCCTCGCCGCCGCCCACGAACGCCGGGAGGAGCCCATCACGGCGGCGTCCGCTTGAGCCACGCCCGCCGTCGAATCGCTTCGATTCCGATTCCCGGCCAGACCACGCCATGGAGATCACCGTCCCACTTATCGGCGTGGACGACTTATCGGCGTGGACGACCACGAGCGCATCGGAACGGCCCTCGCCGGGATCGGTCGATCACCCGGCGAGGGCCGTTCGCTCCGAGCGGGACGCGGGTCAGACGCGGGTCAGGTCCGGGTCCACTGCTGGTTGGTGCCGCCGTGGCAGGTCCAGATGTGCACCTTGGAGCCGTTGGCGGTGCCGTACCCGGACACGTCCAGGCACTTGTTGGCGCCCACGGCGGTGATGGTGCCGTCGGAGTTGAGGCGCCACTTCTGGTTGTTCTGGCCGTTGCAGTCCCAGATGATCACGCTGGAGCCGTCGGCCGTGCCGGCGCCGTTGACGTCGAGGCACTTGTTGCCGTAGACGCGCAGTTCACCGGCGCTGGTGGAGGTCCACTGCTGGTTGACGCCGCCGTGGCAGTCCCAGATCAGCGTCTGCGCGCCGTTGGTCTGGGAGGCTCCGTCGACGTCCAGGCACCGGCCGGACCCGACGCCCCGCAGCGCGCTCGTGCTCCCCGAGGGCGTGGGGGTCGGCGACGGCCCCGGAGTGTCGGGGGGCAGCAGCGTGATGGTGAAGGTCTCATCGACGTTGGTGTGCGGCAGGTTCACCGTCGTGCCGTTGTTCGACAACGTCACCACCGTGTTCGACACGGTCACGGGACCGGCGACCGCTCCTCCGCCGTTGTACGGGATGCGCTCGGCCACCACCCGGACCTGGTTGTTCTGCACAAGGCCGCTGGTGGTGTCCAGCCGCTGCAGGGCGACCGCGATGTTGCCGGTCGTGCTGCCTCCGCCGACCAGGACCTTCGCCTCCCCGCTGGCCTTGGTCGCGAACGCGTCATAGGCGGAGCTCGGCGTGACCGAGGCGATCTGCCCGGTCTGCGAGCCGTAGAAGCGGTAGACCCACCACTCGCCCTTGGGCTGGTACTGCCCGGCGGAGTCGCGGACGAGCAGGTTGGCCAGGTCGTTGTGCAGGTTGCCGCCGCCGGCCCAGTTGGCCCGCAGGCCGTCCGCTCCGGCCCGCTCCAGCCGGGCTATGTACCAGGCTCCGTCACCGGGGTTCTGCTCGTTGGACGCGCCGTACTCGTTGATCTGGTACGGGCGCGGGTGCGGGATGCCGCGGGAGTCGAGGGTGGTGTTCGCTGTGGCGACATTGGCGACCGGGTCGCCGGGCAGGGAGTGCCAGCTGACGATGTCGGGGACGACGTTGTTGGCCTTGACGTAGTCGAGGTACTGGGTCCAGAAGCCGCCGGTGGACGGCACGCAGGCGCAGCTGGGGCCGACGATCAGGTGGGACGGGAACGCGGCGCGGATGCGCTGGTAGGCGCGCTTCCACATCTCGAAGTACTGGGAGATGGGACGGTTCCAGAACAGGGTGATGTTGGGCTCGTTCCACAGGTCCCACTGGACGGGGGCGCCGGTGGCCCGCACGTCGTCGAGCAGCCGGGTGAGGAAGCTGTCGTAGTCGGCCCAGTTGCCGTTGTCGCCGGGGAAGCGCGAGATCGGGTAGCCGTCCGCGCCCCACAGGTCGTGCACGAGCAGGACGAACTCACCGCCCAGTGACCGGGTGCGCAGCAACTGCGCGCGGGTGGCGTTCCACCGGCGGTCGTACTTGCCCGACACCCAGCCGCCCGGGCCGTCCAGCTGCGCGCCGCCCGCCCGCATGTAGCGGAACCGCACGTCCGTGAAGAAATGGTCCGGGGGGTTGGCGGCGTCCTCCGTCATGCCGTAGATCCACCCGGAGGCCCGGTACGTCGGGGAGCCGTCGGTGACGGAGAAGTTCACGGTGATGGACTGGTCCGCGGCCTGAGCCGGCGCCGTCGTCGTCAGGACGGAACCCGCGACGAGTGCGCCGACGGCGAACAGAGCGGCGATCCTGCGGCGGCCTGTGCGCCGCCTCTTACCTTGTGCATCCACTCATAACTCCTTGACAGGGGGGCGGGGGAGCGGCACGGCCATCGGCGGGCCGTCTCCTGGTGAGCCGCCCGGCCGCCGCCGCCCCGGCCATACGAGACCGGTGCGGTGCGTCGGCACGGAGACGACGTCGCCGATCAGGAGGTCGCTCAAGGGCCGCGAGCCGGTTCGCGCGGGTTGGCGCGGACCGGCTCGACGGTTTGCGATTACAGGTGGCCGGAGGGCGTCAGACGCGGGTCCACTGCTGGTTGGTGCCGCCGTGGCAGCTCCAGATGTGGACCTTGGAGCCGTTGGCGGTGCCGTACTCGGCGACGTCCAGGCACTTGTTCGCGCCCACGGCGGTGATGGTGCCGTCGGCGTTGAACCGCCACTTCTGGTTGTTCTGGCCGTTGCAGTCCCAGATGATCACGCTGGTGCCGTCGGCCGTGCCGGCGCCGTTGACGTCCAGGCACTTGTTGCCGTAGACGCGCAGCTCACCGGCGCTGGTTGAGGTCCACTGCTGGTTGGCGCCGCCGTGGCAGTCCCAGATCAGCGTCTGCGCGCCGTTGGACTGGGAGGCGCCGTCGACGTCCAGGCACCGGCCGGACCCGACGCCCCGCAGCGCGCTCGTGCTTCCCGAGGGCGGAGGGCTGGAGGTCCCGCCGCCGTTGAGCACGTTGAGTACGGCGTCGTAGGCGGGTTTCTTGTTGTAGTTGCCGTCGAACAGCAGCGGGGTGTCGCCGCTGCGCCAGGAGTACTTGTCGGTGACGCCCCACACGGTGATGCCGGTGCAGCGGGGCACGGCCATGCACGCCTGGGTGACGCGGCGGTAGGCGTCGGCCTGGGCCGAACCGGAGCCGCCGACGTCGAGCTCGGTGATCTGCACGTCGACGCCGAGCGCGGCGAACTGGGCGATGTTCTGCTGGTAGTTGGACGGAGGGTTCCCGAAGTGGGACTGCAGGCCCACACAGTCGATGGGCACGCCGCGCGCCTTGAAGTCCCTGACCATGTTGTAGACGCCGCGGGTCTTGTTGGCGTTGGCGTCGTCGATGTTGTAGTCGTTGTAGCAGAGCTTGACGTTCGGGTCGGCCGCTCGGGCGGCGCGGAAGGCCTCCTCGATGAAGCCGTTGCCGAGCTTCTGGGTGAAGATCGAGTCGCGCAGCGTGCCGACCGCGCCGCCGTCGGCGAAGGCCTCGTTGACCACGTCCCAGGCGAATACCTTGCCCTTGTAGTGGTTCATGACCTGGTTGATGTGGTTGGTCATCGCCGAGCGCAGGTCGTTGGCGGACATGCCGCTGTTCACCCAGCCGGGCAGCTGGGCGTGCCACACCAGGGTGTGGCCGCGGACCTTCATGCCCTTGCTCACGGCGTGGTTGACGATCTGGTCGGCGGGTCCCCAGTTGAAGGAGCCGCGGTTGGGCTCGATCGGACCCCACTTCATCTCGTTTTCCGCGGTGACCGAGTTGAACTCCCGATCCCACGTCGCTACATACGCCGAATCACCGAGATGGCCGGCCGCGATCGCGGCGCCGTAGTAGCGGCCACTCTGCGCGGCCGCCGCGCCCAGGGTGCCCTCTGCGGCCCCCGCGGCGGTGGGGACCGCCGTCAGAGCCGTCGCCATGCCCAGGGTGCCGAGAGCCGCGGCGATCAGGGCCCGACGAGTGCCGTGGAGCGGTCGCCGGGATCTTGTGGTGGATAAAGGATTTCGGGCCATGCGTGAGCCTCCAAAGACGGATCACGAGGGAAGAGTCGCAAGATCACGGTCCGATCCATCGTCGAACCGCGTCACATTCGGCGTCCCCCTGCCGCCCACCACCGACCTCGGCAGGTAGAGGTCGCCTGAGTGCTCAGTGTGGAAACCTCGGGTGTCGCCTGTCAAGGGACCGAACGAATCGTTTCGATCCACTGTCGCTCTGCACGCCGTCACCCGCCCGGCCGGTCACACCGCAGATGAACGTTTCAGGGGGCGGCCGGGCCCACGACGGACCCTACCGGACGAACCGGCCGAACGCTTGACGGATTCTCGTCATGTCGTGTTGTCTCCAGTACACCACCACCTCCGTCAGTCGAGGGAGAGGAGGCTGGGTTCATCGAGTGTGATGTTAGCGCTAACATCGCCTGTGCGGCCGCACAAGGAGAACGAGAATGCATGCACTCCCCATCCATGTGGCGCCCACGGCCGGCATCGTTTGCCGGTCGGCGTCGCCGGCAGCCCCGACGGGGTCAACCGTCCGGCGAAGACATATGTGACATTTTCATGACATCCGCGCTTGTAAGACTCATACTTATCGCGTGTGTGTCCGCCGGATGTCCTGTCGGCCTTCACCGGGCGAAGAGAGGCGAGCCGACCTGATGGATCGGCGTCATCTGGCGTTGCGCGTACTCCCGGAGACGGCGGGGCGCTCGTCCGGCGTGTCGGCAAGCCGCCCTCCGCTCACCGGAATAAGCATGCTTGACAGGTTCGTTGGGTAGATCTATTTTCCTTGCGAATCGATTCGATCAATTTGCACGGTCGGTCCCGGCGTCCATGCGCGCCGAGTGCAGAGCGCCGCGTCCCGCCGACGACTCCCACCCCCCACTAGGAGCTACACGTGCACGACTCCTCACCTCGTACGGCGCGAAGGCCGGTCCCGGCCGGTGCCACCGCCGTGGCGCCGCCCGCCGGTCCCGGCCCCGCCCTGCGTTTCGCCGGGTGGGCCGCGTGCTGAAGATGACCGGCATCGGCAAGAGCTTCCTCGGCGTCCGGGTCCTCGACGGAGTCGACCTGGAGGCGGCCGCCGGTGAGGTCCACGCGGTGGTGGGGGAGAACGGCGCGGGCAAGTCGACGCTCATGAAGATCCTCGCCGGAGTGCACGCCCCGGACGAGGGGACGATCGAGATCGACGGCAGGAGCGTGGCGTTCGGGCACCCGATCGAGGCCCAGCGGGCCGGGGTGGCGATCATCTACCAGGAGCTCACCCTGCTGCCCGAGCGGACGGTGGCCGAGAACGTCTTCCTCGGCCGGGAACCCGTCCGGCGGGGGCTGGTCGACCGGGCCGCGATGGAGTCGGCGACCGGTGAGCTGCTGAGTTCACTCGGCGAGGAGTCGTTCGGGCCGCGCGATCTCGTGCGGCGGCTCTCGGTCGCGCAGCAGCAGGTCGTCGAGATCGCCAAGGCGTTGTCGCTGAACGCCCGGATCGTGGTGATGGACGAGCCGACGGCCGCCCTGGCCGACCACGAGGTGGGGCTGCTCTACACGCTGGTGCGGCGGCTCACCGAGCGCGGCATCGCGGTCCTGTACGTCTCCCACCGGCTCCGCGAGATCTTCGATCTCGCCCACCGGATCACCGTGCTGAAAGACGGCGCCCGGGTCGCCACGGCGGAGGCCTCGAGCCTGGACGTCGCGACCCTGATCCGCCTGATGGTCGGCCGGGAGCTGGACTCCTACTACCCTCCCCGCGCGGCGGATCCGCCGGGAGAGGTGATGGTGAGCGTGCGCGGCGGCGGCAACGCCAGGCTGCGCGGTATCGATCTCGACCTGCGCGCGGGGGAGATCGTGGGAGTGGCCGGGCTGCAGGGCTCGGGCCGGACAGAGCTGGCCAAGGCGCTGTTCGGCGCCGAGCCCTTCACCACCGGCGAGATGACGCCCTGCCGTCCCCGCTCGGTGCGCGAGGGCATCGCAGCGGGGATCGGCCTGGTGACCGAGGACCGCAAGGCCGAGGGAATCCTGCCGCACCAGCGGGTGCGCGACAACGCCCTGCTCGTCGCGCGGGCCATAAGAAGATCCGCGGGAACGCCCGCGATCGAGCGGCTGCTCCGGCGGGTGCGGCTCAACCCGCCCCGGCCCGCCCAGGAGATCCGGCTGCTGTCCGGTGGCAACCAGCAGAAGGTCGTGCTGGCCAAATGGATGACGGTCGCGCCGCGCGTCCTGCTGCTCGACGAGCCCACCCGCGGCGTCGACGTCGACGCCAAGGCCGCGATCCACGAGCTGATGCGTGAACTCGCCCGGGACGGCATGGCCGTCCTGATGATCTCCTCCGAGCTCCCCGAGCTCATCGGCATGAGCGATCGCATCGTGGTCATGCGTGATGGCGGCATCGCCGGAGAACTGCCATCCGGCTCCACCGAGGAGTCCGTGATGCGCCTGGCGGCCGCGTCATGACCCAGCAGCTGAAGCTCCGGCGCGTCGCCGCCGCCGAAGGCTCGTTCCTCCGGAGGCTTTCGGCCGACCAGCCGGCGCGTGCCGTCTACCTGGCGCTGGCTCTGCTCATCATGCTGGGCTGGCTGCTGTTCACGCTGGACGGCGGGCGGTTCCTGAGCCAGGAGAACATCGTCGGCATCCAGCAGCGATCGGCGGCACTGGGCATCGTCGCGATCGGTCAGACCCTGGTGATCCTGGCCGGGGGCCTCGACCTCTCGGTGGCCTACCTGATCAGCCTGACCACACTGGTCGCGGCCGAGATCATGGCGGGGGCCGGCGCGAACGTGCCCGCCGCGATCGCCGCGGTGCTGGCGGTGAGCGCGTTGGTCGGACTGGTGAACGGGCTGATCGTCACCAGGCTCCAGGTGCACGCCTTCATCGCCACGCTCGGGACGGCGCTGATCATCAGAGGTGTGCTGGACGCGCGGTACGACGGGCCGGCCGGCAGCGTGCCCGCGTCCTTCCGGCATCTCGGGTACGACCGCATCGGGCCGCTGGCGGTGTCGGCGCTGCTGTGGGCCGCGGTGGCGGTGTCCGCATGGCTCCTGCTCAGCCGGACGCGGCTGGGATACCGGATCTACGCGGTGGGCGGGAACACCGAGGTCGCGCGGCTGTCGGGAGTTCGCACCGAGCGGGTCATGATCGCCGTCCACGTGCTCTGCTCGGTCTGCGCCGGGATCGCGGGGCTGCTGCTCGCCTCCCGGCTCGGAGCCGGCACGCCGACCGCCGGGACCGACGGCGGGTACGACCTGGAGTCGATCGCCGCGGTCGTGCTCGGCGGGACCGCCCTGGCCGGAGGCCGCGGCGGGGTCGCCGGGACCGTCGGCGGAGTCCTGCTCCTGGCCGTACTCGACAGCATCTTCAACCAGATGGAGGTCAACTCCTTCGCCAAGGACGTGGTGCGGGGAGTGGTCCTGGTGGCGGCCCTGGCGATCTACGCTCGCAGGAGGCGGACCGCATGAGACGCGCGCTGCCGATCTTCGTGGTGCTGGCCGGGCTGCTGATCGCGATCGCGGTCGTCAACCCGTACTTCCTGGAGCCGCCCGCCTTCCTCGCCTTCGTCAAACGTGCCGCGCCGCTGGTGATCCTCGCGGCCGGGCAGTACTTCGTCATCGTGTCCGGCGAGTTCGACCTGTCGGTCGGCTCCCTCGTCACCGCCGAGGTGGTGATCGCCGCCCGGCTCATCGACGGCTCCGCTGAGGCGACCTGGCCCGTCCTGGCCCTGCTGCTCGTCCTCGGCCTGCTCGTCGGGCTGGTCAACGGGATCGTCACCACCGTCTTCCGCGTCCCGTCGTTCATCACGACGCTCGGCATGCTGCTGATCCTGTCCGGGGCTGTCTTCCTCTGGACGGGCGGCGCGCCCCGGGGCGCCCTGTCCCCGGAGTTCCGCGAGCTGGGCCGGGGGAGCCTGGGCCCGATTCCCTGGTCGGTCCTGATCCTCGTCGCGGTCGTGGCCGCCGCCGTCTGCGCGATGCGCGCCGGTTTCGGCCACACGCTGGTCGCGGTCGGCGACAACGACCGGGCCGCGGCCCTGTCCGGTGTCCGCGTCGCGCGGGTGCGGACGGTGGCGTTCATGATCTCCGGGCTGTCCGCGGCGGTCGCCGCGATCCTGCTCGGTGGCTTCGCAGGGGTGTCCGCACAGGCCGGCAACGGTCTGGAGTTCCAGGCCATCACCGCCGTTGTGCTCGGCGGAGTGGTCCTCGGCGGCGGCCGCGGCTCAGTGGTCGCCGCCATGGCGGGCGCCTTCACCCTGGAGGCCCTGTTCACCCTCCTCAACCTGTACGGCATCTCGGGGGCGCTGGAGCCGGCCGTACAGGGTGTGATCATCATCGCCGCGGTGGCGCTGGGAGCCGTGCGCTTCCCGCGCAGGAGAACCGCGGCCGCCTCGTGATGGAAGGAAGACGATGCGTTCATATTCGCGGCGGTTCCTCGCCGTGGCGGCACTGGCCGTGCTGACGACGACGGCCGCGTGCACCACCGACGAACCTGCGCCCTCCGCCGCGCCGGCAGGGTCCTCCGGGCCGGCCGAGTCCGCCGGGCCGGGGGACAGGGGCACCGGAGCGCAGTCGAAGTTCTTCGTGCAGGCCGACTACGACGCTCAGATGGCGATGCGCCGGGCGGAGCCCACCGGCCCGGCGGACAAGCCGTGGGAGCAGAGCATCGACCCGCGGCTCGTCGACACCGCCGCGTACAAGAAGGCGGCGCCGTACCACCTGTGCTTCTCCAACGCCGCGATCGACAACCCCTGGCGGCAGGTCGGCTGGAAGACCATGCAGGCGGAGGTCGCCCTGCACAAGGAGATCGAGCGCTTCACCGCCCTGGACGCCGAGGGCAAGGACGACAAGCAGATCTCCGACATCGCGGAGCTGCAGGGCAAGGGCTGCGACGTGCTGATCGTCTCGCCCAACACCACGGCCACGCTGACTCCCGCGGTGTCCGGGGCCTGCCCCAAGGTCCCCGTCATCGTGTTCGACCGGGGGGTCGAGACCGACTGCCCGGTCACCTTCATCAAGCCGGTCGGCGGATACGCCTTCGGCGCCGAGGCGGCCGAATTCCTCGTCGACAAGGTGCCGTCCGGCGGGAAGATCCTGGCGCTGCGCATCCTGCCCGGGGTCGACGTGCTGGAGACCCGGTGGTCGGCGGCGAAGGTCGCGTTCGACAGCAGCGACCTCGATGTCGTCGGCGTGGAGTTCACCGACGGCGACGCCGCGAAGACCAAGAGCATCGTCGGAGACTACATCCAGCGCTACGGCAAGATCGACGGAGTCTGGATGGACTCGGGCGCCACCGCGGTCGCCGCCGTCGAGGCGTTCGAGGACGCGGGCCTGCCCGTACCGCCGATCAACGGCGAGGACCAGCAGGACTTCCTGCAGAAGTGGAGCGACGCGAAGCTGACCGCGATCGCCCCGACCTATCCGACGTACCAGTGGCGCACCCCCGTCATCGCGGCGCTCAAGATCCTCAAGGGGGAACAGGTGCCGAAGATCTGGAACCTGCCGCAGCCGGCGATCACCCAGGAGAACCTCGCCACCTACCTCAAGCCCGGCATGCCGCCGCTGCACTACGCCCTGTGCGGCTGCGAGGACCTGCCCGGCTACCCGGAGAAGTGGGGCGGCACGTCGTGATCGGCGTCAACACGTGGGTCTGGGTCTCCCCGCTCACCGACGACTCCCTGGCCGCCCTCGCGCCGAGGATCGCGGAATGGGGATTCGACGTCGTGGAGCTGCCGGTCGAGCACCCCGGCGACTGGGATCCGGGCAGGGCTGCGGCCCTCCTGGCCGGGCTCGGGCTCGGCGCGTCGGTCGTGCTCACGATGCCGCCGGGACGTGAGCTGGTCGCCGCATCGCCGCAGGGCGTCCGGGAGACCCAGGACTACCTGCGGCACTGCGTGGACGTGGCGGTGACCGTGGGTGCGCCCGCGGTCAGCGGGCCCGCCTACGCCTCCGTCGGCCGGGCCTGGCGGATGAGCCCCGACGAGCGGCGCACGCTCTACGCCGAGCTGAGGGAGAACCTGCGACCGGTGGTCGCCTACGCCGCCGAACGCGGGGTCCGGATCGGCGTCGAACCGCTCAACCGGTACGAGACCAGCGTCATCAACACCGTCGAGCAGGCGCTCGAAGCCCTTCCGGAGGAGTGCGGACTCGCCCTCGACACCTACCACATGAACATCGAGGAGAAGGATCCCCTCCGGGCCGTCCGGCTGGCCGGGGACAGGATCGCGCACCTTCAGGTGTGCGGGACCGACCGCGGCGCCCCCGGCGGCGACCACTTCGACTGGCCGGGCTTCGCCGCCGCCGTGCACGACGTGGGCTACCGCGGGCCGCTCGTCATCGAGTCCTTCACCGCCGGCAACGCGACCATCGCCACCGCGGCGTCCATCTGGCGTCCCCTGGCCTCGAGCCAGGACGCCCTCGCCACCGAAGGCCTCGCCTTCCTCCGCACCCTCGCGAACCTCCACACCTCGACGACCTGACCGACCCCTTCCCCCGACCACCCATGCCTTCGCACTCCCGCAAGTCCAACCGTCACCGGTAACCTCAGGAGATCCTTCATGCGAAGATCACGATTACTCCCCGCCCTGGCCGCAGCCCTGCTGGGGCTGCTGCTGTCCGCGGCGCCGCCGGCGGCGCACGCGGCCGAGCCGCAGTTCAAGGTGCTGCTGTTCACCAAGACCGCGAACGGCGCCTACCGGCACGACTCCATCCCCGCCGGTATCTCGATGTTCCAGCAGATGGCGGCCGACAACGACTTCCAGCTCGACCAGAGCGAGAACTCCGCCGTCTTCACCTCGTCGACCCTCGACACCTACGACGCGGTGATCATGCTCCAGACCTCGGGCATGGTGTGGGACAACGACGCCCAGCGTCAGGCCATGCAGGCCTATGTGCGCAGCGGCCACGGCGTCGTGGCGATCCACAACGCCACCGACATGAACATCGAGTCGCAGTTCCCCTGGTGGGACCAGGTCGTGCTGGCCGGCGCGCACATGACCCAGCACTCCTCGATCGTGCAGGGCACCGCCAAGGTGGCCGACAAGGTCCACCCCTCCACGCAGGGTCTGCCGGATCGGTGGACGCGTACCGAGGAGTGGTACAACTTCGACAAGAACATGCGCGGCTCGGTGCACGTGCTGGTGACAGCCGACGAGACCACCTATGACGCGGGCTCGTACAAGATGGGCGCCGACCACCCGATCTCCTGGTGTCACAACCCGGAGGGCGGCCGGGTGTGGGCCACCGCGATGGGCCACCAGTCGTCCTCCTATTCGGAGCCGCTGTTCAAACAGCACCTGCTGGGCGCGGTGAAGTGGGCTGCCGGCGCGGCGCCGGGTGACTGCGGCGGCACGGTCGCGGCCCGGTTCCAGAAGGTGACCCTCGACGGCGCGCCCGACCAGCCGATGGAGCTGGACGTGGCCGCCGACGGCAGGGTCTTCTACATCTCGCGCTCCGGCAAGGTGAACATGATCCCCGCGGACGGCGGGGGCACGCGCGTCATCGGCACGCTGTCGGTGTACGACGGCGGTGAGGACGGCGGAATCGGGCTGGCGCTCGACCCGAACTTCTCCACCAACGGCTGGATCTACCTCAACTACTCGCCGTCCAACGGCGGCGAGGTGAACCGGGTGTCCAGGTTCACCTTCAACGGCACCAGCCTCGACATGGGCAGCGAAAAGAAGATCATCGAGGTTCCGGCGTACCGCAACGTCGACGAGCCGGGCCACACCGGGGGCTACCTCGCGTTCGGGCCGGGCGGCAACCTGTACATCGGCCCGGGTGACGACACCAACCCCAACGCCTCCAGCGGGTACGCCCCGATCGACGAGCGGTCGGGCCGGGAGCACTACGACGCCCAGCGGTCCTCGGCCAACACCAACGACCTGCGCGGCAAGATCCTGCGCATCCACCCCGAGCCCGACGGCACCTACACGATTCCGTCCGGCAACCTGTTCGCGCCGGGAACCGCCAAGACGCGGCCGGAGATCTACGCCATGGGCTTCCGCAACCCGTTCCGCTTCTCGGTCGACAAGGTCACCGGGTGGATCTCGTTGGGGGACTACGGCCCTGACGCGGGCAGCACCAACCCCAACCGTGGTCCCGAGGGCACGGTCGAGTGGAACCTGATCAAGCAGCCGGGCTTCTACGGCTGGCCGTACTGCACCGGCGACAACACCCCGTTCAACGACTTCAACTTCGCCACCAACACCTCGGGGCCGAAGTTCAACTGCTCGGCGCCGGTCAACGACTCGCCGAACAACACCGGGCTGACCAACCTGCCCGCGGCCAAGCCCGCGACGGTCTGGTACGACTACCACGCCTCGGCCGAGTTCCCCGAGATCAACTGCTGCGGCGGCGCTGCCCCCATGGGCGGCCCGTTCTACAGCTACGACGCGAACAGCACCTCGGAACGCAAGTTCCCCGAGTATTTCGACGGCACGCCGTTCATGTACGAATGGAGCCGCAACTTCGTCAAGGAGTTCCGCCTGGACTCCTCCGGCAATCTCCTGAAGATCAACGCATTCGCCGCACAGCTCACCCCGCACGCGCCGATCGACATGAAGTTCGGCCCCGACGGCGCTCTGTACATGGCCGACTGGGGCAACGGCTTCGGCCACGCGAACACCGATGACGCCATCTACCGGATCGACTATGTGGCCGGGAACCGCGCTCCCGTCGCCAAGGCGAGCGCCGCCCCCGACTCGGGCACAGCGCCGCTGACGGTGGCGTTCTCCTCGGCCGGCTCGTCCGACCCGGACGGCGACGCGATCACCTACAGCTGGAAATTCGGCGACGGCGGGACCTCCACCAGCGCCAACCCGTCCCACACCTACACCGCCGACGGCAACTACACCGCCACACTGACCGTACGGGACTCCGGCGGGAAGACCGGCAGTGTCACGTTGCCCATCATCGTCGGCAACACCCGTCCCAAGGTCGCCTTCGCGGCGCCGCCCGACGGCGGGTTCATCGGCTTCGGTGATCAGGTGGCCTACACGGTGAACGTCACCGACCCCGAGGACGGCGCCGTCGACTGCGGCAAGGTCAACGTGATCACCGCGCTCGGTCATGACCAGCACGCCCACGACACCGGTCAGTACACCGGTTGCTCCGGGACGGTCACGACCACGGCGTCCGGCCACGACGAGGCCTCCAACGTCTACTACGTCCTGTCCGCCGACTACACCGACGGTGGCGGCCTGAAGGGCACGGCCGGCGTCATGCTGCAGCCCAAGCACAAGCAGGCCGAGCACTTCACCGGCTCGTCCGGGATCCGGGTCGTCGAAGAAGCGGGAGCCGAGGGTGGCAGGCGCATCGGCGACATCTCCAACAACGACTGGATCTCCTTCACGCCGATCAACCTGTCCGGGATCGACACGGTGTCCTTCCGCGTCTCGGCGCCGTCCAACACAGGAGGCTCCATCGAGCTGCGCGCCGACTCGCCGACCGGGGCGCTGATCGCCTCCAGTTCCGTGCCGGCGACCGGGGGATGGAACAACTACGTGTCCCTGCCCGCGGTGGCCGTCACCGACCCCGGTGGCACCCGCGACGTCTATGTCGTGTTCAAGGCGCCGTCGGCGAACGCGTTCGACCTCGACTCGTTCACCTTCGGCGGCGCGGGCGTCGGGCAGGGGGGTGGTTCCCCCTCACCCACCCCGACACCCTCGGGGAGTACGAGCGCGCTGCGGGGCGTGGGGTCGGGACGGTGCCTGGACGTGACCGGGGTGTCGCAGTCGAACGGTGCGCAGGTGCAGATCTGGGACTGCAACGGCGGCGCCAACCAGCGGTGGACCTCCACCGGCGCCGGTGAACTGCGTGTGTACGGCGGCAAGTGCCTGGACGTGAACGGCGCCGGCACGGCCGACGGCACCGCTGTAATCATCTGGGACTGCAACGGGCAGAACAACCAGAAGTGGCGCCTCAACGCCGACGGCACCATCACCGCAGTCGGGGCCAACAAGTGCCTGGACGTCGACGGCGCCGGCACCGCCAACGGCACCAAGGTCCACATCTGGACCTGCCACGGCGGCACCAACCAGAAGTGGACCCGCGTCTGACCCCGGCACGACACCAGAACCTTGGAACCGGTCCGCCCCCCGGCGGACCGGTTGGGTCCGACCGGGGGCGAGCGGAGTCAGGTCAACCGCGATAGGTCTCCAGCAGCCGCAGCCAGATCTCGCTGATGGTCGGATAGGCGGGTACGGCATGCCACAGACGGGCGATCGGGACCTCGGCCGTGACCGCGATAGTCGCCGAGTGGAGCAACTCGGCCACACCCGGACCGACGAACGTGACACCGAGCAGCGTTTCACGATCAAGGTCCACCACGGCCCGGGCCCGCCCCCGGTAATCGTCGGCGAACAGGGAGGCTCCGGCCACGCCGCCCAGGTCGTAGTCGACCGCCCGCACCCGGTGCCCGCGCCGGGTCGCCTCGTCCAGGGTGAGACCGACGGAAGCGACCTCGGGGTCGGTGAAGACGACCTGTGGCACCGCCCGCTCGTCCGCCGTGGCCACGTTGCGGCCCCACGCGGCGGTGTCCAGTTCTCGCCCGGCGGCGCGATCGGCGATCACCTGGCCGAAGATCCGCCCCTGGTACTTGCCCTGATGGGTCAGCAGCGCGCGGCCGTTGACGTCCCCGGCCGCGTAGAGCCAGCCGCCGGAAACGCCGACCGCCCGTCCGGTGGCGTCCACCTCGATGGGCTCGCCCGGGGTGAGGCCCACCGTCTCCAGCCCCAGGTCGGCGGTGGCCGGCACCCGGCCGGTGGCGAACAGCACCTCGTCCGCCGTCACCGTCTCGCCGCCGGCCAGCGTGAGCGTCACCTGGTCGTCGCGGCCGGCCTTGACGACCGAGACACCGAACCGCACGTCCACGCCGCCCGTCAGCAGGCTCTCGGCCACCAGCTCCCCCGCGAAGGGCTCCATCCTCGCCAGCAGCCGTGATCCGCGCACCAGCATCACCACTTCACTGCCCAGCGCCCCCCAGGCGGTGGCCATCTCGCAAGCCACGACTCCGCCGCCGACGACGGCGAGCCGTGACGGCACGAATCCGGACCCGGTCGCCTCACGGCTGGTCCACGGGTGTGCCTCGGCCAGGTCCGGGATGCCGGGCAGCGCGGCACGCGTCCCCGTGCACACCGCGACGGCATGGCGGGCCGTCAGCACCCGCCGTCCGCCGTCGGCGGTCTCCACGGCGACGCGCCTTTCCCCTTCCAGCCGCCCGTGCCCACGCACCAGCACCAGCCCGGCCTCTTCCAACCAGGTGACCTGGCCCTCGTCGTTCCAATGCGAGGCGAAACCGTCCCGGCGGTCGAGCACCGCCGCCACATCCAGCGCACCGGTGACGGCCTCGCGGGCTCCCGCCACGCGCCGGGCGTCCCCGAGCGCGGTAGCCGGCCGCAGCAACGCCTTGCTGGGCATGCACGCCCAGTACGAGCATTCCCCGCCGACCAGTTCGACCTCCACCACCGCGACGGTCAGCCCGCCGGCCCGTGCCCGCTCCGCCAGGTTCTCCCCTGTAGGTCCGGCACCCAGCACTACGACATCGAACTCATCCAACGCCGGTCTCCTCTCGGTGTCCGTCCATCATGCGGCCCTGCTTCCCCTGATTCATCCACGTACCGTGCCACACCGCATGAATGGGAGACCGACCCTTGCCAGTGCCGCCGGGCCGTCGGGCCCCAA
>NZ_BCBX01000043.1:124778-177928 GCF_001417795.1 Sphaerimonospora mesophila | reverse complement strand
TCACCGGAGCCGGCGATGCTCCCCCGTCCCCGCGTGTCAGGCGTACGCCGATGCCCACACCGCCCAATCGCCGGACTGCCGCATCATCGAACGTCTCCACCTGAATTGAAGACGGCGACTCCTGCGGCCGGCTGGACGCCGAAGGCGACGGGGACGGGGACGGCGCCTTGGCATCGCCCGCGGCCCTGCCCTCGGAAACCGGCTTCGCAACAGGGGCCGGGTCCACCGCAGCGACCGAAACCGGCAATCCCGGAACGGCGACCGCGTCCTTGCCCTTGGAAAGATCGACCGTAGCCGAGCCCGCCTTCGGCCACACCGGCTCGGCCGGCTTCAGCGGTTCCTGCAGATCCTCGACACCCTTAGGCACCGGCTTCGGCGCGACCGCACGCCCCTCAACGCTGCGCTCCGTACCAGAAGACGGGGTATCGGCGGCGGCCTTCTGCGCCAGCCCGTCCGGAACACCGATCCCGGCGACGAACACCGTCAAAGTAACGACAGTGCCCGCGAAAGCGTGTGCAAGCCTGCGACGTGACCATCTGAACCGTTCCACTCCAGCACGCGAACCGGCCACGTCGCACCCTCCCACCCACCCAGGCGTACGGCCCACCCGCCCGACCGCACGTCCTATAAAGCCCAGATACAACCGATCAAGCGGAGCATGGGATACCAGGCAGAAACGGTCAAGATCTACTTTGCTGCAAGGGTGCTACGCACAGTCACGGGAATGCTTCACCCCTCACCTACCGTCATCATTCGCGCAGCTCAGAGATCACGCCATGGCAGCGACCGCCAAGTGAAAGGTGACATAGATCACAGAGAGATTCCACTGCTTAGCGGCGGTCCCTTTCGCCCACGTCCAGTAGGCGTCGAGGCCGTGGAAGTGATGCACGCCGGGCTCGGACAGCCCTGAGCCGTACGGGTCGTAGACGGATGCGCGCCGCTGTCATCACGCACCACACGCATTGCCACCCCTGACCCCACTGGCGCGTCTTTCCGCATCGCATCGAACGCCTCCACCCGCACCCGTGACGGCGATCCGCGACCGATGGGGAAATAGGGGAAATATAGGTCAGATAAGCCCGACAGATTTGCAGGTGGCATTCGGGTTAGGTGAGAGCGGAGAACCTTCAGCACCTCGCCACCGGTGAGACTCGGTGGTCTACTTCGGTGCACCCGGTGTTGTCGGTGCGGACAAGTAGGCTTTGCGGTGTGGCGGATCCGGCAACCTATCGACCGGCGCCCGGCTCGATCCCCGAATCGCCCGGCGTCTATCGTTTCCGCGACCCCGGCGGCGGGGTGATCTACGTCGGCAAGGCGAAAAGCCTGCGGCAGCGGCTGGGCTCCTACTTCGCCGACTTCGCCGGGCTGCATCCCCGCACCCAGACGATGCTGACCACCGCGGCCTCCGTCGACTGGACGGTGGTCGGCACCGAGGTCGAGGCGCTCCAGCTCGAATACTCCTGGATCAAGGAGTACGACCCCAGGTTCAACGTGAAGTACCGCGACGACAAGTCGTATCCGTACCTCGCGGTGACCATGGGAGAGGAGTTCCCGCGCGTCCAGGTGCTGCGCGGGGCCAAGCGGAAGGGCACACGGTATTTCGGCCCCTACTCGCACGCCTGGGCGATCAGGGAGACCGTCGACCTGCTGCTGCGGGTGTTCCCGGTGCGCACCTGCTCGGCCGGGGTGTTCAAGCGGGCCGGGCAGATCGGCCGGCCCTGCCTGCTGGGATACATCGACAAGTGCTCGGCCCCCTGCGTCGGGCGGGTCACGCCCGAGGAGCACCGGGCCATCGCCGAGGACTTCTGCGACTTCATGGCCGGCAACAGCGGCCGGTTCATCAAGCGGCTGGAGCGCGAGATGCGCGAGGCCGCCGCGGCCGAGGAGTTCGAGCGGGCCGCCAGGCTCCGCGACGACGTGCAGGCCCTGCAGCGGGCGCTGGAGAAGCAGGCGGTCGTGCTCGGCGACAGCGTCGACTGCGACGTGATCGCCCTGGCGGAGGACGCGCTGGAGGCCGCCGTCCAGGTCTTCTACGTGCGCGGCGGGCGCATCCGCGGTCGCCGCGGCTGGGTGGTCGACAAGGTCGAGGACACCACGACGGGCGAACTCGTCGAGCAGTTCCTGCTGCAGATCTACGGTGAGGCGGCCGTCCCCAGGGAGATCCTCGTCCCGGCGGCGCCCCCGGAGGGCGAGGCGGTGGCCGAGCTGCTGAGCGAGCAGCGCGGCGCCCGCGTCGACGTGCGCGTCCCCCAGCGGGGCGACAAGAAGAGCCTGATGGAGACCGTCGAGCGCAACGCCAAGGAGGCGCTGGCCCAGCACAAGCTCCGGCGCGCGAGCGACCTCACCACGCGCAGCCTGGCCCTGCAGGAGATCGCCGACGCGCTCGGCCTCGACCAGGCGCCGCTGCGCATCGAGTGCTACGACGTGTCGCATCTGCAGGGCTCCGACGTGGTCGCCTCCATGGTGGTCTTCGAGGACGGCCTGGCGCGCAAGAGCGAATATCGGCGGTTCTCGGTCAGGAGCACCGACGGCGACGTCGCCTCGATCCACGAGGTCATCCGCCGCCGGTTCCGGCGCTACCTGGAGGAGCGGTCGGCCACCGGAGAGCTGGACGCGGCGGACGGCGAGGGCGGCGGCGACCAAAACGGTGTCGACCAAAACGGCGGCGACCAAAACGGTGTCGACCAAAACGGCGGCGACCAAAACGGTGTCGACCAGGGCGGGGGCGAGCCGGGCGCGGGCGCGGGCACGCCGATCGACCCGGAGACCGGCCGCCCGCGCAAGTTCGCCTACCCGCCGAACCTCGTCGTGGTGGACGGCGGCCCGGCGCAGGCGGCGGCGGCCCAGCGCGCCCTCGACGAGCTCGGCATCGACGACGTGGCGGTCTGCGGCCTGGCCAAGCGGCTGGAGGAGGTGTGGCTTCCCGGCGACGATCAGCCGGTGATCCTGCCCCGCTCCAGTGAGGGCCTCTACCTGCTCCAGCGGGTCCGCGACGAGGCCCACCGGTTCGCCATCACCTACCACCGCTCGAAACGGTCCAAGGGCCTGAAGGAGAGCGCGCTCGACGGCGTCCCCGGCCTGGGACCGGCGCGCAGGCAGGCGCTGCTGCGCCACTTCGGCTCGGTCAAGCGGTTACGTGAGGCCGACGCCGCCGAGATCCGCGAGGTGCCGGGCATCGGCCCCGCCACCGCCGAGGCGATCGTCACCGCGCTGCGCGGGGAGCGGCCGCCCGGTGAGGGGGCGTGACACGGTCGTGGCGTGCCGTCAGCGGCGCCGCCCGGTAGGGTGGCAAGCTCCGGGGTAGAGGCAGTGGTTTCTCCTGGTGGAGGGTGGTGAGGAGACATGGGCACGACCGACTCGGCGGTCGTGGTGGTGACCGGCATGTCGGGGGCCGGGCGGAGCACCGCCGCGAAGGCGCTGGAGGATCTCGGCTGGTTCGTCATCGACAACCTGCCGCCGGGCCTGCTGTTCTCCGTGGCGGAGGAGGCGGGCAAGGCCGGCATGGCCGCCGATCGGGTGGCGGCGGTCGTCGACGTGCGCAGCCTCGCGTTCACCACCGACCTCAACGCCGCGATCAAGGAGCTGGACGCCCGGGGCGTGGCCGTACGCACGGTGTTCCTTGAGGCCAGCGACGAGAAGCTGGTCCGCAGGTTCGAGGCGGTCCGCAGGCCGCATCCCCTGCAGGGCGACGGGCGGCTGGTCGACGGGATCGACCGCGAGCGCGGCATCCTGCGGGAGGTCAGGGCCAACGCCGACCTGGTGATCGACACGTCCCTGCTCAACGTCCACGAGCTGCGCAAGAAGATCGTGTCGTTCTTCGGCGGCGAGGACCGGCCGGGCCTGAAGGTCAACGTCGTCTCGTTCGGCTACAAGTACGGCCTGCCGGTGGACGCCGACCTCGTCGTCGACTGCCGCTTCCTGCCCAACCCCCACTGGGTGCCGGAGCTGCGGCCGATGAACGGACTCGAAAGCCCCGTACGGGACTACGTGCTCGGCCAGCCGGGGGCGAAGGAGTTCCTCGACGGCTACGAGGAGGTGTTCGGGATCGTGGCCGCCGGCTACACCCGCGAGGGCAAGGGCTACGCCACGCTGGCCGTCGGATGCACCGGCGGCAAGCACCGCAGCGTCGCCATGTCCGAGCAGCTCGCCGCCCGCCTGCGCGAGCGCGGCATGGACGTGCAGGTCAGCCACCGGGACGTGGGCCGCGAGTGATGCCCGGCCCGGCCGCAGCGATTCGGAACGATTCGGTTACGTGATCCCCCTGGACCCCAAGGTCGTCGCCCTCGGTGGCGGGCACGGCCTCTATGCCTCTCTGTCCGCGCTCAGAACCGTGACCGGACGGCTGACCGCCGTCGTCACGGTCGCCGACGACGGCGGCTCCAGTGGCCGTCTCCGGCGTGAGCTGGGCGTGCTGCCGCCGGGCGACCTGCGGATGGCCCTCGCGGCGCTGTGCGGCGACGACGAGTGGGGCCAGACCTGGAGCGAGGTCGTCCAGCACCGGTTCCGCAGCGAGGGGGAGCTGCACGGCCATGCCGTCGGCAACCTCCTCATCGTCGCCCTCTGGGAGCTCCTCGGCGACACCGTGAAAGGGCTGGAGTGGGTGGGGCGGCTGCTGGGCGCGCACGGCAGGGTGCTGCCGATGGCCTCGGTGCCGCTCGACATCCAGGCCGAGGTCGAGCTGGACGGGCGCGTCACCACCGTACGCGGGCAGGTGGCGTGCGCGCTCACCCCGGGCCGGGTCCGGTCGATCTCGCTGCTGCCGCCCGACCCGCCGGCCAGCCCGCAGGCCGTACAGGCGATAGAAGAGGCCGACTGGGTGGTCTTCGGGCCGGGTTCGTGGTTCACCAGCGTGCTGCCGCACCTCAAGGTGCCCGCGCTGGCCCGCGCGCTGCACACGACGCCGGCGAAAAGGCTGGTGATCTTGAATCTCGCCCCGCAGCCGGGCGAGACCGACGGCTTCTCCCCGGAAAAGCACCTCGAGGTGCTCCGGGAACATGCCCCCGACCTGGCCGTCGACGCGGTCATCGCCGATCGAGGCGTGGTCGGCGATCTGCGTGCGCTGGAGAAGGCGGCGGCTTCAATCGGCGGGCGTTTGGTTTTGGCGGATGTGGCGGCTTCTGACGGTTCTGCCCGCCACGATGGACCACATCTTGCCGCGGTCCTGGATGAGATTTTCCGTGGGAAGCGGTGATTGCCTCCTCCCAACCTGCGAGAGACTGGCGGCAGAGTCTTGTTTTGGGGGAGGCACGCGTAGATGGCCATGACGGGTGTGGTGAAGGACGAGCTGAGCCGGCTTCCGGTGCTCAAGCCCTGCTGCCGCAAGGCCGAGGTCTCGACGCTGCTGCGGTTCGCGAGCGGCCTGCATCTCGTGGGCGGGCGGATCGTGATCGAGGCCGAGCTCGACACCAACGTCACCGCGCGACGGTTGATCAAGGACATCGGCGAGGTGTTCGGCCACAAGGCCGAGGTGCTCGTGCTGGCGCCGGCCGGGCTGCGCAAGGGTTCGCGCTACCTGGTGCGCGTCTACAAGGACGGTGACGCCCTGGCCAGGCAGACGGGCCTCATCGACAACCACGGCAGGCCCGTACGCGGCCTGCCCAGGCAGGTGGTCTCCGGGGCCACCTGCGACGCCGAGGCGGCCTGGCGCGGCGCCTTCCTGGCGCACGGCTCGCTGACCGAGCCCGGCCGCTCGATGTCCCTGGAGGTGACCTGTCCCGGCCCGGAGGCGGCGCTCGCGCTGGTCGGTTCGGCCCGGCGGCTGAAGATCCACGCCAAGGCCAGGGAGGTGCGCGGCGTCGACCGGGTCGTGGTCCGCGACGGCGACGCGATCGGCGCGCTGCTGACCCGCATGGGCGCCCACGACAGCGTGCTGGCCTGGGAGGAGCGGCGGATGCGCCGCGAGGTGCGGGCGACCGCCAACCGCCTGGCCAACTTCGACGACGCCAACCTGCGCAGGTCCGCGCGTGCCGCGGTCGCGGCCGGGGCCCGTGTGCAGCGGGCGCTGGAGATCCTCGGCGACGACGCGCCCGAGCACCTGGTGATCGCCGGCCGGCTGCGGGTGGAGCACAAGCAGGCGTCGCTGGAGGAACTGGGCCAGATCGCCGATCCGCCGCTGACCAAGGACGCGATCGCCGGCCGGATCCGCCGCCTGCTCGCGATGGCCGACAAGCGGGCGCAGGACCTGGGCATCGCCAACACCGAGGCCAATCTCACAGCCGACATGCTGGCCCAGTGACGGTGCCCCGTGGTCTACACCAATTTGGGGCGCGATAAGGTCTGTGATTGAGATTCAAGAGTTCGTCGCCGGACTCGCCGGCGCAAGACGTACGAGGAGATCTGTTCCGTGAGCATCCGCGTAGGCGTCAACGGCTTCGGCCGTATCGGCCGCAATTTCTGGCGCGCTGTGGCGGCCAGCGGCAAGGACATCGAGATCGTCGCGGTCAATGACCTTACCGACAACGCCACGCTCGCCCACCTGCTGAAGTACGACAGCATCCTGGGCCGCCTGCCGTACGAGGTGAAGGCGTCCGCAGACGAGATCACCGTCGACGGCAAGGCGATCAAGGCCTTCGCCGAGCGCGACCCGGCGAAGCTGCCCTGGGGCGACCTGGGCGTCGACGTCGTGGTGGAGTCGACCGGTCTGTTCACCGACGCGACCAAGGCGAAGGTGCACGCCGAGAACGGGGCGAGGAAGGTCATCATCTCCGCTCCGGCGAAGAACGAAGACGTGACCGTCGTCATGGGCGTCAACCACGACAAGTACGACCCGGCCGCTCACACCATCATCTCCAACGCGTCCTGCACGACGAACTGCCTGGCCCCGATGGCCAAGGTCATCAACGACACCTTCGGTATCGAGAAGGGTCTGATGACCACGATCCACGCCTACACCCAGGACCAGAACCTGCAGGACGGCCCCCACAAGGACCTGCGCCGCGCCCGTGCCGCCGCGCTGAACATCGTCCCCACCTCGACCGGCGCCGCCAAGGCCATCGGCCTGGTCCTGCCGGAGCTGAAGGGCAGGCTCGACGGCTACGCGCTGCGCGTGCCGATCCCCACCGGCTCGGCCACCGACCTGACCGTCGAGGTCAAGCGCGAGACCACGGCCGAGGAGGTCAACGCCGCGCTCAAGGCCGCGGCCGAGGGCGAGCTGAAGGGCTTCCTCACCTACACCGAGGACCCGATCGTCTCCTCCGACATCGTGACCGACCCGGCGTCGTGCATCTTCGACGCGGGCCTGACCAAGGTGATCGGCAACCAGGTCAAGACGGTCGGCTGGTACGACAACGAGTGGGGCTACTCCAACCGTCTCGTCGACCTGATCGAGTACGTGGGCGCCTCCCTCTGATGATCGGAATCGACGAGCTCGACGTGAAGGGCCGGCGCGTGTTCGTGCGCGCCGACCTCAACGTCCCCCTGGACGGGGAGACGATCACCGACGACGGCCGGATCCGCGCGTCGGTGCCCACCATCAGGAAGCTCCTGGAGCGCGGCGCCCGGGTGGTCGTGGGCGCCCACCTCGGCCGTCCGAAGGGCACGCCCACCCCGAAGTACTCGCTGGCGCCGGTCTCGCGGCGGCTGGCCGAGCTGCTCGGAGAGGACGTCGCGTTCGCCGCGGACGTGGTCGGCGAGTCGGCCAGGAGCACGGTGGAGGCCCTGCAGGACGGACAGGTCGCCCTGCTGGAGAACCTGCGCTTCGAGCCGGGTGAGGAGTCCAAGGACGACGCGGTCAGGGGCGAGTTCGCCGACCGTCTCGCCGCGCTGGCCGAGCTCTACGTGGGCGACGGCTTCGGCGCGGTGCATCGCAAGCACGCCAGCGTCTACGACGTGCCGAAGCGGCTGCCGCACGCGGCGGGCGACCTGATCCTCGCCGAGGTCGAGGTGCTCCGGCGGCTGACCGAGGACCCGGCCAGGCCGTACGTCGTGGTCCTGGGCGGCGCGAAGGTCTCCGACAAGCTCGGCGTGATCGCGAACCTGCTGACCAAGGTCGACCGGCTGCTGGTGGGCGGCGGCATGGCCTACACGTTCCTCAAGGCCCAGGGCCACGAGGTCGGGGCCTCGCTGCTGCAGGAGGACCAGCTCGACACGGTGCGCGGTTTCCTGAACGACGCCGCCGCCCGCGGGGTGGAGCTGGTGCTCCCGGTCGACGTGCTGGCCGCCACCCACTTCGCCGCCGACGCGCCGCACGACGTCGTCGACGCGACGGCGATCCCGGCAGACCGCCAGGGCCTGGACATCGGCCCGCGCACCCGGGAGCTGTTCGCCGCCAAGCTGGCCGACGCCCGCACCGTGTTCTGGAACGGCCCGATGGGCGTGTTCGAGTTCGACGCGTTCTCGGGCGGGACCCGGGCCGTGGCGGAGGCACTGATCGGCTCCGAGGCGTTCACCGTGGTCGGCGGCGGCGACTCGGCCGCGGCCGTACGCCGGCTCGGCCTGCCGGAAGACCGTTTCTCGCACATCTCAACCGGTGGCGGCGCCAGCCTCGAATACCTCGAGGGCAAGACGCTGCCCGGACTCGCGGCGCTGGAGGAATAAGCAGATGGCCCGCAAGCCGCTGATCGCCGGCAACTGGAAGATGAACCTCAACCATCTCGAGGCCATCAACCTGGTGCAGAAGCTGGCGTTCTCGCTCACCGACCGCGACTACGACGCCGTCGACGTCGCGGTGCTCCCGCCGTTCACCGACCTGCGCAGCGTGCAGACGCTGGTCGACGGCGACCGGCTGCGCATCGTGTACGGCGCGCAGGACGTGTCGCGGCACGACTCGGGGGCCTACACCGGAGAGATCTCCGGGGCGATGCTCGCCAAGCTCGGCTGCACGTTCACGCTGGTCGGCCACTCGGAGCGGCGTCAGTACCACGCCGAGGACGACGCCCTGTGCAACGCCAAGGTGAAGGCGGCCTACCGGCACTCGCTGACGCCGATCCTGTGCGTCGGCGAGGGTCTGCCGGTCCGGCAGGAGGGTCGCCACGTCGAGCACACGCTCGCCCAGCTCGACGGGGCGCTCGACGGGGTCCCGGCCGAGCAGGCCAGGACGATCGTCGTGGCGTACGAGCCGGTCTGGGCGATCGGCACCGGTGAGGTCGCCACCCCGGCGGACGCCCAGGAGGTGTGCGGCGCGATCCGCACCCGGCTCGCCGACCTGTACGGCGGCGAGGTGGCCGGTGAGGTGCGTGTCCTCTACGGAGGGTCGGTGAAGGGGGACAACATCGCCGGTATCATGGCGCAACCCGACATCGACGGCGCCCTCGTGGGCGGGGCCAGCCTCGACCAGGGGGACTTCGTCAAGATTTGCCGCTTTGGTGAAATCTCCGGCTAGGTGAGCGATTATGGGGGTGCGACTTGACATCAGGTCGTACCCTCATAGAGCAAGATTGAACCATCAAGCCCGATGATCGTGCACACCGACCGTGCGCACGCCGGACATAGGAACAGGTCTAGTGGAAATCGGAATCTCCATCGCTCTCATCCTGTCGAGCTGTCTGATGGTGCTGTTCGTCCTGCTTCACAAGGGCAAGGGCGGCGGTCTGTCGGACCTGTTCGGTGGCGGTTTCTCGTCGTCATTCGGCGGGTCCTCCGTGGTCGAGCGCAACCTGGACCGGCTCACCATCATCACGGGCGTCATCTGGTTCGTCTGCATCATCGCGCTGGGCCTGATGCTCAAGCCGTAGCCCGGCCGTACGGCGCGACGCGCGAGTGAGATTCACCATCCCCGTCGCGGGGGGATCGAGGCAAGGAGTTCTTCGGTGGGTAGTGGCAACGCGATCCGTGGCAGCCGAGTCGGCGCAGGCCCGATGGGAGAGGCCGAGCGCGGCGAGGCCGCTCCCCGGGTACGGGTCTCGTTCTGGTGCGCCAAGATGCACGAGACGCGGCCGAGCTTCGCCAGCGACGCTCAGGTTCCCGAGCTGTGGGACTGCCCGCGTTGCGGCCTCCCGGCCGGTCAGGACAGCGCGAATCCGCCCGCTCCGCCGAAGAACGAGCCGTACAAGACGCACCTGGCATACGTGAAGGAACGCCGCAGCGACAAGGACGGCGCCCAGATCCTCGCCGAGGCACTGGAGCGGCTGCGCTCCTCCTCGCGCCCGATCTACTAGGTCGTGTTTCACCGCGAAGGCCCTCTCCGCACATCGCGGAGAGGGCCTTCGGCGTGCCTCAGCAGTGGACGGGACGCCCGTCGACGAAGGTCATCCGCACCCGGGTCGTCCAGATGTCGCCGGGTTCGAGGGCGAAGGGGTCCCGGTCGAGCACCACGAGATCGGCGGGCCGCCCCTGCTCGATCACCCCGGCCGGTGAGCGGTTCAGCCAGGCCGAGCCCGCCGTGTAGGCGGTCATGACCGTTCTGAGGTCGATGCGCTGGCCGGGCAGGAACGGGGTCTGCGCCGTGGGGTAGGAGGCGTGCACCGATCCGCCCGGTTCCGTGCGGTTGACCGCGACGTGCATGCCCTGCATCGGGTCGGCCGACGACACCGGCCAGTCGGAGCCGGCCGCCAGCCGGGTGCCGTGCCGTACGAGATCGGCGAAGGGATACTGCCACGACGAGCGTTCCTCGCCGAGGTAGGGGATGCACAGCTCGTCCATCTGGGCGTGGTGCGTGGCCCACAGCGGCTGCAGGTTCGCGGTCACGCCGAGCGCGGCGAAGCGCGGCACGTCCCGCGGGGTGATGATCTGCAGGTGGGCGACGTGGTGGCGGTTGCCCGGGTCGGTCCCGGCCAGGGCGTCCAGGGCCTCCCGTACGGCCCGCTCGCCGATGGCGTGGAAGTGGACCTGGAACCCCCGGGCGTCGAGTTCCTTGACGTACACCTTGAGCTGTTCCGGATCCACATACGACAGGCCCGTGCCGAGTTCGGCACTTGTAGAGGACTCGGTCCCGCCGCAGCGGCAGTAGGGCTCGATGACGGCGGCGGTGAAGTTCTCCGCGATGCCGTCCTGCATGATCTTCACGGCGCCGGCCCGGAACCGCTCCAGCCCCTCGGCGGCGGCGCGCCGCTCGGCCAGGTCGGGGATCTGCTCGGCGCCGCGGGTGCGGTCCCACCACAGCGCGCCGACCACCCGCGCGACGAGCCGGCCGGACGAGGCGGCCGCGAGGTAGGCGGGCAGCTGGTCGTCCGATCCGGCGTACGATCCCACGATCGCGTCCTGCCACCCGGTGATGCCCAGGGAGAACAGGTGCGACTGCGCGTCGAGCAGGGCGGCCACCAGGTCGTCGGGGGTCGGGCGCGGGGTGAGCAGGCCGACCAGGTCCATCGCGCCCTCGTGCAGCACACCGGTGGGCGTGCCGTCGCGGTCCCGCTCGATGCGGCCGTCCGCGGGGTCGGGGGTGTCCCGGGTGATCCCGGCCAGCTCCAGCGCCCGGCCGTTGACCCAGGCGGCGTGGTGGTCGCGCTGGATCAGGTACGCGGGACGGTCGAGGAAGTCGAGCTGGGACCGGTGGGGGAGACCGCCCGGGAAGGCCGACATGTCCCACCCGCCGCCAACGATCCACTCCTTGTGTGGATTTTTCGCGGCATAGTCGGCCACGGTGGCCAGGTAGACGTCGAGGCCGTACACCTCGGACAGGTCGCACCCGGCCCGCTCCAGCCCGGCCTGCACCGGGTGCATGTGCGCGTCGGTGAAGCCCGGGACGAGCAGGCCGCCGTCCAGGTCAACCGGCTCGGCCCGGGGCGAGAGCCGTACGAGATCGGCCTCGGTGCCCACGGCGGCGATGACGCCGTCGCGGACGAGCACGGCCTCGGCGAAACCGTCGGGCGTGAACGCGGGGCCGCCGCGGAACAGCAGCGTGTCTGAACTCACGAGGTACCTTCCACTCAGTGACCGGTGATGAGGTCGGCGATCTTGGCGAGTGCCGAGGTCCGTTCGGCCCCCCGGCCCTCGCGGGCGTCGGCCATCCGGTAGAGGCGGTACATCGAGTGCACGCCGAGCCAGCGCAGCGGTTCCGGCTCCCAGGAGCGGACCCGCCGATCCACCCACGGCAGCACGCTCAGCTCGCTCTCGCGGCGCAGCACCAGGTCCCGGAGCGTACGGCCGGCCAGGTTGGCGGTGGTCACGCCGTGCCCGGTGTAGCCGCCCGCCCAGCCGAGGCCGGTCGCCCGGTCCAGGTGGACCGTGGAGCACCAGTCGCGTGGCACGCCGAGCACACCCGACCAGGCATGCGCCACCCGGGATCCGGCCACGGCCGGGAAGAACGAGACGAGCAGGTCCCACAGCGCGTCGATCGTCCAGGCCGCGGTGTGCCCGTGGTCGTCGATCCTCGACCCGTAGAGGTACGGCTTGCCGCGGCCGCCGAAGGCGATCCGGTCGTCGGCCGTCCGCTGGGCGTACATGTAGTAGTGCGCCATGTCGCCGAGCAGTTCGCGGCCGTCCCAGCCGATCTCCGCCCACACGTCCTCGGGCAGCGGCTCGGTCACGATCATCGAGCTGTTCATCGGCAGCCAGTCTCGGTGGTGGCCGCGGATGGTCGCGGTGAAGCCCTCGGTGCAGCGCAGCACGTACGTCGCGGTCACCGTGCCGCGTGGGGTGACCGCCCGGCCGCGGGAGATCTCCGTGACCGGGGTCCGCTCGTAGATCTCCACCCCGAGGTTCCGTACGACCCGGGCCAGGCCGCGGGCGAGCTTCGCCGGCTGGATCCTCGCGCAGTGCGGGCTCCAGGTGGCCCCGGTGGCGCCGGAGACCCGGAGCCGGGAGGCCATCTCGCCCCTGGTGAGCAGGCGGACGTCCGCCTCGGTCCACCCCCACCGCCGCTGATGTTTCAGCTCCTCGCGCAGCCGGACGTCCTGCGCCGTGCTTCTCGCGACCGTGAACAGGCCGCCCTTGACGATGTCGGCCTCGATGCCCTCTGTGCCGGCGACCCGGATGACCTCGTCGATCGTCTCGAACATGGCCCGCTGGAGCCGCCTGGCCGCGTCCGCGCTGTGCGTCTTCGCGTACCGCTCCGGCGATCCCGCGAGTGCCCCGGTCAGCCATCCGCCGTTGCGGCCGGAGGCGCCGAACCCGGCGAACTCCTTCTCCAGGACGACGATCCGCAGGTGTGGCTCGGCCTTCTTCAGGTAGTAGGCGGTCCACAGGCCCGTATATCCGGCGCCGACGATCGCCACGTCGGCCTGGAGGTCACCGTCGAGCGGCTCTCCCGGCTCGGGGACGCCGATGGACCGGTACCAGAAGGACACCTCGCCGTTGGCGAAGTCCGGCGACAGCGGAGCACTCATGCCGCCCATCCTGCTGTATTCGCGTCGTGGACATCACACCGCGACGAAAGCCGTCGATAAGTCGCGACAAACACATGGATAACAGTAGTCCGGGTGGACACGGGCCGGGACGTCACCCGTCCCCTGTTCCGCCTGGCCGGTCCCGTACGGAAGGACGGCGCCTCGCGCCGCGCCCGGCGGGGGATCAGGAGCGGTCGTCGGGCGAGAAGTCGTAGATCAGGCGGATGGCGTTGTCGATGTTCTCGTACACCTTCTCGATCGTCGTGCGGGCCATGACCCAGCCGCGTAGTCCCCCGCCGAGAACGCTGCTGAGCGTGGCGATGATCGCCCGGTGATCCGCGTCGTCCCGGACGTCGGCGCCGAACGCCGACCGCACGATGTCGGTGAAGACCTTGTCGATCGATCGGTAGGTGTCGTCGACATAGGGGTCGGACGCCGTTTCCAGCACTATGAGGACGCGATAGAACTGGGGCTGGAGTTGAAAGGCGCGAATCGCACGGTGCAGCACATCACGAACACGCTCCTTCTCCGCTCCCTCAGGCGGGGCGGCCCGGTCCAGTGTGCGCTTGAGACCCTCCTGCCAGAGCAGGAAGGCGGCCGCGAACAGATGCTCCTTGGACGTGAAGTACCGGTAGAGCGTGCCCAGGGCCACACCGGAGTCCCGGGCCACGTCCGACACCTTGATCCGGTCGTATTCGCTGTTCGCGAGGCTCCGCAGCGCGACGCGGACGATGCGCTCGCGGCGTTCGCGCTGGTCGCGGCGCAGCGTCTCGGGCGCTGCCGGACCCGAGACATCGGCCATCATCGTCACTTCCATACCCCCGACTCGTTCCGGACATTGAACCTAGAATACAAGTCTAGGGTGGCACCCTTCACTTCGACCGTATTGCGCGGGTAAGTCATGTATTCGCAATCTGGTCAGGGTGCGGGCGCTCATATCGCCGCCGATTGACCGGTGTCGCTCTCGGGGAGGAGCGGTCTTACTGGTTACGTGACTTGAATCACTTTTGTTGTGTTTTCGCCGTCTGTGGAGCGGATTCGGGTCCGGTGGCCGGTCGCGTCCGGCCACCGGAAGCCGGTCAGTGAATCGTGAGTTGGCCTCCGTCGATGTTCCATGCCTGTCCGGTCACCCAGGCGGCCTGCTCACTGCACAGGAACACGACCAGGTTCGCCACGTCCCGGGGTTCGCCGGCCCGGCGGAGCGGTACGGTCGACTCGATGATGCGACTCCACGCCGCGTCGGGCAGGTCGTCCAGCCGGGACGTCCGTACGATCCCCGGGCAGACCGCGTTGACCCGTATGCCGTGCGGCCCCAGCTCCTGCGCCATGGCCGAGGTCAGCGCGTGGAGTCCCGCCTTCGAGGCGGCGTAGGCGGCCGTCTTCGCGCTCATCAGCTTGCCGCCGATCGACGAGATGTTGACGATGGCCCCGCCCTCCCGCGCGGCCACCATGTGCCGCGCGACCACCCGGCTCAGCCGGAAGGAGCCGGTGAGGTTGGTTCCGATCACCGAGTCCCAGACCCCAGGAGGAAGATCGACCACGTCCACCCGGTCGGGGCCGCGGGCCGCCGCGGCGTTGTTGACGAGGACGTCGAGCCGGCCGAGCCCGTCCAGGGTCTCGTGGAGGATCCGGCCGGCGTTCTCCTCGCCGGTCGTCCCGTCCGTCGTGATGGTCAGGCAACGCCGGCCCAGCGCCGTGATCTCCTCGGCCACGGAGTCCAGCCCCCGCCATCCGGCCTCGCGTTCGTCGGCGGGAAAGCTCTCCCGGGGCCGGTCGGTGCCGGTCATGGCGATGTCGCAGCCCGCTTCGGCCAGGCCGATGGCGATCGATCTGCCGAGGGACCTCATCCGCGCCGCCCCCGTGACGAGCGCGACCCTGCCCTCGAATCCGGTCAGTCTCATGCCGCGTCAGCCCGTGATCTTCTCGTAGGGGTTGGCGCCGTTGAAGTCCTGGACCTCGCCCAGCCGGATCAGCTTGCCCGCCTTCCGGTCCAGCTTCTGCTGCACCACGCCCTCGATGAGGTAGTGGTCGTCCGGCCCGGTGACGAGCTTGATGCCCGGCAGGTAGAAGTTGGGGCCGGTGAAGTCCATGTTGTGGGCCGCACGCATGACCCCGGCGCGGTCCATGGTCTCGGCGTTCTCGATCGCCCAGGTCATGAACATCGCGGCCGTCCATCCCGCGGTCGCGGTGGACGGGAGGATCTTCTCCCCGCCGGGGGTCTTCTTCAGCCAATCCAGGAACAGCTTGATCCCGGGGAGGTCGGCGTTGTCCGGGTCGTCGGCGTCGTAGGAGACGCCGGCCATGATCAGGCCGTCTCCGGCGCCGGGCTCGAGCTTCTTCAGCAGGGACAGGCCGACCTGCGCCGCCTGGATGATCTGGGGCTTCCAGCCGCTGGCGTGCACGTGGTTCAGCGCCTGCAGGGCCTGCAGGCCGATGGCGATGTCGTAGAACGTGTCGGCTCCGGTGGCGGCGAGGCTGGTGATCTGGTTGCCGACGTCGGGGTCGGTGGACTCGAAGCTCTCGGTCTTGACGATCGAGATGTTCGACCCCTCGATCCCCTTCTTGAAGCCCTGCAGGTAGGCGCGTCCGAGGTCGTCGTCCTGGTACAGGATCGCGACCTTCGCATTGGGATTGACCGACTTCAGATACTCGCCGCTGGCCCGCGCCTCGAGCAGGTAGGAGATGCTCCCGGCGGGCCCGCCCCAGGGGTAGTCGGGGTTGCCCAGCTCGGGCGCCCCGGAGGTGGCGAACAGGGACGGTACGCATTCCTGCGCCAGCAGCGGCCGGGCGGCCAGGTTGCCGGACGTGCCGAACAGGCCGAGCAGGGCGAAGACCTTCTCCTCGTTGATCAGTGCGGACACGTTCGCCTTGGTCTTGGTGGCCACGTACTGATCGTCCTTGGCGACCAGCTCGATCTTGCGCTGTTTGCCGTCCGGGCCCTTGACGCCGCCGTTGCCGTTGACGTAGTTGAAGTACGCGTTCATACCGACGACGAACCCACCGCCCACGGCGACGAGAGGGCCCGACAGCGGCTGCGACACACCGAGCTTGATGGTCGTGTCGGTGAGGCCGACGGTGCCGTTGTCCGGACACTCTGCCAGCGCCGGGTCGCCGGAGCCGCTGGACTGCGCCCCGCTCGCCCCGGTCAAGGCGGCGCTGCCGCCGCAGGCGGTGACGCCGAGCGAGAGCAGTGCGGCGGCAGCGAACAGGCGCATACGGGATATGGATGTCATCAGATCTCCTTTATGCCGGTGTCAGGTGGTGTCGAGGGTGGGCTGAGGGGTGGTGACGCCCTTCTTGGCCGTGATGCCGGACAACCGCCGGACCAGACTCCGCAGGCCGCCCGAGAGGCCGCCGGGAAGGAAGAAGGCGAGGAGGATCAACAGGACGCCGTAGACCGCGGGCGTGAGCTGGGGATTGACCCCGAGCTTGGGCAGGACCTCGGGGACGTAGTACAGGAACAGGGCGCCCATGAGCGGACCGACCAGCGTGCCCGATCCCCCGACCGCCATGCCGAGCAGGAGGTTGATCGACACGAGGACGGTGAAGTCGCCCGGGCTGACGAACTGGTTGGTGACGGTGAACATCCAGCCGGCGACCCCGGCGATCGCCGCGCTTCCGGCGAACACGGTCACCTTCACCGCCCTGACGTTGATGCCGACCGTGTGCGCCGCCACGTGCTGGTCGCGAATCGCGATCATCGCGCGTCCCATCGAGCTGTGCACGACGTTGCGGATCAGCAGGAAGGCCAGTGCGGCGATCCCCAGCAGGACCCAGTACTGCCAGGCGACGTCGGCGACGCCCAGCGCGGCGGGCGCCCTGAGCCGCTCGTCCACGGTCAGACCGGCGGTGCCGCCGGTCCATTCCGTGAGGCGTACCGGCACCTGGGGGAACACCAGCGCCAGGGCCATCGTCACCAGGGCCAGGTTCATGCCGCGGATGCGCAGCGCGGGCACGCCGGCGACGGCGCCCACCACGCCCGCGATGAGGACCGCGATCGGCAGCGCGGACCAGTACGACCATCCGTAGTTCTGCACCGCGAGCGCCGTGGCGTAGGCGCCGAGCCCGATGAAGGCGCTGTGGCCGATCGACGGCTGCCCGTTGAACCCCGTCAGCAGGTTGAGGCTCATCACCGCGACGGCGAGGACGAACACCTGCATGAGGCCCCGGATGCCGGTCAGCCCCAGGACGAACGGGGCGCCGACGAGCAGGACCAGGCCGACGGTCCAGGGCAGTGCGCGGATGATCGATCGTTGTGTGGTCGTGTTCATACCCGCTCCACCGGAAGTCGGCCGAACAGCCCTTGCGGACGTATCAGAAGGACGAGAAGGATCACCGCGAACGCGGTCGCGAGCTGGAGTTGGGTGCCGATGAAGGGCAGGTATCCCGAGGCGAGGGACTGGATCAGGCCGACCAGAACGCCTCCGACCAGCGCACCGAACGGGCTGTCGAAGCCGCCGACCACGGCCGCCGCGAAGCCGTAGAGCAGCAGGGCGGCCATCATGTTCGTGCTGACGTACACGACCGGCGCCACGAGGATCGCCGCGATGGCGCCGATGGCCGAGGCCAGCCCCCAGCCGATCATCATCATCCGGCCGACGTCGATGCCGGCCAGACGGCTCGACGAGGGGTTCATCGCTGCGGCGCGCAGGCCGAGGCCGAGCTTGGTGCCCATGAACAGCTGCCGGATCAGCAGCGCCACGACCAGCAGGACGACGACCGTGCCCATCTCCAGGTAGGTGATGGTGACGCCGCCGAGGCTCAGCCCGCCCGAGGGGAACGGCGAGTCGAGCCGTTCCGTGTCGGTCGTGAAGATGTACCCGGCCAGCGCGTTGATCGCCAGGAACATTCCGAGGGTGACGATCAGGAGGGTCAGCGGGTTGCCCCCGGAGAAGGGCCGGATCACCGCGCGTTCGAGCACGGCCCCGAGCAGGAACGCGAAGACGATGCCGGCGGGGATGGCGATCGCCAGGGCCAGCCCGAAGCCCAGCCTTTCGTCGGCGAGTTTCCAGACCACGAAGGTGCTGAACATCGCCATCTCGCCCTGGGCGAAGTTCATGAGCCCGGTCGAGCGGTAGATCAGCACCAGGGCCAGCGCCACGGCGCCGTAGAGGAACCCGTTCGACGTCCCGTCGATCAGACGTTGGATCAGTAGTTCCATGGCGGCCTCAAACTCCCAGGTAGGCGCGGCGGATGGAGTCGTCGGCGCGGATCTCCGCCGCGGTGCCGGCCGAGACGATCTGCCCGTGCCCCAGCACGTACGCGCGGTCGGCGATCGACAGCGCGATCTGGGCGTTCTGCTCGACGATGAGCATCGCGGTCCCGGTCCGCTCGTTCGTCTCCGCGAGGGTTCTGAAGAGCTCGGCGGTCACCATCGGAGCCAGCCCCATCGAGGGCTCGTCCAGGAGCAGCAGCTTCGGGTCGCCCATCAGCGCCCTGGCCACCGCCAGCATCTGCTGCTCGCCGCCGCTCATGCTGCCCGCGAGCTGCGCGCGGCGCTCCCCGAGCGTGGGGAACAGCCCGAACGCGCGGTCCATGGCGGACCGTACCTGCGCCGCGGGCCGGTGGTAGGCGCCGATCCGCAGGTTCTCCTCCACGGTGAGGTCGACGAAGGTGCCGCGGCCTTCGGGCACGTGCCCGATGCCCAGCCGGGCGCGCTGGTCGGTGCGCGATCCGTCCACCCGCCTGCCGTCGAACTCGATCGTCCCCTCGCCGGAGATCTCTCCGCTGAGCGCGCGCAGCGTGGTGGTCTTGCCCGCGCCGTTCGCGCCCAGGATGACCACGACCTCCCCGGGATCCACGTGGAAGTCCAGGTCGCGCAGCACGATCAGCGATCCGTACCCCGCCGTGAGTCCCCGCACGGCCAGCAGGGCGCTCATGCGGCGGTCCCGAGATAGGCGGCCACGACGGCCGGGTCGTTCGACACCTCGGCGGGCAGTCCCTCGGCGATGACCTTCCCGAGGTTGAGCACGATGACCTTGTCCGAGATGGACATGACCAGTCCCATGTGGTGCTCCACCAGGACGACGGTGAGCCCGTGGGCGTCGCGCAGGCTCTGGATCGTTCCGCCGAGCTCGTCGACCTCGCCGTGGGTCAGGCCGGCGGCGGGCTCGTCCAGCAGCAGCATGCGCGGCTCGCTCATCACCGCGCGGGCGATCTCGATGCGCTTCAGCGTGCCGAAGGGAAGACCGCTGGCCGGCATGTCGGCGAGGTGGGCGAGCCTGAGCTCCGACAGCAGGTCGAGGGCCCTGGCCCGGGCCGCCCGCTCGCGGCGCCGCTCGCCGGGCCAGCGCACCGCGCACGACAGGACGTTGGAGCGGTGCGAGGTGTGCCCTCCGACCAGCACGTTCTCGAGGACGGTCATGCGGGGGAACAGGGCGAGGTTCTGGAAGGTGCGCCCGATCCCCCGGGAGGCGAGCGCGTGGGACGGCAGCGTCAGGATGTTCTCGCCGGCGAACTCCACGACGCCGTCGTTCGGCCGGTACAGCCCGCTGACGCAGTTGAACACGCTGCTCTTCCCGGCGCCGTTGGGGCCGACGAGCGCGACGAGGGAGCCTTCCGCCACACCGAAGGACACGCCGTCCAGTGCGCGGACGCCGCCGAACCGCAGGGTCAGGTCTCGTACGTCGAGGAGGTTCATGAGAGACCTCCGGGAACGTGGGGGATGGGTGGGCTACCGGCGATCAAGAGACCGCCCCCTTCCTCTATGACACTTCATGTCGATCAAGCGTCGGAGTGACTGGCCGGCGACGGCCGCGTCGGCGTGGCCGGTTCCGTTCGCGTCGCCTGCGGGAGGTTGCGACCGATACTGAAACAGAATTCTTGTTCCGTCAAGAGTTTCCGATTCGGGGCGGCCATGCCGCCCGGGTCTGGGTCGCGCCTCGACCCTGCTCGCTGATCCAGAGAACGGTCGCGAACAGGTGATTCGTAGAGGAAAGGGGGATGCTCCGCGGCTGCGTGGCGGGCATGCGTCAGGGGTGGAGGAGTGATCGGATAGGAAATGAAAATCCTATTTCAGTTAGCCTATGCCGAAGGGGTCCCGTGGTGGGTGCGTCTCACACGGGACCCCGGTCGGAGAGGCTCAGGAGGCCGTCGCGTTGCGGAGCAGCGCCTCGTTGGGGTTCTCGGGCAGCTCGGTGAGCGGGAGCGCCACCTCCGACACCCGGGGGCCGAGCCGGGACGCCGGCTCGGCGAGCGCGTCGAGGTCGAAGTCGTAGATCTGGGCGGCGTTCTCGGCGAGGACCTTGCGCAGATCCTCCTCCGGCCAGTCGTGGAACAGCTGGCGTAGCGAGAGCGTGGTGTAGGGGTACGTCCCCTCGTCGTGGGGATAGTCGCTGCCCCAGATGAACTTGTCGACGCCGAGCGACTCCCGGGCGGCGACGACGTCGGCGCGTGCGGGGAAGCTCACCCCCAGCCAGACGTTCTGCCGGAAGTACTCGGTGGCCGATCTCGGCAGCACGTGCTCGGGCTTGAAACGCAGTTCGCCGACCGCGCCGGTGTCCCGGATCGACGCGAGCGTCGAGTCGAGCTGCTCCAGCAGCGGCGGCAGCCAGGCGCAGCCCTGCTCGGTGAGGACGACCCTGAGCCGCGGGAAGCGCTCGAAGACACCCGAGAGCAGCATGAACAGCAGGGGACGCCGGGAGTACTGCGCGATCTCGGCGAGCATGATGAGCGCCGACGACGGCAGCGGCGCGTACGCGGGGGTTCCGGTGCCGCCGTGCACGTTGATCGGAACCTCGAGCTCCTCGCAGACCGCCCAGAGCCGGTCGTAGTCCGGGTGGTTCAGCGGCTTGATCCAGTCGACGTCGGGCGGAACGGTGGGCAGGAGCACGCCGCCGCGCAGACCGTGCTCCTTGATCCAGCGGACGTCCTCGATCGCGTCGTCGATGTCGTTCAGGAAGATCTGGCCGATGCCGGCCCGCCGCTCCGGATATCGGGCGCAGAACGCCTCCATCCAGCGGTTGTGCGCCCGGACGCCGGCCAGGCGGAGTTCGTACTCCTCCGGCTTCGGCGGCCGGGCGAACAGGACGAAGCTGGGGAAGAACGGCGGCACGGTGTTGGGGAAGACGACCTCGCCGACGACGCCGTCCGCGTCCTGCTGGGAGTTGCGCATGTCGTCGTCCCAGTTGCGGTACCGCCGGGTGTCGCCGAGATCGCTGAAGGGGTTCCTGTACCGGCCACGCCAGGCGTCGAACGCCTCGTGGTACTTGGACTCCAGAAACTCCCGGTACATCGCGTGGCTTCCTCCGGCGTGGGTGTCCGCCGAGATCACGGTGTAGCGGGACTCCTGATCTGACACGATGCCTCCTGCATCCGATGGGAGGGACGTAGGACCGTCCGCCAGAGACGGATCAGTCCGCCGGCCCGGTGGGTCGGGTGCCCGGGCGCCAGAACACGACGAGCTGCGCCGCCGCCCCCAGGACGCCGAGGCCGGCCGCGAGGGCCAGCCGCTGCCAGCCGCCGACGGTCAGGCCGAACAGCTCGTCGAGCGACCAGCGGCCAGGTCCCGTCCCGGCCAGCGCCGCGGCGGCGACCGCGAGCACGAGCACGTATTCGTAGCCCTCGCCGGGGCGGAAGATGAAAAATCCGTTCTTCAGGTGATTGGCGATCAACGCCACTCCCATGACCCCGACGGCCGCGGCCGCCCCGAGCGGGGTGAGCAGTCCGAGACCGATGAGGAGCCCAGCCCCGAACTCGGCGATGCTGGCCGTCCACGCGTGCAGCACGCCCGGTCGCATGCCGAGCGACTCGAACCAGCGGGCCGTCCCGGCGATGCGCCCGCCTCCGAACACGTGGTTCCAGGCGTGCATGACGAAGACGGCCGCCAGCGTGAGCCGGAGCCCGAGCAGCGCCAGGTCGGCGGCGCCGTCGCCGGAGCCCGTCATCGGACCTGTTCCCTCGGCAGGCGCAGCACCTGTTCGGCGATCACGTTCAACTGGATCTCGGTGGTGCCGCCGCCGATCAGCAGTGGTGGTACGGACAGCAGTGCCTGCGCCGCGTCGTCCTCCCCGGTGTGGACGCTCGCCCGGGCGCCCGCCCACCCCAGTTCCGTACGGCGGATCTCCACGGCGTTCCAGGAGGAGGCGACCTTGAGCACGCTCGACTCGGCACCCGGCTGCAGGCCCGACAGCTGCTTGAGGAAGACCCGCTGTCCCAGCGCCTCGAAGGCGTTGATCTTGGCGGTCAGCACGCCGATGTCGCGTACCACCCCCGGCCCGTCCACGCCCAGCGCCTCGGCGGTCCTGGCCGGCAGCTCCCGCGCCCCGGACATGCCGCTTCCCATGCTCACCCGCTCGTTGCCCAGCGTCGTGCGGGCCAGCCGCCAGCCGTCGCCGGGCCGCCCCACGAGACAGTCGTCCGGGACGAAGACGTCGTTGAAGAACACCTCGTTGAACAGGTAGCCGCCGTTGGCCTCGCGCAGCGGCCGCACCTCCAGGCCGGGGGAGCGCATGTCCACGAGGAAGTAGCTCAGCCCCCGGTGCTTGGGCGCGTCGGGATCGGTCCTGGCCAGGCAGATCCCCCAGTCGGCCTCGTGGGCGCTGGACGTCCACACCTTCTGGCCGTTGAGCGACCAGCCGCCGTCGCGTTTCTCCGCCCGGGAGCGCAGCGAGGCGAGGTCCGAGCCGGCGCCGGGCTCGCTGAACAGCTGGCACCACACGATCTCGCCGTGCAGGGTGGGCATGACGAACCGCTCCCGCTGCGCCTCGGTCCCGTGCGCGATGATCGTGGGCAGGGCCCACTCTCCGATGACCGTGGACGGCTGGACGAGGCCCGCCCGCGCGTACTCCTGGGAGATCACGACCTGGGTGGTCGCGTCGGCCGCCATGCCGTACGGCTCCGGGTAGTGCGGGGAGACAAGCCGGGCCTCCGCCAGCATCCGGCGCCGCTCGCCCTCCGGCGCGGCCGCGACGGCGCGTAGCGTCTCGGCCATCCGGGCGCGCACCCCGGGTTCCTCGTGGGACAGGTCGATGGTCCTGGTGCGCTCGGTGACGCGGGCGAGCCGTCCCGCGCTCTCCTCCCACTCGTGCGCCGGGCCGAGCAGGGTGGACAGGCAGATCCCGCGGCGCCAGTAGAGGTGGGCGTCGTGCTCCCAGGTGTAGCCGATGCCGCCGAACAGGGTGACGGTCTCCAGGCCGAGTTCGGCGATCCCGCCGAGGCAGGTGACCGCGGCGGAGGCCGCCGCGAGCGTTAACTGATCCCTGTCCTGGTCCACCGCCGAGGCCGCGTCCCAGGCCGCGGCGGCCATGAGCTGCCCCTGGATGAACATCCTCGCGCACTTGTGCTTGATGGCCTGGAAGGATCCGACCGGGCGGCCGAACTGCTCGCGCACCTTGACGTACTCCAGCCCGGCCTCCTGACACCAGCGGGCGATGCCGGCGGCCTCGGCGGAGAACAGCACGGCGGCGAGCGACCGCAGCTCGGTGCTATCGACCGCGAGCACGCGGTCGAACGGCACGAGCAGGCCCTCGGCGGTGAAGCAGCCGATGTCGCGGGTGAGATCGACCCCGGACCTGCGGGAGACCTTGACCGCGTCCCGGTCGTCGGGCTCCAGCAGGAACCAGACCGTGCCCTCCGGGGCGCGCGCGCCCAGCACCACGTGCTCTCCGCTGAGGGCGCCGAGCACCGGCGCCGTGGTGCCGGTCACCTCCCAGCCGTCGCGCCTGCGCACCGCGACGAGGCCCTCCGCCGTGGTGGCGCATGCGCCGGGGGAGCCCTCGGCGAAGCGCGGCAGCACCCTCGCGCACAGCTCGGCGCCGCCGTGCCGGGAGACGACCAGGCTGGTCAGCAGGGTGGGCAGCAGCGGACCCGGCATCAACCCCCGGCCGGTCTCCTCCAGGACGATGGCGAGCTCGACCACGCCCGCTTCGTCACCGCCGTACCTGGCGGGCAGGTGCATGGCGAGGAGTCCCTGCTCCACCAGGCGGTTCCAGATGGCCGGCCACATTCCGGCGGAGAGGTCCTCGAACTCGGCCCGGGTCGACTCCGAGCTCACGTGCCGGGCGGTGAACCTCGCAACGGACTCGGCCAGCGCGTGCTGCTCCTCCGTCAACGCGATTGACATGTGCGTTCCGCCCTACTTGTCCAGTTTGAGGACACGCCGGCTGTTCTCGTACAGGAACTTGGGCCACACCTCGTCCTTGAAGGGCACGTGGGGCATGTCGGTGAAGATCCGCTCGAGGGAGAGGCCCATCGGGAAGTAGCCCGCGTAGATGATCTTGTCGGCGCCGCGGGCGTTGGCGTACTTGACGATCGCCTCGGGGTAGTGCTTGGGCGCGAACGCCGAGGTGGAGTAGTAGAGGTTGGGCCACTTGAGCATCAGCTTCATGGCGAGCCGCTCCCAGGGCTCGCAGCCGTGCCGGGTGACGAAGACGAGGTCGGGGAAGTCGTACATGACGGTGTCGATCCGGGCGACCTCCTGCGGGGCGAACTTCAGCCTGGGGCCGGGGATGCCGGCGCAGACGAAGATCGGGATGTCGAGCTCGACGCAGGTGGCGTAGATGGGGTACATCTTCGGGTCGTCGATCGCCACCT
This sequence comes from Sphaerimonospora mesophila, assembly GCF_001417795.1. Lineage (NCBI taxonomy): Bacteria > Bacillati > Actinomycetota > Actinomycetes > Streptosporangiales > Streptosporangiaceae > Sphaerimonospora > Sphaerimonospora mesophila. Next base: position 153,194 of record NZ_BCBX01000043.1, on the reverse strand, counting down.
GGGGGAAGGTCCCCGCGGGGAAGGCGCCCACGGCGCGGATGCCGTACATCTCGTAGTCGCGCCGCAGCGCCTGCACGCTGCCCATGACGTCGTTCGGGTCGTCGACGTTGCCCGAGGGGATGAACCGGTCCGGATGCCGCTTGAGCGCCGTACGGGAGACCTCGTCGCCGACGCCGATCAGGCCCTGGGCGACGCCGAAGCGGTCCATCTCCCGCAGGGTCACGCCGATCGGGTCGTCGGCGGGAAGGTCCTTCGGGACCTGCTTGAACATGTACTCCACCGGGAACTGCATCTCCTCCCGCGAGCCCCGGTCCTTCGTCTGCCTGCGGATGAAGTCGTACTGCGAGAAGTCCTTCTGCGGGAATCCGATCATCGTGTCGATGATGGGCAGTCCGGACGGCATGGCCATGAACGGCTCCTTTCAGGTCCTGGGCGCTACAATGAAACAAGATTTCAGTTTCGTCAAGGGTTCGATGGTCGGCCATTCCCGGCTGTAGGAGAGGGCGTAGCGGCAGCGAAGGGTTGCCTAAACTGAAATCTCATTCTAGTTTGATGTCGGGGCGCATGAGGCACCTCCGACAGAAGGGAACGCACATGGCGGGCAGCATCTTCTTCGACCACCTGGCCGTGGGAGTCGAAACCTGGCAGGACGCCTACCCCCGTTTCGCCGTGGAACTGGGCGGCGCGTGGTCGCACGGGGGCGACGCGGGAGGGTACGCGCCCTACCAGCTGATCTACGGCCATGGCATGCGCCTGGAGTTCATCGCGCCCACCGGTGGGCCCGGCGGTTTCATGCGTCGGTTCCTGGACCGCAACGGCCCGGGTCCGCATCACCTCACCTTCAAGGTTCCGTCGCTGGACGACGCCCTCGACCGTCTGGAGGCGGAGGGGATCAGCACGCTCGGCGGGAGGAACGAGGCCTACTGGCGGGAGGCGTTCCTCCACCCCAAGCAGGCCGGCATGGGGACGCTCATCCAGCTCGCCGAGTCGAGGGAGTGGGAGCTCGGCGGCGGCTTCAGCTCGCCCTCGCCGCCCGACTTCCCCGAGCCGGCCACCGAGCCTCTCGACATCGCGTGGATCGGGCTGACCGTCGCCTCGCTCGACACGGCGACGATGCTGTTCGTGGACCACCTGGCGGGTTCCATCGCCGCGAAGGGCCCCGGGTGGCGCCTGCTGAGCTGGGGCGTGGGCCACAACCTGCTGGTACGCCAGGAGGACGCCGAGCCCGGAGGACGGCCGCTGTGGGCGGCCCCGGGACTCGGAGTGGGACACGTGGTCTTCGGTCCGCCCGAGTTGGTCCCCGACGACCTGTCGGACGGCGGCGTTCCGGCGGTGCCGATGCCGCACCATCCTCCGACGAGCCTGACGGTCCTGCGGGTGGGGCCGGACTCAGGCGGTGGGCGAGCGGGGGAGTGAGGGGGAGCCCGCGCGGGCGGAGGCGGCCCCGCGTTCGCGGCGGCCGCCTCGGGGCCCGTGTCGGAGGAGAGCGGCGATCGGCCGGGCTCCGGGGCGGCGGGCTCAGGCGCGGGTGCGCGCCTGCTCCTCCCGCTCCAGTTGCTGCTTCAGCAGCTTTCCTGTCTCGGTGTAGGGCAGGGACTCCCGGAACTCGACCGCCACCGGGACCTTGAACGACGCGAGCGCCGCCGCGCACCACTCACGCACCTGCTCCTCGGTGAGCCCGGAGCCCGCCCGCCGGACGACGAAGGCCTTGGGCTCCTGCCCGTACTCGAGGCTGTCGACGCCGATGACCGCGGCCTCGTTGATCTCGGGATGCTCGACCAGGCGGTTCTCGATCTCGATGGGGTAGATGTTCTCGCCACCGCGGATGATCATGTCTCGGCGGCGGCTCGCGAGGTACAGCAGGCCGTCGGAGACCCGTCCGTAGTCGCCGGTCCGATACCAGCGGTCCTCGCCGAGGGCGTCCCGGGTGGCGTCGGGGTCGTCCCAGTAGCCGAGGAAGACCGACGGCGAACGCAGGTAGATCTCGCCGACCTCGCCCTCGGGCAGGACGGTCCCGTCGGCGTCGCGGATCTGCACCTCGACCGTCGGCTGCGCCGGTCGGACGGACTCCGGCACCGAGACGAAGAGGTCGCCTCCCGTCAGGGTGCCGAGGCCGACCGTCTCGCTCATGCCGTAGCCGTTGCCCAGCCGGAGGGCCGGCAGTCGCCGGTGCAGTTCGCGCACGAGTTCGGGCGGGAAGACCGTTCCGCCGGAGCCGGCGCTGGTCACGGAGCCGAGGTCGTAGGAGTCGATGTCGGGATGGCGGAGCAGCCGCCAGAACTGGGTGGGCACGCCCGACCAGGTCGTGACCCCGTGCTCGGCCGTGAGCCGCAGCCAGACCTCCGGATCCCACGCGCCGGGCGGCGGGAAGACCAGCTTGGATGGGGTGGACCCGCCCGTGATGAGAACGGCGACCATGCCCGAGATGTGGAACATCGGGCTGGACACGATGACGCAGTTCTGCCGCGGCGGCCCGGCCGGCGCCCCGCTGAGCGCGCCCGCCATCGCCGTACCGAGCAGGTTCACCATCGCGAAGTTGATGATGTTCCGGTGCGAGAGCGTCGCGCCCTTGGGCCGTCCGGTCGTCCCGCTGGTGAACAGGATGACCACAGGGGAGTCCTCGGTGATCTCCGGGGGCGCCGGCGCCTTGCCGCGGAACTCCCGCGCCTCGGCATGAAGATCGTCGAGTGGCTTCACCGGCACGCCGTCCGGAACCGAGCCGGGCCGGAGCCGGGCGAGCCTCCGCTCGTCGCCCGCGACGAGCACGGGCCGGGACAGCTCGATGCCGTGCTCGAGCTCGGGAGCGGTCCACCAGCCGTTGAGGCTGCTGATGACGCCCCCGAGCGAGACCACGGCCCACATGAGGATCGCGTACTCGGCGTGGTTGGCGGCGACGACGGCGACGCGGTCCCCGGTCCTGACGCCGTATCGCTCGCTGAGCAGCACGGCCGTGCTGTCGATGTCCTCGAGGGCCTGGCGGTAGGTCCACTGCCGCCGCGGAGAGATCAGGAACGGCAGGTCCAGGGCGGCGGCGGACTGTCTGTCGAGCATCTGACGCAGCGTGCGCGGCCGCTGCGCGAACACCACGTGGTCGTGACCGAGCACCGGCTCGGTCACCAGCTCGAAGGGCGCGCCCGGACCGAGGAGCGCTTCACGTACGTCCGGTGGTAGAGCGGCGGAACCTTGCCAGTCCAAATGTGATGGCCGTGACCGGGCCTCATCACCCATGGCGATCCACTTTCTCTGATGGCCGACTGTATCGGGGGACCGTTCACCGGGGCCATGGAAGAGTCGTCCCCGGTTGAATTGCTGTCTCAGGGAGAGGCGGACTCGATACCGAACGGCGAATAGCCCCGGCAGGGTGACGCTCTCGCGTGGAAAGTGGTCCGAGGCGGCGGAGGGCCGCCTGCGGAGATCAGGAGTGTGCGCCCCGCACACCCGTCCAGACGTCGACCAGGTGCGCCCACCGGTCTGAGATCGTCCGCTTGAGTCGCGCTCTGTCCTCCTCGGAGAGCGAGCCCGCCGTGTTCGGGTCGCCGCTCACGGCCGGCAGCAGGGCCAGCAGCTCCTCCTCCTCGAGACCGAGTGCGGCCAGGGCGGGTGCGTGGCGTTCCGAGTCGAGGATCTCGGGCAGGTCTGAGCGTGCGATGAGGACGGCCAGATCCTCCTCGCCCTCCTCCAGGAGGAAGCCGCACAGACTCGATCTGGTCAGTTCCATCGAGGTCTCCGGGTTCGTGGCATGGGGGACGGGCACCGGGGCTCGCGGGACGGGGGAGGACATGGGCGCCGCCCCGTCCCGCCCGAGCTCAGACCGGACGCCGGGAGGCGAGGAACAGGCCGTTGTCGCGCATGACCATGCGGCACTGCTCCATGGTGTAGTCGAAGTTCTGCAGGTCCTTGATGTACGAAGCGGGATCGGCGAGGCCCTCGACGTGCGGGTAGTCCGAGCCCATGAGGATGTGCTCGGGGCCCAGCAGACGCAGCAGGCTGGCCAGCTCGTCCTCGTAGAAGGGCGAGACCCAGATGTGCCGCTTGAAGGTCTCCCTGGGGTCTTCCGGGAAGAGATGCGGGACCTGGCCGTAAGTCTTGGTGAGCTTCTCGAAGAGGTGGAACACCCATGCGGAGCCGACCTCGATGGACGCCATCCGCAGGTTCGGGAAGCGGTGGAAGAGCCCCAGTGCGAGATGGCTGGCGATCGTGTCCTGCAGGGCGTCGGCCGACACCAGGCCGCGGAAGGCGTTGGCCCGGAACGCCTCGGTGAAGCCGTTCTCACCCCAGGCCTCGAGATACTTCGTGTAGGCCGTCTCACCCCCGTGGTAGAGCACGGTGATGCCCGAGTCGTTGGCCAGCTTCCAGAACGAGTCGAACATGGGGTCGGCGGGAGCGCGTGACCCGAGCTCGGTCATCACCGGCCCGCCCACCATCACGACGAACCGCGCGTCCCGTTCGAGCGCCCACTCAAGCTCTCGGGCGGCGTCGGCGGGGTCGGAGAGCGTGATGTAGGGCGCGGAGAAGATCCGCTCCTGGTACGCCATGCCCCAGTCCTCGTCGAGCCACCGGTTGAAAGCGCGGAAGGCGGCGCGCTGGGCGGGCAGGTCGTCGACCAGCGCCTGCTCCATGCCGACGCCGAGGGTGGGCAGCATGATGCAGCCCTCCATGCCCTGCTCGTCCATCAGCGCGATGCGGGCGTCGCGGTCGCGGTACTCCGGCCGGATGGGTTCGAGCTCGCCGAACAGTTTGCTCGGGTCGGCGCTCTTGGGGTTTCGCCCGCGGAAGTACTCGTCCATGACCCCCGGCGCCGCGACCGGATCGAAGATCGGGTTCGGGATGAACTTGTTGATCTTCCCCCCGACCAGGAGGCGGGTCTTGCCGTCGATCTGCGCCCACTGCATGGTGCGCTTGCGGTACTCCGGCTCGATGTGACGCGTGAACGCGTCCAGGGCCTCGTAGTAGTGGTTGTCGCAGTCGAAGAAGCGGAACGGGAGCTCGGTCGTCATGGATGTTGCCCTTCGGAAAGGATCGGCGGCGGGCTCTTCTGCGGCGACCGTCTGGAACGGGTGCCGAAGGCCAATCTCAAGCTAGAACAGAATTCTTGTTCCGACAAGCATCCGTGAGACGGTCGGCTTGGTATCCGGTCGGCCGCCACCCATCGGAGGTCTCCGCGGCATCCCGCAGGTCTCCGGTACATGTCCCGGTGGGGCGGCCTCTTCCGGCCCATCCGGGGGCGCCGGCCGAGGGGAGTGGATATTGATAGAACAGAATTCTTATTTTAGTGTTGAGGGAGGAACCTGGAAGGGGCTGCCGGATGGCGTTGAGACTGGACGCGGTGGGCGAGGAGTGGGAGGCGCCCGGACGGCGGTGGACCTCGGCCGACGCCATCCTGTACGCGCTGGGAGTGGGGGCGGGCGCCGGCGATCCGCTGGCGGAGCTGCCGTACACGACGGAGAACTCCCACGGGGTCGGCCAACGGGTGCTGCCCACCTTCGCCGTCATGCTGGGCGGCGCGGGGTCGATGTCGGCGCTGGGGGACTTCGACCTCTCGCAGGTCCTGCACGCCGAGCAGTCGGTGACACTGCACGGCCCGCTGCCGGTGGAGGGCGCCAGCGTGACCAGGTCACGCGTGGCCGCCTTCTACGACAAGGGCCGGAACGCGATCGCGGTCACGGAGGGTGTGATCACGGACGCGGCCACCGGCGCGATCCTGGCCGAGGTCGCCGCCGGCCTCTTCATCCGCGGCGAGGGAGGGTTCGGCGGCGAGCGCGGTTCCGCCGCCCGGTGGGAGCGGCCCGCGCGGGAACCCGATCACGTGGTGACCTACCCGACCCGCCCCGAGCAGGCGCTGCTCTACCGGCTGAGCGGAGATCGCAATCCTCTGCACTCCGGCCCCCGGCTGGCGGAGCGTGCGGGCTTCGACCGGCCGATCCTGCACGGGCTGTGCACGTACGGTTTCACCGGGCGGGCGCTGCTGCACACCGTGTGCGGCTCGGATCCCGCCCGGTTCGGCGGCATGTCCGCCCGTTTCGCCGCTCCGGTGTTCCCCGGGCAGGAGCTGACCGTGGCGATCTGGGAGGATGACGGCGTCTTCCTGTTCCAGACCACGGCGGCGGGCAAGATCGTGCTTGATCGCGGAACGTTTATAAAACGGTCATAACGGCCAGGAAGCTGGAGTCGGCCCCGTGCCGGGCCGGGAAGTGGACGCCATGCGGACCCCGCGTACCGGCGCATGGCATCGGGCGGAACGGCCGCGCATGACCGGAGGTCCTGACGGGTCGTCCTGGACAGAAGGAGCACGGTGGCGACGCCCTTGACGCCTGTCAGATCCGGTGTGGTCACCGGTGCGCTGGCCTTCAGCGGCATGGTGGTTTCGGTGATGTTCACCTTGGTGGTGCCCATCATCCCCGAGCTGCCGCGGCTGCTGTCGGCCACGGCCGAGGACGCGTCCTGGGTGATCACCGCCACCCTGCTGTCCTCCGCGGTGTTCACCCCCGTGAGCGGGCGGCTCGGCGACATGTACGGCAAACGCCGGATGATGGTGATCAGCCTCGCGTTGATGGTCGTCGGATCGTCGATCTGCGTGTTCTCCGGCTCACTGGCCGTCGTGGTGCTCGGACGGGCGCTCCAGGGCTGCGCCGTCGGCGTGATCCCCCTGGGCATCAGCATCATGCGCGACCTGCTGCCGCCCGCACGGCTCGGCTCGGCCATGGCGCTGATGAGCGCCACCCTGGGCGCGGGCGGCGCGCTGGGGCTGCCGCTGGGGGCCCTGGTCGCGCAGGTGGCGGACTGGCACATGCTGTTCCTCGTGTCCGCCGCGATGGGCGCGGCCGGCCTGGTGCTCGTCCTCACGGTCGTGCCCGTCTCGCCCCTGCGCGCGGGAGGGCGGTTCGACTTCCTCGGCCTGGCCGGGCTCTCGTCCGGTCTGGTGTGCCTGCTGCTGCCCATCAGCAAGGGCGGCGGCTGGGGCTGGAACAGCCCCCTGACCCTGGGCCTGTTCGCGGCGTCGGCGGTGATCTTCGTCCTCTGGGGGCTGGTGGAGACGCGGCTGGACAACCCGCTGGTCGATCTGCGCGCGACCGTCAGGCGCGAGGTGCTGATCACGAATATCGCGTCCATCGCCTTCGGGTTCGCCATGTTCGTGACGAGCCTGGTCTTCCCCCAGGTGCTCCAGGCTCCGGCGGCCACCGGCTACGGCCTGGGCCTGTCCCTGCTCGACGCCGGGCTGTACATGGGCGTGGGAGGCGTGATGATGATCGTGCTGTCCCCCGTCTCCGCCCGCATCACCGATGCCTACGGGCCCAGGGTGACGCTGATGATCGGCGCACTGTGCACCGTCGCGGGGTACGGCACCGCCCTGGTGCTGATGGACGACGTCTGGCACATCGTGCTGGCCGCGACCGTCGTCTCCTCGGGCGCCGGGCTCGGCTACGCCGCCATGCCCGCCTCGATCATGGCGGCGGTGCCGCTGTCGGAGACGGCCGCGGCCAACGGTTTCAACGCGCTCATGCGCTCCATCGGCACGGCCGCGGCCAGCGCGGTGATCAGCGCGATCCTGGCCGCCCACATCCTGCCGGGAGGCGCCTTCCCCCTGCCGTCCCGCCAGGGGCTCCAGATCGCGCTGGTCATAGCGGCGGCGGCCGCAGCCGCAGGCCTCGTCATCGCCGCGTTCCTGCCCCGGCGCGGCCGGGTTCCGGCGGATGCCGGGCCGGAGGAGCCGCGCGGGGCGTCGATCACGATCGTGATGGGCCGGGACTGAGGCGCCGCAGCCGTCCACCGGGAAACGAACACGGCCGGCCGTTCCACCGGCCGCCGCCGTCGCTCCCGGCGGCCTGAACGTTTCACCCTCTCCCGGAGTCCCGCTCGCGGCCTTCAGCAGCCCTGACGCGGGTGAGAGCAGGCGCGCGCGAACGCCGCCCGCGGCGAATCGTTGACCCGGCGATCTGCGGGACCGTAGCGTGATGCACGGTGTTCCTGTTCGTGGATGTCGTTCACATTCACGAAATGGCTGGTGGGACCAGGAGGCACCCCACGGTCAGGTGGTCCTGCACGACTACAAGGAGCTCGGCTTTGAGAACCAGAACAAGAACGGGCGTCAGCGCGATCGGCCTCCTCGCCGGGGTCACCGCCATGGCCGGCGTCGTGGCCGCCCCCGGTACGGCGCAGGCCGCGATCGGCTGCCGGGTCGTGTATTCGGTGACCGCGCAGTGGCCCGGCGGCTTCACCGCGAACGTCGACCTCACCAACCTCGGCGACCCCCTCACCTCCTGGACGGTCACCTGGTCGTTCGCCGCCGGCCAGAGCGTGAGCCAGGGCTGGAACGCCGATTACACCCAGAGCGGCAGTGCCGTACGGGCGTCCAACGTGAGCTGGAACGGCAACCTGGCCACCAACGCCACGACCTCGTTCGGCTTCAACGGCACCTGGAACGACAGCAGCAATCCGATCCCGGCCGGTTTCGCGGTCAACGGCGTCTCCTGCACCGGCGGCGTCACCCCGACCCCCACACCCACCCCGACTCCTACCCCCACGCCCACCCCCACCCCGACTCCCACGCCCACCCCGACTCCCACTCCCACGCCGACACCTACGCCGACGCCGTCGAGCGGCACGCTGTACGTGTCGCCGAACGGCAGCGCGAACGCGACCGGAACCCAGTCGGACCCGACCACGCTCGCCTCCGCGATCACCCGTGTCGCTCCCGGCGGGACGATCTACATGCGTGGCGGGACGTACAACTTCTCGCAGACGGTCACCATCGCGCCGGGCAACAACGGCACCTCGAGCGCACGCAAGAAACTGTTCGCCTATCCCGGTGAGACGCCGATCCTGAACTTCTCGGCCCAGAGCGAGAATTCGGCGAACCGCGGGCTCGCCGTGAACGGGTCGTTCTGGCACGTCAACGGCCTCGTCGTGCAGCGTGCCGGGGACAACGGCATCTTCGTCGGCGGCAGCGGCAACATCATCGAGCGCACGGTGACGCGGTTCAACCGTGACACCGGGCTGCAGATCTCGCGGATCGCCTCCGACACTCCCCGCGATCAGTGGCCGTCGAACAACCTCATCCTCAGTGCGGAGTCGCACGACAACGCCGACTCCGACGGAGAGGACGCCGACGGTTTCGCCGCGAAGCTCACCGTCGGCCCCGGCAACGTCTTCCGCTACGCCGTGTCCCACAACAACATCGACGACGGCTGGGACCTCTACACGAAGTCGGAGACGGGAGCCATCGGCCCGGTCACCATCGAGGACTCCCTGTCCTACGACAACGGCACGCTCAGCGACGGCAGCCAGGCCGGCGCCGGCGACCGCAACGGCTACAAGCTCGGCGGCGAGGACATCCCGGTCGATCACGTCATCCGGCGCAGCATCGCGTACCGCAACGGCAAGCACGGGTTCACCTACAACCGCAACCCCGGCACGATGACGATCTCGGACAACATCAGCATCGACAACACCCAGCGCAACTTCTCGTTCGACGCCGGCACCTCGGTGTTCCGCGGCAACGTGTCCTGCCGCAGCGGCAGCAGCGGCACCAAGGACAAGACCATCGGTAACGTCGACGGGTCGAACCAGTTCTGGCTCGGCTCGAACGGATCCCGCTGCTCCGCCTACACCGGCGCTCTCAACTGGTCCTTCGCGGCGGACGGCCGCCTCGTCGTGACCTTCGGCGGCAGGACCGTGACGCCGTAACCCGGACGGGGCCGCCCTGGCCGCCGTCCCGTTCGACGGGTCCGGGCCGGTACATCTCCCTGCCGGCCCGGACCGTACGACGCGTAGCCCCCCGGCCGTCCCAGACGGCCCGCCGCGCTCCCTCGTCCGAGCCGACCGGCGACGGGGTCAGGGGGAGGCGATGCGGCTGAGGGACGGAGGGATCTTCGCGGCGGCGGCGCGGTCGAGCAGGAACAGCGTGCGCTGCCACCCGCGCGCCCCGGCGGCCGGCACCTGGAACGGCCCGGCCTCCGACAGCGCCAGATGTACGGCCTGGGCCTTCTCCGCGCCCGCCGCGACGATCCACACCTCCCGGGCGGCCTTGATCGCCGGGAATGTCAGCGACAGCCGGGTCGGCGGCGGCTTGGGGGAGCCGTGCACCGCCACGACCGACCGCTCCTCCTCGTAGAGGGCCGGCTGGCCGGGGAACAGCGAGGCGACGTGGGCGTCCGGTCCCATGCCGAGCAGCAGCACGTCGAAGGACGGCACCGCGCCGTGGTCTCCCGGTCTGGTCGCCTCGGCGAGCTCGGCCGCGTACGCCTCCGCCGCCTCCTCGGCGGACATCCCGGAGTCGGGGCCCGGCATGACGTGGACCCGGTCCGGATCCACGTCGACGTGGTCGAGCAGGGCGGCGCGCGCCCCGGTCTCGTTCCGTTCCGGGTCGCCGTCGGGCAGGAAGCGCTCGTCGCCCCACCAGATGTCGAGTGCCCGCCAGTCGATCGCGTCGCGGGCGGCGGTCCCGGCCACCGCGGCGAGCGTCGCGATGCCGACGCTGCCGCCCGTCAGCACCAGGTGGGCCGACCCCTGCGCGGCCTGGGTGTCGACCAGCCGGGTGATCAGACGGGCGGCCACGGCCTGGGCCAGCACCTCGGCGTCGCGGTGGACGATGACAGTGGGTACGCTCACGGTCTTTCCGGACTTTCTGCTATCGGGCCGACTTCGTCAGCTGCGCCAGGCGCTGGATGGCCGAGGCGTAGACCTCGTCGGGGTCGAGCCGCCGCAGCTCCTCGGCGAGCAGTTCGGAGGCGGGCCGCCGGGCCAGCGCGACGCGCCGGTCCGGATGACCGGGCCGCGACAGCGTGGCCAGCCGCGCGTCCGTCCTGGTCACCACGAGCTCGCCGCCGCCCTCGATGGCCAGCCGCACCCCGGTGAGGCCGGGCCCGGGGGAGTCGGCCACGCCGATCGGCGCGGCCAGGCGGTCCGACAGCCAGGCCGCCAGCAGCGGCGCGCTGGGGTTGCCCGGGGCTCCCTCCACCACACCGTGCTCGATCTTCCCGATCGGCTGGTCGAAGGCCGCCGCCAGCAGGCTGCGCCACGGCGTCAGCCGGGTCCAGGCCATGTCGGTGTCCCCGGGGACGTACACGTCCGCCCGGCCGCTGATCGCCGCGACCGTGTCCCGAGCCGCCTGCGCGTCGGTGATCCGCCGGCCGGCGAGGCGGCCGATCGGGTCGGTGGCCGGCACCGCCGGGCCCTGACACGGCCACCAGGCCACGACGGGCGTGTCCGGGAGCAGCAGCGGGGTGATCACCGAGTGCGCGTGTTCGGTCAGCTCGCCGTACAACCGCAGCAGCACGACCTCGCCCGGCGCCGACTCGCCGACCCGGATCTCCGCGTCGAGCCGGTTGTGCTCCCTCGGGCTGCGGTTGATGACCACCAGGATGCGCGAGGGGTGCTCGCGGGCGGCGTCCGTCGCCGCGCGCACCGCGTCGTACTGCCCGGCCTCGTCCACGACGGCGACCAGCGTCAGCACCATGCCGACCGCCGGTGCGCCCATCTGGTGCCGCAACCGGGTCAGCGTCGAGGAGATCTTCGACGCGGTGGTCTCGGTCAGGTTGAACGTCGTCACAGTCGTCTCCAGGCTCGCCCGTCCCTGGCCAGCATCTCGTCGGCGGAGGCGGGACCCCAGGTGCCCGCCGGGTAGCCCTCCGGCCTGCCCTGCGACGCCCAGAACTCCTCGATCGGATCCATGATCATCCAGGAGAGCTCCACCTCCCGCTGGTGCGGGAACAGCGGCGGATCGCCGATGAGCACGTCGAGGAGCAGCCGTTCGTACGCCTCCGGAGACGACTCCATGAACGACTCGCCGTACGCGAAGTCCATGAGGACGTCCCTGACCTCCATGGCCGTGCCCGGCACCTTCGAGCCGAAGCGCACCGTGATGCCCTCATCCGGCTGGACCCGGATGACCAGCGCGTTCTGCCCGAGGATCTCCGTGTCCGTCTTGCTGAACGGCAGATGCGGCGCCCGCTGGAAGACGACCGCGACCTCCGTCATCCGGCCGCTGAGCCGCTTGCCGGTGCGCAGGTAGAACGGCACCCCCGCCCAGCGGCGGTTGGCGACCTCGAGGCGGACGGCGGCGTAGGTCTCGGTGATCGAGTCCGCCGGGATGCCGTCCTCCTCCAGGTAGCCCACGACGGGTTCGCCGCCCTGCCAGCCGCGGATGTACTGGCCGCGTGCGGTGCCGGTGGCGAGATCGGCGGGCAGCTGGACCGCGCTCAGCACCTTCTCCTTCTCGCGGCGCAGCGAGTCGGCGTCGAAGAAGGTCGGGTCCTCCATGGCGACCAGCGCCAGCAGCTGGAGCAGGTGGTTCTGGATCACGTCGCGGGCGGCGCCGATGCCGTCGTAGTAGCCCGCCCGGCCGCCGATGCCGATGTCCTCCGCCATCGTGATCTGGATGTGGTCGACGTAGCGGCGGTTCCAGATCGGCTCGTAGAGGGTGTTGGCGAATCGCAGGGCCAGGATGTTCTGGACCGTCTCCTTGCCCAGGTAGTGGTCGATCCGGAAGACCGACTCCTCCGGGAACACCGCGTTGGTCAGCGCGTTCAGCTCGCGTGCGCTCTTCAGGTCGTGCCCGAAGGGCTTCTCCACGACGACCCGCCGCCAGGACCCGCCCGGGCCCTGCGCGAGGTTCGTCCGCTTGAGCTGCTCGATCACCACCGGGAAGTACTTCGGCGGCACCGACAGGTAGAACGCGTAGTTGCCGCCGGTGCCCCGGGTCTCGTCGATCTCCTTGAGCATCATGGCCAGCACGTCGAACGCGCCGTCGTCGTCGAAGGTGCCGGGGCAGAAGTGGATGCCCTCGCTGATCTGCTTCCAGACCTCTTCGCGGAACGGCGTGCGCGCGTACTCCTTGACCGCTTCGTGGGTGACCTGCGCGAAGTCCTCGTGCGCCCAGTCACGCCGGGCGAAGCCGACCAGGGAGAAGCCCGGGGGCAGCAGCCCCCGGTTGCCCAGGTCGTAGATCGCCGGCAGCAGCTTCCGCTTGGCCAGGTCGCCGGTGACGCCGAACAGCACGAGCACGCACGGCTCGGCGACCCGCGGCAGCCGCCGGTCGCGCGGGTCGCGCAGCGGGTTGACGGCGGCCACCTGCTCGGAGGTCGACTGCGTCGCGGCCTGGGCCGCCGCCTGCGTCACCGTCTCGGCCGCCGCCCCGGTCGTGACGGCGGCGGCCGGTGCCGCCTCCTCCGTCCGCGTCTGTGGTTCTGTCATAGCTCCTCCGCCACCGAGAGCAGGTGCCGTACGCCCGCGACCCGGTCGGTGAGGTGCAGTCGGACGGCGGGCCTGCCCCGCGAGGCCAGCGCCCGCAGGTCGCCGAGCGCCTGCGCGAGCTGCAGCCTGCCCAGGGTGTACGGCTTGCCCGGCACCTCGACGTCGTCGGTGACGGCCCCGGTGATCTGCAGGAACACCCCGGCGGCCGGGCCGCCCTTGTGATACTGGCCGGTCGAGTGGAGGAAGCGCGGCCCCCACCCGAACGTGACGGCGTGGTCGGTCCGGTAGTCCAGCAGCGACCGGAGCGTGGACACGTCGGCCGCCGCCCACGTCTCGGTCATCTCCTCGAAGGAGGACTCCCCGATCGGTGCGGCGTCGAACGCCGCCTCCCGGTCGAGATAGGCCATGATCGCCAGATAGCCCCGGTCGGGGATCGCCCGCAGCAGCCAGGTCAGCACGTCGGCCAGGTTCTTCGGGTTGCCCGGCACCTCGCCGTACACCTCGACGGGACCGTCGGTCAGGATCGGCGTCCCGGCGGGCAGCGGCCCGTCGCCGGACTCCCGCAGGATCGCCGTGGTGTTCTCCTTCGACTCGGCCACGTTCGGCTGGTCGAACGGGTTGATGCCGAGGACCCGGCCCGCGATCGCGGTCGCGTACTCCCAGACGAGGAACTGCGCGCCGAGCGGGCCGTCCACGGCGGTCCCGCCGTCCGGTCCGATCGACACGGCGAACTGGTCGTCGGCCTCGGCCGCGTCGGCGCCGACCACCGGCAGGATGCCCTTGCCCTCTTTGCCGGTCGACTCGGCGATGAGCTGCTCGATCCAGTCGGGCAGTCCGGAAATATCCGACATCGCGTCGCGCAGGACCAGCTTGTCGCGGCCGTCCAGCGCCCGCGCGCCGAGCAGTGCGCCGAGGTCCAGGCCGGGGTTGCCCTCGTCGCCTTCCAGCAGCGGCTGTACGGCTGCCGCCTCGTCGAGGAGCCTGACCACGTTGGCACCGGCCAGCGCGCTCGGCACCAGGCCGAACGCGCTGAGCGCGCTGTAGCGGCCGCCCACGTTCGGGTCGGCCAGGACGACCTGATAGCCGGCCTCGATGGCGGCCTGCTCCAGCGGGGAGCCGGGGTCGGTCACGATGACCATGTGCTCGGTGGGATCGAGCCCGGCGTCGCGGAACGCCTTCTCGTAGATCCTGCGGTGGCTGTCGGTCTCGATCGTGCCGCCGCTCTTGCTGGACACCACCACGAGCGTCCGCTCCAGCGGGGCGGCCAGCGCCCGCCGCACCTGATGCGGATCGGTCGTGTCGAGGACGGTCAGCGGCACGTCCTGCGTGGCGCAGATGACCTCCGGGGCGAGCGAGGACCCGCCCATCCCGGCCAGCACCACGTTGTCCAGGCCCTCGGCGTGGGCCTTCTCGACGAGTTTGGTGATCTCGGGCAGCAGCTCCCGGCTCGTGAGCGGCAGGTTCAGCCAGCCGAGCCGGATCTCCGCCTCGGCCCGGGCCTCCGGCCCCCACAGCCCGGGGTCGCCGGCGGCCAGCGCGGCCGGCACCCCGTCGGCGATCAGCTCGTTCCTGACCGCCTCGACCGCTTGCTCCCCGTCGCCGAGGTTCACCTCAACTGTCATGTCGCCTCAGGCCTTCCCGAGCTCGGCCTTGACGGTCTCGAGCAGTTTGTTCCACGACGTCTCGAACTTCTCGACGCCCTCCTCCTCCAGCACCCGCACCACGTCGTCGTAGTCGATGCCGGCGTCCTTGAGCGACGCCATGACGTCCCACGCCTGCTGGTAGAAGGGGCGGACGGTGTCACCGGAGATCCTGCCGTGATCGGCGGCCGCGTCGAGGGTCTTCTCCGGCATGGTGTTGACGACCCCGGTGGTCACGAGCTGCTCGACGTAGAGGGTGTCGGGGTAGTCCGGGTTCTTCACCCCGGTCGAGGCCCACAGCGGCCGCTGCGGGCGGGCGCCCGCCGCGCGCAGGGCCTGCCAGCGCGGCGAGTTCATGACCTCCTCGAACGCGGCGTAGGCGAGGCGGGCGTTGGCGACGCCGGCCTTGCCCCGCAGCCCGAGGGCCTCCGGCGTGCCGAGCTTCTCCAGTCGGCCGTCGATCTCGGTGTCGAGCCTGCTGACGAAGAACGACGCCACGGACTCGACGGAGGCGAGGCTCACCCCGGCCGCCTTCGCCTTCTCCAGGCCGCTCAGCCAGGCGTCCATGACCTGGCGGTACCGCTCGAGCGAGAAGATCAGCGTGACGTTGACGCTGATGCCCTCGGAGATGGCCTGCGTGATCGCGGGAAGGCCCTCGACGGTCGCCGGGATCTTGATGTGCACGTTGGGCCGGTCGACCAGCCACCACAGCGCGCGGGCCTCGGCGATCGTCGGCTCGGTCCTGCGGGCCAGACGGGGGTCGACCTCGATGGAGACCCGGCCGTCGACCCCGTGGGTCGCGTCGTAGACCGGCCGCAGCACGTCGGCCGCCCAGCGGATGTCGAAGGTCGTGATGGCCCGCACGGCCTCCTCGACCGACACGCCGCGCAGCGCGAGGTCGTGGAGCTGCGTGTTGTACGCGTCGCCCTTGCTGAGGGCGTTGGCGAAGATCGTCGGGTTGGACGTGACCCCGGTCACGTTCTTGCTCCGGACCAGGGCGGCCAGGCCGCCCCCGCGCAGCCGGTCCCGGCTGATGTCGTCGAGCCAGATGGAGACTCCGGCCTCGACAAGGCGCTTCAGATTCTCACTCATCTTGATCCCTCAGTTTCCGGTCGTCTCGCCCTTGTCGGCGCCGGTCCTGGCCAGGCTGGCCTTGGCGGCGGCGACGACACGGTCGGCGGTGAGGCCGAACTGCTCGTAGACGGTCTTGTAGGGGGCGGAGGCACCGAAGTGCTCCAGGCTCAGCACTTCCCCGGCCTCCCCGACGAACTCCCGCCAGCCCAGCGCGACCCCCGCCTCGACGGCCACCCGGGCGCGGACCGACGGAGGCAGCACGGTCTGCTGGTAGGCCGGCTCCTGTGCCTTGAACCACTCCACGCACGGCATCGACACCACGCGGGTGGGCACGCCCTGCGCCTCCAGGATCTTGCGCGCCTCCACCGCGAGCTGGACTTCGCTGCCGGTCCCGATGATCACCACGGCGGGCTGGCAGGTGGACGCCTCCTGCAGCACGTAACCGCCGCGCGCGACGTAGTCGGGGTCGCCGGTGCCGTCCAGCACCGGCAGGTTCTGGCGGCTGAGGCACAGGCCGGCGGGACGGTCGGTGTGCTCCAGGATCGCCTTCCACGCCGCCGCCGTCTCGTTGGCGTCGGCCGGGCGGACCACGTCGAGGCCGGGGATGGCGCGCAGCGACCACAGGTGCTCGATCGGCTGGTGGGTCGGGCCGTCCTCGCCGAGGCCGATCGAGTCGTGCGTCCAGACGTAGGTCACCGGGAGCTTCATCAGCGCGGCCAGCCGTACCGACGGGCGCATGTAGTCGCTGAACACCAGGAACGTGCCGCCGTACGGGCGGGTGCCGTTGTGCAGGGCGATGCCGTTCAGGATGGCGCCCATGCCGTGCTCGCGGATGCCGAAGTGCAGCGTCCTGCCGTACCGGTTGCCGGGGAACTCCCGGGTCTGGAACTCCTCGGGGATGAAGGACGGCTCGCCCTTCATCGTCGTGTTGTTGGAGTCGGCGAGGTCGGCCGAGCCGCCCCACAGCTCGGGCAGGACCGGCGCGAGCGCGCTCAGCACCTCGCCGGAGGCCTTGCGGGTGGCGACCGACGACCCGATCTCATAGGAGGGCAGCGCCTTGTGCCAGCCCTCGGGCAGCTTGTGCCGCGAGATCCGGTCGAACAGCTCGGCGCGCTCGGGGTCGGCCGCCCGCCAGCTCGTGAACCTCTTGTCCCACTCGGCGCGGAACTCCCGGTTGCGCGCCACGACCTCGCGGGCGTGCGCGAGGACCTCGTCGGGGACGTCGAAGTGCTTCGACGGGTCCATGCCGAGGACCTGCTTGGTCGCGGCCACCTCGTCGGCGCCGAGCGCCGAGCCGTGGATCTTGCCGGTGTTCTGCTTGTTCGGGGCGGGCCAGCCGATGATCGTACGCAGCTTGATGAACGTCGGCCGCTCGGTCTCGGCGCGGGCCGCCTCCATCGCCTCGTACAGCGCCCGGACGTCCTCGTGGTAGTGCTCGCCGCCGCCGGTCCAGTCGACCTCCAGGACCTGCCAGCCGTACGCCTCGTAGCGCTTGGCGATGTCCTCCGACAGGGCGATCCGGGTGTCGTCCTCGATCGAGATCTCGTTGGAGTCGAAGACGACGACGAGGTTGCCGAGCCTCTGGTGCCCGGCGATCGCGCTGACCTCGTGGCTGATGCCCTCCTCGATGTCGCCCTCGGAGGCGAAGCACCAGATCATGTGGTCGAACGGAGAGGTGCCCGGCTCGGCGTCGGGGTCGAACAGGCCGCGCTCGCGGCGGGCGGCCATGGCCATCCCGACGGCGTTGCCCAGGCCCTGACCCAGCGGGCCGGTGGTCGTCTCCACACCCGCCGTGTGGCCGTACTCGGGATGGCCGGGGGTGAGGCTGCCCCACTGACGCAGGGCCTTGATGTCGTCGAGGGTGAGGCCGTACCCGGAAAGGTAGAGCTGAATGTAAAGCGTCAGGCTGGTGTGCCCGCAGGACAGGACGAACCTGTCACGTCCCACCCATTTCGGGTCCGAGGGATCGTGGCGCAGGACACGCTGGAAGAGAAGATAGGCGGCGGGGGCGAGGCTCATCGCGGTGCCCGGGTGTCCCGAGCCCGCCTTCTCGACCGCATCCATCGCCAGGGCCCGCACCACGTCGACCGCCCGCCGATCGAGGTCACTCCACTCAAGGTTTGCGCTGCTCAACTACTCGATCCCCTCTAGTCATCGCGCCGGTTGTGCAATTCCCGCCCACCTCGGACCCTAACGGTTTCCCGGTTGTACCGTTTGGTAGGCCGTTCGCCATGTGGACATCGCCGGCCCGGCCGGTGCGTCCGGCCCCGATTAATGGACCACCGGATCCTGCGACTACAGTGATTTCGCAAGTGCCCGCCGTGTGCCTGCCGGAATGAAAATCCGGCCGGGGCGCCGGGAGATCCCTGTCGCAATCAGAGGTTACGCGTTGACCCCGCCCTTGCTGGAAGCGCCTTGACGGTGCTCACGAACAAGCAGACGATGACCCCCTTCGGGTCCGCCGCGTCGGCCGCGGCTCCCCGCTCCGTCGGGGGGCTCGTGAAGGCCTACGTGGCGCTCACCAAGCCGCGGATCATCGAGCTGCTGCTGATCACGACACTGCCGACGATGTTCCTCGCGGCACGAGGCCTGCCCGATGCGTGGACGGCCATCGCGACCATGCTCTTCGGCACCCTCTCGGCGGGCAGTGCGAACGTCCTGAACTGCTACATCGACCGGGACATCGACCAGACGATGCGGCGCACCCGCCGCCGGCCGCTGCCCAAGCACGAGGTCTCGCCTCGCGGCGCGCTGGTCTTCGGTGTGATTTTGGGCACGCTTTCCACGATCGGCCTCGCACTGTCGGTCAACGTGCTCGCCGCCGCCCTGTCGCTGGCCGCGATCCTGTTCTACGTGCTCGTCTACTCGATGGTGCTGAAGCGGCGGACCGCGCAGAACATCGTGTGGGGCGGGATCGCCGGCTGCATGCCCGTGCTGATCGGCTGGGCCGGGATCACCGGCGGCGTGTCGTGGGCGCCCGTGGTGCTGTTCGGAGTGGTCTTCTTCTGGACGCCGCCGCACACCTGGACCCTCGCCATGCGCTACCGCGAGGACTACGCCTCGGCCGAGGTGCCCATGCTGCCCGTGGTCACCACGGAGCGGCGGGTCCTGCACCAGGTCCTCGCCTACACCTGGGCGACCGTGCTGTGCTCGCTGCTGCTGTGGCCGGTCGCCGGCACCTCGCTGCTCTACCCCGTGGTCGCCGCCGTCCTCGGCGCGGTGTGCCTGGCCGAGGTGTACGCGATGCTCGCCCGGCTCAACGCCGGAAAGACGGGGATCGACCTGCGGCCGATGCGGTTCTTCCACTGGTCGAACGTCTATCTCGCGATCCTCTTCCTCACCGTCGCCGTCGACTCCCTGGTCGCCTGATGCCGGCCAGGTGAGCCCGGTCCCCTCCCGCGAAGGATCTCCGAGCGGGAGGACAGGACGTGGGCGGTCGGTTACATTCGCGACATGGCGAGCCTCGATCCGCGTGCGGTGCTGAAGGAGCGGCCCTCGATGGGCCTCATCAGCGGTCTGGTCGTCGCCGGGCTGTGCGCGTTGGTGTCGTTCTCGTTCGACGTGCTCGACGGCGACCCGGTCCAGTTCTCCATCGCGCTCGTGCTGGCCGTGGCGCCGGTTCCGCTGCTGCTCGCCGGGGTGCTGGCGCTGGACCGGATGGAGCCGGAGCCGCGGACCAACCTGATCTTCGCCTTCGCGTGGGGGGCCGGCGTCGCCGTCCTCGTGGCTGGCCTGCTCAACTCGCTCAACCTGCTGTGGCTGCAGCGCTGGCTGGGGCAGGGCGCGCACGATCTGGTGGCCACGTTCGGGGCGCCCCCGGTCGAGGAGACGATGAAGGGGATCGTGCTGCTCGGGCTGCTGTGGTTCCGCCGCCAGGAGCTGGACGGGCCGACCGACGGGATCATCTACGCGAGCATGGTCGGCCTCGGGTTCGCCATGTCGGAGAACGTCAGCTACTACATCACCGCACTGAGCGAGAACGGCCCGGAGGTGCTGGCCGCCACCGTCGTGGTGCGCGGGGTGCTGTCGCCGTTCGCCCATCCGCTGTTCACGTCGCTGATCGGCATCTCGGTCGCGTACGCCGCCGCCCAGCGGCGGAGCGCGAGCGGCGTCGCGGTGATCGTCGCCGGCTGGATCGGGGCCATGATCATGCATGGCATCTGGAACGGCTTCGCCCTGTTCGGCGGTCTCGGCGGGCTGGCCATCGCCTACCTGCTGCTGATGATCCTGCTGATCATCGAACTGATCGTGGTCTTCCGGGACCGGAGGCGGATCGTCGGGCTGATCAACCACTATCTGCCGCCGTACGAGGCCCACGGCCTGATCAATCAGGCGGACATCTTCATGCTCTCCTCCCTGAAGGGGCGGCGGCAGGCCCGCCTGTGGGCCAAGGCACACGGCGGCCGGGCCGGAGTCCGGGCGATGACCGACTACCAGCTCGCCGCCACCGAGCTGGGGCTGCTGCACGCGCGTGCCGCGCGCGGCGGGGTGGAAGAGCCCGCATTCCGGGCCGCGCAGCGGTCGCTGGTGGACCTGATGGCCTACGCCCGCATGTCGTTTCCGCTCCCGGACCGGCACCGCCCCGGCGCGGCGCGGGGCGTGCCGCCCCCGGGGTACGCCTCGGGCTACGGAACGACGAACCGGTGGAGCCCTCCGCCGCCGCCTCCCGGCCGGGCGCCGCACCCTCCGGGACAGGAGCCGCCGCCCGACGTCTGACCGGCGGGCTTTGCCGCGTGCGCCCTTCCGTGTTTGAATCATGGTGCGCGGTGGCCACCGATGGTGGGCGACAGGAGGACGTGCGGCGCTGCCGCACGCGGTTCTCATACGGCAGCCGGTAACGGCACGGTCTCGGGCCGTGCCCGCCATCATGAGGAGAACCCCCCTTGAGATCCCTGAGATCTTTGGCAGCCGTGAAGTCCGGGCGCAAGTTCGCCGTGATGACCGCGATCACCGTGGCGCTCGCCGGCGGCATCGCGATCATGACTCAGCAGGCGGCCGAGGCGCACGGGGCGCTGCAGGCCCCGGCCAGCCGCACCTACGCCTGCTATGAGGACGGCCTGACCGGAGGCCAGATCATCCCGAACAACCCCGCGTGCAAGCAGGCGGTCGCCACCGGCGGCACGCAGCCGCTCTACGACTGGTACGGAGTCCTCCGCTCCGACGGCGGTGGCCGTACCAGGGGCTTCATCCCCGACGGGCAGCTCTGCAGCGGCGGCAACCCCAAGTACGCGGCGTACGACGAGCCGCGCACCGACTGGCCGACGACCACACTGAAGGCCAACAGCACGTACGACTTCGTCTACGGGGCGTGGGTGCCGCATCCGGGCGGCTTCAAGCTGTACGTCACCAAGGACGGCTATAACCCGACGAAGCCGCTGACCTGGGCGGACATGGAGGAGCAGCCGTTCCTGACCGTCGACCCGGAACCGGCGGTGAGCAACGGCGCCTACCGCTTCTCCGGCACGCTGCCCAACAAGAGCGGACACCACATCATCTACGCCGTCTGGTACCGCTCCGACAGCCAGGAGACGTTCTACGGCTGTTCCGACGTGAACTTCCTCAGGGACATGGCCTCGCCCAGCCCGTCGCCCACCCCGACCCCCACCCCGACCCCCACCCCGACCCCCACCCCGACGCCGTCGCCGAGCTCTTCGCCGACGATCGCCCCGACGTCGTGCACGGCCACGGTGAAGGTGACCAACTCCTGGCAGGGCGGTTTCCAGGCCGAGGTGACGATCAAGAACACCGGATCGGCTCCGCTGGTCGACTGGTACGTCCAGTGGATGATGACGCCGATGGCGACGATCACGCAGGCCTGGAACGGCACGTCCATGCAGAACGGGCCGTCGGCGATGATCCACGCGCCGTCGTGGAACGCGAACCTGGCGCCCGGCGCCTCGGCGACGGCCGGATTCCTGGCCAGCTCGACGAGCACGCCGGCGTTCACCGACGTCTCCTGCGGATGAGAAACACGCCCGGGGAGACCGTTTCACCGGCCTCCCCGGGCGTCGTGCGTGCGGTGGGCGGAAGGAGGTTCCGCCTCATACGTGATGCGTGCGATGCGGTGCCACCGTGCTGTGGGCCTCACCTCCCATGTGGGAGCGCTCCCATCGCGGGAAAGGCGCTCAGGTGGTGGGACCTTAACTCGCGGGTGGCGGGCAGGCCAGAAAGCGGGGCGCCGCCCCTCCGTCCAGCACGGTTTCCGCTGGTCAGCGCAGCAGGGCAGATGAAACTTTCCTGCCCCCACCCCTCCCAAGGCCCCTCCCAAGGCCGTGATCTTGCGAATTCTCGCAGTCGGGGCCGGGAGCAGGCATTTCCCGTCCGTGATCTTGCAGTTTCTCGCACACCTGGCCGGTGAACAGCCAAAACGGGGTTCTCGATCTTGCACTTCGGCGACAACTGCAAGATCACCAAACGCGTCGGTGCACGTCAGATGGCTTGCCTGCGAGTTTCTGCAAGATCACGGGATCAATTCGTGCAGGTCAAGAGGATGGCCTGCGAGTATTCGCAAGATCACGGGAGGGGGGTGGCGGGTTCGAGGGGCTCTGACCCGGCGGGGACCGGATCGCGGCTGCGCATCGCGAACACCACGCGCAGCGCGAAGATCCACACCAGTGTCGAGCCGAGCACGTGCAGCAGGACGAGGCCGGCCGGGATGGCCAGGAAATACTGCGTGTAACCGATCACGCCCTGGGCCAGCTCGACGGCGAACAGCACCAGGACGGCACGCCGGGCCCGGGTCGGGGAATCGGTCAGGTGGAGCGCGAAGAGCAGCGCGAACGTGAGCCCGACCACGATCCAGACGATGTCGGCGTGCAGCTGCGTCACGTCCCGGATGTCGAAGTCGAACCGCGAGGCGGCGGCGTCGCCCGAGTGCGGGCCCGTGCCGGTGACCACGACACCGGCCACGAGCAGCGCGCCGACCGCGGCGACCAGGACGAAGCCGAGTGTGCGGATGTGCCGGTGGACGAGCGGCCGCGGCGGCTCGTCGCCCTCCCCGGCGCGGGCGAACATCGCGTACGCCGCCCAGATCATGGCGATGGACAGCAGGAAGTGGACGCTCACCGTGAACGGGTTGAGCATGGTCCGCACCACGAGACCGCCCCACAGCGCCTGGGCGAGCACGCCGATCGGCTGCAGCGCGGCGAGCAGGACCAGATCGCGACGGCCCCGGGCGCCGCCCGTTCTGATCAGCCGCATCGCGGCGACGAGGCAGGCGACGCCCACGGCGAGGACCAGGAAGGTGATCAGCCGGTTGCCGAACTCGATCGCCATGTTGAACGGGGAATGCGAGTCGTGCTGTGCCGGGATGAAGCTGTCCGGCGTGCACTTCGGCCAGGTGGGGCAGCCGAGCCCCGACTTCGAGACGCGGACTCCGGCTCCTGTGACCGTGATGCCCGCGTTGACGACGACGCTCGCGAGCGCCCACCGCCGGAAGGTGACGGTGCTGGGCCGCCAGTACGACCGGTGGAATCCGGTGACGCGATCACGGATCTGGATGGAAAGGCTGGTCACGCTGAAATGGTAGGCGGCGTGGGGGGTGGTCCCGCCTCCGGCCCGCTGCCGAGGGCATTGCTACGACCAATGGCATGTGACATATTACTGCCCGGAAAGGGGATGATCCCTGATGCCGGATATCGTGGTGATCGGTGCCGGGATCGTCGGCGCCTCCTGCGCCTACTACGCGGCACGTGAGGGTCTGAGCGTCACCGTCGTCGACCGGGGATCGGTCGCCGCCGGCACCACGGGAGCGGGCGAGGGCAACGTCCTCGTCTCCGACAAGGAGCCCGGCCCGGAACTCGATCTCGCCCTGCTGTCCGGCCGTCTCTGGCACCGGCTCGCCGAAGAATCCGAAGAATCCGAAGAATCCGGAGAGACGAAAGAGGGGAGAAGATCGGAAGGGCACGCCGGGTTCGGCGATTTCGAGTACGAGCCCAAGGGCGGCCTGGTCGTCGCGGAGGACGACCGGGTGCTACGCGTGCTGACCGAACTGGCCGGCCGCCAGGAGAGCAGCGGGGTCGAGACCCGACCCGTCGCCGCCGGCGAGCTGGCGGACTACGAGCCGCATCTCGCACCCGGCTTCGCCGGCGGGGTCTTCTACCCCCAGGACGCGCAGGTGCAGCCGATGCTCGCCGCCGCGCGGCTGCTGCGGCGGTGGCCGCGGGTCACGTTGCGTACCGGCACCGAGGTCACCGGCCTCGTCGTCCAGCGCGGCCGGGTGACCGGCGTGCGCACCGACGCCGGCGACATTCCGGCCGGCGCGGTGGTCAACGCGGGCGGCACCTGGGGCGGAGAGATCGCCGCGCTGGCCGGCGTGACGCTGCCGATCCTGCCGCGCCGCGGGTTCATCCTGGTCACCGAGCCGCTCGATCCGGCGTACGGCGGGTTGGTCCGGCACAAGGTCTACACGGCGGCGTACGTGGCCGGCGTGGCCAGCGAAGCCGCGGGACTGGAGACGTCGGCCGTGGTGGAGGCCACCCGGGCCGGCACCGTGCTCATCGGGGCCAGCCGCGAGCGCGTCGGCTTCGACCGCACCGTCTCCCTGCCCGTCCTCGCGCGGCTGGCTCGGCAGGCGGTCGCGCTGTTCCCCGCGCTCGCCGAGGTGCGGGCGATCCGCGCCTACTGCGGATTCCGGCCCTACTGTCCCGACCATCTGCCCGTGATCGGCGCGGACCCCCGGGTTCCCGGGCTCTACCACGCCTGCGGTCACGAGGGCGCGGGCATCGGTCTCGCCCCGGCGACCGGGCTTTTGATCAGCCGGCTCCTCACCGGCGCGACGCCGGAACTCGATCTCACGCCCTTCCGTCCCGATCGTTTCGCCGAGGCGGCCGCATGAGCGGCGCGCAGGGGTTCGAGATCCTGGTCGACGGGCGGCCCGTGCCCGTGGAGCCGGGCCAGACCCTCGGCGCGGCGCTGCACGCGGCGGGCATCCGCACCTGGCGCACGACCAGGTTCGGCGGCCGGCCACGCGGCCTGTTCTGCGGCATCGGGGTCTGCTTCGACTGCCTCATCACCGTCAACGGCACGGCGAACCTGCGTGCCTGTCTGACCGAGGCCCACCCGGGAGACGAGGTGACGACCTCTTGACCGATCACGACGCGGAGCCGTACGACCTGGCGGTGGTGGGGGCCGGACCCGCGGGCCTGGCGGCGGCCGGGGTGGCGGCACGCGCCGGGCTGCGGGTGGCGCTGCTGGACGCCGGACCGCGCATCGGCGGCCAGTACCTCCGGCGGCCGGCGCGACCGGACCCGCCGCCGCGGGGGGCGCCCGCCGCCATGCTGGCACGGCTGCGCGACGCGCTCGGCGACGCCCGCGTCCTGCTCGGGCACCGCGTCTGGACCGTCGAGCCTGGGCCGGACGGCGCCGGCTTCGCCGTACACTGCCTGACCGGCCGCGAGGAGCGGGCCCGCACGATCGTGGCCACACGGCTGCTGATCGCCACCGGCGCCTACGACCGCGTGCTGCCGTTCCCCGGCTGGGACCTGCCGGGCGTCATGACGGCCGGGGGTGTCCAGGCGCTGCTCAAGGGCGACCTGGTCGTCGCCGGTCGCCGTGTCGTGGTCGCCGGGACCGGGCCTTTCCTGCTGCCGGTCGCCGCCTCGCTCGCGGCCGCCGGTACGACGGTCGCCGGGGTCTTCGAGGCGGGCGGCCGCCTCGCGCTCGCTCCGCAGGCCCTGGTCAGGCCGGGCAAGGCCGTCGAGGCCCTCGGGTACGGCTGTCGCCTGCTCCGGCACCGCGTGCCGTACAAGGGGGGCCGGGCGGTGGTGGCGGCGCATGGCGACGGCGGCGGGCTCACCCACGTGACCGTGGCGAAGGTGGACGCGCACTGGCGCCCCCGCCCCGGCGGCCACGAGACGGTGGAGTGCGACACGCTCGCGGTGGGCTATGGCTTCACACCCCAGCTCGACCTCCCGGCCCAGCTCGGCTGCGCGATGGCGGCGGACGCCGTCGGCGGCCCCGTCGTGCGGGTGGACCGGCGGATGCGGACCAGCGTCGCGGGTGTGTACGCGGCGGGGGAGACCACCGGAGTGGGCGGCGCCGACCTGGCCGAGATCGAAGGAGTGATCGCGGGCCGGGCCGTGGTGGCCGACACCATGGACATGCCCGCTGCCGGAGCCTCGATGGACATCCGGGTGCGGGTCAGGCGGCTGCGCCTGGCCGGTTTCGCACGTGCGCTGCTGCGCGCCCACCCGGTCCGGGACGGCTGGATGTCGTGGCTGCGCGACGACACGCTCGTCTGCCGCTGCGAGGAGGTGCCGTACGGCCGGCTCAAGGAGGCCCGTGACCTGGGCGCCACCGACGCGCGCTCCATCAAGCTACTGGCCCGGCCCGGCATGGGCCGGTGCCAGGGACGGATCTGCGGCGAGGCCGTGGCCCGCCTCGCCGGAGCCGGCCCGGCGCCGCTCCGGCGGCCGATCGCCCAGCCCGTACGCCTCGGCGACCTCGCCGAGATGGATGAAAGGACACCGGATGACGACACGTGAGAAACCCTGGCGCGGAGTCATGGTGGCCACCGCGCTGCCCCTGCACGACGGAGACCTCGCCGTCGATCACGATGCGTACGGCGAGCACTGCCGCTGGCTGGTCGACAGCGGCTGCGACGGCGTGGTGCCCAACGGCTCCCTCGGGGAGTACCAGACGCTGACGCCCGAGGAGCGTTCCCGGGTCGTGAAGACCGCTGTGGCGGCCGTCGGCGGCGACCGGGTCATGCCGGGCATCGCCGCCTACGGGGCGCTGGAGGCGCGCCGTTGGGCCGAGCAGGCCGGTGCGGCGGGCTGCGGCGCGGTCATGCTGCTGCCGCCGAACGCCTACCGGGCCGACGAGCGGGCGGTCGTGGCGCACTACCGCGAGGTGGCGGCGGCCGGCCTGCCCGTCGTGGCCTACAACAACCCGCTCGACACCAAGGTGGATCTGACGCCCAGGCTGCTCGCGCGGCTGCACGCCGAAGGCCTCATCGTGGCGGTGAAGGAGTTCACCGGGGACGTGCGCCGGGCCTATGAGATCGCCGAGCTGGCCCCCGGGCTGGACGTGCTGGTCGGCTCAGACGACGTGGTGCTGGAGGTGGCCCTCGCCGGGGCGGTCGGCTGGGTCGCCGGCTATTCCAACGCGCTGCCCGCGACGACCGTCGCGCTCTACCGCGCCGCCGTCTCCGGTGATCTGCCGACCGCGCTGCCGTTGTACCGGACCCTGCACACACTGCTGCGCTGGGACTCCAAGACCGAGTTCGTCCAGGCGATCAAGCTGTCGATGGACATCGCCGGCCGCAGGGGCGGCCCGTGCCGCCCGCCCAGGCAGCCGCTGACCGACGAGCAGGCGGCGGCCGTACGCTCCGCCACCGAGAAGGCGCTCGCGGAAGGGCTGCGTTAGATGGCGCGGCCGCACTGGACGGAGGGGCTGCGTTAGATGAGGACGAAGCGGGTCTTCCACGCGGTGGACTCCCACACCGAGGGCATGCCCACGCGGGTGATCACCGGTGGAGTGGGAGTGATCCCGGGCGCGACGATGGCGGAGCGCAGGGAGCACTTCATGGCGAACCTCGACCATGTGCGCACGCTGCTCATGTACGAGCCACGCGGCCACTCGGCGATGAGCGGGGCGATCCTGCAGCCGCCCACCCGGCCGGACGCCGACTTCGGTGTGCTCTACATCGAGGTGTCGGGCTGTCTGCCGATGTGCGGCCACGGCACCATCGGCGTCGCCACCGTGCTCGTGGAGACGGGAATGGTCGAGGTGACCGAGCCGGTGACCGTGATCCGGCTGGACACCCCGGCGGGCCTGGTCACCGCCGAGGTGCGGGTGGTGGACGGCGCCGCCGTGTCGGTGACCATCACCAACGTGCCGTCGTTCAGCGTCGCGCTGGACCGCACCGTGAAGGTGCCCGGTCTCGGGGAGATCGGCTACGACCTCGCCTACGGCGGCAACTTCTACGCGATCGTGCCGATCGAGTCCGTGGGACTGCCGTTCGACCGGTCGCGGAAGCAGGAGATCCTCGACGCGGGGCTCGCCGTGATGGCCGCGATCAACGAGCACGACGAGCCGGCGCATCCCGAGGATCCGGGGATACGCGGCTGTCATCACGTCCAGTTCGTCGCTCCCGGATCGGACGCCCGGCATTCGCGGCACGCGATGGCGATCCATCCGGGCTGGTTCGACCGTTCGCCCTGCGGCACGGGGACGAGCGCGCGGATGGCGCAGCTGCACGCGCGGGGCGAGCTGCCGCTGGACGCCGACTTCGTCAACGAGTCGTTCATCGGCACCCGGTTCGTCGGCCGGCTGGTGGCGGAGACGACCGCCGGAGGCTACTCCGCGGTGATTCCGACGATCACCGGGCGCGCCTGGGTGACCGGCACGGCACAGTACTTCCTCGATCCGCGCGACCCCTTCCCCGCGGGGTTCCTGCTGTAACCGAGTCAAAAACCGAGTCGAGAACCGAGTCGAGAACCGAATCGCGTCGGCGTGCCGAGGTGCCGAGGTGACGAGGCCGCGGTGCGATACCCCGTGCTCAGGGTGC
>NZ_BCBX01000043.1:0-124523 GCF_001417795.1 Sphaerimonospora mesophila | reverse complement strand
CCGCGGCGGACCAGCGCCCGGTGTGGTGCTCACAGGGCGCTAACGGTCTGATGTCAGGCCTTGACGAGATCTTTGTGGGACCTGCAATGTCACAGTCCTCATTGCGAAGAGGAGGCGCGGATGCACAAGATCCGTGGCACGGCCCTCGCGGCCGTGATGGCGTCGCTGACCCTGCTGACCGCAGGCTGCGGACAGGGACTGCTCGGCAGTGACGACGCGGGTTCCGGTGAGAACAAGGACGAGCCGATCATACTCGGCATGCTGATCCCGCAGTCCGGCAGCGAGGCGGCGATCGGTCCGTACATGAGCAACGCCGCCCAGATGGCGGTGGACGAGATCAACGAGAAGGGCGGCGTGCTCGGCCGCAAGCTGGAGCTGAAGACCGCCGACGACGCCTGTGACCCGCAGACCGCGGCCGCCGGTGCGAACAAGCTGGTGACCGAGGGCATCGCCGTCTCGGTCGGCGGATACTGCTCCGGGGCCACCCTCCCCACGCTGCCGATCTTCAACAAGGCCGGCATCCCGATGGTCATCCCGGTGGCCAACTCGCAGGAGCTCGTCGACCAGAAGCTCAAGAACGTCTTCCTCATCAACGGCACCGGTGGGCAGCAGGCCGAGGCGGCCGCCGCCTGGATGACCAAGGACGGGGCGGCCAAGGCCGCCCTCATGCACGACAACACCAGCTACTCCAAGGACCTGGCGCTGCGCACCCAGAAGCTGCTCGACGAGCCGGGCGGCCCGGAGACCGCGATCCTGGAGGCGGTCACCCCCAAGGAGAGCGACTACAGCGCCAACATCAACAACGTGCTGGCCAAGAAGCCCGACTACGTCTACTGGACGGGCTATTTCCAGGAGGCCGGCCTGCTCGCCAGGCAGTTCCGCCAGGCGGGCTACGAGGGCAAGATCCTCGTCGGCGACGGCTCGGTCTCGCCCAAGCTGATCGAGATCGCCGGCGCCGAGGCCGCCGACGGCGTCTACGCCACGATGACCCAGACCCCGGAGACGCTCCAGGGCGCCGAAAGCTGGATCGCGAACTACAAGCAGAAGTTCGGCTCCGACCCCGGGCCGTACTCCAACCAGTCCTACGACGCCGTACGGCTCGCCGCCGAGGCGATCACCAAGGCCGGCGGCACCGACGGTGAGAAGGTCATCGCCGCCCTTGAGGCGATCGACGGGTTCTCGATGTTCTCCGGGCCGCTGAAGTTCACCCCCGAGCACACCCTGAGCACGGGCGGCTTCCAGATCCTGGTCGTCAAGGACGGCAAGTTCGTCCTGCAGGACCCCCTCCAGTAGGAACGATGACGCAACTGGTCTGGAACGGCCTCTTCGTCGGGTCGTTCTACGCGCTGGTGGCGCTCGGCTACAGCATGGTCTACGGGATCATGAAGTTGCTGAACTTCGCCCACGGCGACCTGTACATGCTCGGCGCGTTCACCGGCTTCGCCGTCCTCGGCGCGGCCGGTGGTGTGTCGGTGACCATGGCCCTGCCCCTGCTGCTCCTGGTGCTCGTGCTCACCATGGGCACCACCGGCCTCGCCGGGGTGCTGCTGGAACGGGTGGCCTACCGGCGGCTGCGCGGCGCCCCGCGGCTCTCGCTGCTGATCACCGCGGTCGGCGCGTCCTTCGCTCTGGAGTACGGCATGCGCGCCGCCGCCGGAGCCGACCCCAGGGTCTATCCGGTGCGGCTCGGCGGCACCTCGCTGGAGGTTCTCGGGGCCCGTGTCACCCTCCAGCAGCTCGCCCTGGTCGGTGTGGCCGTCGTCCTCATGGTCGGCCTGAACCTGCTGGTCACCCGGTCACGTGAGGGGCGGGCCATGCGGGCGGTCGCGCTCGACCCCCGGGCCGCCGCGCTCATGGGGATCGACGTGGACGCCGTCATCGCCCGGACCTTCTTCCTCGGCTCCGCCCTCGCCGGGGCCGCCGGGGTCATGGCCGGGGCCCACTACGGGAAGATCGACTTCATGATGGGCTTCCTGATCGGCCTGAAGGCGTTCACGGCGGCCGTCATCGGCGGCATCGGCAACATTCCCGGCACGATGCTGGGCGGGCTGCTCCTCGGCCTGCTGGAGTCGTTCGGCACGTTCTGGCTCGGCGGCGAGTGGCGCGACGTCTTCGCCTTCGGCGTGCTCATCCTGTTCCTGACCGTACGGCCGACGGGCCTGCTCGGCGAGCGCGTGACGGAGCGGGTGTGACCCGCCGGGGCGCGGGGCCGCGCTCGATCGCGTCACGCCTCGTCGACAGTCTGACGGAAAACCGGTGGATCGGTCTCGCGGGACTCGCCATCGCGCTGCTCGCGCCGTTCGTCAACGCGACGCCGTACGCGATCTCGGTGATGACCAGCGCGGCCATCTTCGTGATGCTGGCGGCCGGGCTCAACATCGTGGTCGGCTACTGCGGCCTCCTCGATCTCGGTTACGCCGCCTTCTTCGCGGTCGGCGCGTACACGAGCGGCGTGCTGTCCACCCGGTTCGATCTGCCGCTGGTCGCCACGCTGCCGGCCGTCCTGGTCGCCACCGTGATCGCCGGTGTGGTGATCGGCGCCCCGACGCTGCGGCTGCGCAGCGACTACCTGGCGATCGTGACGCTCGGCTTCGGGGAGATCATCCGGATCACCGTGACCAACCTCGACGTCACCGGAGGGCCGTCCGGCATCTACGGCATCCCGGGGCTGGCCGGCGATCGGATCTCCTTCTACTACCTGACCGTGCTGGTCGTCGCGGTCGCCGTGGTGGGCGCCGCCCGGCTCGGCAGGTCCCGGCTGGGCCGGGCGTGGCGGTTCGTCCGGGAGGACGAGGACGCCGCCGAGGCCATGGGCGTGCACACCTACAAGGTCAAGATGGCCGCCTACATCGCCGGCGCGATCTGGGGCGGGCTCGCCGGGGTCCTGTTCGCCGCGCACCTGTCGGCGATCGCCCCGTCGAGTTTCACGTTTCTGCAGTCCGCGCTGGTGCTGATGGCGGTCGTCCTCGGCGGCATGGGTTCGATCAGGGGGGTCGTCATCGGCGCCGTGATCATCAGTTTGCTGCCCGAGCTGCTGCGCGACCTCGCCGACTATCGCTTCGTCGCCTTCGGCGTGCTGCTGATCATCGTGATGCTGGTCCGGCCGCAGGGTCTGTGGCCGGCCCGGGCGCGGGAGGCGGCGCGATCGACGGCGCCCCGAGAGGCGGTGCGATGAAAGACCCCGCGAACGACCTCGTGAACGACCCCGTGAACGAGACGGTGAACGACCCGGTGAACGAGACGTCGGGCGGGCCGTTGGACCACCCGTTGCTGTCGATCGAGGACCTGCGCCTGTCCTTCGGCGGCGTGCTCGCGATCGACGGGCTGACCTTCGGCGTCGGCGAAGCCGAGATCGTCTCGCTGATCGGCCCCAACGGCGCGGGGAAGACCTCCGCCTTCAACTGCGTGACCGGCTTCTACCGGCCCACCGCCGGCGCCGTACGGCTGCGCGGGCGCGACATCACCGGGCTGCGGCCCTCGGCGGTGGCCGCACTGGGTGTGGCGCGCACGTTCCAGAACCTGCGCCTGTTCGGTGAGATGTCCGTGCTGGACAACGTCCGCGCCGGCACCCACCTGTGGATCAGGCAGAGCGTCTTCGACGCGCTGCTGCACACCCCGCGCTATCGCAGAGGGGAGCGGGAGATCACCGAGCAGGCCCACCACTGGCTGGACTTCGCGGGGCTGCGTGGCGACCGGTACGGCCCGGCCCGAGCCCTGCCGTACGGCGAGCAGCGGCGGGTGGAGATCGCCAGGGCGCTGGCCCGGCGGCCCGACCTGCTGCTGCTGGACGAGCCGGCCGCCGGGCTCAACCACGGCGAGAAGGCCGAGATGCTCGACCTCATCCGCCGCATCCGCGACCTGGGCGTCGCGATCGTGCTGATCGAGCACGACATGGGGCTGGTGATGGACGTCTCGCAGCGGGTGGTTGTGCTGAACTTCGGCCGGGAGATCGCCGACGGACCCCCGGAGGAGGTGCGGCGCGATCCCGAGGTCGTCGAGGCCTACCTCGGCAGGGACGCCGACGAGGCCGAGATCGAGCAGGCCAGGGCGAGCGTGGCGGGAGGACGCGACGATGGCGGCGCTTGAGATCGACGGTCTGGACGTCCATTACGGCGGCGTCCACGCGCTGCGCGGGCTGGCCCTCACCGTCGGGGAGGGGGAGGCCGTCGCCCTGCTCGGCAACAACGGCGCGGGCAAGACGACGACGCTGTCGGCCGTGTCGGGGCTGGTCCGGCCCACTGGGGGGAGGATCGTCTACGACGGGCGCGACATCACCGGTGCCAAGCCGAGTGCGATCGTGCGGCTCGGCCTGGTCCACGTCCCCGAGGGGCGGCGGGTGTTCAGCACGCTGAGCGTGCACGACAACCTCCTGCTCGGCGGCTACGCCGTCCGCGACCAGGCCGAGGTCAGGCGGCGGATCGACCGGGTGTACGCGCTGCTGCCCCGGCTGGCGGAACGCCGCGAGCAGCAGGGCGGCACGCTGTCCGGTGGCGAGCAGCAGATGCTCGCCATCGGCAGGGCGCTGGTCACCGGACCCCGGCTGCTGCTGCTCGACGAGCCGTCCATGGGCCTCGCCCCGCTGGTGGTCGCCGCCGTGATGGACGTGATCAGGGAGATCAACGCCGAGGGCACGGCCGTGCTGCTGGTCGAGCAGAACGCCAGGGCGGCGCTGAAGATCGCACACCGCGGGTATGTGATCGAGAACGGGGCATGCGTCCTCACCGGGACCGCCGCCGACCTGCGCGACGACGCGCGGGTCGCCGAGGCCTACCTGGGGGGCGTGTGATCGGCCACGACGTCCGTACGGGACGGGACGAGGAGAGGCCGGCTGAGGAACGGGCCACCCCACCTGGACGGGGACACGGTGGCCGGGCTGGTGCCGCCGGGCCGGGCCGTACAGGCTCTGCAGGACGCGCTGCGCGGCCGCCGGTCTGCTCGCCGACGCCCACCCGGTGTCCGGCCCGGCCTGGCGGCGGGCGGTCGAGGAGGCCGACCTGATCGCCTGCTGCACGACGGCGCGTACCCCGCCGTTCTCCGGTGACCTGGTCGGCGACGGCGCCGTGGTCGTCGCCGTCGGATCCCACGAACCCGGTGCCCGCGAGCTGGACGATGATCTCGTCGCGCGATCCACCGTCGTGGCGGAGGCACGTACGGCGGCTCTGGCGGAGGCCGGCGACCTGGTCATTCCGCTACGTGCGGGTAGGATCACGGCAGACCATCTCGCCGGCGATCTCGCCGACCTCACCACCGGCCGAGTGGCCTTCGGCCCGGGCCCCCGCGTCTTCAAGAGCGTGGGCATGGCCTGGCAGGACCTGGTGGTCGCCGTCACCGCTTACCGGGCGTGGAGGGGGGTCGCAGGCGAGCGCGAAGGAGGGTAGGGACATGACCGCGGACGGGCTCGTCCTGCCGCTGGTGGGCGAGCGGCAGAGCCTGCGCGAGCAGGTGGCGCAGGCGCTTCGTGACGCGCTGGTCGCGGGCGAGATGCGGCCGGGCCTGGTCTACTCGGCCCCGGTGCTCGCCGCGCAGTTCGGCGTGTCGGCGACCCCGGTCCGCGAGGCCATGCTCGACCTGGCCAAGGAGGGCCTGGTCGAGGTGGTGCGCAACAAGGGCTTCCGGGTGACCGAGATGACCGATCGCGACCTCGACGAGCTCACCCAGATCCGCGAGCTCATCGAGGTTCCTACGGTTGCCCGGCTGGCGGGCAGCCGCCCGGCGGCCGATTTCGAGGCCCTGCGCCCGGTCGCCGAGGAGATCGTGGCCGCGGCGCACAGCGGCGACCTGCTCGCCTACGTCAACGCCGACCTGCGGTTCCACCTGGGCCTGCTGGGCCTGTCGGGGAACGCCCACCTCGTCGAGGTGGTCCGCGGCCTGCGCGGCCGGGCCCGCCTGTACGGCCTGCGCGGCCTGGCCGAGCGCGGCGCGCTGGTCACCTCGGCCGGCGAGCACATCGCCATCCTGGACGCGCTGGTCGGCGGCGACGCCGCGGCGGCGGAGCGCGTGATGAGCCGCCACATCCGCCACGTCCGCGGCATCTGGGCCGACCAGCCGGAGGAGTAGGCGGACCGTCAGCCGGAGCGGGTGGCCCCGATCGAGGCGACGACGACGCAGCCGATCGCGGCCCACTCGCGGACCTGGAGGATCTCCCCGAGCACGAAGAGCCCGACCAGCGCGGCGACGGCGGGCTCGAGGCTCATCAGGATGCCGAAGACCCGTTTGGGCATGCGGCGCAGCGCCTCGAGCTCCAGTGAGTACGGAATGACCGAGGAGAGCAGGCCGATGCCCGCGCCGATGAGCAGGACGTCCGGCCGCAGCAGATCGGTCCCGCCCGACGCCACCCCGACGGGCGCGGTCACGATCGTGGCCACGATCATGGCCAGCGACAGCCCGCTCGTGCCGGGGAAGCGGGCCCCGGTCGCCGCCGACAGCAGGATGTAGGCGGCCCAGCAGGCGCCCGCCAGCGCGGCGAACCCGATGCCCGCCCAGCTCGTGTCGCCGGCCTGTCCCCAGGGGGCGAGCAGGATCACCCCGGCGCCGGCCAGCGCCACCCACAGCAGGTCGAGCCGCCGCCGGGAGGCGAAGACCGCGACGCCGAGCGGTCCGATGAACTCGATCGTGACGGCGATGCCGATCGGCAGCCGGGCCAGCGCCTCGTAAAACGAGAGGTTCATGATCCCGAGGCTCAGCCCGAAGACCGCTCCGACGGCGAGGTCCCGGCGGCCGAGCCCGCGCAGGCGGGGCGGGGCGAACGGGACGAGGATGGCCGCGCCGATCGCGATGCGCAGGAGGACCACGCCGCTCGGCGGCAGCTCGGCGAACAGGTTCTTGGCCAGTCCGGCCCCGAGCTGGACCGACAGGATGGCGAGCAGCACCAGTCCGGACGGCGGCACGGCTCCGGCCGCCGCGCGCAACGACGTGCCCGGCCGGGCCCGGCCACGGTACGGCTCGGCCGGACCCGGGAGGGACTCGGAGGTCATCCGGGCGACCCCATGGTCTTGCGCACCGTCATTCCCAGCGGAACGTCCGCGCGGCCAGGGCCAGCGTGCCCGCCGCCCAGCAGGCCAGCACGAGAAGCTGCGTCACCGGCAGGCCGCCGCCGCTCGTCAGCACCCCGCGCAGCCCGTCGGACAGCGCCGTGATCGGCAGCAGCGTGAGCACGTGCTGCACGCCCTCGGGGAACTTCTCGATCGGGAACACCACGCCGCCGAGCCCCAGCAGCACCAGATAGACGAGGTTGGCCGCGGCCAGCGTCGCCTCGGCCCGCAGGGTGCCCGCCATGAGCAGGCCGAGCCCGCTGAAGGCGGCCGTGCCGAAGAGGATCAGCAGCACCGTCCACAGCGGGTTGCCGCGCGGCGACCAGCCGAGCGCGACCGCCACCACGCCGATCACGATGACCTGGAGCACCTCGACGGCCACGACCGCCGCCGTCTTGGCCAGCAGCAGCCCGGTCCGCGACAGCGGGGTGGCGCCGAGCCGTTTGAGCACGCCGTACCGCCGCTCGAAGCCGGTGGCGATGGCCTGGCCGGTGAACGCGGTGGACATGACCGCGAGCGCGAGGACGCCGGGGGCGACGAAGGCGACCCGGGACCCGC
This sequence comes from Sphaerimonospora mesophila, assembly GCF_001417795.1. Taxonomy (NCBI): domain Bacteria; kingdom Bacillati; phylum Actinomycetota; class Actinomycetes; order Streptosporangiales; family Streptosporangiaceae; genus Sphaerimonospora; species Sphaerimonospora mesophila. The sequence goes on along the minus strand of NZ_BCBX01000043.1, from coordinate 116,934 downwards.
CGCCGATGTCGATCAGCGGCGCCAGGGAGAAGCCGACCAGCAGCAGGATCGGGATGATCAGCGTGAGCACGAGCTGCTCGCCGTTGCGCAGCATGGCCCTGATCTCCGCGCCGGCCTGGGCGAGGACCATCCGGGGGAGCGGCGCGGCTCCCGGCCTGGGGGAGAAGTCGAGGGTGGGGATGGCCGCGGTCACCGCAGCTCCCGGCCGGTCAGCTCCAAGAACACGTCCTCCAGCGTACGCCGCTCGATGCGCAGGTCCTCCGTCGTGACGCCCTCGGCGGCGCACCACGCCGTGACGGTGGCCAGCATCTGCGGGCCGACCTGCCCCTCGATGATGTAGTGGCCGGACGGCGACTCCTTGGCGGCGCTGCCGGACGGGAGCGCGCAGAGCAGCTGGTCCACGTCGAGGCCGGGCCGGGCGCGGAAGCGGAGCTGGCGCTCCGCGCCGGTCAGCTCCCGCGGGGCGCCCTCGGCCACCACCCGCCCGTGGTCGATGACGACCACGTGGTCCGACAGCTTCTCGGCCTCGTCCATCTGGTGGGTGGTCAGCACCACGGACACGCCGGCGTCCCGCAGCCCGGTGACCACGTCCCAGCAGGCGTGCCGCGCCTGCGGGTCGAGCCCGGCGGTCGGCTCGTCGAGGAACACCAGCTCCGGCCGCCCGATGACGGCCGCCGCGAGCGACAGGCGCTGCTGCTGCCCGCCCGACAGCCGCCGGTACGGCGTACGCGCATGCTCGTTCAGGCCCAGCAGGGTGAGCAGGGCGTCCGGGTCGAGCGGGTGGGCGTAGAAGCGGGCGACCACCCGCAGCCACTCGCCGGCCCGCACGGCGGGCGGGACGCCGCCCGCCTGGAGCATGACCCCCAGACGCGGCTTCAGCGCGGGGTCGGCCGGGTCGAGGCCGAGCACCCGCACGGTCCCGCCGTCCGGCCGGCGGAAGCCCTCGCAGATCTCGATCGTGGAGGTCTTGCCCGCGCCGTTCGGCCCGAGGATCGCGGTCACCTCGCCGGCACGGCAGGTCAGGGTCAACCCGTCGACGGCCGTCTTGCGCCCGTACCGCTTGATCAGCCCGCGGATCTCCACGGCGTGCGGAGTGCTCACGTTCCGAGTCTAGGGAGCGGGTGCGGTGCCCCCGCAGCCGGAGCCGACCGCCGCCCGTACGTTCATGGTTAGGTAAGGCTACCCTGCGTGAGAAATCGCACTTAGATCGGTGTGACACTGGGTTTGTGACCCGGGAAGGAATTACGGCACACTGATGTTGTGAAATACGTGCCCGGGAGGACGAACGCCGAGGACGCCGCGCGGCGGCGGCCATCGGTCCTGCCCGCGCACACAGAACCCAATCAGGAACCCAGGCAGGAAACCAAGCAGGGGGACATCGGCAAGTACGGGGAGATCGGCAGCGAGCACAGCACCCGGGCCCGCGTCGCCAGGCTCATCCTGGAGCACGGTCCCGTCACCGCCGCCGCGCTAGGCGAGCGGCTCGGGCTGACCCCGGCCGCGGTGCGCCGTCACCTCGACGCGCTGCTCGCCGAGGGCATGATCGAGCCCCGTACGGCCAGGCCGTACGGCAGGCGGGGGCGCGGCAGGCCGGCGAAGACGTTCGCGATCACCGATGCGGGCCGCAGCGCTTTCGTGCACGCCTACGATGACCTGGCGGGCAGCGCGCTGCGCTTCCTGGCCGAGCGGCTGGGCGGGCAGGCGGTGTCGGAGTTCGCGCGCACCCAGGTGTCGGGCCTGGTGAACGCGTTGGACGAGGTCATGCGCGAGGTGCCCGCCGACCAGCGGGTCCGCGTGCTGGCCGAGGCGCTGTCGGCCGAGGGCTACGCTGCTTCCGCCAGCAAGACGGGCAGCGGCGGCGAGCAGCTCTGCCAGCACCACTGCCCGGTGGCGCACGTCGCGGCCGCGTTCCCCCAGCTGTGCGAGGCCGAGACCGAGGCGTTCGCACGGCTGCTCGGCACGCCGGTGCAGCGGCTGGCCACGATCGCCAACGGCGACGGGGTCTGCACCACGCACGTGAGCCCCCACGCGCTGGCCGGACGGCAGGCGCGTGCCCCCGAAGCGAGCACATCGACAATATCGACGAGCAAGGAGTCCGGAAGGTGACTGTCACCGACCGCCCGGAGCTGGAAGGCCTCGGGAATTACAAGTTCGGCTGGGCCGACACGGACGTGGCCGGTGCCACCGCCCGGCGTGGACTGTCGGAAGAGGTCGTCCGCGACATCTCCGCGCTCAAGAATGAGCCGGAGTGGATGCTCGACCTGCGTCTCAAGGGCCTCCGGCTGTTCAACAAGAAGCCGCTGCCGACCTGGGGCGCCGACCTCACGAGCATCGAGTTCGACAACATCAAGTACTTCGTCCGCTCGACGGAGAAGCAGGCCGCGTCCTGGGACGAGCTGCCGGCGGACATCAAGAACACCTACGACCGGCTCGGCATCCCCGAGGCGGAGAAGCAGCGCCTCATCGCAGGCGTCGCCGCGCAGTACGAGTCCGAGGTCGTCTACCACAAGATCCGTGAGGACCTCGAGGAGAAGGGTGTCATCTTCGTCGACACCGACACCGGCCTGCGCGAGCACGAGGACATCTTCAAGGAGTACTTCGGCTCGGTCATCCCGGTGGGCGACAACAAGTTCGCCGCGCTGAACACCGCGGTCTGGTCGGGCGGCTCGTTCATCTACGTGCCGCCGAACGTGCACGTAGAGATCCCGCTGCAGGCCTACTTCCGGATCAACACCGAGAACATGGGTCAGTTCGAGCGGACCCTGATCATCGTGGACGAGAACTCCTACGTGCACTACGTGGAGGGCTGCACCGCCCCGATCTACTCGTCCGACTCGCTGCACTCGGCGGTCGTCGAGATCATCGTGAAGAAGGGCGCCCGCTGCCGCTACACGACGATCCAGAACTGGTCGAACAACGTCTACAACCTGGTCACCAAGCGCGCCGTGGCGTACGAGGGCGCGACCATGGAGTGGATCGACGGCAACATCGGCTCCAAGATCACGATGAAGTACCCGGCCGTCTACCTCATGGGCGAGCACGCCAAGGGCGAGACCCTGTCGGTCGCGTTCGCCGGTGAGGGCCAGCATCAGGACGCCGGGGCGAAGATGGTGCACCTCGCGCCGAAGACCTCCTCGACGATCGTGTCCAAGTCGGTCGCGCGCGGCGGCGGCCGGACCTCCTACCGCGGCCTCGTGCAGATCGACGAGGGCGCCGCCGGGTCGGCCTCCACGGTCAAGTGCGACGCGCTGCTGGTGGACCAGATCAGCCGCTCGGACACCTACCCCTACGTCGACGTCCGCGAGGACGACGTGTCGATGGGCCACGAGGCCACGGTGTCCAAGGTGTCGGAGGACCAGCTCTTCTACCTGATGAGCCGCGGCCTGACGGAGGACGAGGCGATGGCGATGATCGTGCGCGGCTTCGTCGAGCCGATCGCGCGCGAGCTCCCCATGGAGTACGCGCTGGAGCTGAACCGCCTGATCGAGCTGCAGATGGAAGGAGCTGTCGGCTGATGGGCCTGGACACGAAGCCGCTGTCGACGCTGCACGAGATCTCGTCCTACAACGTGGCGGACTTCCCGGTGCCGACCGGGCGCGAGGAGGAGTGGCGGTTCACCCCGCTGTCCCGCCTGCGCGGCCTGCACGACGGCACGGCCGAGGTGACCGGCAGCGTCGTGGTCGAGGTGGACGCCGCGCCGGAGGCGACGGTCGAGACCGTCGGCCGCGAGGACGCCAGGATCGGCCGGGCGTACGTGCCGGCCGACCGGGTCAGCGCCCAGGCGTACTCGTCGTTCGAGAAGGCGACGGTCGTCACGGTGCCGCGCGAGGCCGTCACGTCCAAGCCGATCGTGATCGGCGTGCGGGGGACCGGCGGCGCCGGCGCCGGTGCGGCCTACGGCCACATCCTGATCGACGTCGGCCCGATGGCCGAGGCCGTGGTCGTGCTGGACCACCGCGGCAGCGCGGTCTACGCCGACAACGTCGAGTTCGACGTCGCGGAGGGCGCCACGCTCAAGGTGGTCAGCCTGCAGGACTGGGACGACGACGCGGTGCACGTCTCGCACCACCACGCCAGGATCGGCAAGGACGCCACGTTCCGGTCGTTCGTGGTCACCCTCGGCGGTGATCTCGTACGGCTGTCGCCCTCGGTGTCGTACACGGCGCCCGGCGGCGACGCCGACCTGACCGGGCTGTACTTCGCCGACGCCCGTCAGCACCTGGAGCACCGCCTGCTCGTCGACCACACCGTGCCGAAGTGCCGCAGCAACGTGACCTACAAGGGCGCGCTGCAGGGCGACGGCGCGCACGCGGTGTGGATCGGCGACGTGATCATCCGGGCCGAGGCCGAGGGCACCGACACCTACGAGCTGAACCGGAACCTGATCCTCACCGACGGCGCCCGCGCCGACTCGGTGCCGAACCTGGAGATCCTCACCGGCGAGGTCGCCGGGGCGGGCCACGCGTCCGCCTCCGGCCGAATCGACGACGAGCACATCTTCTACCTCCAGGCCCGGGGCATCCCGTTGGACGAGGCCCGCCGCCTGGTCGTGCACGGGTTCTTCGCCCAGCTGCTCGAGAAGATCGAGGTCCCCGAGATCCGGGAGCGGGTGCTCTCGGCGGTCGAGGCGGAGCTGGCCCGATGAGCGCGGAATGGGAGAAGGTCTGCGCGCTCGGCGACATCCCCGACGAGGGCGTCATCGGCGTGGAGGTCGGTGAGGTCCCGGTCGCGGTCGTCCGCGTTGGCGACGAGGTCTTCGCCCTGCACGACGTCTGCTCGCACGCCGAGGTGAAACTCAGCGAGGGCGACGTGTACGACCACACGTTGGAGTGCTGGCTGCACGGTTCGTGCTTCGACCTGCGCAGCGGCAAGCCGACAGGACCGCCCGCCACCAAGCCAGTGAACGTCTACCGAGTCAAGATCGAAGGCGATGACGTGTTCGTCTCGCTCTCGAAGGAGTAAAACGTGCCCACCCTTGAGATCCGTGACCTGCACGTCGCCGTCGGCGACAAGGAGATCCTGCGCGGCGTCGACCTGACCGTCGGCGCGGGGGAGACCCACGCCATCATGGGGCCGAACGGCTCCGGCAAGTCGACCCTGGCCTACGCCGTAGCCGGTCACCCCAAGTACACGATCACGTCGGGCGCCGTGCTGCTCGACGGCGAGGACGTCCTGGAGATGTCCGTCGACGAGCGCGCCCGGGCCGGTCTGTTCCTCGCCATGCAGTATCCGGTCGAGGTGCCCGGCGTCAGCGTCTCCAACTTCCTGCGCTCGGCGATCACCTCGGTCCGCGGCGAGGCGCCCAAGCTGCGCCAGTTCGCCAAGGACCTGAAGGCCGGGATGGACGCGCTGTCCATGGACCCCGCCTTCGCCCAGCGCAACACCAACGAGGGCTTCTCCGGCGGTGAGAAGAAGCGCCACGAGATCCTCCAGCTCGAACTGCTCAAGCCGAAGATCGCGATCCTCGACGAGACCGACTCCGGCCTCGACATCGACGCGCTGCGCGTGGTGTCCGAGGGCATCAACAGGTTCCGCAGCGGCGACACCGGCGTGCTCCTGATCACGCACTACACCCGCATCCTGCGGTACGTGAAGCCCGACTTCGTCCACGTCTTCGCCGGCGGCCGGATCGTCGAGGAGGGCGGCCCCGAGCTCGCGGAGAAGCTGGAGGCCGAGGGGTACGAGTCCTACACGAAGGCATCGGCCTGATGACGAGCACCGACGTTCAGCCGACGGCCGGCACGGGCGGCCTCGACGTGGAGAGGATCAGGAAGGACTTCCCGATCCTCGCCCGCGAGCTGCCCGGCGGCCGCCCGCTGGTCTACCTCGACTCGGCGAACTCCTCGCAGAAGCCGGTCCAGGTGATCGACACGATGCGCGAGCATCTGATGTCGCACTACGGCAACGTCGGCCGGGCCCTGCACGCGCTGGGCAGCGAGTCAACCGAGGCGTACGAGTCGGCCCGCGACAAGATCGCCGCCTTCGTCGGCGCGCCGTCGCGGGAAGAGGTGATCTTCACCAAGAACGCCTCCGAGGCGATCAACCTGGTGGCGTACGCCTTCGGCAACCCGACGAACACCGACGAGCGGTTCCGCCTCGGCCCCGGCGACGAGATCGTCATCAGCGAGATGGAGCACCACTCCAACATCGTGCCGTGGCAGCTGCTCGCGCAGCGGACCGGCGCGACGCTGCGCTGGTTCCCGGTGACCGACGAGGGCCGCCTCGACATCACGGGCCTGGACGAGCTGGTGAACGAGCGCACCAGGATCGTGTCGATCGTGCACCAGTCGAACGTGCTGGGCACGGTCAACTCGGTCTCGCCGATCCTGGCCCGGGCCCGCGAGGTGGGCGCGCTGATGATGCTCGACGCGTCGCAGTCGGTGCCGCACCAGGCCGTCGACGTGCGCGAGCTCGGCGTCGACTTCCTGGCCTTCACCGGGCACAAGATGGTCGGTCCGTCCGGGATCGGCGTGCTGTGGGGCCGCCGGGAGCTGCTCGACGCGATGCCGCCGTTCCTCGGCGGCGGCGAGATGATCGAGGCGGTCTGGATGGACCGCTCGACCTACGCGCCGGTGCCGCACAAGTTCGAGGCGGGCACGCCGCCCATCGTCGAGGCGATCGGCCTGGGCGCGGCCGTCGACTATCTCACCTCGGTCGGCATGGACCAGGTCAAGCGGCACGAGCGGGCGCTCACCGCGTACGCGCTGGACGCGCTGGCGGAGATCCCGGGGCTCAGGATCATCGGCCCGCGCGGCGTGGTCGCCCGCGGCGGCACGGTCTCGTTCGTCCTCGACGGCATCCACCCCCATGACGTCGGACAGATCCTCGACGACGTGTACGGCATCGCGGTGCGGGTAGGCCACCACTGCGCCAGGCCGCTCCATCTGCGTTTCGGCATCCCGGCGACCACCCGCACGTCGTTCTACCTGTACAACACGACGGACGAGATCGACGCTCTGGTCCGCGGCCTCCACCACGTGCAGAAGGTGTTCGGCTGAGCCATGATCGCTGAATCCATGTACCAGGAACTGATCCTGGAGCACTACAAGCGCCCCCAGGGCCGGGGGCTGCGCGAGCCGTACGACGCGGAAGTGCACCACGTGAATCCGACCTGCGGCGACGAGGTCACGCTGCGGGTGAAGCTGGCCGACGGCGGCAAGGTGCAGGACGTCTCCTATGACGGCCAGGGCTGCTCGATCAGCCAGGCGGCCGCCTCGGTGCTGCACGATCTCGCCACGGGGTCCACGGTGGAGGAGTCGCTGGCGGTCGTCGACGAGTTCACCCGGCTGATGCAGGGCAGAGGCCAGGTCGAGGCCGACGAGGACGTGCTGGGCGACGCGGTGGCGTTCGCCGGGGTCGCGAAGTTCCCCGCCCGCGTCAAGTGCGCCCTGCTGGCGTGGATGGCCTACAAGGACGCGGTGTTGAGAAGCCAGGAGGCGATGTGAGCAAGCCGACGGAGACCCCGACGACCCTGACGACCCAGACCACCGCCGACGAGGGGGAGGTCTCCACCGAGGAGGTGCTGGAGGCGCTGCGGGACGTCGTCGACCCCGAACTGGGGATCAACGTCGTCGACCTCGGCCTCGTCTACGGGGTCAACCTCGACCCCGCCGGCGAGGGAGAGCTCCCGGTCGCGACGGTCGACATGACGCTGACCAGCGCGGCCTGTCCGCTGACCGACGTGATCGAGGACCAGGCCAACTCGGCGCTGGCCGACCTCACGTCGAGCGTCGTGATCAACTGGGTGTGGCTGCCGCCGTGGGGGCCGGACAAGATCACCGAAGACGGGCGCGAGCAGCTGCGCATGCTCGGCTTCAACGTCTGATCTCGCCCGGCCGCTCCGGCGTGCTCAGCCCTTCAGTCCGCTGAGCACGATGCCCCAGGGGTGAAATAGCGCTGGAAGACCAGGAAGAAGCCGATCGACGGCAGGAAGGCGAGCACGCCGCCCGCCAGGATCGCGCCCTGCTTCTGCGCGCCGGGGAAGTAGGAGTTGAGCCGGGCCGGCGCGACCGGGATGTTCGCCATCTCGTCGCTCTGCACGATGATCAGCGGCCAGAGGAAGTCGTTCCACTCCGCGAGCACGATGAAGATCGACATGGCGGCGAGGGCGGGGCGCAGCAGCGGCACGCCGGAATCCGGAGATCGTGCCAACGGAGATCGTCGCCTTAACCGGGTCAGACTCCTGTCGTCCGTACGGCTTCGGTAGCCTTGATCCGCGGGTCGAAGATCGCCTGGCCCCCGTACCCTCCGGCCCCCCCGGGAGACCACCGTGTTCGTTGACATGCCACTCGACCGGCTCAGGACCTACCTGCCCGAGCGGCGAGAGCCAGAGGACTTCGACGACTTCTGGTCGCGTACGCTGGCCGAGGCGCGTGAGCACGATCTCGGCGCCGAGTTCCGGCCGTACGCCACCGACCTCGCCATGATCGACGTTTTCGACGTGACCTTCTCCGGGTTCGGCGGCCATCCCGTCAAGGGGTGGCTGCTCCGGCCGGTCTCGGCGGCCCGCGGTGGCGCGCTGCCGTGCGTCGTGGAGTTCGTCGGCTACAACGGAGGCCGCGGCCTGCCGCACGACTGGCTGCTGTGGCCCTCGGCCGGATACGCCACCTTCGTCATGGACACCCGTGGTCAGGGCGGCGGCTGGCGGACCGGCGACACCCCCGACCCGGCGCCCGGTCTCGGTCCCGAGGTTCCGGGCAAGCTCACCCAGGGCGTCTTCGACCCGGACGGTTACTATTACCGCAGGCTCTACACCGACGTGGTCCGCGCGGTCGAGGCGGCCCGATCCCACCCCGGCGTCGACGCCGACCGGATCATCGTGGCCGGCGGCAGCCAGGGCGGCGGCATGGCCCTGGCCGCCGCCGCGCTCGTCCCGGGGATCGCGCACGCCTTCGTCAACGTGCCGTTCATGTGCCACATCCGCCGGGCGGCGGAGATCACCGACGAGGAGCCCTACGCCGAGCTCGGCCGGTTCTGCGCCACGCAGCGCGCCCGGGTGGACGAGGTCTTCGCCACGCTCGACTACTTCGACGGGATGAACTTCGCGGTGCGCGCACGCACCCCCGCCCAGTTCTCCGTCGGCCTGCGCGACGGCGTCACCCCGGCCTCGACCGTCTTCGCCGCATACAACCACTACGCCGGGCCCAAGGACATCTCGGTCTGGCCCTTCAACGGGCACGAGGGCGGCGGGACCCGCCAGGCGCTGGAGATGCTCGGCATCGCCAGGAAGGTCTTCGGCTGAATCGGTCCGCTACCCTGAATGGACACGTACGACGACCCGAGAGAAACGATGAAGACCTTCGAAGAGCTGTACGCCGAACTGGCTGAAAAGGCGCGCACCCGGCCGGAGGGATCCGGCACCGTGGCCGCACTGGACGCCGGCGTTCATGCCATCGGCAAGAAGGTCGTGGAGGAGGCCGCCGAGAGCTGGATGGCGGCGGAGCACGAATCCACGGAGCGGACCGCCGAGGAGATCTCGCAGCTGCTCTACCACATCCAGGTCCTCATGCTGGCGCGCGGCATCGGGCTGGACGAGGTCTACAAGCATCTCTAGCCGCGACGGCCGTGGTCCGTCGCGGCTCGATGCGGGCCCCACCTCGTTCCATCCGACTCCTGAAGGGTTATCTCACGTCATGCTGCGTCTGGCCGTACCGAACAAGGGCGCGCTCACCGAGGCCGCCCAGGCGATGCTGAAGGAAGCCGGCTACCGGCAGCGCTCGGACAGCAAGGAGCTCGTGGTCGTCGACCCGGAGAACTCCTGCGAGCTGTTCTTCCTGCGTCCCAGGGACATCGCCGTCTACGTCGGCGAGGGCACGCTCGACGCCGGCATCACCGGCCGCGACATGCTGTTCGACTCCGGCGCCCCCGCCGAGGAGGTCATGCCGCTCGGGTTCGGGCGGTCGACGTTCCGCTTCGCCGCCGCCCCCGGGGCCTTCTCCCGCGTGTCGGAGCTCGCCGGGCTGCGGATCGCCACCTCGTACGCGGGACTGCTCGGCAAGTACCTCGCGGACGAGGGCGTCGACGCCCGAGTGATCAAGCTCGACGGGGCGGTCGAGACCGCGATAAGGCTGGGCGTGGCCGACGCGGTGGCCGATGTGGTCGAGACCGGCACCACGCTGCGCAACGTGGGGCTGGAGGCGTTCGGAGAGCCGATCGCCCACTCCGAGGCGGTGCTGATCAAGCGGGCCGGCGTGCCGGAGGAGAACGGCCTGGGGCAGCTCGTCCGCCGTCTCCAGGGCGTTCTGGTGGCCCGGGACTATGTGATGATCGACTACGACATCCGGGTCGAGCACATCGACGAGGCCATCGCGATCACCCCCGGCATGGAGGGGCCGACCGTCTCCCCGCTGCACCGCGAGGGCTGGGTCGCGGTCCGGGCGATGGTCCCGCGCAAGGGGCACCAGCGGGTGATGGACCGCCTGGCGGAGATCGGCGCCAAGGCCATCCTCGTCACCGCCATATTCGCCTGTCGGCTCTGAGCATTCGGCCGCCCGACGGCCCGGCGGGGCGCGCCGCGTCACGCCGGGACCGCCCGCCGTTGGCGTCAATGGCATTCGATGTTGTAGGGTGTCCTTTTGTTACGCCCGAAGCGACTTGAACGACGGTGTTCGTGACAGGGTCGCTCGTGAAGACATGGGCGAATCGCGTGGCACTGCGTCCGACGCAGTAGCCCCACCCTCCGGCCAGGTCGCATTTCCGGTTCACCCCTGCGTCCGATTCCGGTAGGGCAAGACAGCAGATGTCCCGGCTCGTCCTTTCGCAGAAGTGACGTGCCCCCGCGTTCCGACGCGTTCGCTTCGATGAAAGGCACGACCTCGTGACCATGCTCGACGCTGGCCATATCCTTTCCGCCTCCGACTCCGACTCCGACTCCACGTCCGACTCCACGTCCGGCTCCACGTTCGCGGCGCTCGGGCTGCCCCGGCCGCTCGTGACCGCGCTGGCCAGGGAGGGCATCACCACGCCGTTCCCCATCCAGGAGGCGGCCATTCCCGACGCGCTCGCCGGCCGCGACGTGCTGGGCCGGGGCCAGACCGGCTCGGGCAAGACCCTCGCCTTCGGCCTGCCGACGATGGCCCGCGTCGCGGGTGAGCGCGCAGCCCCCCGGCGGCCGCGCGCCCTCGTCCTCGTGCCCACGCGCGAGCTGGCCCTGCAGGTCGCCGACACCCTGGAGCCGCTCGGCCGAGGTCTGTCGCTCCGTACCAAGATCGTCGTCGGCGGCATGCCGATGGGACGGCAGATCGAGGCGCTCCGCCGCGGCGTCGACATCGTCGTGGCCACGCCCGGGCGCCTGACCGACCTCATGCGGCAGGGCGAGTGCTCGCTCGAGGACGTCGAGGTCACCGTGCTCGACGAGGCCGACCACATGTGCGATCTCGGCTTCTTCCCCGTGGTGAGCGCCATCCTCGACGCGACCCCGGCGGACGGCCAGCGCCTGCTCTTCTCCGCCACCCTCGACGGTGATGTGGACAAGCTGGTCCGGCGGTTCCTCACCGACCCGGTCACGCACTCGCCGGCGGAGGTGACCTCCCCGGTCGAGACCATGGAGCACCACCTCTTCCAGGTGCATCGGGACGACAAGATGGACGTCACCGCCGAGATCGCCAACCGTGAGGGCCGTACGATCCTGTTCGCCCGCACCCAGCGCGGGGTGGACCGGATCGTCAAGCAGCTCGCCAGGGTGGGGGTCCGCGCCGGCGGACTGCACGGCGGCAAGCGGCAGAACCAGCGGACCCGCATCCTCGACGAGTTCCGCGAGGGCAAGGTGACCGTCCTGGTCTGTACGGACGTCGCCGCCCGCGGCATCCACGTCGACGACGTCAGCCTCGTGCTGCACGTGGATCCGCCGGCGGATCACAAGAGCTACCTCCACCGTGGCGGCCGTACCGCCCGCGCCGGGGAGCGCGGCAGCGTCGTGACGCTCGTCATGCCGGACGAGCGCCGCTCCATCAACGCGATGACCCGGCGGGCGGGCATCACCCCGACGTGGCACCGTGTCCGGCCCGGCGACGAGGTCCTCGGCGGGATCACCGGTGCGCGGCGGCCCAGCGGCGAGGCCATCTCCGTGTGGCAGCCCGAGGCCGGCAGGCCGCCGCACCCGCGCCGTGAGGGCCGGTCGACCGACCGCCGCCCGCGTTCCTTCTCACGGCGGCGGGGCTCCGACGGCGGGAAGAACCGCGGCCGGGAGGCCGGCGGGTTCCGCGGCTCAGGGACCCCGCACGGCCGCTGACCGCCGACCCCTGCCGACCAGCGGTGACCATCGGTGACCGCTGGTCGCACCCTCCTCGTCAGAGGAAATAGCGCAGCCAGACATAGCCCCACGCCATCAGCAGGCTCAGCGCGGTCACGAAGATTCCGTACCGGGTGAACTGCCAGAAGCTGATGTTGTGACCGGTGCGGGTGGCGATGCCGAGCGCGACGATGTTGGCGCTGGCCGCCACCGCGGTGCCGTTGCCGCCGAAGTCGGCCCCCAGCGCGAAGGACCACCACAGCGCCTGTCCGATCTGCGGATCGGCGGTCTGCGCGACCAGGCCCTCGACGATGGGCGCCATGACGGTGGCGTAGGGGATGTTGTCGAAGAAGGCGCCCAGCACGCCGGAGCCGAACAGCAGCGTCGTGGCGGTGAGGAAGTGGTTGCCGCCGAGCACGCCGACCACCCAGCCGCCGACGGTCTCGATGACACCGGTGTGCACCAGCCCGGCGACCATCACGAACAGGCCCATGAAGAAGACCAGCGTGGGCCACTCGACCTCGCGCAGCACCTCCGAGACGTCCGTGCGGGCCACCAGCATCATCACCCCGGCGCCCACCAGAGCGACGATCGCCGGCTCCAGCGGCAGCACGGAGTGCAGGCAGAACGCGAGGATGACCACGCCGAGCACGATCATGCATCGGATGAGCAGCCGCCGGTCGGTGATGGCGCGCCGCTCCTGCAGGGCCATCACCGACGCCACGTGCTCGGGGTTGTACTGGAACGCGTTGCGGAACAGCACCCGGGTGAACAGGACGAACGTCGCGAAGATGATGACGACGATCGGCGTCATGTGGACGAGGAAGTCGTTGAACGTCAGCCCGGCGCGGCTGGCGATGATGATGTTGGGCGGGTCGCCGATGAGCGTCGCCGCTCCGCCGATGTTGGACGCGAGCACCTCGGCGATGAGGTACGGCTGGGCCGGGATGCGCAGCCGGTCGCAGACCACCACCGTGACCGGCGCGACGAGCATGATCGTGGTGACGTTGTCGAGGAACGGCGAGGCGATCGCGGTGATGGTCATCAGCATGACCATCAGCCGGTACGGCTGCCCTTTCGACTTCTTCGCCGCCCAGATCGCGAGGTAGTCGAAGATCCCCGTCTGCTTGATGATGCCGACGATGATCATCATGCCCAGCAGCAGGAATACAACGTTCCAGTCGATGCCGGCATGTTCGGAGAAGAACACCTCGCTGCCGGGGATCAGCCCCAGTACGGCCATCAGGCCGGCGGCGATCAGCACCACCTTGACTTTGTTCGCCTTCTCGGTGGCGATGAAGAAGAAGGCGACCAGGAAGATCGCTAGGGAGGCGATCGCGCTCATCGACGGCCCCCCGGCGGCGCGGCCGGAGCCGACCCGGTCACTGCGGTACCGGTCTGTACGGACACGAACCGTAGGGGTATGGCGAAAACAGGCATGGTGCGGCAAGGCATGACAGGCCTCCTGACGTCGGGCACGTTGTGGCGAGGCGGGACGAGGCGGAGCGGCCCGGTGGGTCAGGTACCCGGGGTGAACAGCGCCAGACTGGTCAGCAACCGTTCCAGGGTGATCGCCCCGGCCAGCCTGCCGTCGGGGGTGACGACGGCCACGAGCGGGTTGCGCAACTGGATCATCATCGCGGCCACTTCGAGCAGGGTCGCGTCGAGTGAGACCGTGACCGGTTTGACCAGTGGACGCGGCAGGCAGTCGCCCACCGACAGGTCGCCGAGGTCCTGGGAGAAGGCGTCGGCGTAGGCCTCGTCGACGATCCGGGTGAGAGAGGGATCCTCGTGGTACGCCCGGGGGATCGCGAGCCGCAGTACGTCCGTGCCCGAGAGCACCGCCCCCGGCCGCCCGGCCTCGTCGACGACGATCAGGCCGGGCATCCGGTTCAGCGCCATGATCTGGAAGGCCTTGGTGACCCGGTCGTCGATGGTGACCGTGGGGGGCTTCATGGCGATATCGCGTGCTTGCACGGTGCTTTTCCGTTCAGGGGCGGCGGGGTTCCGCTCGGTGACGACGGTGCCGGTCGCCCGGTCGTTCGGGGTCGTCGCCGGCGCGCTCACGACGTCGTTCCGGCGATCTGTGCCGTTTCGCTGATTTGGGCGACGCGGCGCTCGAGGACGGCGACCCGATCGGCGATGGGCCGGCTGTGCAGGATCTCGGCGAGCTGGTCGGCCTCGTCCTGCTCGAGTGCGATGCTCTGCAGTGGTTCGTCCGACCCGGCCGCGTAGACGAGGAGACGGTACCGGCCGGTCCTGTCCGAGAGGACGCCGAAACGCTGTCCTCCTCGGGTGACACACTGATGTATGGTGCCGGTGCCGGGCACAGCCGTGCGGGAGACGCGCACGCAGAGATACCTCCGTTCCGACCTTCCGTTGGTCGCCGATCCTTACCGCGGGTGATACCGGACGGTTCCGGCCCCACAGTCCATTTTCGACGGCGGCGCGGCTGTCCGCCATCGGGTCTGGCACCCATTTCGGCGGGGGTCTGACCTGCAATCTCCGGCCGAGATGGGAGAGAACCCCCATGGACATCCGGGTTTCACGGGACTAGGAAGGACTGCGGAAGGGAGGAAGGGCGCCTGCGCGCCCGCCCGAAGGGCGGGCCGGGGAGGCCAGGACCCCGATGAGCCACTCCAACGACCGGCGGCCGCGGCAGGCCGCCAGACGTTCGCGGACGCCCGCGCGGGCGCTGTTCTGGCGGCTGTTCGCGATCAACGGGTTCGTGTTCACGGTCGGCACGCTCGTGCTCGCGCTGTCGCCCGCCACGGTGTCCTCCATGGTCCGGCCGGCCGAGCTGCCGGTCCTGACGATCGGGCTGACACTGATCATCACCGCCAACGCGCTGCTGCTGCGGGCCAGCCTGGCCCCGCTGGACGCGCTCACCACGCTCATGCAGCGCGTCGACCTGCTGGAATCGGGGGATCGGCTCGCCGACAGCGGCACCGGAGACCTCTCCCACCTGATCGGCACGTTCAACGCGATGCTCGACCGGCTCGAATCGGAGCGCAGCGCGAGCAGCGCGCACGCGCTGGCGGCACAGGAGGGAGAGCGGCAGCGCATCGCGCGCGAGCTGCACGACGAGATCGGGCAGAGCCTCACCGTGGCGCTGCTGAGTCTCAAACGCGTCGTCGACCGGGCGCCGGAGGAACTGCGCGAGGACCTGCGCGCCGCGCAGGAGACGGTCCGCTCCAGCCTCGACGAGGTGCGCCAGGTGGCCCGCAGGCTGCGTCCCGGCGTGCTCGAAGACCTCGGGCTGCAGAGCGCGCTGAGCGCGCTGAGCAGCGAGTTCTCCCAGGCCAACCAGGTCTCGATCTCGCGGAAGGTCGATCCGGTCCTGCCCGATCTCAGCGAGGACGTGGAGTTGGTCATCTACCGGATCGCGCAGGAGAGCCTGACCAATGTGGCCAGGCACGCCCACGCCGACCATGTGGAGCTGTCGCTGACCGTGGGCGACGGCGACCTGATCCTGCGCGTCACCGACGACGGACGCGGCGGCGCCCGGCACGAGGGCGCCGGCATCCGCGGCATGCGGGAGCGCGCCCACCTCATCGGCGCGCGCCTGACCATCGCGTCCCCGCCCGGCGCCGGCACGGACGTACGTCTGGTCATACCCATCGAGGCCGAACGGAGCCGAACGCGGTGAACACCTCAGCTGAGCCGAGCACGGAGACGGCCAAGACCCGCATCCTGCTGGCGGACGACCACGCCCTGGTACGGCACGGGCTGCGCCTGATCCTCGACGCCGAGCCCGACCTCGTGGTCGTGGCCGAGGCGGCGGACGGCGCCGCGGCCGTCGAGGCGATCTCGGGCGGGGGCATCGATCTGGCCATCCTCGACATCGCGATGCCCCGGATGACCGGGATCCAGGCGGCCAGGGAGATCAGCCGGCGGGCGCCCGGCGTCCGCATCCTGATCCTGTCCATGTACGACAACGAGCAGTACTTCTTCGAGGCGCTCAAGGCGGGGGCCTCGGGCTATGTGCTGAAGTCGGTGGCCGACCAGGACCTGCTGGAGGCGTGCCGGGCTGCCGTGCGCGGCGAGCCGTTCCTCTATCCGGGGGCGGTCACCGCGCTCATCCGCGACTATCTGCACCGTGCCCGGCAGGGCGAGCAGATGCCCGAGAGCATCCTGACGCCGCGTGAGGAGGAGATCGTCAAGCTGATCGCCGAGGGCAACTCCGCCAAGCAGATCGCCGAGACGTTGTTCATCAGCGTCAAGACCGTCGACCGGCACCGGGCGAACATCCTGCAGAAGCTCGGCATGCGCGACCGGCTGGAGCTGACCCGCTACGCCATCCGCGCCGGCCTCATCGAGCCCTGATCGCCCCCACCCCCTCATGGCCATGATCTTGAGAGCAAGATCACCAAGCGGGTCTGCGCACGTCGGACCGCATTCCTGCGAGAAAGTGCAAGATCAGCGAAAAAGTTCAGGCAGGTCATGCGGGTGGGGTGCGAGAAAGCGCAAGATCACGGCAATGGGGGTGGGGTAGCCTGACCTGTCATGGCGGCGCGACCGGCGGCGGGTGGGGGCAGGTGGGTCTCGGTGACCCCCGAGCGGCTCGCCCGGTGGATCGACGGCTTCGCCGTACGCCACGGGGCCGTCGCGACCACCGTCACCGACGACGTGGTGCGGCTGGAGGCGGCCGACGGTTCGGTGGCCGAGTGCCGGGTCCCGTTCCCGCCGCTGCGGGGAGATCTGGTCGGGCACGCGTCCCGGGAGCGGACGGTGGGGGTCCTGCTGGTACGGCTCGGCGGCTACGCGGCCGGGGTGTTCACCGGGGCGCGGCTGGTCGCCTCGAAGGTCGGATCGCGGCCGGTGCACGGGCGCAGCGCGGCCGGCGGCTGGTCGCAGCAGCGCTTCGCCCGGCGCAGGGAGAAGCAGTCGGCCGAGGCCCTCGGCGCAGCGGCCGACGCCGCCTTCCGGGTGCTCGTGCCGTACGTCGCGGAGCTCGACGCGGTCGTGCTCGGCGGCGACCGGCGCGCGGTCGCCGAACTGCGCGGTGACCGGCGGCTGGCGCCGCTGTTCGCGCTCGAGGCCGAGCCGTTCCTGACCGTGCCCGACCCCAGGCGCGGCGTGCTCGAGGGGACTCCCGCGATGTTCCGCGGTGTGCGCATCCGCGTCGTCGAGACCGGTTCCGGGCCGTCCTGATCGCCGGCGTTCATCGGGATCGAGGCAGCGGAGCGGGCGGGAACGAGGACCGCACGCGAAAGCCCGCCGGAGCGGGCTGCACAGTGGACCGGAGCTTCCCCCTGGCGCATCCCGGGCCCCGCGGAGATTCCGAGCCTGCGAGGAATCTTCGTGGGTGGAGGGACCGGGCTTCAGCCGAGGTTCGTGATCGGCGCCGGCGACAGGCCGGGCCGATAATCACGTTCGGCTCGTGGCGGCCGGCGACTACAATGGCGGGCATGCGCGCTCCCGACTGATCGGCACATGCGCCGATCCCCTTCGAAATTTCCTCACGGGAGTGTCCCCATTCATGATCATCGCTACTGACGTCGAACTGCGCGCGGGATCCCGGCTGCTCATCGAGGGCGCCTCCTTCCGGGTCAACCCCGGCGACAAGATCGGACTGGTCGGCCGCAACGGGGCCGGCAAGACCACGCTCACCCGGGTCCTCGCCGGTGAGGGCCTGCCGGCGGCCGGGACCGTGAGCGCCACCGGCAGCATCGGCTACCTGCCCCAGGATCCGCGCACCGGCGACCTGGCGGTGCTCGCCCGCGACCGCATCCTGTCGGCCCGGGGACTGGACGAGGTGCTGCGCGAGCTGCGCGAGGCCGAGCTCGGCATGGCCTCGGCCGACACCCGGACGCGCGACAAGGCGGTACGCGCCTACGGCCGCCTGGAGGACCGCCTGCACGTGCTCGGCGGCTACGCGGCCGAGGCGGAGGCCGCCTCGATCGCCTCCAGCCTCGGGCTGCCCGACCGGGTCCTGCGGCAGCCGCTGGAGACCCTGTCGGGCGGGCAGCGCAGGCGGGTGGAGCTGGCCCGGATCCTGTTCAGCGGAGCCGAGACTCTCCTGCTTGACGAGCCCACAAACCACCTCGATGCGGACTCAATCGGGTGGCTTCGGGATTTTTTGCGCTCACACCAGGGCGGCTTGGTGATCATCAGCCACGACGTAAACCTTCTTGAAGCGACGGTAAACCGGGTTCTGCACCTCGACGCCAACCGCTGCGTGATCGACACCTACAACGTCGGCTGGAAGGCGTACCTGACGCAGCGGGAGACCGACGAGAAGCGCCGCAAGCGCGAGCGGGTCAACGCCGAGCGGCAGGCCTCGGCGCTGCTGTCGCAGGCGGACCGCATGCGGGCGAAGGCCACCAAGGCCAAGGCGGCGCAGGACATGGAGCGCCGGGCCCGCCGCCTGCTGTCGGGCGTCGAGGGCGAGCGGCGGGCCGACCGGGTCGCCAAGCTGCGCTTCCCCGAGCCCGCTCCGTGCGGCAGGACGCCGCTGACGGCGCACGGCCTGTCCAAGTCGTACGGCTCGCTGGAGGTCTTCACCGACGTCGACGCGGCCGTCGACCGGGGATCCCGCATCGTCATCCTGGGCCTGAACGGCGCCGGCAAGACCACCCTGCTGCGCCTGCTCGCCGGGATCGAGAAGCCCGACACCGGCGAGGTACGGCCCGGCCACGGCCTGAAGATCGGCTACTACGCCCAGGAGCACGAGACCCTCGACCCGGAGCGCACGGTCCTGGAGAACATGCGCTCGGCCGGGCCCGATCTCGTCGAGGTCGAGCTGCGCAAGGTGCTCGGCTCGTTCCTGTTCTCCGGCGACGACGTGGACAAGCCGGCCGGGGTGCTGTCGGGCGGTGAGAAGACACGGCTCGCCCTTGCCACGCTGGTGCTGTCGAGCGCCAACGTGCTGCTGCTCGACGAGCCTACCAACAACCTCGATCCGGCGTCACGGGAGCAGGTTCTGGCGGCCCTCGGCTCGTACGCCGGTGCGATCGTGCTGGTCACCCATGATGAGGGTGCCGTCGAGGCGCTGCGGCCGGATAGGGTGATTTTGCTGCCGGACGGAGTCGAAGACGCGTGGAGTGACGAATTTTCCGATCTTGTGGCACTCGCCTGATCTTAATTTGAGCGGGTAGGGATCTTTTCCCGCGGAGTAGGTAGCCGATCTCGCCGAAATGACTGATCATGGCGTGAGTAACGCTGCGGAAGTCTGGCACTACAGGAGGTACTCGTGGCCGAGACTCTCAAGAAGGGCACCCGGGTGACCGGGGCCGACCGTGAAAAGCTGGCCAACGATCTGAAGAAGCGCTATGCCGCGGGTGAGAGCATCCGCGCTCTGGCGGCTTCCACCGGCCGGTCGTACGGGTTCATCCACCGCATCCTCAGCGAGTCGGGAGTGACTCTGCGCGGGCGCGGCGGTGCGACCCGGGGCAAGTCCAAGCGCTAGCGATCCACCTCAAGACGCGCGACCGCAGCCGCTCGTTCCAGTAGCCGGAGTGGTCGCGTCCGAGCCGCCAGAATGAGATTCGGTAGGCTCGGGCGCGACCGCGGAGACAGGGGAGCGCGAGCGACGGCACGTACGGAATGTGTACGGGCCTGGCGCGCACGGACGGGACGCCGCACCGGACCCGGCCGTGTGTGAGGCGAGCGAACGCCCACCGAAGGCAGGAGCGAGCAGCGATGGCGGAAGCGGTAACTGGGGGGAGCGGACTGCGCTTCGAGATGGACGGCGAGATCGCGACCGTCACCTTGAACCGGCCGGAGAAGCGGAACGCACAGACGTTCGCCACCTGGTCGGCTCTGGCCCGGATAGGAGAAGACCTTCCGGAGCAGGTGCGAGTGGTCGTGGTCCGAGGCGAGGGGCCGTCCTTCTCGTCGGGCCTCGATCTGGGCATGTTCGCCCCGGAACCCGAGCCGCCCGCTCAGCATCCCGAGCCCGCTCAGCATCGTGGGACCGAGCGGGTGCCCGGGACGGATTCGTTCGCCGCGGCGGCGGCGCGCGGCGATGCCGAACTGCGTCGGCTGATCGCCGAGGCCCAGCGCGGCTTTCTCTGGCTGCGCCGGCCTGACATCGTGTCCATCGCGGCCGTGCAGGGCCACGCCATCGGCGCGGGTTTCCAGCTCGCGCTCGCGTGCGACCTGCGGATCGTCGCGGACGACGTCATGTTCTGCATGAAGGAGCCCGCGCTCGGGCTGGTCCCCGACCTGACGGGGACCAAGCCGCTGGTCGACATCGTCGGGGTGCCACGGGCCATCGAGATCTGCCTGACCGCACGCGTCGTCGGCGCGGCCGAGGCGCTGCGGCTCGGCCTGGCGGAGCTGGCGGTGCCCCCGGACGAGCTGGGCCGGGCCGTACGAGACCTGACGGCGGCGCTGCTGGCCGTCGACCGGGAGGCGGCGACCGCCACCAAGCGCCTGCTGCAGGGCGCGCCGCAGCGGACGCTGGAGGAGCAGGCCGCCGCGGAGCGAGCCGAACAGGCGGCCCGCATCAGGTCACTGTTCGCTGGAAGCTGATGATGGAATCGGGCGCCTTCCCTCGATGCTGCATCTCCCGGGAGGATGGCGACATATGGCGATGATGGGCGGCGGTTACGGCTTCGAGGCGTTACGATCCCTGCGGCGCGACAGCTCGGTGACCAGCCAGCGGCTGGCGCCGGGGACGGTACGCCGCATAGCGGGGTACGCGCAGCCGTTCAAATGGCAGATCACGGGGTTCCTGGCGCTGGTCGTGATCGGATCGGTCATCGCGGTGGCCAATCCGCTGCTGATGAAGGCGATCATCGACGACGGCATCAGGCCGCGGCGCACCGACCTCGTGATCTGGCTCGCCGTGGCCATCGCCGCCCTGGCCGTCGTGGACGCCGGGCTGACCCTCGTCCAGCGATGGTACTCGGCGAGGATCGGCGAGGGCCTGATCTACAACCTGCGCACCGAGGTCTTCGACCACGTGCAGCGCATGCCGGTGGCGTTCTTCATGCGCGCCCAGACCGGTGCGCTGGTCTCCCGGCTGAACAGCGACGTCATCGGGGCGCAGCGGGCCCTCACCAGCACGCTGTCGTCGGTGGTCTCCAACGTGGTCAGCCTGATCATGGTGCTCGGCGCGATGCTCGTGCTGTCCTGGCAGATCACGCTGGTCGCGCTCGTCCTGCTGCCGATCTTCATCTTCCCGGCCAAATGGGTCGGCCGGCGCATGTCGGCGCTCACCCGCGAACAGCTCGAGCTCGACGCGGAGATGAGCTCGGTGATGACCGAGCGGTTCAACGTGGCCGGGGCCACGGTCGCCAAGCTGTACGGCAGGCCCGCCGACGAGGCGGCCCACTTCGGGCATCGGGCCGGGCGGGTCCGCGACGTCGGGGTCACGGTCGCGATGTACGGGACAGTGTTCCGGGTCGCGCTCGGCCTGGTCGCCGCGCTCGCGACCGCACTCGTCTACGGCCTCGGCGGCGTGTTCGCCGTGTCGGGGACGCTCGAACTCGGCACGCTGGTCGCCCTGGCGTCCCTGCTCATGCGCCTGTACGGCCCGCTGACCAGCCTGTCGAACGTCCACGTCGACGTGATGACCGCGCTGGTGAGCTTCGACCGGGTGTTCGAGGTGCTCGACCTCAAGCCGATGGTCGCCGAGCGGCCGGACGCCCGGCCGGTCCCCGAGGGACCGGTGGAGATCGAGTTCGACGACGTCAGGTTCCGCTATCCGGCGGCCTCGGAGGTCTCGCTCGCCTCCCTCGAGTCGGTGGCGCGGCCGGACACCGGGCCGTCGCAGGAGGTCCTGAAGGGCGTGTCGTTCACGGCCCGGCCGGGGGAGCTGGTCGCGCTGGTCGGCCACTCGGGGGCGGGCAAGACGACGATCACCTCCCTGGTCTCCCGTCTGTACGACGTCGACGAGGGCGCGGTCCGGATCAACGGCCTGGACGTACGGGACGCCACCCTCGACAGCGTCAGGGACACGGTCGGCGTGGTCATGCAGGACGCCCACCTGTTCCACGACACGATCGGCGCCAACCTGCGCTACGCCCGCCCGGAGGCCACCGACGAAGAGATCTGGGCCGCGCTGCGGGCCGCGCAGATCGCCGAACTGGTCGAGGGCCTGCCCGAGGGGCTGGAGACGGTCGTGGGAGATCGGGGCTACCGGCTGTCGGGCGGGGAGAAGCAGCGCATCGCGCTGGCCCGCCTGCTGCTGAAGGCGCCGCGGGTCGTCGTGCTCGACGAGGCGACCGCCCACCTGGACTCCGAGTCCGAGGCGGCGGTGCAGAAGGCGCTGAAGACCGCGCTGCGCGGCCGGACCTCGCTGGTGATCGCCCACCGCCTGTCCACCATCCGCGAGGCCGACACGATCCTGGTGATCGAGGACGGGCGGGTGGCCGAGCGCGGCGGTCACGAGGAACTGCTCCGGCGCGACGGGGCCTACGCCGAGCTCTACCGTACGCAGTTCTCCGGTGACGTCTCCGGCGATGGGGTCAAGGGCGAGGCGGTCACCGGTAGCCGAGGCGCCTGAGCTCCTCGCGGGCCACCTTCTCCGCCAGTTCGGCGTCGGCGGCCGACAGCCGCTTACGCCAGCCGCCCGCCTTCGCGGAGTACAGGGCGATGGTGGAGATCTCGGCGCCGAGGAAGTCAGACACCGCCCCGATCGCCCGGCCGGGGGAGGCCACCATGTCCTCGTACCGCAGGGTCAGCAGCTGCTCGGCGGGCAGCTCGCGGCGGAGCGTCGCGCTGAGCCGTACGGCACTGCGCCACCGCAGCGCGCACTTGCCCGCCGCCGGCATGGCGTTCCACCGGTCCCGGTGCTCGGCCGAGCGCACGCCGAGGAACGGGCTGGGGAACTCGGCGTCATGCCCCAGCATGTGCGGCTTGAACCAGGCCAGGCACGCCGGGTCGGCCAGCATGTCGGCGACCACGTCGCGGCCGTCGCGGATGATCTGGATGAAGCGGGCGTCCGGGAACGCCTGCAGCAGCACCGGGGTGCTGTAGAGGAGATCGGGCCCGGCGTCGCCGAACCTGGTGAGCGAGCGCGCCGTCACGCAGGGCCCGGAACCGACGATGCCGCCCGCCTCCTTGCAGGCGGCGCCGCATTCGGCGCAGGCGTCGGGGACGACCTGCCAGGCCTCGGCCAGCGCGTCGCGCAGCACCCGGTGCGCGCCCCGGCTGCGGGCGATCGACGGCCGCCGGGCGAACGCGTACACGACCCGGGCCACCGGGGCGCGGCCCATGGTGACGTGGAAGCCGGGAGATCGTTTCAGGGCACGGCCGAGAAGGTCCGCGCCGGAGTGCGGAGCGGCGATCACGAACACCGGCTGCCGGACCTTGACGCCGTTGACCACGAGTATGTGCGTCGGAGGTCGCATAGATACGCTCAAGTCTGACACCCTTTGGGAGTGGAAGAGCGCATCACACGCGGGGCGGCGTCGTTCCCGCGGCGGCTGCGGCCGGGGGACAGGGTGGCGCTGGTGGCGCCCGCCGGTCCCGTCGACCCGGAGCGGCTCGCGCGCGGCCGTGACCTGCTCGCCGGGCTCGGCCTCGAGGTGGTGATCGGCGACCACGTCCTGGAGCGTGAGTGGTTTCTCGCCGGATCGGACGCCGGTCGCGCGGCCGACCTCCAGGATGCCTGGTGCGATCCGGGGATCGCCGCGGTGATCTGCGCACGCGGCGGCTACGGCACCACGCGGCTGCTGGACCTGCTCGACTGGGGCGCCATGGCGGCGGCCGACCCCAAGATCCTGCTGGGCTCCAGCGACATCACCGCGCTGCATCGGGCGTTCGGCCGGCGGCTGGGCGTAGCGACGCTGTTCGGCCCGATGCCCGCGACCGCCCTGCTCGGCGGCCCGGGGGGACCGGACCAGGTCACGTTCGCGCACCTGAAGGAGGTCCTGTTCGAGGGCGGACGGCCCGGGCCGATCGTCGGCGACCGCCTGCTCGTGCCCGGACGCGCCGGTGACGGGGTGATCCGCGGTCCCGTCGTCGGGGGCAACCTGGCCCTGCTCGCCGCGCTGTGCGGGACGCCGTACGAACTGCGCGCCGAGGGGTGCGTCGTGCTGCTGGAGGACGTGACCGAGGAGCCGTACCGGATCGACCGCATGCTGACCCAGCTCCGGCAGGCCGGGTGCCTCGACGGGGCGCTGGGCTTCGCACTCGGGTCGTGGGTCGAGTGCGGCGACCCGCTGCCGGTGCTCGCGGAACGGCTCGCCCCGCTGGGCGTGCCGGTGATCGCCGGGCTCCCGGTGGGGCATGGTGCACCACAGCTGTGCGTGTGGATGGGGGCGGATGGGACTATTGTGACTGAATCGTATTCTTTGACCAGCATGTTCCGCGATCCGAGGGCGGCACCCTGAAACCCGGCCCGGAAGGTCCGGGCAGTGGCGAAGGGATGGTGCGTTGGGACTCTTGCGGCGACTGCTCGGCCGGCCCCGGGCCGATTCCCCCGCCCCGAGGCCCGTTGAGGACGTGGACCTCGACTCCCTGCTCGCCCTGGTCGCCGAGACCATGGGATTCACCTGCTCGTTCGCCCCTGACGGGACGTCCCTGACGCTGCGCTCGGCGGACCCGATCGTGGCCCGGGTGGTGAACCTCGTCGGCCTGCGCCGCGAGGCGGCCCGGCGCTCGCGCGAGGACTGGCCGATGCTGGTCTCCGAGCACCTGGCCCACTCGGTGTCCGGCGAGCCGTTCGACGCCTGCAACCTCGCGCCGATAAAGCCGCTGCTGCGCGCCCGGGTGCACGCGGCCGACGACCCCGCGATTCCCGACCCCTCCCGGATCATCGGCCGCCACCTCAGCGCCGACCTGATCGAGGTGCTCACCATCGGCACCCGCCCGGTCCGGCCGGAGGAGGCGTTCTGCTGGCCGATCCCGCCCGGCGAGGCACTGGACGTCGCGGTCGGCAACGCGCTGGCCGACGAGCGTCCCGCGGTGTCGCGGCTCGATCTCGGCGGGACCGGGGTGTCCCTGCTGTCCGCGCCGAGTGTCACCGCGCATCTGCGCCGCCTGGCCGAGCACGTGCTGGTGCCGAAGGACGGCGTGCTGGTCGCGATGCCGCACCGGGGGATCATGGCCGTCCATCCGGTGGCGGGCATCGAGGTGGTGCGCGCCATCGAGCGGCTGCGCGTGTTCGCCCAGCGGGAGTACGCCACCAGGGACGACGGCCTCACCCCGCACGTCTACTGGTGGCACCGCGACCGGCTCACCCGCATCCAGGCCGACCTGGTCGCCCGCGACGGCCAGACCCGTCTCGTCGTCACGCCCCCGCCGGCCTTCGCCCGCCTCCTCGCCCGCATCACCCGCCGGCCCTGACCGTCGCGACGACCTCGGGCGGGCGCACGCCGGGGATTCGAACGGCATCGCGTCATATGTGCCGGTTGGTGCCCGGCCGGATGATCCCGTTCTCGTAGGCGAAGATCGCGATCTGCACACGATCGCGGAGACCCAGCTTGCTCAGGATCCGTCCGACGTGGATCTTGACGGTGCCCTCGGTCACTCCGAGCACGGCGGCGATCTCGGCGTTGGAGTGGCCCCGGGCGACCTCGCCCAGCACGTCGCGTTCACGGGCGGTGAGCCGTGCCAGCCGATCGTCGGCCGCCGACCGGCCGGTCACCGGGTCGGGCAGGTGGGCGGCGAAGGCGTCCAGCAGCCTGCGGGCGACGGCCGGGGACATCACGCTGTCACCGTCGGCGACCGCCCGGATGCCGCTGAACAGGTCGGCGGGCGGGACGTTCTTCAGCAGGAACCCACTGGCCCCGGCACGAAGCCCGGCGAAGACGTATTCATCGAGGTTGAAGGTGGTGAGCAGGAGCACCCGAGCCGGCGAATGCGCCGCGACGATCTGGCGGGTGGCCTCGATGCCGTCCATGACCGGCATGCGTATGTCCATCAGGACCACGTCGGGCCGCGACACCCGGGTCATCGCCACCGCCTGGGCGCCGTCGCCCGCCTCGCCGACCACGTCGAAATCGGCCTGGCTGTCGAGCGCCATGCGCAGGCCCATCCGCAGCAGGGACTGGTCGTCGACCAGCAACACCCTGACCGTCATGTCAGCCGCAGACGGACGCGGATCCTCCAGCCCGCCTCGGCCAGGGGGCCGGACTCGACCTGGCCGTGGTAGACGGCGACGCGCTCGGCCATGCCGGAAAGACCCTGTCCCCGGCCGGGAACGGCGGGGACGGCCCGCCGGCCGCCGCCGTCGTCGGTGATCTCGATGTCCGCGTCGCCGGCGCCGAAGCGCAGTCGCACCTGTGCGCTGGCGTGCGGACCTGCGTGCTTGAGGATGTTGGTCAGTCCCTCCTGCACGATGCGGTAGATGGTCAGGCCGGCGCCTTCGCACGGTTCTGGGGCGTCGCCCTCGCGGGTCAGGGTGACCGGGAGGCCGGCGGCGCGTACCTGTTCTATCAGGGCTCTCAGGTCGTCCAGGCCGGGTTGCGGGGAAAGCTCGGCGGCGGCGTCGCCGTCGCGGAACACGCCGAGCAGGCGCTGCATCTCACCTAGCGACCGCCGCCCGGTGGAGGCGATCGCTGAGAGCGCCTCGGCGGCCTGCCGGGGGGAGGTGGGCGCGGCCAGGGCCGCGCCGTCGGCCAGCGCGACCATGACCGCCAGGTTGTGGGCGATCACGTCGTGCATCTCGCGTGCGATGCGGACGCGCTCGGCCGCCACCGCGATCCGGGCCCGCTGATCGCGCTCGCGCTCCAGCCGCCAGGCGCGTTCGCGCAACTGGGCCAGGTACGCCTGCCGGAGGCGGACCGTCACGCCCAGCAGCCCGCCGGCCCCCGAGAACGCGGTGAGCGCGGCGAACTCGTCCCAGGTCACGCCGTCGACGGCCAGCGCGGTCGTCCAGACGCTTTCGACGGCCACGATCGCGGGCCACAGGTGGCGCCAGGGACGATGCCTGGCCAGCGTGTAGACGGCGATCAGGATGACGACCACCGGGTACGCCACACCCGGGGCGGCCACCGCCCAGGTCAGCACGGCCGAAGCCAAGACCACCCAGAAGACGGTCACAGGCGCATGCCGGCGCCACACCAGAGGCGCGTGCAGGGCGACGAACTGCGGGGTCACCCCACCGGCCGCGAGCCCGCCGACCACGCCGGCCAGGATCACCACCAGGACGTCCAGGGCACGTTCATGGCGGGAGGCCATGGTGTTGATCACGCCTGCCGCCGCCCGGGTGAACACGACGGTCATCCCACCGGCGTGCGCGTGCCGTGCCCGCACCGCGCCCGGATGCCCATGAGCGCGGCGAGGTAGACCATGGCCGCGATCACCCCCGACAGGGTGCGGAACACGTCGCCGGTGAGCACGCCCACCACCAAGACGATCACGACCGCCTGCGCGAGTCCGCAGCCGAGCACGAAGCTCACGGCGCGGGAGCGCGCCACGGTCCGCCGACGCGCGACGGCCCACGCCGCCGCCGACACGATGAGCAGGGCGTAGAGCACCGTCAGCGGCCAGGGAACCCGCGCGACCGAGGTGAGCGTCTCTATTCCGATGAACACCACGACGTACGTCCCCGCGCCCGCCGCGACGTCTCGCCACGAGAAGGCGGGCACCGTTTCAAGCGCCGGGGTTCGCGGCATCCGCCTGGCCGCCCCCCACAAGACCACGGCCGCCACGAGCACGACCATGAGGTGGACGGCGAGTGTCCCGCCGTCCTGCACGCTGCGGTCTTCGCCCTCCAGGAGGAACCGGGCCAGGGCCAGCCCCACGGTGACGAACCCGAGGATCCCGGTCACCGATGCGGGCAGCCACGGCCGTCCTGCCTGTTTGGGAAACAGCAGTTCCACCACGAGCACGGGGGTCACCATGGAGAAGAGGCCGTGCCACGGCAAGATGAACGACGCCCACGGCACACGCAGTCCGGCGACCAGGCCATAGTCCGCGTACGCCGCGTTGGCGGGGTCGAGGGGGTGGTACAACGTCTCTGAGAACAGGCCCTCATTGTAGAGCCCGTAGATGAAGCCGAGGACGAACAATCCCGTCAGGCCGTACCCGCGTCGGACCGCCACCTCACGCAGGACGAGGAGCGGCAGGCCGTACACGAAGATCGTGAAGGCGAGGAAGATGACAGGCTGAAGGAACATGGTCACCGGCATCGATCCGCTGAAGACCTCCGCCAGCAGCGGCGCCAGGACCATCAGCGCCAGGATCGGTTTCCAGCCTGTTCGTTGAGATGTCACATGATCGACGCTAGAAGGTGCCGAGTCGCCGGTCGACTGCCTGCGGTCGGATGACGAGCGGCGTTCCCGTATCTCTCAGGGCATAGGCCATCCGTCGGAAGAACGAGGGCCGGCTGACGCGGCCCGACGATCTCCGGCATCTCCACCGATCCGCTCCTCGGACCGTTGCGGTGGCGGACGCCTCGGGGTGCGTCCGTGCGCGGGGGTCAGGCCCGGGGTGCGTACATTATGACGGCGACTCCGGCCAGGCAGATCAGCGCGCCGAGGACGTCCCAGCGGTCGGGCCGGAACCCGTCCATGACCATGCCCCAGCCGAGCGATCCGGCGACGAACACGCCGCCGTAGGCCGCGAGAATCCGGCCGAAATGCGCGTCGGGCTGGAGTGTGGCGGCGAACCCGTAGACGCCCAGGGCCAGCACACCGCCGCCGATCCAGAGCCAGCCGCGATGTTCGCGTACCCCCTGCCAGACCAGCCAGGCACCGCCGATCTCCAGGAGGGCCGCGAGCACGAACAAGACGACGGACCGGGCTACGGACACGGCAGGCGGACTTTCTGTCGGGGACGGGCGAGTGATCGGGAGGCGGTGGCGGTCAGGCCGCGGAGAACAGGTCGGCCAGCAGTGCCGCACCGTCGGCGGGCGCGCGAACCTCCATGTTTACCACCGAACCGTCCAGGTGCAGACGGAAGTCGAAGAACGGGCAGCACCGCTGCTCGTCGACGGCGAGCGCGGCCAACGCGGCGGCGCGGTCGGCGGGCAGCGTCAGCCGCATGCCGTCGGCGATCTCCTCTCGCTCGGCACCGTCGAGCAGCCGTCGCCACTGGCCGGCCCGCTCTGCCGGGCCGTCACCGGTGAGTGAGCAGGCCACCGGCATGCCGCGCCACCGCTCGCCGCCGTCATCCGGCCGCGGGGCCGGCTCCACCCGCACCACACTGCCGACGCCGCCGGTTCGCGTCCGCGGGCCGGTGTGCTTCTCGGGGCCGGTCGCTGTCCGCGGGCCGGGGAAGCCGCACCGCGGGTCGCACGGGCTTTGTCGGTCGGGCAGAGCGTCCAGGTGTGCCAGTGCCCGCCTCAGCGTGGCGGCGAACGCGGTCAGCTCCGCCAAGCGGTCTTCCGCATACGTCAGGCGGGTGGTCACCCGCGGTCGCAACTCGGCCTTGACGTCCGCGCACGCGCCGGAGGTCCACACCTCGAGCAACTCGGCGATCTCCTCCAACGGCAGTCCCAGATACTTGGCGGCGCCGATGAACGCCAGCCGCTCGATGGCGTCCTGTCCGTAGACGCGATGGCCCGCCGGGGTACGGCCGGCCGGCAGCAGGCCGAGGCTCTCGTAGAACCGCAGGGTGGTGGCCGGGACTCCGGTCCGTTCGGCGAGCTAGGAGATCCGCATGGTCGTCACACTGTCGAAGGTAAACCTTCACCCCGGCTCGAAGGTCAAGCCCTCCGCCTGCTTCGATCAATCCCGAATGGGGGCTATCATCGCACCATGGCGATTGATGATGAGGGTGGACGGTGTGTGAGCACCGACGTCGCCGCCGGCATCCCACCGGCGGTGGCGCTGTTCCGTTCGCTCGCGGACGAGACCCGGCTGCGCATCGTGCAGCGGCTGGCGCGGGGTGAGGCACGGGTGGTGGATCTGACCGGCGAACTCGGCCTGGCCCAGTCCACCGTATCCAAGCACCTGGCCTGCCTGCGGGACTGCGGGCTGATCGACTATCGCGCCGAAGGCCGCCAGTCGTTCTACGCCCTGACCCGGCCGGAGCTGATGGACCTGCTGGACTCGGCCGAGCGACTGCTGGGAGCCACCGGACACGTGGTCGCTCTGCGTCCCGGACGCGACGCCGATGAGCGATCGGCACAGGCGGCCGGGCGGCCCTCTCGGCAGGGGATGACGCCATGACCGCGGCCGACCTCGGCCCGGCAGCGGCCCGGCGCGCCGTGCTGGCCCGGCGGATCCGGCTGCTGGTGGCGGCGACCATCACCTACAACCTCGTCGAGGCGGCCGTCGCCATCACCGCCGGCACCGTCGCCTCCTCGGTGGCGCTGATCGGCTTCGGCCTGGACTCGATCGTCGAGGTGGCCTCGGCCGCCGCTGTGGCCTGGCAGTTCTCCAGCGACGAGCACGAGAAACGGGAGAAGACGGCCCTCCGGATCATCGCCGTCTCCTTCTTCGCGCTGGCCGCCTACGTCGCCATCGACGCCGTACGCACGCTGATCGGTGGCGGGGAGGCCGAGCACTCCACGCCGGGTCTGGTGCTGGCCGCGCTGTCCCTGCTCATCATGCCGGTCCTGTCGGCCACCCAGCGCCGTGCCGGCCGAGAGCTCGGCTCGGCCTCCGTCGTCGCCGATTCCAAGCAGACCCTGCTGTGCACCTACCTTTCCGCGGTGCTGCTGGCCGGGCTCGCGCTCAACAGTGCGTTCGGCTGGTCGTGGGCGGACCCGGTCGCCGCGCTCGTCATCGCCGCCGTCGCGGTCAAGGAAGGCCGCCAGGCCTGGCGGGGAGACGCCTGCTGCGCCCCGGTCGCCGCACCCGGCGCCTCGACCTGTGCAGATGACCAATGCTCTGCGGTTGAGTGCCGTTGAAGAATTCAAAGAGCACTGCGTGGAAGGTTTTCTGCGGTGGCTGATCAAAAATCTGTGTTGAAGGATGCTGATGGCGATCAGGCGGTGGGATTCGCCCAGGTGTTCAGGGCCGCTTCATGCATCGTGCTGTGGGTCATGGCGATCCTTGCGATGTTTTTCGCCCATATCTTCGATGTTCGTGACTATGATGGCGATATTGAAACTTCTGATCCGATCGATTCGGATATGTTCGCTGCCGTTCAAGTCTTAGTGGTTTTCGGGGTGATCTTCGCGATGATCGCGACTCTGATTTATCGCAAGGTGAAGATCGCCTGGATTCCTTTCTGTGTTTTCTCGGGATCGGAATATTCAAGCTGGTAAGCATGGCCTTGGCGCACTGAACGTTCACATGATCCTGGGGACGCACGGCCGTTCCAAGAACATGAAGGATGGCGAGCTGCCTGGGATGTGAGCGGCAGGCCCACGAGGGCCGCCGCATCGTGGTCGTGCCGGCTCTTCGAAATTGGTCGGGGTTGAGGCATCCACGGCTTCCCCGAGTCACCCGCACCGGTCTTCCGGCCTCGATCCGAAGCTCCAATGCAGCGAGCCAGTCGGCTTAAGCCCGCGGGATGAGGAGCTCACGAAGCGGATCGCCACCGTCGATGAAAAGCCGGGCCTCTGCCGTGGTCGCCAGGGCGAGGCGCTGGAGCACGCGCTGACCAACCTCGGGATGTCGCCCGTCGAGGGCGCCAACGCGAACGGCGAACACGATGTCGTATGGCTCTTCGTGATCCTGCAGGACGAAATCTTCGCCCGCGACCTGGCGGACGCTCATGCGGCCGGACGTGATTTCGTCTGTCGCGGCGGCTTCGGCCTGGGCGATCGCCGTGGCGGATCTGTCGATGGCCAGGATGTGGCCGGTGGTGAGCCGGGCTGCGACCGCTCGTGCGGCCGCCCCGGGCCCGCACCCAATTTCGAGGACACGCGAGTGCGGCTGAAGGGGAAGCGCGTTCACGACCGCGGCGAGGCGGGGTGACAGACGTGTCGGCATGAGCGGAAGACTAGATGACGGCCGGCCTGTCCGGGCTCGTCTGCCGGATGTCTGGTCCGGTGGTCCATGCCGTCGTGCCCGGCGAACACCGGATCGGGTTCGCCGTCGTGGTCGAGTCGTGACCGGGATCAGCCGAGGGCCCGTGGTTCAGCTGAGGGCGAGGGCGGTGCGGACGAGGTGGATGTGGCTGAAGGCCTGGGGGAAGTTGCCGAGTTGGCGTCCGGCGCCGGGGTCGTACTCTTCGGCGAGCAGGCCGACGTCGTTGCGTAGGGCCAGGAGGCGTTCGAACAGGTCGACGGCCTCGTCCTTGCGGCCGATCATGGCTTTGGCCTCGGCGAGCCAGAAGCTGCAGGCGAGGAAGGCGCCTTCGCTGCCGGGCAGGCCGTCCACCGCGTTGTCCTCGGCGACGGGGTAGCGCAGGACGAATCCGTCGACGAGTAGTTCTCGTTCGATGGCCTCGATGGTGCCTGTCACACGGGGGTCGTCCGGGGGGAGGAACCCGAGGATCGGGATCAGCAGCAGTGCCGCGTCCAGTTCGTGTGAGCCGTACGACTGGGTGAAGGTGTTGCGCGCGGGGTCGTAGCCCTTGTCGCAGATCTCGGCGTGGATGTGGTCGCGCAGGGCGCGCCAGCGCTCGACCGGGCCTTCGCGGCCGAGATCCTCCACGGCTCGCACCACGCGGTCGAAGGCCACCCAGACCAGGACCTTGGAGTGGACGAAGTGCCGCCGCGGTCCGCGGACCTCCCACAGGCCCTCGTCGGGCTGGTCCCAGTTGTGCTCCAGGTAGCGCATCAGCTTGCCGACCAGGTCCCAGGTGTGGTCGTCGGCGGCGAGTCCTCCCTTGCGCGCCTCGTACAGCGCGTTGATCACCTCGCCGTAGATGTCGAGCTGGAGCTGACCGACCGCGCCGTTGCCGATGCGGACCGGCCGGGATCCCTCATAGCCCGGCAGCCAGTCGAGCGTCAGCTCGGGGAGCCGCCGTTCGCCGGCCACGCCGTACAGGACCTGGACGTCCTCGGGACGGCCGGCGATGGCGCGCAACAGCCAGGCGCGCCAGGCGTCGGCCTCCTCCAGATAGCCGGAGCCGGTGAGCGCGTCGAGCGTCATCGCGGCGTCGCGCAGCCAGCAGTAGCGGTAGTCCCAGTTACGTACGCCGCCGAGGTGCTCGGGCAGCGAGGTCGTCGGCGCGGCCACGATGCCGCCGGTCGGGCTGTAGGTGAGGGCCTTGAGCGTGATCAGCGAGCGGACCACGGCCTCCCGCCAGCGGCCCTGGTGCCCGCACCGGGTGACCCACTCCTCCCACAGCAGCCGGGTCTCGGTGAGCTGCTCGATCGGGTCGATCATCTCGGGCTGGGGCTGATGCGAGGGATGCCAGGTGAAGACGAACGGCAGCCGCTCCCCGGCCGACACGGTGAACTCGCCGGTGTGCCGGAATCCGCCGCCCTTCAGCGGCACGGGGGAGTGGATCCACACCGAGTCGGGGCCGCCGACCGCGTGCAGGTGGCCGTCGATGCGGCGGACCCACGGCACGATGCGGCCGTAGTCGAACCGGATGCGGATCTCCGTGGTCATGTCGACGGTCCCGGACAGGCCCTCGACGATGCGGACCATGTCAGGGTTGGCGTGCCGGGGCGGCATGAAGTCGATCACCCTGGCGGCCCCGGTCTCGGTCTCCCACACCGTCTCCAGGATCAGCGTGTCCTCCAGGTAGGCACGCCGTACGGCACGCTCCCGGCCGGCGGCGGCGAGCCGCCAGAAGCCGTTGGTGTCGTCGCCGAGCAGGCGGGTGAAGCACGACGGGGAGTCGAACCTGGGCAGGCACAGCCAGTCGACGGAGCCGTCGATGCCGACGAGCGCCGCCGACTGCATGTCACCGATCAGGGCATAGTCCTCGATCCGCATGCCGCCACGCTACTACCGACGCGGAGACCACAGTTTCATGAAGACCTGCGTGAGAGGGCCGATGGCCGCGGCGAAGAGGATCGTGCCCACGCCCACGGTGCCGCCGAGCAGCCATCCGGCGGCGAGCACGGTGATCTCCACGATCGTACGGCCGAGCCGGATCGACAGACCGAGCCGGTTGAGGCCGGTCATCAGGCCGTCACGCGGCCCCGGCCCGAAACCGGCGTTGATGTAGAGGCCGGTGGCGGCGGCGATGACCACGACGCCGCCGAGCAGGAAGGCCCCCCTGACCGGCCACGCCGAGGGCGCCGGCACCAGCCACAGGAAGAGGTCGGCGCAGGGTCCGATCAGCAGCACGTTGCTGATCGTGCCGAGGCCGGGCCGCTCCCGCAGCGGGATCCACAGCAGCAGCAAGAGGACGCCGACGATGTTGATGCACAGCCCTATCGACCAACCCGTGTGGATGGACAGGCCCTGGTGGAAGACGTCCCAGGGGGCGAGGCCGAGCTCGGCCCGGACCAGCAGCCCGATGCCGACGCCGTAGGCGGCGAGCCCGGCGTAGAGACGGATGAGCCTGGACGCGAGGGAGTGGAGACGGGGAACGGAGAGTTCAGTCATAGCGGTCCCCATCTTCCAGTCCAGTTGCTTGAGGTTAAAGAGCCAATTCGACAAAATGGCCTGATGGCGGAGCGGTATGTGAGTGAGACACAGCTCGCGCGGCTGATCCGGGTGCCGCCGGACGCCCGGCCGTACTATCGGGCCCTGGCGGAGGCCGTACGGAACCTGATCCTGGACGGGCGGCTGCCGGTGCGCGTACGGATCCCGCCCGAGCGGCGGCTCGCCGACGCGCTGGGGGTCAGCCGCACCACGGTCACCACCGCCTACGACCGGCTGCGCGAGCAGGGGTACCTGCAGAGCCGCCAGGGCGCGGGGAGCTGGACGGCCCTGCCCGACGCCGGTGCGCTCGGCACGGACAGCCTGTGGATCGCCCCCGATGACGACGGCCTGCTGCCGCTGCACGTCGCCGCGCCGCCCGCGACGGCCCTGCTCGGCGAGGCGGTCGAGGAGGCGGGCCGGACCTACCATCGGTACGCGCTGGGGATGGGCTACGAGCCGCTCGGCCTGGCCGTGCTGCGCGAGGCGATCGCGCGGCGCTACCGGGAGCGCGGCCTGCCCACCCGGTCCGACCAGATCATGGTCACCGCCGGCGCCCAGCACGCGATGCACCTGCTGCTGACGATGCTGGCCGGGCCGGGCGACCCGGTGCTGCTGGAGTCGCCGACCTATCCGCACGCCATCGACGCCGTACGGCTGCGCGGGGCGCGCCTGGTGCCGGTGGGGATCCCGGAGGACGGCCGGCACGTCGACCTGACGATCTCCGCGATGCGGCAGTCGGCAGCCCGGCTCGGCTACGTCATCCCGGACTTCCACAACCCGACCGGTCATCTGATGCCCGACGAGGACCGAGCCGCGCTGGTGGCGGCGGCCCGGCGGCACGGCGCCACGCTGCTGGCCGACGAGAGCTGGGCCGAGCTGGCCGTCGACCCGGTGGCGACGGCGGCGCCCCTGGCGGCGTTCGACACCGACGACCGGGTCATCTGCATCGGATCGGCGGCCAAACTGTGGTGGGGCGGCCTGCGCGTGGGCTGGATCCGCGCCGCCCCGGGGGTGCTGCGCCGCCTGGCCGTGCTGCGCGGGGCGGTCGACATCGCGGGCCCGGTGTTCGAGCAGCTCGTGGTCGCGTACCTGTTCGACCGGATCGAGGAGGCACGCGCCGAGCGCCGCCGCGTGTTCGGCGCGTCCCGATCGGCCCTGGTCGAGGCCCTGCGGGAGGAGCTGCCCGCCTGGACGTTCACCGTCCCGCGCGGCGGCGGCTCGCTGTGGGTCAGGCTCGACTCGCCGACGGCCGGCGCGGTGGCCGAGGCCGCGGCCTCCCGTGGCGTACGGCTCGCGCCCGGACCGTGGTTCGGCGTGGACGGGACGCTGGAGCGCTACCTGCGTCTGCCGTTCACCCAGCCGCCCGACGTCGTACGTGAGGCGGTGCGGCGCATCGCCACCGGCCCCGCCGGGACCTACCGCCCCCGGGAGCCGCTCATCCACGCGCTCTGACCGTGAGCTGTGACCGAGGGCTGTGACTGTCAGCTGTGACCTGGCGCGATCGGCGGGCGGTCAGCTCATGAGCGCGCGAAGCCGCCTGGAGCACGCGCCGAGGACCAGTCCCGCGACGATGGCGACGAGGGCGAGGCCGAGGTAGTACGCCGGCATCGGCACGACGGTGGTCAGCCGGTAGACCTGGCCGAGGGCCGCGTCGCCGAGCGCGATGGACAGGAACCAGACGCCCATCATCTGGTTCTCGAAGGCCCGGGGGGCGAGCTTCTGGGTGATGGAGAGCCCGACCGGGCTGAGGAACAGCTCGCCGATGGTCTGGATGACGTACACCGACAGCAGCCACATGACCGACACCCGGACGCCGTCCGACGCCAGGCTCGCGGCCACCGACATCACGACGAAGCTCAGCCCGACCATGACCAGCGCGACGGCGAACTTGAACGGTTCGCTGATCCGGTCACCGGCCTTCAGGAAGAAGTCGGCGAACATCGGGGCGAACAGCACGATCACGATCGAGTTGACGTTCGACACCCAGCCCGGCGGGATGTCGACCCCGAAGATGTGCAGGTCGGTCTGGTTCTTGGCGAACAGCAGCAGCGCGCTGCCCGAGTGGTCGTAGATGAGCCAGAAGATCGAGGCGGCGAGGAAGAGCCAGACGTACGCGCGCAGCCGGGTCCGCTCTTCGGGGGTGACCTCGCGGCAGCCGGCGAACAGGAACGTGAAGTACGCCACCGGGACGGCCGCCGTCACGACCGCCAGCACGAGCGCGAAACGCGCGACCGTGAGACCGCCGATCCAGGACCACAGCGCGAAGACCATCGTCACGGTGGCCAGCCCGAGGCCGAACAGCGTGGTGAAGCGGCGCCGCTCCTGCGGCGTGAGCCGGTGGTCGGGCTCCTCGCCCACCCCCCTGAGGTGACGGCGGCCCAGCACGTACTGCGTCAGGCCGATGGCCATGCCGACGGCCGCCGCCCCGAAGGCCAGATGCCAGCGGTCGCCCCGCTGCAACCAGGGCACGGCCAGGATGCCGACGAAGGCCCCGAGGTTGATGCCCATGTAGAACAACGTGTAGCCCGAATCGCGCCGGGCGTCGTCCCCGTCCCGGTAGAGCTCGCCGACCAGGGTCGCGATGTTCGGTTTCAGCAGGCCGCTGCCGAGCGCGATGAGCAGAAGGCCGAGCCAGATGAAGGCGCCCCCGAAGGGGACGGCCAGGCTCAGGTGCCCGCACATGATGGTGACCGCCGCGACCAGGACGGTCCTGCGTGGGCCGAGGAGCCGGTCGGCGACCCATCCGCCGGCCAGCGCGAGGAGGTAGACCGAGGCGATGTAGATGCTGTAGATGCTGACCGCCGTCGTATCCGAGAGCCCCATGCCGCCGCGCACCTCGGGCGCGGAAAGGAAGAGCACCAGGATCGCCCGCATGCCGTAGTAGCTGAAGCGCTCCCACATCTCGGTGCCGAACAGCGTCGCCAGGCCGCGTGGATGGCCGAAGAACGTCCTCTCCCGAACGCGCTGCTGGGTCGTCATGCGCTCTCCCCCCGAATGCGCGGTGCCCCTGTTCCTACCCGCTCGGTCGGGGGCAGGTCCTCGCCCAGAGTACGGCCGGCCAGAAGGAGGTTTTGCCTGGTGAGGGGTGTGTTGGGACCGATGTGATGACAGAGGATTGCGTACCGTGATCGGACATGATGAGACGTTCGCTGGTGACGTTGGCCCTTGCCGCCACGACCGTGCCCGGATCCGCAGGAGGACTGGTCTCCGCCGACGGGGATCTGGCCATCCGGTCCATCACGGTGCGGCCGGATGATCCGGTCGTCGGGCCGAGCGACTCCGTCAAGCTCGTGATCGACGTGGTGGCGCGGGGCGCCGAGGACGTCGATGTCGTGATCAATCCCGGCCGCGGGAAACCGGACCGGCCGGCGGATCCGGACTCGCCCGACACGGTCGACGCGACTCCGTCGCCGACCCCTACTCCGACCCCTACTCCGACCTCTGTTCCGACCCCGACGCCGGCCCAGACTCCGGCTCCGGCCCAGACCCCGGCTCCCCCCGCGTCACAGCTCACCGACGTGCTGGTCTCCGCCCTTCCGGCGGACGGATGGGTGCTGCCGGGCGACCGGGAGCCCGCACCGGCGTCCGAAACGGACGGCGCCGCGCCCGAAGACGGAGACGGCGAGGAGGACGGGTGGGAGGTCTGGCGGTTCCTGCCGCAGAAGCCGCTGTCGCGGTGGTATCCGAGCGGCCCGTGGACGGTGACCGCCACCGCCACCGGCGCGGACGGCGGCGCCGTCACCGCCCAGACCACCTTCTCCCTCAGGCGCGCCACCGAACTGGAAGGGGTGAAGGTGGCCCGCGACGGAGACGACGTACGGATCACCGGCACGCTGCTGCGGGTCGATCCGCAGGGCCGGGTCGACTACCGGCCGTTCGGGAAGCAGCGGGTCGTGTTCTGCTTCCGCCCGTCGGGGTCGGACGACTGGCAGGACATGGGCAGCGCCGTGACCAGGAAGGACGGCTGGTTCAGCGGCCGGATGCGCGACGCGGGCGACGGAGCCTGGCGGGCGGAATATGTCGGGAGCAAGCATTACGCCCGAGATGCCAGCGCCGGTAAAACCACATGAGTCACAGGAGCAAAAATGGTTGCCACGGGACACCTAGTTGCGGATTTGTTACTTCTGCTGGGTTTTGACCGAGCAACTTTTCCTTTCCTTTGCGCGTCTATGACATAGGCGCGCCCCAACCCCGGGGCGTGTCCGCAACGGGGAAGGAAGTACCGAAATGGCGAAGCGCGTGGCCACCGTACTGGTGGCGGCCGCTCTGGGCGCCGCGACTCTCGCGGCGACCCCCGCGTACGCGGACGACGGATCCGGCCAGCCGAGTCCCTCCGGCCAGCCGACGGGTCAGTCCACTCAGCCGAGCCCGTCCGAGCAGTCGGCCAAGAAGGACTTCGGCAAGAAGCATTACGTGCCCGACCCGCGGATTCTGTCCGTCCACGTCAGCCCCAACCCGGTCGTCGTCAAGCGGCGGGGTTCCGTCCAGGTCACCGCCACGGTCCGGACCAAGGACGTCCGGAGCGTCTCCATCGAGGTCTGGGAGCCCTCCGGGCGCAGGCATCACGGGCAGCACCGGTTCGGCCAGCAGAGCGGTCAGCACGACAGGCACGACGGCAGGGCACGCTACGACACCGCGTCGCGGTCCTGGACCTTCACCTCGGGGCACAAGACCGGGCAGTGGAAGGTTCACGTCGAGGCCATCGGCCTGGACGGCAAGCGGCTGACCGCCGACCGTGGCTTCCAGGTGAAGCAGGACAGGTGGCGGCCGCAGCCGCCGAAGGGTCCGAAGGCGACCCGGATCGTCGGCTTCGACGCCACCCCCGAGCCGGTGCGCCGGGGCCACAAGCTCACCCTCCAGGGCAAGCTCCAGGTCGCCAGGTGCTACGCCGACTGGTACTACCGCGACTGGAACAGCTACGTCAGCGTCCACCGCGGCAGCGGCAACTGCCATGACAGCCGCTCCTACTGGCACGACTGGAACCGGCTGGGTCACCAGGACATCGACGTCTACTTCCAGGCGAGC
Source organism: Sphaerimonospora mesophila (assembly GCF_001417795.1). Classification (NCBI taxonomy): domain Bacteria; kingdom Bacillati; phylum Actinomycetota; class Actinomycetes; order Streptosporangiales; family Streptosporangiaceae; genus Sphaerimonospora; species Sphaerimonospora mesophila. The sequence goes on along the minus strand of NZ_BCBX01000043.1, from coordinate 77,394 downwards.
GGCACGCGCGCTTGGAAGCGCGTCGGCACCCTCAAGAGCAACCGTGACGGGGGCTTCTACGGCAAGGTCCGGGCCTACCGGTCCGGCACCTGGGCCGTGAAGTTCGACGGTGCCCGCGGGCTCAAGGGCTCCGAGGCGCAGGACTACGTCAAGGTCGTTCGCTGGTAGCCGATACCGGATCACTCAGGTGTCCATATTGAACGCCCGGTTCCTCATGGAACCGGGCGTTCGGTGTCTGGTGCTTGAAACGTGATTAAAGCCGCGATCCTGGGTAGACGTGTCCCGGATTTTTCGCGGACGAACGAAGCGGGGCACACGAGGACGGGCTCCTCCCGGCGCGGCTCCGCGACCGACCGTAAAAGAGCTTGGGGGAACAGAGTTGATCCGGTTGCTGCTCGCCGAGGACATGCACCTGATCCGCAAGGCCCTGATCGCTCTGCTCGACTCCGAGGACGACCTCGAGGTGGTGGCCGAGACCGACACGGGCGAGGACATCGTACGGCTGGCCTGCCTGCGGCGGCCCGACGTCGCGATCCTCGACATCGGGATGCCCGGGATGGACGGGCTGACCGCGGCCGCCGAGCTCGGCCGGCGTCTGCCGAGCTGCCGGACGGTCATACTGACCGGCCTCGGCACGCCGGTCGCCCTGCGCAAGGCGCTGGACGCGGGGGCGCGCGGCTTCGTGGTGAAGGACGCCCAGCCCGGCCACCTGGTCGACTGCATCCGCCGGGTGGCGGTGGGGGAGCGGGTCGTCGACCCCGAGCTCGCCGTCGCCGCGCTCGACACCGCCGGCAACCCGCTCACCGACCGGGAGCTGGCCGTCCTGGAGACCGCCGCCGTGGGCGCGACCGTCGACGAGATCGCCGAACGGCTCTGCCTGTCCCGCGGGACCGTACGGAACTATCTGTCGAGAATTCTCGGCAAGGTCGGCGCCCGGTCACGCGTCGAGGCGATCCAGATCGCCTCGGAGTGCGGCTGGCTGTGGCCCACGAGGGACATCGGCATCGTCCGGTACCGCGCCCGCCGCTGAATCCCGCCCCGGCGAGCGTCCCGGCGAGTGCGCCGGCGCCGAACTCCAGTGGCCGACCAGGTCGGCGTAGAGCGGTGAGGCGGCCGCCATCTCGTCGTGCGTGCCGGACATGACCCGGGCCCCGTCCATGACGAGCACCCGGCGGGCGCGCAGCGCCGAGGAGATCCGGTGCGCGATCACGATCAGCGTGCCGCCGCGCGCCGCGAACGCCGCCTCGGCCCTCGCCTCCGCGGCCGGGTCGAGGTGGCAGGTCGCCTCGTCCAAGACGATCAGCCGTGCCGGGGAGAGCCAGGTCCTGGCCAGCGCGATGAGCTGGCGCTCGCCCGCCGACAGCGCGGCCGGGTCGAGCTCGGCGTGCATCCCGCCGCACCGCCGGGCCAGATCCTCCAGTCCGAACAGCGCGACCGCCTCCGCCACCGCCGCGCGGTCGGAGTCGGCGTCGAGGTCGAGATCGGGCGCGAGATAGGTCAGGTTCTCGGCGAGGCCGCCGTGGAAGACGTACGCCTCCTGCGGGATCAGCACCCGCGCGGCGGGCGCGACCTCGGCGGCCGGAACTCCGCCGATCATGACGGCGCCGTCCCCCGGCCGCAGCAGGCCGGCGATCAGCGCGGCCAGCGTCGACTTGCCGATGCCGCTCGGGCCGACCACGGCCAGGTGATCGCCCTCCGGCACCGTCAGGTCGAGCCCGGCGATGACGGGCTCGGCGGCCGGGCCGTACGCGAACTCGACGCCGCGCAGCTCCACCCGCACGCCGTCCGGCTCGCGGTCGCCCGGCGTGCGCGGCGTCCCGCCGCCGCCCAGGATCCGTTCCAGCGTCACGGCCAGCCGTACGCCGCTGACGCCGAGACCCTGCACCAGGCCGGACAGCGCCGGCGTCAGCGACTGGGTCAGGTAGGTGACGGTCCCGAGGATGATCCCGCCGGTGATGCCGCGGTGCAGCAGCCACGGCGCCCCCGCGAGCAGGAGGACGATCGGCAGCCAGCCGCCGACGGCGAGCGAAAGCGTCCTGGCGGCGGTGACCCGTGCCAGGGCCTCCGCCGCCCGTGCCTGCCGGTCGACCTTCCCGCCGACGGCCTCGGCCAGCCGGGTCTCGCCGCCGCAGGCCGTGACGTCCCGCAGCCCGCCGGCCATCGCGGCGACCGCCGCCGTGGTCCGCTCGTCGGCCAGGAAGAACTCCCGCTGCCGCCGGGCCAGGGCGGGCAGCGAGGCGAGGAAGAGCCCCAGCCCCGCGAACACCGGGGGCAGCACGAGGGGCAGCACCTCCGGGGCGAGCGTGGCCATCCCCAGCGCCACGCTCAGCAGCGTGAACGCGAACGACCTGATCACCGTGATGATCGCGCCGAAGGCGTCCCTGGCCAGCTCGACCTGGTGGTTCGTCCGGGCCACCGCCTCGGCGCCGGAGCCGGCGGTCTCGGTGGTGAGGGCGGTGGTCACGACCCGGGTCAGCAGCTCGTCCCGGAACGGCTCGACGATGCCGGCGATCTCCAGCAGGATCCGCCGCGCCCCCAGGGCCGCCACCACCCACGCGACGGCCAGCACCGCGAGCCAGGCGAGGCCGGTGCCCGGGCGGCCGGCGGCGAAGCCGTCGTCGACCGCCCGCGCGACCGCCTGCCCGCCGAGGAACGAGGGCACCGCCTCGGCCAGCGACCACCCCGCGAGACGGACGACGCGGTACGGCTCCCGCAGCAGAGCCCGGCGCAGCAGGTCCCGTACGGCGTCCCTCACCCGGCTCCTCGCGGGATCTCGCCGGCCTCTCACGGCGCCGCCTGGAAGACCGCGCGGTAGTCCGGGTCGTCCCACAGCGCCTCGTGCCGCCCGCTGGCCCTGACCCGGCCCCCGTCCAGCCAGATCACCTGGTCGGCGAGGGCGGCGGTGGCGGCTCGGTGGGCCACGACGAGCCGGGTGTGGCCGGCCAGCCTCCCGGCCGTGAGCGCCAGCGTGATCTGGCGCTCGGTCACCGTGTCGAGGCTCGACAGCGCGTCGTCGAGGATGAGCAGCCGCCCGGCCTGCGCGAAGGCACGGGCCAGGCCGATCCGCTGCAGCTCACCGCCCGACATCGGGGCGTCCGCCACCGGTGTGGCGTAGCCGAGCGGCAGGCGGCGGATGAACGCGTCGGCGCAGGCCGCGGCCGCGGCGGCCCGCACCCGGTGGTGGCCGCCGTCGAGGTCGTGGCCGGGCCCGGCGTCGTCAGGCCCGCCCAGCCCGAAACCGATGGCCCCGCCGATCGTGCCCGCGATCGCGTCCTCCGCCGTACCCACCGGCGTGTCTGCCACCGTTTTCTCCATGGTGTCGGCCGTGGGGCCGTCCGTCGGGGCGCCGGACCGCTCACCCGGCGGCCCGCCGAACAGGGCCGGCCGCTCGAACGCGTACCCGACGGCCCGGCGCAGCGTCCCGCGGGCGATCTCCGGCAGCGGGACCCCGTCCAGCAGGACCACGCCGTCATCGGGGTCGACCAGCCGCCCCGCGACGGCGGCCAGCGACGACTTGCCCGATCCCGAGCGTCCCACCACCGCCACGCACGAACCCCCGGGGATCACCACGTCGACGTCGCTCAGCAGCGGCGTGCCGTCCACCCGCACCGTGACCTCGCGCAGCTCCAGGTCGCCTGGCCCGGCCGGCAGCGGGCGGGAGCCGTACGGCATGGCCGGCTCGGCGAGCAGCCGTTCGACGCGCTCGGCCGCCGACCGGGCCCGGGCGATCCGCCCCACCTGGCCGATCGCCGAGCCGAGGCCCGCGCCGAGCGCGACGTAGCGTGCGGCGGCGAGCAGCTCGCCCACCGTGAGACCGCCGCCGGCGAGCCGTAGCCCGCCGACCGCGAGCACGGCCGTCTCCAGGAGGGGGATCACCACGGCCGCCTGGACTCCGGCGCGGGCGTGCAGCCGCCACAGCGCCAGGCCGTGGGCGCGCAGGCGCGGTAGCGGAGCGAGCACGCGCCGGGCCTCCCGTTCGCCCGTCGCGGCAGCGGCGATCGTGCGTGCTCCGGCGAGGGCGGTGACCAGCCGGGCGGCGATCTCCCCCTGAGCCCGCTGGTAACCGCCGGAAGCGGCGGTGGTCCGCCGCATGAACGCCCGGAGCACGGCCGTGATCACGATGAGCCCGGCGACGAGGGCGACCGCGAGCCAGGGATCGATCAGCGTCAGCGCCACGACGCTGCCCGCCGACGGGATGACGAGCGCGGCGGCGACGACGGCCGCCTCGGGGGCGCGGGCGGCCTCCTCCACGTTGACGCCGGCCCGGGTGACCACGTCGCCGGGTGGGTACCGCCCGGTGACGGCCGGGCCGACCGCCGGCACGTGGGTGACGACGCGGCGGCGCAACCATCGCGCGGCCCGGGCCCCGGTCACGCCGGACATGAGCACGACGACCGCGTCACAGGCGATCGCGAGGGCGACGAGGGCGACGACGACGAGCGTGGGAGCCGCCGTCGCCCAGGTCCACCCCGCCCGGCCCGCCGGGTCACCGGCGGAGCCCCCGACCCCGATCAGCGTGTCCACGGCACGGCCGAGTGCCATCGGGATGAGCAGGTCCGCCGCGGCGCCGAGGAGCGCCGCCGCCGCGAGGACCGCCGGTCGGCCGCCGCCGTGCCGTACGGCATCGATGATCAGCCGGTCCGCCGCCCGCGACGTCATCGGGTCTCCTCCGGGGGTCGCGTGAGAAAGTCCGTCAAGAAAATCGGCCGAGAGAGTCCGCGGCGAAATTCCGCTGCGAGAGTCCGCTGCGCGATTTCGCTGAGAAAGTGAGAAACCTGGGCGGCGGGGCCGCCCAGGTCTCGCGGTCACCGTCAGCCGCAGAGCAGGCTGAGGCTGCTGTTCTCGTGCGGAACGCAGGCGAGCAGGCTGAGGTTGCTGCCGCCGCCGCCGCCACCGCCGTGGCCGCCGCCCGGAGCTTCGAGGGTCTGCAGGTCGAGAAGAGCCATGCCGATCATCTCCTTCTTATGGTGGGTTCGGCCGCGGATGAGACCCGAGGCCGTGATCCGTCGGACTCGCTTCGCCGTCAGCCGCAGAGCAGGCTGAGGCTGCTGTTCTCGTGCGGAACGCAGGCGAGCAGGCTGAGGTTGCTGCCGCCGCCGCCACCGCCGTGGCCGCCGCCCGGGGCCTCGAGGGTCTGCAGGTCGAGGAGCGCCATCACGTACACCTCCTTTCCGTGCTGGTCGGGACCGTGGACCCGGCGACGGTGCGTGGGACGGCCCGCGCACCACCGCCGGGGGGCTCGAAGAACGGGAGGCTCACCGGCTCGTCGTGCAGCGCGGTGCCGAGTGCGAACAGCACGCCGGCGCTCCCTGTGGCGAAGTCCATGGAAAGGCGCAGGAGCTGGGCTCCGGGGAAGGCCAGGCCGTCCCCGTACGGAAGCTCGTGCCAGGCCAGGCGGGCGATCTGCGCGGTGATGTGCTCGTCGATCCGCCCGTCGATCCCCCCGGGTCGCTCCGGGCGCGGCGTGTCCCGCCAGGCGGCGAGACAGGCGATCATCCCGGCGCGGCCGGCGAACAGCCCGGGCTGGATGTAGTAGGGGAGCGCGGCCACCGGCCTGATGGCCGCCAGCGCCGCGGCGAACGTCTCGTCGTCCCGGTGGGTCAGATAGCGGTCCAGGACGAGCCCGATGCCCGCCGATCCCTCGTCGAGGTACGGATTGGTCCGCCATCCCTGCTCCACCTGGAGCTGCCCGTCGTCGCGGGTGACGCAGCGGCGCAGGTCCTGCCGCAGCGCCACCGACGCCAGGTCGAGCAGCGCGCGGTCGCCGGTGCGCTCGTAGACGTGCAGGAACATCAGCGCCGGGCCGGCCGAGCCGTACATGAGCCCGGCGTGCGGGTGCTTGCCGCCGCTGATCTCGGGGACGTCGTCGGGCCCGCCGAGCCGGTCGGCGACCGCCGCCACGAGCCGGTCGGCCTGTTCGCGGAAGCGCGGCTCACCGGTGGCGTCGTGGAGATGGAGCAGGTTCAGCGCCATCCCGGCCAGACCCCGATAGAGGCTGAGATCGGATCCGTCGTCGGGTGGGGAGCACAGCTCGGCCACGTCGAGCGCGTCCTGGCGGCGGCCGAGGGCCAGCAGGGCGTGCGCCACGCCGTGCAGCCCGCTGTAGAAGCCCGCGTCGCGCCGCTCTGCTGGTGCCTTGGCCCGTCTGACCAGCCACTCCTCGTGCTCGGGGAACCGCCCGGCCCCGGTCGCCGCCAGGGCGTGGAGCACGCCCGCCGCTCCGTTGGCGAGGCCGAGGCCGCCGCCCGGCTCGAACTGCACGATGTCGCCGGGGAACAGGCGGTCGTCGCGCTCGGGGGTCGCGCTCGCGAGGATCGCCCTGGCGAGGGCGTCCCGTACGGCCGGCCAATCGCCTGCCGCACGGCCCTCGGTTTCCGGACCGTGGGGTTTCCCGCTGTGGGCCTTCCCGCCGCCGGCTTTCCGGGCCGTGGACCCGTGGGGCGGCTCGTGGCCGAGGATGGTCCGTACGGCGGCCTCGACGCGCTCCGGCGGCACCGGAAAAGTCTCGGTGACGAGCCGGCCGATCTCCTCGGCCTTCGGCCGGTGCAACTGGAGCAGCATCGTCGCCATCGGTGCGAACACGGCGAGCTGGAGGCAGGCCAGCGCGTAGTCGTCGGCCGCCGTGCCGACCCGGTCGGGAGGCGGGACGAAGCCCGGATTGGCCAGCGTCGGCCGCCTGCGCTCGGCGGCGAGTGAGGAGACCTCGAAGTCGATGAGCACCACGCGGTCGCCGTCGACCAGGATGTTGAAGGGGTGCAGGTCGCCGAAGACCACGCCACGCCCGTGCAGTGCGGAGACCGCCTGCCCGATCCGGTCGAGCATCCCGGTGGCCCACTCCGCGTAGTCCGCGATCATTTCCGGGGTGCGGTCGGCTCTCGTCAGCGGGTGCCGCTGGGCGATGAGCTGGCTCAGCGTGGCCCCGCCGATGTGCTCCTGCACCAGGAAGTGATGGTCGCCGAGGACGAAGTGGTCGTGCAGGGCCGGCACGGCGTCCAGGCCGGCGAGCCGCGCCATGATGTCGACCTCGTGCCGCAGGCGGGTCACCGCGTCGCGTCCGGCGGCGTCCAGACCGGCGTGCGGCCGCGCCTCCTTCAGCACCACCTGCTCACCCGTCCGGGTGTCGTGTCCCAGGTAAACTCCGCCGCCGTTGGAGAAGTGCAGCACGCCGTCCACCTGGTACGGCAGGCCCTCCAGGGTGATCGAGTTCCTGGCGGCCAGGTGCGGTTCGAGGAAGGCGGGCAGCGTGACCCAGGACGGCAGGGCGAAGGCGGGCCCCCGCACGTCGGGCACCAGCCGGCCGTCGGGGTCCTCGATCGCGAGCACCTGCTCGCCGGAGTCCGACACGCAGTGGCGTTCGGCGAACCCGCCGTACCGGACGAACAGCGGGCCCTCGCCGTACCGCAGGTCGCTCAGGATGTACGGCCCCCGCACGCCGTCGAGGCTTTCGGCGAGCTCTTTGAGCACGAGTTCGAGGCGGTCCTCGTCCTCGGGGTAGATGGTGACCAGCTTGCCGCTCGAGCCGCGTAAGGCGTACTTGGAGTTCTGCATCGTCATGATCCGCCGGCCGCGGAGGAACTTGAAGGCCAGCCGGTTGGCCGTGCAGTACTCCCACGTGGCGTCGAGGACCCGCTCCGCCTGCTCGCCGCAGGAGGAAATGTGGATCTTCCAGCCCTGTGTCGGCAACGACAGACCGGCGGGTGCGTAATGCATCCAGGTCTCCGTCGACCGATGCAGCCACCCGTCGGGTACGGGTCGCCGGGTTATCTCGAAATCGGGATGCTCCACACGGTTGCGGTCGAGAGTGTCATAAAACAAGGGATCAGCGAGGCAATAAATCTCATACTTACTAATCACCAGATGTCCCCTTAGGCCGGTCGCAACAAAGAATTCCGGAAATGACTGGACTGGCCAAGTTACTCCAGTCAACAGCAATGTGTGAGAACGTCATGTGACCACCCATGAGTGACGTCATGGGAGTCGCATGAGTGATCCCACCCTTGCCGCAACCTCCCCCCCCCGGCCCCCGCCGTGATCTTGCGAAAGCTTGCAGATCAAGGGCCTGAGCAGGGATTTTTGCCTTCGTGATCTTGTGGTTTCTCGCAGACCTGCGGCGTGACCAGGTGAAACCTCCGCCGTGATCTTGCACTCCGCCACCGACTGCAAGATCACGGAGTCCATGTGCGCGGGTGAGGCGGCATTCCTGCGAGAAACTGCAAGATCACGGAATGGATCCGGGCAGGTCAGAGGCCGACGCTGCGAGAAATCGCAAGATCACGGGGAGGTCGGGGAGGTCTTGGAGGTCGGGGGGGTCGGGGGGGTCGGGATCTCGGCGGTCAGCCGGAACCAGCCGCCGGGGTCGACGGCCGTGCCGACGACTCCGCCCAGCTCGGCGGCCCGGCGGCGGAGATTGCGTATGCCGCTGCCGGCGCCCGCCGCCACGGGGGATCCGACGCCGTCGTTGGCGATGCTCAGGCGCACCCCGGAGGCCATCACCCGGGAGCCCGTGCCCGTCGCCCCGCCGGAAGCGTCCGCCCCGTCCACCTCGACCGGCGTCATCCTGATCACACACAGGCTCGCGCGGCTGTGGCGCAGCACGTTCGTCACGGCCTCGCGTACGATCACCGCGAGCACCGCGTCCACCTCCGGCGCGAGCTTCACCTCGGCCGCCTCGACCTCGCAGTTCGTGCCGTACGCGGCGAGCACCGCCCTGGCGTCGGCGATCTCCGACCACAGGGAGATCTTCTGGTACGACCTGGTCACGTTGCGCACCTCGGCCGCCGCCTGCCGGATCGACTCGATCGCCTCCGCCAGTGCCGCCCGCGCGGGGGAGTCCTCCTCGACCAGACGGCAGGCCAGCTCACTCTTGAGCGAGGCCAGCCACAGGCGGCCGCCGAGCAGATCGTGGACATCCCGGGCGAGCCGCTCCCTGGCCTCGGCGGCGGCCTGCCGTACGGCCTCGGCCCGCAGGGCGCTCAGCCGCCGTAACCGCCGCATCAGCAGGACCGGCAGCACGCACGGCGGCACGCCGATCACGAGGAGCGCGAACAGCACGGCAGGGCTGGACAGATCTGCGCTGGGCAAGTGTCGATCCTCCAGTCAGTCGCGCCGGAGGATCGGTCTTGCCTTTCGGTTCACAGCTCAAATCTTGTCACACTAATCGACGATATAGCGCGGCTTGCCGGTCGATGGATTTCGGTCTATCGCGTCTTCCCTGGAAAATTCAAGAATACGTGGAGAACGGCGGTAATTCGGATGCCCGGAAACAGGGTCGGGAAATCCCGCGGGCATCTGCCGCCGTCGGTCCTCACGAGACCGCCCGGGAGGCCGTGTCTCCCGAGGGCAACGTCCTGGCGCCGATCACGGCGAGCGTGAGGCCGCTCACCAGGAGCGCGAGGAGTTGCACGACGATCACCGCGTTGAACGTCCCGGTGACCTGGTCGCCCGAGTTCAGGTTGAGGTACGAGAGCTGGGACAGCATCACGGGCACGGTCAGGATCGCCAGCGCCAGCGGCACGGCGGGGGAGCGCCACCGGGGCGTGGACAGGTGCGCCACGACATATGCGACACCCGCCACCAGCAGCGCCAGGCAGGACAGGCCGGAGGGCGGCAGCCACGGCCACACCCATGCCCACACGCCGGGCCACTGCGGTGAGCGGCTCGCCGTGACCATGGCCCAGGACGACACCGCCGTGACCAGGAAGAGGGCCGCTCCGGCGATCAGGGGGAGCGCGGTCACCCGGACCGGGTGGCGGCGCGCCGGGGCGTCCCGGTGGAACCCGGCCAGCAGGGCGAGCGTGGGGACGACGAGCATGAGGGACCGGCTCACCCAATCGGCGAGAACCGACATCTCCGGCGCACTTGTCCAGGACACGACGAAATCGGCGACGTACGTGGTGAGTCCGAGCACCGCCGCGACCTTCGCGACGCGCGGACGGCCGCGGGTCAGCGCGATATAGCCGACGATCCACAGGGCGGGCGCGAGGTCCCTGGACAGGTGCCACGCCCGCTCCGCCGACGCCGGCTCTCCGATCGGCATCTCGCCGTTCGCGTACGGCAGGGCGAGCACGCCGTAGACATCCAGGGCCTGGGCCAGAAAGACGCAGCCCATCATCGCCTGGAAGCCCAGCCCGGCCAGGGCGGTCAGCCGTACGGTCCGACCCCAGGCGAGGCTCCTCGGCGGCGCGCCCGCGCCGCCCAGGCGGACCCGCACCGCGAGCGCGGCCACGCTTGCGATCTCCGACCACCGCGGCCATGCATCGTCGTCGTCCACGGCGGATCCCGAGGCGTCCAGGAAGGCCGAGACCATCTCCTCTTCGCGCTCGGCGCGATAGCTCGGCGGCAGCAGTCGCAGCACCCGCCGGTAGCGATCCTCCAGCGGGCTCATGCCGTTCCCCCCGCGTGCCGGGCGCGCAGCCGTTCCGTCGCATAGCGGGCCTTCTCGGCGAGCCGTACGGCCTCCGCCTCCAGGGCGCGGGCACCCCGATCGGTGAGCCGGTAGTAGCGCCGCAGCCGTCCCCGGTGGGCCTCCTCCCGGTCGAGTGCGACCAACTCGTCGGCGGCCAGCCGGTCGATCACTCCGTACAGGGTGCCGATCTTGAGCCGCACCCGCCCCTCGGAGAGCCGCTCGACCTCCTGTGCGATCCCATAGCCGTGCCGCGACTCGTCCACCAGCGCGGTGAGGACGAGGAACGCCTGCTCCGTCATACCCTGTGCCTTCATGCGCCCCAGCATATATTGCTTGACATGATATTAGGGGCGAAACGTTTCCGGCGACGGTGTCGGCGTCGTCACCGCCGCTCCACGTACGGGTCGATCCGCCGGCGGCGTGATCAGCCCGTGGGGTGATGTGCCGCTTCCGCGGCGCGCTCCCGCACCCGCGCGACCACCGCCGACCTGGTGAACTCCCGGCTCACCCGCACCAGCCAGGCGCTCTCCGAGGCGAGCGACGGATCGACGTCATGGAAGGGGTGCTCGGCGTCGTAGCGGCGCCCGGCGGCGTGGCCGATCAGGGAAGCAGCGATCACCGCGGCCTCCAGGGTGGCCGGATCCACCGCGGGACCCGCCCACTGTGGTACGGCCGGGTGCGCGTACGGCCGGAGCGTGAGCTGCGCGTCCCGGATCTCGATGATCCGCCGGTAGAGGGCGAACTCGGCGTTGCTCAGCGCGTTGGCCGTCGTCATCAGCGCGATCTGCGGTTGGGCCGTCCGTAGTGCCATCCACAGGGGGTCCATCCGCCGATGACGGATGAACGCCCGCACCCAGCGCAGCGGGGCGGCCAGCCATGTCCCCCAGGCGGTGAGGGTCGCCCCGACGAGCCAGAGCAGGATGCAGATGGAACCGATCATCGAACCGATCGGGACGGTGGTGGCCAGCGGCCGCCCGGTGAGCAGGGTGATCATCGGGCGGACTCCGGACCAGCCCGCCCAGACGATCCCCACGACGGCTCCGGCGACGACGAACCGCAGTCCGACCCGCAGGGCGGTGGTCTCCGCGTGCGCCGCGTAGCGGCCGACGGCGCGGGTGAAGGCCACCGCGCAAACCGCTATATAGAGGAAGAACACCGCAAGATACCCCACCACCAGCGGGTTGGTGGAGTACGTGTTGACGAAGTTGAGCGTGTAGGTGGTGTCGGCGGCGACCAGCATCGTGGCCATGAGGACCGCGGCCGCGGCGAGGATGGTTCCGTACCGGCGCAGCCATCGTCTCGTGTGCTCGGGGGTGGCGACGGTGTACCCGAGCGCGCCGAGGAAGTACGCCGCCGTCATCTCCAGAACATTGCCGACGAACCGGGCCGTGTTGGGCACCGGCTCGAAGCGGCTGACGAGGTCCAGCGTCGGGTGCGCCATGATCGCCATGGCCGACCCCAGACAGAGGAAGAACGCCGACAGGTAGTGCAGGCCCAGCGCCCGCTGGTCACGGCGTACGCGGAACAGCTTGTATCCGGCGACCCCGACGGCGAGCGCACAGGCGCTGTAGTTCAGCCAGTGCAGCATCGTTCACCGGATGTCGAAGATCGAGCCCACGCGGGCCAGGCCGTCGGCGATCTCGGGGGCGACCGATCCGGCCGGTCGGCGACGGGCCCGTTGCGAGATCATCGAGGCGACCAGCTCTGCCTCCTGCTCCTCCGCCGCCGAGTAGTCGGTCCGCCCGAGCACCCGCCGGACCAGGTCGCCGCTGAGGTGGGGAAACAGGAGCTCGGGCAGCAGGCCGGGGTCGACGTCGCCGACGTGCCCGCAGAGCAGATGTCCGACCTCGTGCAGCAGGATGTGCTCCCGGTGCAGGCGGGTGGTGCTGGTGGCGTAGAAGATGTAGTCGACCTCGTCGGTGGCGACCAGCGCGCCGCATTGCGCGGCGGTGCCCGGCATCGGCACCAGCTCGACGGCCCGGCCGCGCCGCTCTGCGAGCGCGGAGATGAACAGGTCGGGATCGAAGGGCGCCGGGATCGATAACCGATCGACGATCGACCGGCACTTGCGCCAGACAGCTCGATCAATCACCGTCGTGCTCCGTAAGCCCCCTGCGGCGCGCCTCGCGCCGTCTGATCGCCTCGATCATGTCGCTGATCGTGTCGAGCCCCTCGGGCGACAGTGTGACCGCGCGCAGGGCGATCTGCCGTACCGCGTTGTCCCGCAGCGCGCCGAGCAGTTCCAGCTCCTCGGCGATCCGCTCGCTCTGCTCGTCGTCGAAGAAGTAGGCCGGTGGCACCTGGAAGAACTGGGCGAGCGCCTCCAGGTGACGTTTGGTCGGATTGGTCCTGCGGCCGTTGCGCAGCTGCCACAGATAGGTGGCGGAGAAGCTCTCCCCGGTCGCCTCCCGGCAGGCGGCGGCGACCTCCTCGTTGCGGTACTGCTCTCGGTCCGGGCGCCGGACGACCTCGAAGAGCCGCTCGATCTTCTCGGCGAGGGTCGATCGGACGGGTGGCTCGGCCATTCGGTCACCCTTCCCTTCCGTGACGGACGAATCCTGCCGTGCCGGTTGGTGTGGCCGCCGGGTCCGATCATTCTAGTGTCGCCTCAGGGGCTCTCCGTTCTGGCGGATCCGTTCCCGGACACGGCGGACGCGACGAGATCGAGCGGATCGGCGTTGATGCCGAACCGGTGGCGCAGCGCCCGGCCGGCGGCGTGGACCCCCGACATCCCGTGCACGGCCGGGCCCGGCGGGGTGGACGAGGAGCAGAGGTAGACCCCGGGCAGCGGCGTGCGGTACGGGTCCAAGCGGGGAACCGGACGCATGATCATCTGCCACAGGTCGGCGGCGCCGCCGGAGATGTCCCCGCCGACATAGTTGGGATTGTGCAGGTGCGCCCGCGAGGCGGTGACGACGTGCTCGGCGAGGATCAGCTCTCGGAATCCGGGCGCGAACCGCTCCACCTGGGCGATGACCTGATCGCTGACGTCGCGGGGGGAGCCGTTCGGCACATGCGCGTACGTCCACAGGACGTGGTGACCGGCGGGCGCGCGTCCGGAGTCCACGACACCGGGCTGTACGGCCAGGACGTACGGCCGCCGCGCGTGCCGGCCGGCGGCGACCGCCTGCTCCGCGGCGAGCGCCTCGGCCCGGGAACCGACCAGATGCAGCGTGCCGGCCCGGGCGCACTCGGGGGACGCCCACGGCACCGGACCGGAGAGCGCGAAGTCGACCTTGCAGGCGGCGCCACCGGGGCGGAAGGCGCGCAACCGGCGGCCGTACCGGTCCGGCAGGAGATCGCCGGCGATGCGCAGCAGCCCCGCCGGGGCGACGTCGAGCAGGACGGCGCGGGCGCGCGGCAGCTCCGCCAAGGTGTCGATCCGCCGGCCCGTGATGATCCGCCCGCCGAGGCGGGTCAGCTCGGCGGCCATCGCCCGGGTGATGGTGTGGCTGCCGCCCTGCGGCACGGGCCAGCCGACCGCGTGGGCGAGGGCGGCGAGAACCAGGCCCACTCCGGCGGGGGCGATCGCCCGGGGCGGTGCGATGGCGTGCGCGCCGACACCCGTGAGCAGGGCGGGGGCCGCGTCACCTCGGAACCTGACCCCCCACAGCGCCGAGCCCTGCTCCAGAATCCGCAGCGCCATCAGCAGCGCCGTACCGGGATGCCGCGGCGGACTGCGGAAGTCGGACAGGGCGGTGTCGACGAGGGGCCGCCACCGTTCCACCAGGGGGCCGAGCAGCGACCGCCACGCCGGGCCGTCCACCCCCAGCCCCTGTGCCGTGCGCTCCAGGTCGCGCCAGGCCAGCGCGGCGCGGCCGCCGTCGAGCGGATGGGCGTACGGAATCTCCGGTTGCAGGAGCCGTACGCCGTGCCGGGACAGGTCGAACGCCCGGAAGAACGGGGACGCCAGCACCATCGGATGGACCGCCGAACAGACGTCGTGCCGGAAACCGGGCAGGGTCAGCTCTTCGGTGCGGGTGCCGCCGCCGATCGTGTCGGCGGCCTCGTAGACCAGCACCTCGAGGCCCGCCGCTGCGAGGACGAGCGCCCCGGCCAGGCCGTTGGGGCCGGAACCGACGACCACCGCGTCGACGCGGCCCCGACCGGAGCCGTTGAGCCGGGCAAGGTTCACTCCGGTGATCTCCTCCGACTCCGCGACCGGGTCACGCCAGCGACTGCTCTGCCGCCAGCTCGGCGTAGAGCGGGGATTTCCGCAGCAGCTCCGCGTGCGTTCCGGACGACTGCGCCGTTCCGTCCGCCAGCACCACGATCTGCCCCGCGTGGAGCACCGTGGACAGCCGATGGGCGACCATGATGACCGTGGTGTCGCCGGAGATGTCCCGGATCACGTCACGCAGCGCGGCCTCGTTGGCCGCGTCGAGCTGCGAGGTCGCCTCGTCGAGCAGAAGCAGACGGGGCCGGCGCAGCAGGGCCCGTGCGATGGCGACGCGCTGACGTTCGCCGCCGGACAGGGACACCCCCCGGTGCTGGATCTCCGCGTCGAGGTCGTCGCCGAGACGCCGCAGGAGGGGGTCGAGCCGCGTGGTACGCAGCACCGCCCGGATCTCGGCCTCGGCGGCGTCCGGCGCCGCGTACACGATGTTCTCGCGGAGGGTCCCGGCCAGCACGGCCGCGTCCTGCTCGACGTAGCCGATGCCCGCCCGCAGGTCGTTGAGCGGCCAGTCGGGGAGGCTCCGCTCGTCGAAGAGCACGCGGCCCTGCTGGGGGTCGTAGAACCGCTCCAGCAGTTTGAGCACGGTGGTCTTGCCCGAGCCGGAGGGCCCGACGAGCGCGGTCAGCCCGCCGGCGGGCACGACCAGGGAGAAGTCGCGCAGGGCAGGCTCCGTCCGGCCGGGATAGGTGAAGGTGACCCGGTCGAAGACCACGGAGGCCGGGGTGGACGGCACCACCCGGCCCGGGTGGCGCGGCTCCGTCGCCGACGCGGCCGGGAGACCATCCTGGGCGGGGAACGGCAGGTCGAGCGGCTCGGCCGGCAGCGCGTTCACCTCGGCTATCCGGCTCAGCGCCGCCCTGCCCGCCTGCAGATAGGTGGTCGCGCCGATCAGCTGGATGATCGGGTGGGTCAGGTAGGCCACGTAGAGAAGGAAGGCCACCAGCGCCGACACGGTCATGGCGCCGCTCGCCACCCGGGCGCCGCCGAGGCCGAGGACGACCAGGAAGGCGACCTGGATCGCCAGCCCGGCGGCGGTGCCCGCCACCGACCCCCAGCGGGCCAGTGACACGCCCTGCTGGAAGGCGGAGCGGGCCGAGACGTCGACGCGGGCCATCTCCGCCGCTTCCATGCCGGAGGCCTTGACGGTGGTGAAGGCCCCGAGGATCCGCTCCAGGGCGGCGCCCATCTGCCCGACCGACTCCTGCGCGCGCAGGGCGGCGATCCGGATCCGCGGCATGATCACCGCCATGATGAGCACGAGCAGCAGGGTCACGACGACGGTGACGCCGAGCAGCACCACGTCGACGACCGCCATCAGGACCACCGCCCCCAGCAGCATCAGACCACCGGTCAGCAGGTCGATCAGCGCCTGGCTGGCGATCTGGCGCAGCAGCATGGTGTCGGTGGTGACCCGGGCGAGCAGGTCGCCGGGTTCCTGGCCGCGCAGGCTCGGTACGGACAGACGGAGCAGGTGGCGGATCAGGCCGCGGCGCCCGTCGAGGACGACCGCCTCGGCGGTCCGCAGGGTGAGATAGTTGCCGATTCCGAGCAGGACGGCGGCGACCGCCACGAGCCCCGTCAACACGGCCAGCGCCTGGCCGGCCTCGGTTCCCGCGGTCAGCCCGTCGATGAGTGCCTGTACGGCGAGCGGCTGCAGCAGGCCGAGCACGCTGGAGGCGAGCAGCAGGACGGCGGCCGTGATGAAGATCCTCCGGTGCGGCCGGACGTACCGGGCCAGCATCCTCATCCAGTGGAGCCCCCGGTCCTCCGACGGCGGGGCCGGTGGGCCGGCCGGGGCCGTCCCCGCGAGGTCGTCCGGCTCGGGGAACTCGGGGCCGCTCGGCGGTGTCTCGTCCCGCAGCGCTTCTGTCGCCCGTGTCATCGTGTGGAGTCCTTGCGGTAGACGGAGACGTACATCGGCTCCTGGCCGCTGAACTCGGTGCCGAGCCAGTCGCAGTAGCGGCCCGCCGGCGTCAGCCCGGCCAGCCGGGCGTATTCGTCGACCTCCTCGGGTGTGGTCAGACGGCTCACCTCCGAGGCGATCCGGGAACGGCCGTCGTCGATCCAGATGTGCGCGAGATGCCAGATGCGATTGTCGATGTCGATGGTGGAGTAGGACAGAAGCCCGGTGTCCGGCGCGGGGTAGGGGACGAAGAACGAGTCGCGTACCCTGCCCTGGTTGAGCGCCTGGGCGAAGCTCGGGTTGTGGGTTTCGACGACCAGGCACCCGCCGGGGGCGAGGCGGGCCGCCGCGACGTCGAGCACCCGCTGCTGCTCGGCGGGGTCGAGCAGCATGGACAGGGTGCCGCAGACGCAGTAGACGAGCCCGTAGCGGCGATCGTCGGAGTAGTCGCGGATGTCGCCGTGCACGGGGGTGACCGGGCGGGGCCGTTCGGCCAGGGCGGCGCGCAGGACGGCGAGCATCTCGGGCGAGGAGTCGACGCCGACGATCGGGCCGGCCAGGTCGGCCAGGGGAAGCGCGACCCGGCCGGTGCCCACCCCGAGCTCCAGGGTCGGCAGATCCCCGCCGGGGTGCAGGTCGGCGAGGAACGCCGTGGTCGCCGCCACGGCCGGACCGCCGGGGAAGAGACGGTCGTAGAAGTCGGCGAACTGGGCGCCGTAGCCGATGTCGGCGATCTCACTCATGGTGGTGGTCTTCCTGGAGCGGAATGAACTGGGAGATCAGCAGGTAGTCGGGATCGTTGGACTCGTCGTAGCCGGTGCTGCGGGCGATCACGAACTGGAAGCCCTTCGGCGTCGGCCCGGCCCGGTGTTCCTCCCGTACGACGAGCTCGACGTGGTCGCAGAGCACCTGGTAGGCGGGGACCCTGGTGAGGTCGAGGCCGGGCTGGGCCATGGAGACGATCAGTTCGGCGCAGATGTCGAAGACGGCCTTGTCCTGCCGCCGCTCCGGAAACCAGACCATCTGCCGCCAGATGCGTTTCGGAATGTGGGTGGTCTCGACCCAGGGGGTCTGCGCGTCGTCGGCGAGGAGCACCCGGTGCAGGACGTGGAAGTCGTGCTGCGCCGGCTCGGGGGCGAAGAAGCGCCAGTTGCCGATGAGGAGGCCGGTGTAGTCGTACCGCCGGAACCGGTCGAAGATCTGCTGGGGATGCTGGCTGAGGACGGTCACCCCGAACCAGGCGGCCAGGCCGCCGATCACCACAGCGGTGAGCGCGCCCCAGTCGGCCTGGCGCGCCGGCGGCGCGATTCGCGGTCTCATCGCCGCTCGCCTCCGTTCCGCCTCCGGTCCGTCCGGTCCGGTGGGCCGTCGCGTCCTTCCCGCCCGTCGCGGCCGAGGGGCGCCTCCGCCAGGTCGTCGAGGAACGCGGTGATGATCGCGCTCACCTCGGCGGCGCGCCCGGCGTCGGTGAGGATCTCGTCGTGGTCCGCGCCCTGGACGAGGTGCCGCCGCGCCTGTGGGGCGGCCGCGGCGAACTCGTCGTGCAGGTCCACCTGTACGGCGTCGGTGGCGGCGGTCTGGCCCGCCGTGATGACCAGGAGGGGGGCGGAGATCCGGGGCAGGACGCCGTCGAACCGCTCGAATCTCTCCTTGACGACCCGCCACTCCCGGCGGGCGGCGGCCCACAGTTTGGCGTCGCGGTACTGGGCCAGCGCGGTGGTGCGCGCCTCCCGCGGAAGCCGGTCCACCCATTCCGGGCGTTGCAGCAGCGAGCCGAGCCCGAGTTCCAGCGACGCGGGCATGAGCGCCAGCGCGCCGGTCAACGCGCGGCCGCCCTCGGCCTGCCGGATGGAGCGCTGCAGTTCCGCCGGGTGGCTCGAGTCGACGAGCGCGACGCCCCGCACCTGCGCGCCGAGCCGCTCGGCTGCCAGCAGCGCGAGGTAGCCGCCGAGGGAGTGCCCGACCAGCACGATGGGCCGGCCGCCGGCGACGTGCTTGGCCACATCGGTCAGGTCGTCCACCATGGTGTCGAAACGGAACTCGGCCCCGGCCCGGTAACGGCTGACGCCGTACCCGGCGCGCTGGTAGGTGACGGTGGTGAAGCGCGACGCCAGCCGGGCCGCGATCCGTTCCCAGTGTTCGGTGGTGGCGGCCATGCCGCTTTCGAGGATGACCACCGGGCCGCTCGCCGCCGCGTCCTCGCCCAGAACGCGGTAGGCCAGCGTGTTGCCCGCGCCGGTGGTCAGCGTGCGCTCGTCGCCCCGGCCGCGTACGACGATCCGTCGCCGGCGGGCGCGTGCCGCCTGACCGGCGGCGAGCAGGGCGAGCCCGGCGGCGGTCACGGTGGCGGGCAGGGCGTCGTGGCGACGGCTGACCGTGCCGTCCGGGGCGGTGCGCACCCGTGGCCCGGCCGTGTAGAGCACCGCGGGATAGGTCGCCGTGAAGGCCCAGAAGAACCGGCCGAGTCCCATCACCCGCGCGTTGACGAGGTGGAACGCCCCGGCGGCGCCGAGCAGGTACGGCGCGAGCCGGCCGCGGCCGGCGAAGACGACGGGGAACGCGCATTCGAGGGTGAGGACGCCGTGCGCGGCGAGCCGGGTCAGCCGGGGGAAACGGCGCATCAGCTTCCAGGCGTGCGGGTCGCCGTAGGTGTGGGTGCGGATGATGTTGGGCAGGGCGCGGCCGCTGCGCCAGGTGTCGCTGGGGAGCTTGGCCCATCCGGAGACCGTGTAGGACAGCACCGACTGCAGCGAGACGAACCACAGGGCGGCGTCGGCGACGGCGGGCCGGCGGTGACCCGCCCTGGCGATGGTGGTCAGCGCCTGCACCAGGAAGGAGATCTGGTCGGCCCCGTCGCTTCCGTAGAGGTTCTGGGCGTGCAGCGCCGCCTGACTGCCGGCGAGCACCGCGTCGGCGGCGACACGTTGCCGCGGTGACAGCGGAAGCCAGAGCGCGGCAGCGGCGGCGGCGCGGCCGGCATGCAGGGCGGTGCTGACCCGCGGATCCGCGACCAGGTCGAGGGCGCGCGCGAAGCGGGGGGCCCGGTCGTGGAACATGCGGCGGTTGACGTCCCAGTTGTTGGCGCCGCCCCATTCCCGGTCCCGGCGGCGGGTCAGGTACTCCAGACTGGCGAGGAGGTGGGTCACCGAGTTCAGCCGTTCCGTCCAGGTCAGCACCTGCGATCTGGACAGCGTGGACGGCGACCCGGCGGCGGCTCGGATGCCGCCGGCGATGGCGGACAGGGCGGACGGCAGCCCGGGGCGGCGGCGCTTGGCTGGTCTTTTCATGGGGGGTCGCGTTTCCTGGCTCGTTCCTGGATCGACCCGTTGCCGGGACGCCGCGGTCGGCGGCGGCACCCCCGGCAACGGGCTTGGTTAGGACGGGAGCTGTTCGCTCTTGGGCGGCCTGGTGCCGCCGAAGTTGCGGCCCATCGCGTAGCCCGCGGCGAACAGGCCGACCACCGAACCGACCAGGCCCACGCCGGCCGCCACTCCCACGATCGTGGCGGGCGTGGCCAGCACCGGAGCACCTCCGATCTCGTGGCAGGGCTCGGTGCTGTGGATCGAGATCGCGCCGAGCGCCGGGTCTGCGTTCACCTTCTCGGCGAGTAGCGGCATGGATCATCTCCCTTGCTTCGGGTGCGTCGAGATGTCATTGGGGCAGCTGCTTCGGCTGCGGGTACTTGCCCTCGGCCATGTTGCGGGCGATGCCGTACATGTAACCGGCGTGGAAGGCGACCGCGCCGATGGCGACGCCGAGGGCGACGGCCGTCGGGGTCGCCAGCACGGGGCTGGCGGCCGTCAGGCCGTGACCCTCGGCGGTCTCCCTCAGGTCACCGAACATTTCGGGGGACACGGCGTTGGTGTAGTCGACGAGGCTGGTCATGATTCACCTCCTTGAAATTAGCTGAAATGAAGCGGAATGGCAGTGTTCTTAATATCAGCTAAGAACGCCGGTTGCTAGTGCCGTGACTGCCAAGGTTTGCCCGGACGGCGCGGTGTCCAGGGCGGTGCATCGCAAGGCGGAGGAGGAGCTGAGTAGCGGAGCTACGAGCGACGACGACAACGCGGCGAGGTGCTGCCCTGGGCGACGCGACGGGGCAAAGGTTTGCGGGAGGGGCACTAGATCCCGATCAACAGGGATTCGTCCTGTCTCGTTCCAATCTTCCGATCGAGGCTCTGGTCGGCCCGCGGCCGCGCCACACGCCTGTCGGGAGCCGTGGTGAACGGATCCGGATGGAATTTTCACCTCCCCACCAGTGCGAATCTCCGCGAGCGCGGACTGCCCGTTGACGCCCGTGCCGGTTGACCCCGATGATCCCTGCGGGGGGTCGACCCGGCCCCATCCGGAGCCGGGGTCCGATCGAGTGATCGAGGTGAGCCTCTCTCATGAGACTTCGCAGGTCGATGCTGTGGATGGGGGTGGCGGGCACGGCCCTCGCCGGCATGCTGTTCGGCTCGGCCGTGAACCCCGCTCTCGGCGCCCCGCTGGAAGCGACGCCGAGCCCGACGATCATCAGTCCGAGTCCGAGCCCGAGCGGGTCGCCCCGCGGCGACGTTCCCAGCAGGCCCGAGTCGCTGTACGCCTGCCCGCCGCCCATGGCTCCGGGGATGGACTTCCCGGCCATGGTCGGGCTGTGCTGGGCGGCGTCCAGCGGCGGCGTCGGCGGCGTGGTCGGCTACGAGGTCTACCGGCTGACCACCGACGGCTTCGTCAAGACGGCGAGCCCGACCGGGACCAACGCGATGATGTCGGCGGACTTCGTCCTGGGCCGCTCCTACACCTTCTACGTCGTGGCCAAGGACGCGGCGGGCAACATCAGCGAGCCCTCCGCCCTGATCACCGCCACCGCGACGACCGGACCACGGCCGACCGCCTCTCCCACCCCGGAACCCGGTGACATCACCCCGCCGACCAGCCCGACCGGGCTGCGCGACTACTGCGTCGCCGACGGCGCCGGGGTGAACTTCTGCTGGAACGCCTCCACCGACGATGTCGGCGTCTCCGGTTACGACGTCTACCGGCGGACCGCGACCGGTTACGTCAAGGCCGGCAGCCGTACGACCACGTGGTTCTATGAGACGGACGTCGTCACCGGCCGTTACTACACCTACTTCGTGGTGGCGAGGGACGCGGCGGGCAACCTCAGCCGGCCGTCGGATCTGATCTCCGCGCTCGCGCACGATCCCTACCCGTGGCCGACCCCGACGCCGACCCCGCCCCCGAACTGCAAGGTGACGTACGGCACCTGGTCCTGGGAGAGCGGGTTCGGCACGCAGGTGCGGATCACCAACATCAGTCCCGACCCGATCGACGGCTGGACCCTGCGCTTCAGGTTCTCCGACTCCGGGCAGAAGGTCGCCAACGGATGGTCGGCCGCCTGGTCCCAGGAGGAGACCTACGTGTACGCCGAGGCGCTCCCGTGGAACTCCGTCATCCAGCCGGGGGCGTCCGTCGACCTCGGCTTCAACGGGACGCACACGGGCGCCAACCCCGTCCCCCCGTCCTTCACGCTCAACCGCGTTCCCTGCATCGCGGGCTGACAGAGCGCTCCACCGCGGCCGTACGGCGTGCCGGACTCCGGCGATCGTCCGTACGGCCGCGGCCGCGCGTCTAACGACCGGCCACCCGGCGGCCGGGACTCGGGTCGCTCTGCCTGCCCGCCCGGTCGACGGTGGTCACGTAGTAGTGGCCGCCCGCGGCGCCGTCCGGGGCCGGGTGAGCTCGTCCGGCTGGAACCACTCGGGTGGCTGCCCCGCGGCGCCCGCCTTGTAGGCCTCCTGGCCGATCCACAGTTGCACGCCGGTGTCCGCCGCCACGTCGGACCACCAGGGGACCAGTTTGGCGTAGTCGGCGTTCGACTGGCCGATGTACCAGTAGAGCTGCGGCGCGATGTAGTCGAGCAGGCCCTTCTTCACCCACCCCCGCGTGTCGGCGTGCAGGTTGTGGTAGGACTGGCTGCCGCTGGTCTCCGACCAGAGGGGGTCGGTGGCCTCTTAAGTGTCTGTGGAGGGGGTGTTTCATGCTGTCCGGCCGCAAGTATCGGGTCGAGTTCACCCCTGTACAGGTCGAGTTCGCCGAACAGATCGGCGGCATCTGCCGGTCGGTGTGGAACACCGGCCTGGAGCAGCGCCGCGCCTACCGCAAGCGCGGCGCGTTCATCGGGTACGCCGAGCAGTGTAAGCAGCTTGCCGACGCCAAACAGGATTTCGGCTGGCTGGCGGACGCTCCGTCCCACGTGCTCCAGCAGACGCTCAAGGACTTGGACCAGGCGGTCAAAACCCACGGGACATGGAAGGTCCGGTGGCGGTCGCACCGCAAGTGGTCGCCATCGTTCCGGTTCCCCGACGCCAAGCAGATCGTCGTGGAACGGATCAGCCGCCGATGGGGCCGGGTGAAGCTGCCGAAGTTTGAATGGGTGCGGTTCCGCTGGTCGCGTCCGCTCGGCGGCATCCTGCGCTCAGCCACGATCACTCGCGACGGCAGGCACTGGTTCGTGTCGTTCCTCATCGAGGACGGCCGGCCCATTCCCCAGACGCATCCAGGCCCGGCCGTGGGGATCGACCGGGGAGTGGTGGTCGCCGTTACCACGAGCGACGGGGATTTCCATGAGCGGCCGTTCATCACCGATGGCCAGAGGCAGCGGTATCGCCGCCTCCAGCGGCAACTCGCCCGCACCCGAAAGGGCAGCAACCGGCGCAAGCGCGTGGTGGCCAGGCTGGGCACGGTCATGCGACGGGTCCGGTCCCGACGCGCGGACTTCAACGCCCAGCTCGCCGCGACGCTCACCAGACGGTACGGCATGGTCGTGCTGGAAGACCTCAACACGAAGAACATGACGGCCAGCGCGAAGGGCACCATCGAGCAACCCGGCTCGCGGGTCGCTCAGAAGTCCGGCCTCAATAAGGCGATCTTGGATAAGGGCTGGTACGGACTCGAACTCGCGGTGAACAACGCAGCCCGGTACACCGGCAGCAAGGTAATCAAGGTCCCGGCGGCGTACACGTCTCAGACGTGCTCGGCATGCAGGGTGGTGGATGCGAGATCGCGTGAGAGCCAAGCGCGGTTCGCCTGCACCTCCTGCGGCCATGTTGAGCACGCCGACGTCAACGCGGCCAAGAACATCAAGGCCGCCGGGCTGGCGGTCTCAGGGCGTGGAGACCTCGCCATCAGGCGGTCTGTGAAGCGTCAACCACCCCGGCCACGAGCGCGGCACGCTGCCGCGCCAGCGGCACGGGGAATCCCGGTCCTTTAGGGCCGGGAGGAAGTCAACGGATAGAAGTAGTCGTCGTCGAAGTGCAGGCCGTCATGTCGTAGCGGGTGACGGTGTCCATCATCGCGTCCTGCGCGAACGCGCGGACCTCCGGCATGCCGGGGTTGTAGTAGAGCTTGCCGCCGTAGGACACGATCCGGTCCGGATGCCTGTGGCCGGGGTGATCGGGGTGCGCCCGGGTCCCGCCCCTGGACCCCGGTCAGATACTGCGACCACGGTTCGTACGGCGAGGGCCAGAACGCGTCGGCCGTCGGTCTGATCTGGACGAAGACGGAGTTGAGCCTGCGTGCCACGGCCAGGTCGAGCCAGGCGAGGTATTCGGCCCGCTGCTGCTCGGGGGTCAGCCCCGGCCTGGACGGCCAGTTGATGTTGAGCACCGAGGCGATCCACATGCCGCGCATCTGGCGCAGCGGGGGAGCGGGCTCGCCGCCGGAGGGAGCGGGGGAGGCGGCGAGGGCGGGCAGGGGCATCGCCGTGGCCGTGGCGGCGAGGGCCAGGCCGCGTAGCACGGATCGCCGGGTGGGGGAGCTCATGCGGGCCTCCGGGGGGATGAAGGGGACGCAGCGATCTTGACACTGAGCGATTCCGACCCTGGCAGAAAATTACTTTCAGATCAATGGTAGTAAAAGAAAGTGTCATCTATGTGTAATCTTCCGTAAGAGGTCTTCATCGGGGAGGTGAGAGCCCGCACGGCGTGAGGCGGCGGGGCGTCACCCCCAAGGCCGCCGTCCCGCCACCGCGTCCGGAGGCGGCGACATGATCGCCGAGGCCCGCATCATGTGTTAGCGAAACACGTCATTTCACTGCTTTGCCACATGCACCCGATCAGCGGCACATAAGCTGATCCAGTCCAAGAGAGGCCGTACGTGATGATCGAAAACCAGGGCGCCGCCCCGAGCTCTCCGATCGCCCCGAGCTCTCCGGCGGCGCCCAAGTTCCCCAAGGCACCGGCGAACCCCATCGCGACCGTGCGCGCGGTGCTTCCCTCGCTCACCCCCGCCGCCCAGACCGTCGCGCGCCTCATCCTCGACGACCCCGCCATGGTCGCGCGAAGCACGATCACCGAGATCAGCGCGGTGTCGGGGATCAGCGAGGCGACGATCGTGCGCACCGCCCGGTCCCTCGGCTTCGCCGGCTACTCCCAGCTCAGGTTCGCCCTCGCGGCGGCCGTGGCCAGGCAGGCGCCGGAGCGGCTGGTCCCCGGCGACCTGGCCCCGGACGACCCGCTCACCGACGTGATCGCCAAGGTCACGAACGCGGAGTCCCAGGCGCTCGCCGACACGGCGGCCCAACTCGACCCCGACCGCCTCGGCGCGGTGGTGGACGTCGTGGCCGGCGCCCGCAGGGTGGACGTGTACGGCGTCGCCGCCTCCGGCCTGGTCGCGGCCGACATGGCGCAGAAGCTGATGCGGATCGGGCTGTCCGCCCACTGCTTCACCGACGCGCATCTCGCCCTCACCAGCGCGGCGCTGGTGCGGGAGGGCGACGTCGCCGTCGGCGTGAGCTGCACCGGCGAGACGCCCGACGTGCTCGGCCCGTTGCGGGTCGCGCGCAAGGGCGGCGCGGCGACCGTGGCGATCACCAACAACCCGCGCTCCTCGCTGGCCGAGCTGGCCGACCACGTGCTGATCTCGGCCGGGCGCGAGACGGCGTTCCGCCCGGGCGCGCTGGCCAGCAGGATCAGCCAGCTCCTCATCGTCGACTGCCTCTTCGTCGGGGTCGCGCAGCGCACCTTCGACGCCTCGGACGCCGCGTTGCGCGCGACCCGCGACGCGCTCGGCGACTACCTCGGCGATGCCAGACGCAGGATCAGGTCGATCTGACCCCCTTGTCTCCCCACCCCGTGACCCCCCTCCCCACCCCGTGACCCCCCTCCCCACCCCGTGATCTTGCGATTTCTCGCAGACCTCGCCGCCGACCTGCCCGCACCTCTTCCGTGATCTTGTAGAAACTCGCAGGCATGCCGTCCCACCTGCGGTTCCGCCGTGCGTGATCTCGCAGTGCCGGGTCGTCACGGTGTCAGGCGCCGAGGCCGCGCCGTACGCCGGCCCGCCGCGCGGCGTCGAGCCGCCCGCCGTTGGCCCGCAGCAGCGCGGCGGCCTCGTCGGCGCCGAGGCCTCGCTCGATCATCAGCACGGCCGCCTTGACGTTCCAGCCCGCCGCCTCGAGCATCGCCCGCGCGGTGTCGAGCCCGGCGCCGGTGATGTCGCCGACCATCCGCGCCGCCCGGTTGGCGAGCTTGGCGTTGGCCGCCGAGACCTCGATCATCGCGTTGCCGTACGTCCGGCCCAGCCGGATCATCGCGATCGTCGAGATCATGTTGAGCACCAGCTTCTGCGCCGTCCCGGCCTTGAGCCTGGTCGAGCCGGCCACCACCTCCGGCCCGACGATCACCTCGATCGGGTGCCCGGCGGCCGTCGAGAGCGGGGAGCCCGCGTTGCAGGACAGGCTCACGGTCAGCGCGCCGCGGCGGCCCGCCTCGGCGAGCGCGCCGAGCACGAACGGCGCCCGGCCGCTGGCGGACACGCCGACCAGCGAGTCGAGCGGGCCCACCTCCCGGTCCGCGACCGCGGCCGCCCCGCCGCCGGCGTCGTCCTCGGCCCCCTCGATCGAACGGGTCAGCGCGGCCTCGCCGCCCGCGATGATGCCCTGCACGAGCTCGGGATCGGTGCCGAAGGTCGGCGGGCACTCGGACGCGTCGAGCACGGCCAGCCGGCCCGAGGTCCCCGCGCCCACGTAGAACAGCCGGCCGCCCCGCTCCATCCGGCCGACGATCGCGTCGACGGCGGCGGAGATCTCCGGGATCGCCGCGGCCACGGCCCCGGGGACCGTGGCGTCGGCGTCGTTCATCAACCGGGCGATCTGCTCGGTCGGGAGCCGGTCGATCTCCCGGTAGCGCGGATCGGCCTGCTCGGTCGACAGGCCGGCATGCGGATCGATCGTCTCGTTCCCGTCGCCGACGGCGGTCACGAGTGGCTCACCGGCACGGCGACCACGGTGCGGGCCTCGGGGTGGAAGCAGGCGTGCTCCTGCGGCGTGCCGCCGTCGTGCCCGAGCACGGGCCGCTCGCTTTCGCAGCGTGCCGTACGGAACGGGCAGCGCGGAGCGAACAGGCAGCCCCTGTCGTGCCTGCTCGCGTCGAGCGCCTCGGTGGGCACCACCCGCTGCTCGCCGGGCGTCTCCAGGCCGTGCAGCACCGGGATGGCCGACAGCAGCGCCTGCGTGTAGGGGTGGACGGGGGTGGAGATGACGGTCTCGACCGGGCCGCGCTCGACGACCTGCCCCCGGTAGATGACGTAGAGCTCGCCGTCCGTGCCGATGTAGCGGGCGGTCGCCACGTCGTGGGTGATGAACAGCACGCTCACGCCGAGGCGGTCACGCAGGTCCTTGAGCAGGGCCAGGATGCCGAGGCGCAGCGACACGTCGATCATCGAGACGGCCTCGTCGGCGACCAGCACCTCGGGGTCGACGGTGAGCGCCCGGGCGATCACGACGCGCTGGCGCATGCCGCCGGACAATTGGTGCGGATAGCGCGGCAGCACATAGCCCGGATCGAGCCCGACCAGGCTCAGCAGCTCCTCGGCCCGCTCGCCGATCCACGATCTCGGTCTGCCCGTCCCCGCCCGCTCCATCTGGCGGGCCCGCAGGCTCAGCGGCGCGCTCAGCGTCTGATGGATCGTACGCGTCGGGTTGAGCGCGGAGTACGGATCCTGATGGACGAGCTGGACGCGGCGGAAGTACGGCTGCCGCCGCCGCGGCGTCAGCGACGACATGGGCACGCCGTCGATGGTGATCTCGCCGGAGTCGTGGCTCTCCAGCCCGGCGAGGATCCGGCCGAGCGTCGTCTTGCCACAGCCCGACTCCCCGATGAACGAGGCGGCGCCTCCCTTCTCGATGGCGAAGTCGACGCCGCGCAGCGCCGGGACCTCCCGGCCGCCGAGCACGCCGCCTCGCCTGCTGAACGTCTTGGTGATACCGGTACCGGTGATCACGCCTGTTCCTCCCCCATGTCAGCGATCGCCGTTCCGGCGGTCACCGTTCCAGCGGTCACTGTCTGTTTCACGTCCTTTCGTGCGCCCTGTACGGCATGGCACACCGCGGTCCGCGATCCCCACGACACCACCGGCACCCGCCCCGTCTCGCACACCTCCATGCGCAGTGCGCACCGCTCGCGGAACACGCAGCCGTCGGCCGGGACGCTGTCGAGCGTCGGCGGGCGGCCGGGCAGCGCCCGCGCCTCGCCGATGTCGCCGACCAGGCGCGGGATCGCCGCGAGCAGGCCCCGCGTGTAGGGGTGGCGGGGGTCGCCGAGCACCTCCCCGGTGGGGCCCTGCTCCACCAGGCGCCCGCCGTACATCACGGCGAGGTTGTCGGCGACCTCGGCGACGACACCGAGGTCGTGGGTGATGACGAGCGTGGTGAGGCCGCGCTCCTCGTGCACCTCCCGGATGATCCGCAGGATCGTCGCCTGCGTGATCATGTCGAGGGCCGTGGTCGGCTCGTCGAGCACGACGACCCTGGCGTTGAGCACGAGCGCGAGCATGATGCCGACGCGCTGGCGCATGCCGCCCGACAACTCGTGCTGGTAGGAGTCGAGGACCCGGGCGCCGTCCAGCCCCATCCGGTCGAGCAGGCCCCTGGCCTCCCGCACCAGGCCGCGCAGGTCGTCCGGCCCGTGCGAGCGGCCCATTCCGTGGGAGCGGCCCAGGTCGAGCAGCTGTCCGCCGACCGTCTTGAGCGGGTTCAGCGAGTTCTGCGCCGCCTGGAAGACATATCCGATATGTCGCCCGCGTGCCCTGCGCAGGCCGTCGCCGTGGAGGGCCGCCACGTCGCCCAGCCCGTCGATCTCCACGCTGCCCGCCGCGATCCTGCCGGGCGGCTGCACGGCGTTGAGCAGCGACAGCGCGAGCGTCGACTTGCCCGAGCCCGACTCGCCGACCACACCCGTGATGGTGCCCGGCGGCAGGTCGAGGTCGATCCCGGACACCGCGGGAAGCTCCCCGGCGCCGGTGCGGTAGACGACCGACAGCCCGCGGATCCGTACGCCCGGCGCGGAAGACCGATCAGAGGACTGCTCGGAAGACTGCTCAGCGGCCACGGTCACTCCTCCCGCAACCGGGGGTTGAAGATCTCGTCCATCGCGTCGACGACCAGCACGATGCCCAGCGTCAGCAGCAGGATCGCCAGCAGCGGCGCCAGCAGGTACGGCAGCGCCGCCGTCGTTGTCAGCGCGCCGCCGCCGAAGACGGCGAGGTTGAGCATCACGCCCCAGTTGTTCGCCTCGAACGGCAGCACGCCGAGGAAGAACAGGCCCACCTGCGCGTATACCGCGCCGGTCACCGCGATGAGCGTGTTCATCGCGATGTAGGGCGCCATGCTCGGCAGCAGCTCCCGGCCGACGATGTGGCCCGTCGACAGGCCGAGCCCGCGCGCCGCCTCGATGAAGCCGCGCTCGCGCAGCGAGAGGGTCTGGGACCGTACGGCACGGGCCACCCCGCCCCAGCCGAGCAGCCCGAGCACCAGCCCCATCTCGATGGCGCCGGTGAACTTCCATATCGTCGAGAGCACGAGCAGCAGCGGCAGCCCCGGGATCGTGAGCTTCATGTCGGTGAGCCGCATGAGCACGCTGTCCCAGCGGCCGCGTTTGAACCCGGAGAACAGGCCGATCGCCGTGCCGAGCACGACCGTGATGACGGCCGTGACCGCGGCGGTCAGCAGGACGTAGCGGGCCCCCGTGACGACCAGGGCGAGCACGTCGGTGCCCTCGAAGTCGGTGCCGAACGGGTGTCGCCAGCTCGGCGGGGCGTAGAGTGCCTGGGTGTCGCGGGGCAGCGGATCGGGGTAGAGCAGCGGCCCGAAGATCCCCATGAGGGCGAAGCCGGCCACGATCGCCGCACCGACCATCCGGCTCGGTTTGCGCCGCATGACCCGCCACACGCCACGCCAGAAGTTGCGGCGGACCGTGGCGGAGGCGCCCGCGGCGGGAACGACGGTCACGCTCATGCCGTCTCCCCCTCGCCGCGCACCCTGGGGTCGATCACCGTGTAGAGCAGGTCGGCCACGATGTTCGCCACGATGATCGCCACGGTGATGAGCAGGAACGCCCCGCCCATCAGCGCGTAGTCCCGGTTGTTGATGCTGTCGATGAGCATCAGCCCCAGCCCTGGATAGTTGAAGATGCGCTCGATGAAGATGGAGCCGCCGAACAGCAGGCCCAGCGAGAGCGCCAGGATCGTGAACAGCGGCAGGATCGCGTTGCGCGCCACGTAGCGGAAGATGATCGACCGCTTCATGCCGCGCAGCTCGGCGGCGAGGATGAAGTCGTCGCCGAGGACGGTGACCACGCTCGACTTCATCGCCAGGATCCACCCGCCGTAGCCCGCCAGCGCGTACGTGAGGACGGGCAGCGTGGCGTGCTCGATCAGCGAGCCGATATAGGCGGCGTTGAAGCCGGGTTCGTACAGAATGTCCGCCGTGCCGCCGGCGGGCAGGATCGGGATCAGCGTCGTGAAGATCGCCCCGAGCAGCAGCGCCAGCACGTACTGCGGGACGCCGTGCAGCAGCGAGCCGGAGATCGCCAGCATGTCGCCGAGCACACCCGAGCGCTTGATCGCCGCGTAGACGCCCATGACGACGCCGACGAGGAAGCTCAGCAGTGTGCCGGCGAGCACCGGCAGCACCGTCCACTTGGTGGCCGACAGCAGCACGTCCGACACCGGGCTGCCCGGCACCATCAGCGACTCGCCGAGGTCGAACCTGGCCAGTCCGCTCATGTAGCCGACGTACTGATCCCACAGGCTGCCCTGCGGCATGAAGCCGTACAGCACCTCGACCGCGCGCGCCGCCGCGTCGGGCGCCATGCCCTGCTCGACGAGTTTCTCGTACCTGGCGGCCAGGGGATTGCCCGGGACGTTCCTGATGATCAGAAAGCTGATCGTGGTGACGACCAGGATCATGACGAACCCGCGGGCCAGATGGCCCGCGAGTCGCCACGCGACCGCGCGTGCGCGGGAGCGGTGAAGCGCCATCGGCTACTGCTTCTTCTTGAGCATGCCGAGCTGGATCCAGACGCCGGAGGGCTGGCGCAGCAGGTCGCTGTCGTCGGCGGGGAACCCGGTGAAGCGGTTGGTGTTGACGAACTGGGTGTTGACGTAGTCCCAGAGCTGGATCACCGGCAGATCCTGGTTGGCGGCCTTGGCGAGCTGACCGATGACGGCCTTCTGCTCGTCTCCGCTGACCGAGTTGAGCTTGGCGGTGAGCTCACCGGGGTTCACCTCGCCGACGCCCTCGACGTCGACGGTCTCCGCGCCGCCCATCCAGTTGCCGTTCTTGCCGGGCGCGGAGTGCTCGACCTTGCCGCCCAGGATGTTCCAGCCGTTCGAGCCGCCGTACAGGCGCTGGTAGATGTTGTACGGCGCCGGCCCGAGCGCCATGAGCCAGAAGCCGAGGTCGTACTTGCCCTCGGCGAGCTCGGACAGGTAGAGCGGGTAGTCGGCGGTGGTGACGACCTCGGCGTCCACGCCCGCCGTGGTCAGCTGGCTGGTGATGGCCTTGGCGGCCGACACCCAGTCGGAGAACGGCGCCGGGATGTGGATCGTGACCTTCCACGGCTTGCCGTCGGCCAGCGCCCACTTGCCGTCCTTCTTGGTCAGCCCGGCGGCCTTGAACTCCTCCTCGGCCTTGGCCGGGTCCACGTTGTACGGCTCGAGCGCGTCCAGCTCGCCGCCCAGCCACTCCCTGGCGGCCTTGGCGTGGATGCCCGAGGTGGTCACCGCCGCCGTTCCGCCCTCCGGCGAGGCGATCTTGACGACCTCGGCGCGGTCGATCAGATGCGCGAGGCCCCGCCGCACGTGCACGTCGTCGTACGGCTTCTTCGACTGGTTGAACGCGAGCCCGACGGCCACCGGCGAGTAGCCCTTGACGACCTGGTTGCCCGGGGTCGCCACGATGCGCTTCATCACGTCGGCCGGTACGGCGGTGAACGGCGCGTTGTCGAGCTTGCCCGCGGTGAGGTAGTTCCAGATCTGCTCGTTGCCCGTGTAGTTGAGCAGCTTGACCTGGTCGGGGCCGACGTTCGCGGCGTTGTAGAAGTTCTTGTTCTTCACCAGGAGCGCCTCGCCGGGGTTCATCCGCTCCAGGACGAACGGCCCGGCCGAGAC
This sequence comes from Sphaerimonospora mesophila, assembly GCF_001417795.1. Classification (NCBI taxonomy): domain Bacteria; kingdom Bacillati; phylum Actinomycetota; class Actinomycetes; order Streptosporangiales; family Streptosporangiaceae; genus Sphaerimonospora; species Sphaerimonospora mesophila. The sequence continues at coordinate 45,477 of NZ_BCBX01000043.1, read as the reverse complement.
GTCCTTGGGCGGTCCGAAGGCGAGGACCTTCTCCGACAGCGCGGTGATCTCGCCGCGGGCCGCCTCGGCCTCGGCGCCCTCGCCGCGCGCGGTCTCGAGCTTGTCCCAGAAGTCGGCGGGCAGCACGCCCTCCCAGGCGTGCTCGGGCACCACGAAGGAGTCCATGACGCCGCGTACGAACGTGACGCTCGGGTTCTTCATGTCCTGGGTGATCTTGACGGTCTTGTCGTCGACCACCTCGACGTCGGAGGCGGCGCCGGCCGCGCCCGGGTCGAGCGCGAAGGCGGTGCTGCCCTGTGTGTACGCCAGGGCGATGGAGAACTTCACGTCCTCGGCGGTGACCGGCTGCCCGTCGGACCACTTGTTGTCCGGGTGCAGGTGCAGCGTGATCGACGAGTTGTCCGGCGCGATGTCCCAGCTCGCCGCGATGCCCGGATAGAACTGGTTGGGGTCGGTCAGGTGGTTCTTCGACCATGCGATGCGCATCGCGTTGAAGCCCTGGAACGAGTTGCCCTTGGGGTTCCACGGGTTGAAGGGCCCGTTGACGTCGAGCCCGGGCTTGTTGCCGTCGATGGTGGTGTAGACGCCACCGCCGGCGCCGCCACCCGCCGACTTCTCGCCCGCAGCGCCGCCGCCGGTGCAGGCGGTCACGGCGGCCAGGCCGAGTATCGACACGACCGCTGTCAGGGAGCGTCCCATGGATCTTCTCGGCCTGCTGCGGTCGCCCGGGTGGCGCCTCGCCGCGCTGCGCCCGCGGAGGTTCCTCGCAGGCTCGGAACTTCCGTGGGGCCCGCGGCCCTCGTCGCCCATAGCTTCGCTATGGGCTCCTCGTCGGCCTTGAGATGCATCCATCCGGCCGATCCTCGCTACGGCGAAGATCCACGGGACACTCCCTAGACGTTTCATGGACCGCTCCGGGTGGTCGGGGCTTCGATAAGCGGATCTTGTCCGGACCCTATGTAACGGCAAAGCCGCCGTCAATAATTTGCAAAAGTCGTGAGGTTTCTGCAACTTTCCTTCACCGCGGCCCTTGGGACATCCGGCCACGGCGGGTGGATTGGCGCCGGGCGCCGGGGGAACCCGTTTCTCGCCGGCCCGGTATGGGCCGCAGAGAACGGGGAGGGGCCGCTGTGCGGGACTGGGATCACTGGGTGCTGACCGACGCCGGGTGGACGGCGAGCGCGAGCCCGGAACGGCTGACGGTCGGCGATCCGGCGACGGGCGAGCCGATCGGCCCGGCGCCGGCCGGCTGCGCGGAGGACGTCGAACGCGCCGTGGCCGCGGCTCGCCGCGCCCGGTGGGGCTGGGCCCGTACGGCCCCGGCCGACCGGGCCGCATGCCTGCGCCGCGCGGCCGACCGGGTCGAGGCACACGCCGGGGAGCTGGCCGAGCTCGTCACCCGGGAGATGGGCAAGCCGATCGGCGACTCGCGTGGCGGCGTCGCGGCCGGCATCGGAACGCTCAGGCAGTACGCCGAGCTGGGCCCGCTGCACCGGGGCCGCAGCCTGCAGGGCGCCTGGGCGGCGACCGACCTCATGGTGCGCGAACCCCGCGGCGTCGTCGCGGTGATCACCCCGTGGAACGACCCGGTGGCCATCGCCTGCGGGCTCGTCGGCGCGGCCGTGGCGACCGGCAACTGCGTGGTGCACAAGCCGTCGGAGCGCACCCCGCACACCGGGGCGCTGCTCGCCGAGCTGATCGCGGCGGAGCTGCCCCCGGGCGTGCTCACCGTACTGACCGGCGACCGGAGGGCGGGGGAGCCACTGGCCGCACACCCCGGTGTCGATCTCGTGGCCCACGTCGGCTCCACCGCGACCGGCCGCGCCATCGCCGCGGCCGCCGTACGCACCGGCGCGGCGACGCTGCTCGAGAACGGCGGCAAGGACCCGCTGATCGTGGACGCCGGAGTCGACGTGAAGTGGGCATCGGCGCAGGCCGCGACCGGCTGCTTCGCCAATGCCGGGCAGATCTGCACCTCGGTCGAGCGGGTGTACGTCCACCGCGACGTCGCCGACTCGTTCCTCGCCGCGCTCGTGCAGCGGGCGGAGGAACTGCGGATGGGCCCCGGCCTCGACGAGGAGACCACCCTCGGCCCGCTCGTCGACCGGGCCCAGCGCGAGATCGTGGACCGGCAGGTGCGCGCCGCGGTGGCGGCGGGCGCCCGCGCGCTGACGGGAGGCCGGGTGCCGGAAGGGCCCGGCGCCTTCTACCCGGCGACCGTGCTGAGCGGCTGCACCGACGACATGGAGATCATGCGGACGGAGACCTTCGGCCCGGTCGCGGCCGTCCGGGTGGTGGACTCCTTCGACCAGGCGCTCGACCTCGCCTGCGCCTCGCCGTACGGCCTGGCCGCGACCGTGCTCACCCCGTCGACGGCCAACGCGCAGCGGGCCTGGCGGGAGCTACCGGTGGGCACCGTGAAGATCAACGCGGTCTTCGGCGGCGCCCCCGGCGGCGCGGCCCAGCCGGTGGGGGCGAGCGGCCACGGCTTCGGGTACGGCCCAGAGCTGCTCGACGAGATGACCCACGCCAAGGTCGTCCACTGGACGCCGCATCCCTGACCGTCCGTGCCGGCGTACGGCGGCCTCACCCGGGCAGCGCCTTCACCAGGTCTTCCGCGAGGTATCCGTCCGGGCGGGCTCCGGGCGGCACGGCGAACAGCGCGCTCGACTCGTGGACGATGAACCGGCTGAGGTCGTCGGCCATGGCCAGCCGCTGCTGGATTCGGGTGAACCCCTGCCGGGGGTCACTCTGGAAGGCCAGGAACAGCAGCCCGGCGTCGGGCGCGCCGTCCGGCCGGTAGCCGTCGAAGTAGGAGAAACCCTTCCGCAGGATGACGGCGCCCGAGTTGAAGGCGGGGGACGCCTGCCGCACGTGGGCGCTCGGGCCGATGGCCAGCCCGCCGCCGGGCCGCTGCGCGTCCAGATCGATCGGCGTGAACTCGTCGCCGCCCGACAGCGGCGCCCCGGTGTCCTTGCGCCGGCCGATGATCTGTTCCTGACGCTCCCGGGACAGGGCGTCCCAGGGATCGAGCAGCATCCGGATGCGCCGGAAGACCAGGTAGGTCCCGCCGCGCAGCCACGCCGGATCGCTGTCGTGACCGGCGAAGACGTGCGCGTCGAACCCCGGATCGCCCGGCTTCGGGTTGCCGGTGCCGTCGAGCTGCCCCATCAGGTTGCGCCGGGTCGTGCCCTGGTCGACGGTCACCCCGTCGACGGGATTGAACCCGCCCATCTGCCAGCGCACCTGCGCGATGCCGCGTGCCGTACGAGTGAGCGCCCGCAGGGCATGGGCCACCACGATCGCGTCACCCGCGGTGAGCAGGACGCCGATGTCGCCGCCGCTGCGGCGCTCGTCCAACTCGTCCCGGGGGAAGGGCGGGATCGGCGCGAGCGGGTCGGGCACCGGGACGCCCAGCTTGCGCAGCAGCGAGGAGCCGAATCCCACCGTGATCGTCAGCGTGGAGGGGCCGTAGCCGGTGGTCATGGCGTCGTCGTCGGGCACGGGTTCACCGCGGGTCAGCAGCCGGGCATCCCGCGTCCAGGTGCGCAGCAGCGTCTCCATCTGGCGGGCCGTCGCCCCCGGCACCAGGTCGAACGCGGCGAGCCAGCCGTGCGCGGCGGTCGGGGCCAGGACGCCCGCCTGGTGAGCGCCGTCGAAGGGGATGCTCCGCTCGCCGACCCGGCGGGCACGATCTCCCTCCAGGGCCGCGGAGGCGGCGTTGCCGCCCACCGCACCCGCCACGGCGGCGGCCCCGGCGGCGGACGTCGCGGCGAGCAGCCCGCGCCTGCTGATCCGGCCGCGCGACCGATCGCCCCCCGAACGCGTCACCCTCCTCACCCCTGGGACGGCGACGGGGGACGATGGCCGATCGGCATGACGGGAGCGTCCACGGTGATCTCCTCCCCGCCCTCGAAGCGCAGCGTGAGCTTCACGTTGTCGCCCTCCCTGAGCCTGCGGGTGAGCGACTCGATCATCACGTGGTAGTGGCCGCGGGTGAAGGCCAGCGTGCCGTGCGGGGGCACCGTGACCGAGGCGAGATGCCGCATCTCGGTGCCCGTGGTCTCGTGCAGCATCGACATCTCGGACACGTCGGTGCTGACCCCGGAGAGCACGGCCGGGCGGCTGCCGGAGTTGGTGATGGTGAAATAGGCGGCGGCGACGTCGGGGGAGGCGGGCTCCGGCACGTACGCGTCCGTCACCCGCAGGTCGCCCGAGCCCGAGGACGACGTTACGGCCGACGGCGTCTTTGTGATCGGTGCGGCGGTGGACGGTGCGGTTGCGGCCGATGGCGGGGTCGCAGCCGTGAGCGGAATACGTTCCAGCAGCCTGCGCAGATCAGCCGTGAACTCGGCCGACGACGTGCCCGAGCTGAAGATCAGCCGGCCCTGGTGGTCGCCGTCGAAGGCGATGATCTGCCCGCCGTGGGTCACCTCGTAGTCGCCCGCCCCGGGCGTGGGCCGCTCCAGGGCGATGCCCACCGATTCGGCCGCCGCCTGAATGATCGCGAAGTCGCCGGTCAGCCCGACGAACGAGGAGTCGAACGACGCCAGCCACGACCGGATGACCTCGGGCGTGTCCCGGTCGGGATCCGTGGTGGTGAAGACGACGGAGATCTTGTCCCGGTCCGCCGCGGGCAGCTCCCGCAGCGCCGAGGCGAGGTCGGCCATCGTCGTCGGGCAGATGTCGGGACAGTGGGTGTAGCCGAAGAAGAGCAGCGTGAGGCGTCCCGCCGTACGCTCCCGCAGCTTGAACGGCTTGCCGGCGGTGTCGGTCAACGTCACGTCGGGCTTGGACAGCGGCTCCTGCAGCCACGTGCCGTGGAACTCCGACGATGGCCGGATCAGCCGTACGGGCGGGTCGGCCGCCCCGGTCGAGCCGCCGCATGCGGCGAGCGTGGTGAGCAGCATCAGTGCGGCGAGCAGACGCAGCACGACGATCCCGCGACGCCGGTTCGCGTGAGGGTCGCTGGCTTCACCACTCGTGATCAGTTGTGCAGACATCATGGTTCTATCCGGTTCGGCGGGACAGGGGGAACCCGGGCCGGTCGGCCGTCATGGCGGACCGGCCGGATGCCGGCTGTGGCGTCAACGGACATGACCGACCTGATCGACACCCGGCGCTCTTGCTCTACGCTCTGTAGAATACGGCCTTGTCGCCCCGGTGGGCACACTGGGGCGAGACGGGGACACGGCCCGGTGCGGAGACCGGCATCCGGGCGTATCGACGCAGAGGACGGGACCGTGGAGAGCGCTGACTGGGACCGCCGTTACGAGACCAAGGATCTGCTGTGGTCCGAGGGCCCGAACCGATGGGTCGAGGAGGTCGCCGCCGAGCTGCCGCCCGGCCGCGCGCTGGACCTCGCGGCGGGGGAGGGGCGCAACGCCCTGTGGCTGGCGGAACGGGGCTGGACGGCCACCGCCGTCGACTTCTCCCCGGTGGCGCTGCGCCGGGCGCGCACGCTGGCCGCCGACCGGCTCGGTGAGCGCGTCGACCGGCTGGAGCTCGTCGAGGCCGATCTGAGCGAGTACGTCCCGGAACCTGGCGGGTACGACCTGGTGGTCTCCGCCTACTTCCAGGTGGGCGCCGAACTGCGGCGCCAGGTCATGCGCGCGGCCGCCGCCGCGGTGGCCCCGGGCGGCCTGCTGCTGGTGGTCGCGCACGACAGCGACAACCTGGAGCACGGCGTCGGCGGCCCGCAGGACCCGGCGGTGCTCTATACGGCCCACGACGTCGCGTCGGACATCGACGGCTGCGGTCTGGAGGTCGTACGGGCCGAGACCCGCGGTCGCGAGGTCGAGACCGACGCCGGCCGGCGCACCGCCCTCGACGCGTTCCTCCTCGCCCGCCGCCCGCGGTAGGGCGTCGCGGCGAATCCTTCGCCGGAGCGGCTGAAGGAGGTGAGCCTGGTCGACGGATGCCTTCCGAGATCGCCGGGTGCTCGCATCGGCCGGCCGGACCTTCTTTGTCGTGTTCAGCGAAGTGAGCGAGGAGCTTGATGAATGGCTCGGCCGATCAAAGTGCTGACCGAACCGTCGGGTATCTCCGATTTCTTCGGAGTCGCGGACATGGGAGCCATGGAAGGCGACTGCGAGGGAGAGGCCACTATCTGGGATGTCGGGCCCGCTTTCGAATGGATCGAGGTCGGACCCAACGGGGTGACTTTCAGCGTCAAGTATGGGGCGAAAGCCTACGTACGTTACGAACTCTGGGATACGCGGCCATCGCCGATCGATCCCTCGTGGCAGCGGTCCTGGGAAGGACGGATTTACCTGGCTTCCGGGCGGATCGTCGCAGTGAGCTACGCCGGCGATGAAGCGGATTGCCATACTCCGTTCGACCTCGGTCGGCAGGCCACGAGTTGGTCGGCCCGCATCTCCGCGAAGATTCCGATGAACGACACCGATCCCGAATTTCCCAGCGACATCTATCGAGTCGGCCTGTTCAAGCTGCAGTTCTGGGCCGGGGCATCGTAGCGGTCGTGGTGGGCGATCTCGGCCGGCGAACGACGGACCGGTATCCATGGTCCGCTACGTGCAACAGTTGCTCGTCGAACCCGGACGACCTGTCTGACGCTCTCCGGCCGTGCGCGGCCGAGGTAGTCCTGCATGGGCTGGAAGGCGCCATCGTGGACTCCTCTCTTAAGGTCGCCGAACATGCCTCCATGGGCCGGTTCGCCGACGCTCAGAAGGCCGCCGTCGTCACTCTGGGCGGGCTCGCAGCGAGTCGGAATGTCCGGTCTTCGGCGTGGATGGGGCTGGCCGTTCAACACGGAGATCAGGTCGACGATCGGCACCGGAATGATCGACGGGAGCCACGAGCTCTCTCAAGAGGCCAGAGAAAAAGGCCTTTCGGACATTGTGAACATTTGTGATAATCGGCATTTACTTCTCGTATTTTCTTTGGAATTCATCGGCGGCAAGTATTGCTGATTGTCGATGGGCTATGAGAGAATTCAGACAGGTTTTCGAACTGCTGGGTTCGGTGTGGAGGGAGCGGGCCGATGAAGCGGGACGGGTCGGTGCGACCGGGACGGCCGAGGGTGATGGCGCTGAGGCTGGCGGAGCTGCGGCCGGTCGACCCGCTCATGTTCGAGGAGTTGCGGGAAGCGCGGCTTTCTCCGATGCCGTCTTTCCTGAAGGCCGTGTTGTGGAACGAGCAGGAGGACGCACGGCCGGAGGAGATGGACCACACGGAGACTCACGCGGAGGCCGATACGCCGGCTCCTGCCGATCCCCCAGCCGAGTCTCCTGCGGAGGCTGATGCGCCGGCTCCTGCTGAGTCTCCTGTCGAGTCTCGTGCGGTGGCCCGTGTGGAGAGGTCCTCCCCTGGAGGGTCGCCTGCCGGGCCACGGCCGGACCGGTCCGTGGATTCCGCCGGCTCGATCTCCTCCGGAGACGGTCCCCTGGCCACCCTCGGACACGGTCGCGGGTACGGCTCCGCGCGCGGTCTACGGGCGAGCACGGGCGTGTACGCGGCAGGTGCGCGGAGTCCGACGGGCCCGATGAACCCGGCGATCCCGCCGCACCGTGTGAGTGCGTCGAACCCGGCGAGCGCGGCCATCCGGGCGGGCCCGCCGTATCGGGGTGGGCCCTGACTCGGGTACGGCCAAGCCGGATGAGTCCGGTGATCCGGGCAGGTGAAACCGCCGGTATGTGCAGGAAGTCGCCGTAGGGGATCAAGTCCCAGAGCGAGGACGACCTCTGCTCCGTCCTATCCCGGCTGACGCCGGTGTTTCCTCCGCTCTTCGACCGGACGGCACTGGTCGACGGGCGGCGCCGACTGACCAGGAGGCACGGTTCACCGGGCGGCCTGGTCGATCAGGAGACACGGGGTGCCCTGGGTCATGCCGTCTTGCGATCGGCGACCTCTCGGGAGGTTCCCGGCCGCCCGACCCGGATCCGATGACATGATCGCAGGGTGGCGATCCAGGTGTCGGTCTGCGGGCCGCGCGACTGCACGGGTGAGGACGAGCGCAACGCGCGCGAGGTCGGCCGGTTGCTGGCCGAGCGCGGTGCGGTGGTGATCTGCGGCGGTTACACCGGCGTGATGGCGGCCGTCGCGGCCGGGGCACGCTCGGCCGGCGGGACCGTCGTCGGCATCCTGTCCCGGCCCGACCGCGAGCACGCCAACCCCGACCTGAGCATCGTGATCCCCACCGGGGTCGGCGAGGCCCGCAACAACATCATCGTCAACTCCGGCGACGCCGTGATCGTCATCGGCGGCTCCTGGGGCACCCTGTCCGAGCTCGCCCTCGCCATGCGCCACGGCCGTGCCCCCGTGGTCCAGCTCGGCGGCTGGCGACTGCTCGACCAGGACGGTCATCCCGTCCCGGGCGTACGGCACGCCACCTCACCCGCGCAGGCTTTGCGACTCACGGGCCTGTGGCCTTGACCTCCTCCGTCAGGCCTCGCGGACGGGCGCCGTTCCTGACGGTCTCCCTATCCGGGAGGGACCTACGTCAGGCCGCGCGTGCTCGGGCAGGCCGCCTCTTCGTCGCGACGCCCCTGTTCACGGCGGCGGCTCAGCGGTCGTGAACCACGGTGCGGTCACCCTGATGTCCGCAGGGGCTTCCGTACGGCTCGAAGAGACGGGTCGCTTCCCACCGTTCCCAAGCCGTTCCGTTGAAGCCGTTCCGTTGAAACCGCCCCTTTGGAGCCGTCTATCCGGGGCGACCGGTTACGATCACCGCATTCCGCACGAGGTCGTCCCCCGACAGCTCAGCCCTTGTAGTTGAACACCTGCCGGAGCGTGTGCCGGATCTCGACCAGGTCCTTCTGGTCGGCCATCACCTGGTCGATCGGCTTGTACGCCTCCGGGTGCTCGTCCACGAGGGCGGCGGCCCGGTCGGCGTTCCAGGTCCGCCCGTGCATCGCCTCGGTCAGCGACCTGGCCGACAGCTCCCGCCTGGCCCGCCCCCGCGACATCCGGCGGCCCGCGCCGTGCGAGCAGGAGTTGTACGAGGCCGGATTGCCGCGGCCGCGCACGATGTACGACCTTGTGCCCATCGACCCGGGAATGACGCCCTCGTCACCCCGGTCGGCCTTGATGGCCCCCTTACGGGTGATCCACAGCTCCCTGCCGAAATGCGTCTCCATCTGGGTGAAGTTGTGGTGGCAATTGATCGTCCGTACCCGAGCGCCCTTGCCGACGACGCGGAACAGGGCCTCGACCAGCACCCGGTCCATCCGCGCCCGCGAGGCCATGGCGTACCGCTGAGACCACAGCATGTCCTCGATGTACGCCTCGAACTCCGGCGTCCCCTGTGAGAAGTAGGCGAGGTCGGGGTCCTCCAGCCCGACGAGACCCCGCCTCATCAGCTTCTTGGCCTCGACGATGTGCCTGGTGGCGAGTTGGTTGCCGATGCCGCGCGAGCCGGAGTGCAGCACGGTCCAGACCCGGTCCCGCTCGTCCAGGCAGACCTCGACGAAGTGGTTGCCGGAACCGAGCGTGCAGAACTGGGTCGCCACCGTCTTCTCCTGCTTGGGGGTCAGGTCGGTGTGCGGCAGGCCGAGCTCGCCGAGGGCCCGGTCCACGGCGCGGTCGGCGTGCCCCTTGCCGACACCCGCCGGGATGCGCCGCTCCACCAGCGGCATCAGCGCGTCGAGGGTGTCGGGAAGGTCGGCGGCGGTGAGCGTCGTCTCGGTCGCGATCATGCCGCAGCCGATGTCGACGCCGACCGCGGCGGGGATGACGGCGCCCTCGGTGGGGATCACCGATCCGACGGTCGCCCCGATGCCGATGTGCGCGTCCGGCATGAGCGCGACGTGACCCGACACGACCGGCAGGCGGGCGGTTCTGGCGGCCTGCTCGATCGTGCCCGCGTCGATCTCGCTCGCCCAGGACAGGAGGTTGTGCGCTACCTCGTTCGGCATGTCGATCCCCTTCTTTCGAGATCCACTCTGCCGAGATTCCCCGTGGTTTCACACCGATTATTTCTCCGGGCCAGGTCAGCCGGCCGGTCGGCCCCGGTCACGGCGATCATGGGGAATCCCGGCGCGGCGGGGGAGGTTGCCCGGACAGGTGGATTGCCGCACCGTCGGCGGCAGGCCGTAGGCTGAGGGTTCTCGCACAAGGAGGTCATCTTGCTGGTCGACTCCTTCGGCCGGGTCGCGACCGATCTGCGGGTGTCGCTGACAGACCGGTGCAACCTGCGCTGCACATACTGTATGCCTCCCGAGGGCCTCGACTGGCTGCCCAAACCCGATCTGCTGACCGCCGAGGAGATCACCCGACTGGTGCGCATCGGTGTGGAGCGGCTCGGCATCACCGAGGTCCGTTTCACCGGCGGCGAACCGCTGCTCCGCCGGGAACTGCCGCAGATCGTCGCGGCGGCGGCCGCGCTGCGCCCGCGTCCCCAGCTCTCGCTGACCACGAACGGCATCGGCCTCGCCCGCCTGGCCGGCGTCCTCGCCGAGGCGGGGCTCGACCGCGTCAACGTCTCCCTCGACACGCTCGACCGCGAGGTGTTCGTACGGCTCGCGCATCGCGATCGGCTGCGGGACGTGCTCGACGGCCTGGCGGCGGCCGACGAGGCCGGGCTCACCCCGGTCAAGGTGAACGCCGTGCTGATGCGGGGGATCAACGACGCCGAGGCGGTCCCGCTGCTGAGCTACTGCCTGGAGCGGGGATACGAGCTGCGGTTCATCGAGCAGATGCCGCTCGACGCCCAGCACGGCTGGCGGCGGGAGGACATGGTCACCGCCGATGAGATCATCGGTCTGCTCAAGGACGCCTTCGACCTCACCGAGGACGATCCCGCCTCACGGGGCAGCGCACCGGCCGAGTTGTTCCTCGTGAACGGTGGTCCCGCCCGGGTCGGCGTGATCGGTTCCGTCACCCGCCCGTTCTGCGGCACCTGCGACCGCGTCCGCCTCACCGCCGACGGTCAGATCCGCAACTGCCTGTTCGCCACCGAGGAGTCCGATCTCCGTACGGCACTGCGCTCGGGAGCCTCAGACGACGATCTGGCCGCGCGGTGGACCGCGGCGGTCGCCCGCAAGAAGGCCGGGCACGGCATCGACGACCCCGGCTTCCTCCAGCCGGCCCGTCCCATGTCGGCCATCGGCGGCTGACCACGGAGCCGGCCATGAACCACGACGCCCGGGACGACGTCGGCTACGACGCCGTGATCCTGGCCGGCGGACGGGCGAGCCGGCTCGGCGGCCTCGACAAGCCGGGCGCCCTCGTCGGCGGGGTGCCCCTCATCGAGTGGGTGGCCGCGGCCGTGGCCGGCGCCCGCACACTGGTCGTCGTCGGCCCCACGAGGACGTCGGCGGCCGGTGCCGTCGTCACCCGGGCCGTCTTGACCCGTGCGGTGTTCACCCGGGAGGACCCGCCGGGCTCCGGCCCGATCCCGGCGCTGCGCGCGGGCCTCGCCGAGGTCACGGCCGAGTGGGTGGTCCTGCTCGCCGCCGACCTGCCGTTCCTCGACGCCGCGCACGTGACGACGCTGCTGCGGGCCGCCGCCTCTGGTGCCGCCGGGGCCGTGCTCGTCGACGACGACGGCAGGGAGCAGTGGCTGACCGGGGCCTGGCGTGTGACGGTGCTCAGGGACGCGCTGCGCGCCTACACGGGTGGTTCGCTGCGCGGCCTGCTCGGCCCGCTGGGGCCCGTGCCGGTCCGGCTGCCCGCCGGGCGGGGCGGACGCCCGCCGTGGTTCGATTGCGACACGATGAGCGATCTCAGGACGGCCGACGACCTCAGGACGGCCGGCGGGACCGTCCGGGAACGAGAGAGAAGCGAGGATCAGGCGTGAACGTGCTGGAGGAGTGGACCGCGCTGGTCTGCCGGGAACTGGGCGTCGACCCCGCCCGGCTGGACCGGGCCGCGGTGCTCGACCTGACCAAGGACGTCGCCCACGGCGTCGCCCGGCCGGCGGCACCGCTGACGGCGTACCTGCTCGGGCTGGCCCAGGGGGCCGGTACGGCGCCGCCGGACGCGCTGGAGCGGCTGTCCCGTATGGCGGCCGACTGGGAGAAGGCCACGGCGGAAACGCTCGAAGATTCTTGACAATACAAAAAATTGTTCGAAAATCGGGGCGAAAAACCCCTAAGAACTACCGCACTGAGATAGTGCGACAAAAAGGGGGCGGCGCCGGGTGGTTACGGGGGCAAACCACCCGGCGCCGCATCATCGGCGTTCCGACGGGGGCCCGGAACGCCGGTACCAGCGCTCCGACGGGGGACCAGAGCGCTTGGCTAAACTGTACACCTCTAACCCTTGGATTGCGTCAAGAGTTTGTCACGACCCGATCTCGCGTCGATGGCGTGGTATCTCGTTTTGGTTAGGTGAGGTCATGTCCTGGGCAGGCGGGACGTCCTTGCCTCGTTGATTGGCCCCGATCACGGCAACGTATGGCAAAAGAACCGCGCCGGCGACGAGCAGGAGCTTGATGGGCCAGGGAGCCGGTACGGCCACCGCGAGGAGGAGGCAGACCAGCCGGATGCCCATCTTGATCAGATAGCTGCGCTCGCGGCGCCTGATGTCATCGGTGAGCGACGGTTGGGCGTCCGTAACCTGATGAACGACGCTCCGATGCCGTCGCGACTCACGCCTTGGATTCACGCTCTCCACGGTAACCCGCCCGGGGGGAGACGGTCATACGGCGATACGATCACCAGAGGCGGAAACACTCCATAGGAGGACGAAGATGTCGGATCGCACCTATCGGGTGACCGAGATAGTCGGGACCTCGACGGAGAGCGTCGACCAGGCCATCGGCAACGGCATCCGCCGGGCCGCCCAGACCCTGCGGCACCTGGACTGGTTCGAGGTGACCGAGGTACGCGGGCAGATCGTCGACGGCGAGGTGGCCCACTTCCAGGTCGGCATGAAAGTGGGCTTCCGCCTCGAAGACGCGGGCTGATCCGGCCCGCTGACCGCGATCCCGGCGAGTCAGCTCGCCTGGCTCACCGTCGACATGTTGAAGTCGGGCACGCGCACCGACGGCATGACGGCGCGGGTGAAGTAGTCGCTCCACTCCCGGGGCAGCGTCTGCCTGCTCGCGCCCACCTCGGTCAGGCGGCCGAGCAGGTCGACCGGAGACTCGTTGAACCGGAAGTTGTTGACCTCCCCGACGACCTCGCCGTTCTCCACGAGATAGACGCCGTCCCGGGTCAGGCCGGTCAGCAGCAGCGTCTGCGGATCGACCTCGCGGATGTACCACAGGCAGGTCAGCAGCAGGCCGCGCTCGGTGTCGGAGATCATCTCCTCCAGTGAGCGGCCTTCCTCCGGCCCCGTCATGACGAGGTTGTCGATGCGCGGGGTGGCGGCCAGCCCGGTCAGCTCGGCGGAGTGCCGGGTCTGCACGAGACCGGTCAGCGTGCCGCCGGAGATCCAGTCCGTGGCGCCGAGCGCGAGGCCGTTGTCGAACACGGAGTCCTCCCGGCTGGAGGCGTGCGCGACCACGAAGGGCGCGCACTCGATGCCGGGATGCGCGGGATCGCTGTAGAGCCGCAGCGGCAGCTCCGACAGCCGTTCGCCGACCCGCGTGCCGCCGCCCGGCTTGGAGAAGACCGTCCGCCCGTCGGCCGCGTCACGGGCGCCGGCCGACCAGTACGTATAGATCATCAGGTCGGCGACCGCGGTGGGCGGCAGAATCGTCTCGTACCGCCCGGCTTCCAGGGCGATCCGGCGCTTGGCCCACTCCAGCCGCTGGGCCAGCGTGGCGTCGAGCGCGGCCACGTCCACGTCACGGAAGTCCCGGGTGGCGACACCCGTCCACGCGGAACGCGACATGTCAGCCGATTTCGCGTTCAGCTCCAGCCGGCCCGTGGGCTGGTCGTGCCGCAGCCGCAGACCGGCGGACGACCCGACGAACGTGGACGTCAGCGTGTGCTCGGCGAAGCCGTACAGCCGCCGGCCGGACGCCTCGGCGGCGGCGAACGACTCGCCGAGCGCGGGCGCGAAGTCGCGGAACACCTCGATGGTCGTCGGCTCGACCGCCCGGTCCCAGCCGGCGGACGCCGTACCGGCGACGAGCGGCCGCGCGTCCTCGGACGGCTGCGCCTCGCGCGCGGCCCGGTCGGCCGCCGCCACCACGTCGGCGAGTTGGTCGGCCCGTACGGCGGAACGGGACACCACGCCCACACCACGCCCGACGACCGAGATCACGGTGAGCCGCGACGAACGGGCGACGCCGTTCGTGGTCAGCGTGTTGCCGGCGAAGCGCAGGTTGGCCGTCGAACCCTCGTCCGCGATCACGATGCGGTCGTCGGCCCCGCTCATCGCGAGCGCGCGCTCCACCGTCTCCTGCGGTGTGGTCACCACGTCGCTCACTTGCCACCCTCCTGGACGGTGTTGAGGATCCGTACGCCGCGGAACAGCGCCGAAGGGGCGCCGTGGCTCACCGGCGCGATCTGGCCCGGCTGTCCCTTGCCGCAGTTGAACGCGCCGCCGAGCACGTACGTCTCCGGCCCGCCGACGGCCTCCATCGACCGCCAGAAGTCCGTCGTCGTCGCCTGATACGCCACGTCGCGCAGCTGCCCGGAGAGCCGGCCGTTCTCGATCAGGTAGAACCTCTGACCGGTGAACTGGAAGTTGTATCTCTGCATGTCGATCGACCAGCTCTTGTCGCCCACGACGTAGACGCCGCGCTCGACCCGGGAGATCAGCTCCTCGGTGGCGGGGCCGCCCTCGGCCGGTCGCAGCGACACGTTGGCCATCCGCTGGATCGGCACGTGCCCGGGGGAGTCGGCGAACGCGCAGCCGTTCGAGCGGCCGAGCCCCTTGAGCAACGCCATTCGCCGGTCGAGCTGGTAGCCGACCAGCGTTCCCTCGCTGACGATGTCGAACGACTGGCCCGCCACGCCCTCGTCGTCCCACCCGATCGTGGCCAGGCCGTGCTCGGCCGTGCGGTCGCCGACGACGTTCATCACCGGGGACCCGTAGTGCAGGTTGCCCAGCTTGTCGAACGTGGCGAACGACGTCCCGGCGTAGGCCGCCTCGTAGCCGAGGGCGCGGTCCAGCTCGGTCGCGTGCCCGATCGACTCGTGGATGGTCAGCCACAGGTTGGACGGATGGATCACCAGGTCGTACGCCCCCGGCTCGACCGAGGGCGCCTTCAGCTTCTCCGCGAGCAGCTCGGGGATCTCGGCGATCTCGGCGGGGAAGTCCCAGCCGACGCCGGTCAGGTACTCGTACCCGCGCCCCACGGGCGGCGCGAGCGTGCGCATGTCGTCGAAGCGCTCGCCGTCGCCCTTCATCGCGGTCAGCACGGGATGGACCCTGACCCGCTGCTGGGTGGTGACCGTGCCGGCCGAGTCGGCGTAGAACTTCTGCTCCTTGACCTGCATCAGGTGGGCCGAGACGTGGTCCACCCGGCCGAGCATTCCCGCCGACCAGTCGCCGAGCAGCGCCGTCTTCTCCGAGAGCGGCACCTCGAACGGGTCGATGTCGTAGGACGACACCCACGTCACGTCGGCGTAGACCGGCTCGGGCGCGAGCTCGACGGGTTCCCTGTTGATGGGCGCGCTCACCGCCGCCACCCGCACGGCCTCCTCCGCCGCACGCACGGCGGCCTCGGGGGTCAGCTCGATCCCCGAGGCGAACCCCCACGTGCCGTCTTTCACCACCCGTACGGCGAAGCCGAGGTCGTCGGCGTCCATGGCGCCCTCGAGCCGGGCGTCGAACAGCCGCAGCGTCTCGGCGCGCACCCGTTCCAGCCGGAAGGACGCGTGTTCCGCTCCGAGATCGCGGGCCCGCTGCAGGGCGGCGTCCGCCAGGCGCCTGAGCGGCAGGGCGAGGAAATCGGGGTCGATCTGGCGCATGTCCACGATCCTAATCCTGTGATCTTGTGCTCAGCGGACAAGTGGCCTACCCCCGGGTAGCCGATACCGTCGCTTGCATGGTTCGCTCTGTTCTCGTCACTGGTGGGAATCGCGGCATCGGCCTCGCGATCGCCCGCGAGCTCGCCGCCGCCGGAGACGCGGTCGCCGTCACCTACCGATCAGGAGAGCCGCCCGAGGGGCTCTTCGGCGTCCGCTGCGACGTGACGAGCACGGCGGACGTCGAGGCCGCCTTCGAGAAGGCCGAGGCCGAGCACGGCCCGGTCGAGGTCGTCGTCGCCAACGCGGGCATCACCCGGGACACCCTGCTGCCGATGATGAAAGAGGAGGCCTTCGCCGACGTCGTCGACACCAACCTGACCGGGGCCTACCGCGTGGCCAAGCGGGCGGTCCGGCCGATGCTCCGGCTGCGGCGCGGCCGCATCATCCTGATCTCCTCGGTGGTCGCGCTGTCGGGCTCGGCCGGCCAGACCAACTACGCCGCCTCCAAGGCCGGTCTGATCGGATTCGGCCGGTCCCTGGCACGCGAGCTGGCCTCGCGCAGCATCACCGTGAACGTGGTCGCGCCGGGGTTCGTGGAGACCGACATGACGGCGGTGCTCGACGAGGCGCAGCAGGAGAACATCCGCAAGAGCATCCCGCTCGGCCGGCAGGCGACGCCCGGCGAGGTCGCGCGGGTCGTACGGTTCCTGGCGAGCGACGACGCGTCGTACATCACGGGGGCCGTCATCCCCGTCGACGGCGGCCTGGGCATGGGTCACTGACACACTGAGGCACCACGAGAGACTGGAGCTGTACATGGGTTTGCTCGAAGGCAAGCGACTGCTGGTCACCGGTGTCCTCACCGAGTCCTCCATCGCGTTCAACGTGGCGAGGCTGGCCCAGGAGGAGGGCGCCCAGGTGGTGCTGACCGGCTTCGGCCGCCTGAGCCTGGTCGAGCGCATCGCCAAGCGGCTGCCCGAGCCGCCCCCGGTCGTCGAGCTCGACGTCCAGGACACCGAGCACCTCGACACGCTGGCCGATCGGGTCGGCGAGCACATCGACGGTCTCGACGGCGTCGTCCACTCCATCGGCTTCGCCCCGCAGTCCTGCCTGGGCGGCAACTTCCTCAACACGTCGTGGGAGGACGTCGCCACCGCCGTGCACGTGTCGACCTTCTCGTTCAAGTCGCTGGCCGTCGCGTGCCTGCCGCTCATGAAGGAGGGCGGCGGGGCGATCGTGGGCCTGGACTTCGACGCCACCAAGGCGTGGCCGGTCTACGACTGGATGGGCGTGGCCAAGGCGGGGCTGGAGTCCTGCTCCCGTTATCTCGCCCGCGACCTCGCCGAGCACGGCATCCGCGTCAACCTCGTCGCGGCCGGTCCGCTGCGCACGATGGCCGCCAAGAGCATCCCGGGATTCCGGGAGTTCGAGGAGAGCTGGCCGGCCAGGGCGCCGCTCGGCTGGGACCTGAGCGACACGGTCCCGGCCGCCAAGGCGTGCGTGGCGCTGCTGTCGGACTGGTTCCCCGCGACCACCGGCGAGATCGTCCACGTCGACGGCGGCGTGCACGCCATGGGCGGCTGACCGGCGGCGAAGACCCGCTCAGGCGAGCCGATGCCGGCCCGACCGGCGCGGCAGCCCGATTCCGCCTTCGAGCGGGATCGACTCCCGCTGCTCGGCGCGCGCCCGCCGAGCGGAGACCACGCGTGTGGCCGTCAGCGCCGACAGCAGCAGCGCGGCCGTCAGCGCCGTCCCGGCCGGGTCGTGCGTCCTGCTCGGCAGCACCGTCTTGCCGCGCTTCCGGTAGACCATCTCGGGCATCCGCTGCCCCGGCCACAGCAGCGGGAGGATGCCGTCGGTGTCGGGGTGCACCTGCTCGCCCTCGGCCTCGGTCTGCCGGTCCACCGGAACGTATCGCGGGTGATACGGCTCGACCGGGAGCGTTCCCTCCCGGTCCGGCTCGGGGGACGTCCGGACGGTGTGCCCGCGCGGGTGCTTCGGGCGCTCCGTCTTCCCCGAACCGCCCGGGTCGACGCACCGGCTTCCGTTCAGCAGCGGCAGGCAGGCGTCCCGTACGGGATCGGTCAGCCCCTCGGTGATCCGCTCGGCGGTGGGGGCGATGCTCGGGGCCAGCCGGCCGACCGTCTCGCCGACGGCCTTCCCCGTCTCGCCGACGGTCTCTCCGACGGCCTTGCCGGTGTCTCCGACCGCCTTCCCGACCGTCTCGCCGGTGTCACCGACCGTCTTTCCGACCTCGCCCAGCGTGCTGCCGGCCTTACCGCTCAAAGCGCCGCCCAGGGTGTCGTCCACGGCGTGGCCCACGGTGTCGAGCGTGCTGCCGGCCGCGCCGCCCACCGTGCCCAGTGTGCTGTTCACCGTCTCGCTGAGCGGAGCCGTCACGCCGCCGGTCGCGCGGTCGAGCGTGTCGGTCACCTGGTTGACCGTGCCGGTCACGCCGCCCACGACCGAGCACAGGGTGTTGGTGACGCCCGACACGATCCCGACGCCGCTGCAGTCCAGCGCGTACGCCGGTGCCGCGCTCAGAACGGGGAGTCCTCCGCCCAGGGCGAGCGCGAGCGCCCCCCCGGAGATCGCGGAGGTCTTGCGTCCGATCCCCATGAATTGAATTCCCTCTCCCTGACCCGTCACGTCCTGCCCCCGTGGCCCCCGATTCCCCTGACCCCCAGGGTTCTCCGATCCGTGATGCGTTCTCGCTGCCTCTGTCACTCTTCGCCAGACTGCCGGGGTTATGCAGTAGAACATTGCGATTCGGTATCGATGTGTGATACGTGAATGGCTTTCTCGTTCTGACCGTCACGAGTCGGAGACGTCGTCGAGGGCCTCGCGGATCTCCCAGGGGAGGGTCAGCTTCTCGGCCTGCAACACGCCGAGGAGCTGTGCGTGGGTCCGTGCGCCGACGATGGCCGAGGAGACGCCCGGCCGGTCGCGGATCCAGGAGAGCGCGACGGCGAGCGGCGACACGCCGAGCCCCTCGGCCGCGGTCGTCACCGACTCCACGATCCGCCGGGAGCGCTCGTCGAGGTAGGGCCGGACGAAGTCGGCGAAGTGCGGGGTGGCCGCGCGGGAGTCGGCCGGGATGCCGGTGCGGTACTTCCCGGTCAGCACGCCACGCCCGAGCGGCGACCAGGCGAGCACGCCGACGCCGACGTGCGCGGCGGCCGGCAGCAGCTCGAGCTCCGCGTCGCGGGCGAGCAGCGAGTATTCGACCTGTGCCGACACGATCGGGGACCGCGCCTCGCCGCAGCGCTGCCACACGGCGGCGGCGGCGAGCTGCCACCCCGTGTAGTTGCACACTCCGGCATAGGCCGTACGTCCGGTCGAGACCGCGAGGTCGACGGCCGCGAGGGTCTCCTCCAGGGGGACGGCGGGATCGAACGCGTGAAGCTGCCACAGGTCCACCTCGTCGATCCCGAGCCGGGCGAGCGAGGCGTCGAGGGCCCGGATGAGATGGCGGCGGGAGGCGTTGCGGTCGCCCCCCGGGGTGAGCACGGCCTTGGTGGCGATCACCAGGTCGGATCGGGGCACCACGTCGCGGATGAGCGTGCCGATGAGACGCTCCGCGTCGCCCTCGCCGTACACGTCGGCGGTGTCGATCAGCGTGCCTCCGGCGTCGGCGAATGCGGTGAGCTGAGCGGTCGCCTCCTCCGCCGAGGTGTCCCGGGCCCAGGTCATCGTGCCGAGCCCGATCCTGGACACCGAAAGACCGCTGCGCCCGACTAATCGCTGGTCCATTGCCTGGTAAGACTAGCCGATAGGCTGTCCGGACCATGGACGTACTGCAAGCCATCGTGCTCGGCGTCGTGCAGGGGCTGACGGAGTTCCTGCCCATCTCGAGTTCCGCGCACCTGCTGATCGTGCCGAAACTGGCCGGATGGCCGGACCCCGGCGCGGCGTTCACCGCGGTGATCCAGCTGGGCACGATGCTGGCGGTCGTCATCTTCTTCTGGCGCGACATCGTCAGGATCCTCTGGACCTGGGCGCGCAGTCTCTGGACGCCGGAGCTCCGCGGCCACCTCGACGCGCGCATGGGCTGGTACATCGGCCTCGGCACGATCCCGATCGGCGTCGCCGGCCTGCTCTTCAAGGACGCGATCGAGGGCCCGGCGCGCAACCTGTGGCTGAACGCGACGTTCCTGATCGTCTTCGGGCTGCTCCTGCTGGTGGCCGACCAGTGGGGGAGGAAGAAGAAGGAGGTCGCCGACCTGGGCATGCGCGACGGGCTGATCATCGGCGCCTGGCAGATGCTGCCGCTGATCCCCGGGGCCTCGCGCTCGGGCTCGACGATGACCGGCGCGATGTTCCTCGGCTACACCCGTGAGGCGGCGGCGCGCTACTCGTTCCTGCTGTCGGTCCCGGCCGTGGTCCTGTCGGGGCTGTTCGAGCTGCGGCACGTGGGCGACGGCGGCGGCGTGCCCGTGACGCCGACGGTGATCGCCACGGCGGTCTCGTTCATCGTCGGGTACGCCTCGATCGCCTGGCTGCTGCGTTACGTCGCGAAGCATTCGACGGTCCTGTTCGTGGCCTACCGTGTGTTCGCCGGCGCGTTCCTGCTCACGCTGCTCGCCCTTGGGGTGGTCTCGTCATGACGACGCTTCTTCTCGTACGGCACGGCCTCACAGAGCTGACCGGGCCCGTGCTCGCCGGACGGACCCCGGGCGTGCACCTCGACGGGCGCGGCCACGAGCAGGCCGACGCCCTGGCGCGGCGACTGGCGCCCCTCGAACTCGACGCGATCGTCTCCAGCCCACTGGAGCGGTGCCGGGAGACGGCGGCGGCCATCGCGCGCGGCCGGGCGCTGTCGGTGGAGACCGATGAGCGGTTCGAGGAGTGCGGTTACGGCGAGTGGACCGGCAGGCCGCTCGGGGATCTCGCCAAGGAGCCGCTGTGGCAGGTCGTGCAGGCCCATCCGAGCGCCGCGGTGTTCCCCGGCGGCGAGGCCATGGCCGAGGTGCAGAGCCGGGCCGTGCGCGCGGTACGCGAATGGAACGAGCGGCTGGGCGACAAGGCGACCTACCTCGTGTGCAGCCACGGTGACGTGATCAAGGCGATCGTGGCGGACGCGCTCGGCCTGCACCTGGACCAGTTCCAGCGGATCACCGTCGACCCGGCGTCCCTGACCGTGATCAGATACACCCCGCTGCGGCCGTTCCTGCTCAGGGCCAACGACGTCGGCGGCGAGGTCGGCAATCTAACGCCCCGGAGTGAGGTTCCGGAGGATACGGGCGGGGGAGAAAACATCACCGGAAGCGACGCCGCCGTCGGCGGTGGAGCCGGAACCACGTAAGGTCGGGCTATGCCGGTCTTCGACTACGATCCGCCTGAGAGGTTCGTGGCTGGTGCCGTTGGGCAACCGGGCGCGCGAGCCTTCTTCCTGCAGGCCCGGGGCCAGGGCAGGATCACGACGGTCGCACTTGAGAAGTTCCAGGTCGCCGTGCTCGCCGATCGGCTGGACGAACTGCTCGACGAGGTGCTGCGCCGTACCGGCGGGCGCGCCCCCGTCCCGGCGGTGGCGCCGACGGAACTGGCCGACGAAGGCCCGCTCGACCTGCCGCTCGACGAGGAGTTCCGGGTGGGGACGATGGCGCTCGCCTGGGACCCGGAGACCGCCCAGGTGATCATCGAGGCGCAGGAGGCGACCGACGAGGTCGAGATCGAGGACGATGAGGAGATCGCGGCTTCGCTCGGCGACCGTCCCGAGCCGGCCGTGCTGCGCGTGCGCATCAGCGCCGCGGAGGCCCGTGCGTTCAGCCGGCGCGCGCTGGAGATCGTCGCGGCCGGCCGCCCGCCCTGCCCGCTGTGCGGCAGGCCACTCGATCCGGAGGGCCACATCTGCGTCCGGCTCAACGGCCATCACCCCGGTGAGCTGTCCGGGCAGGGACCCGCATGACCGCCGGAGGCGAGCCGAGCTTCACAGAGATGGACGGTCCCGCGCTCGACGACGCCACCGCGTTGCGTCTGCTGCGGGACGGTGTGATGGAGGTGGCCGGACGGCTGGTCGAGGCCACCAACATGACGCTCTACTGCACGATAAGGAACGGCCGGCACAGCGCCGCATGCGTGTACAAACCGGTGCGGGGGGAGCGTCCGCTGTGGGACTTCCCCGACGGCACCCTCGCAGCCCGGGAGGTCGCCGCCTACGAGGTCGCGGCGGTCACCGGCTGGCGGATCGTGCCCCCGACGGTCTACCGTGACGGCCCTTTCGGGCCCGGCATGGTGCAACTGTGGATCGACACCGATCCCGAGGCCGATCTGGTGGCCCTGATGCGCAGCAGCAATCCGGCGCTGCGCCGCATGGCCGTGTTCGACGCGGTGGTCAACAACGCCGACCGCAAGGGCGGTCATCTGCTGCCGCTGCCCGACGGGCACGTGTACGGGGTCGATCACGGGGTCTGCTTCGCCGTGCAGGACAAGCTGCGCACGGTGCTGTGGCAGTGGCGGGGCAAGCCGCTCTCGCGTGAGGCGGTCTCCGTGCTGAACCGGCTGGAGCGTGAGATCGACAAAGGCCGGCTTGGCCGTAGACTACGGGAACTGCTCATCCCGGCCGAGGTCACGGCCACCCGGGACCGGGTCAGACGCCTCATCGAGAGCGGCGTCCACCCCCACCCCTCGGAGGACTGGCCGGCCATCCCCTGGCCTCCCGTCTAGGACGTACGTCCAGGCGGACGACTCGGGGAAACACGGCTGATTCCGAGCGACTCTTGCATAAATCGTAGGGATTGTGCACTCTGCAGAAGTCTCTACCGTTATGGAGGGAACGCGCATTGTGTACGGTCATCGTGAGCGTCACACCGGAGGCCTCGGCGCCGGTGCTCCTCGCCGGTGTGCGTGACGAGTTCGTCACCCGCCCCTGGATGTCCCCCGCACGCCACTGGCCCGCCCATCCCGGACTGATCGGTGGCCGGGACCTGGAGGCCGGCGGCACCTGGCTGGCCGCCGACCCGGCCGTGCCGCGGGTCGCCGCGCTGCTCAACGGGCGGGGCGCCGCGGCGCCGCCGGCCGCCCGCAGGTCTCGCGGCGAGCTCCCGCTGCTGGCCGCCGAAGCCGGTGAGCTCCCGCCCGTGGAACTGCGCCGCTACGATCCGTTCCATCTGCTGATCGGCGGGATCGACGGAGTGCGACTGTGGAGCTGGGACGGCGACCGGCTCACCGAGGACAAGCTGCCCCCGGGGCTGCACATGGTGGTCAACTCCGGATGGGAACGCGGCGACGGCGACCCCAGGGCCGCGTGGTTCCTGCCGAGGTTGGCCGCCGCGCCGCGGCCGCGGTGGCGGGAGGGCTGCTCACCGGCGCGTTTCTGGGGCGAGTGGCTGCGCCTGAGCTCGACGGCCGACCTGCCCGGCGACGATCCCCGGGCCCTGCTGGTCCGGCGCACGCTGCCCGACGGCCGGGTCTTCGCGAGCCTGTCGGTCACGCTGGTCGCCCTCGCCGAGCGTGGCCTGCGCTATGATTTCTGCCCGCTGCCCGACGACCTGTCCTCCTGGCATCAGGTGGACACCGGCTGAACGGAATCGGCGGGGGCGCGGATAGGCTTCAGACCATGCGATCGTGGTCTGTCCCGAATGTCCCCAGGTTGCCCGGTTCAGGTCTTCCGCTCCGGCTGTACGACACCGCCGTCCGTGAGATCCGCGAGACCGCTCCATCCGGGGAGGCCCGGATGTACGTCTGCGGCATCACGCCGTACGACGCGACCCATCTCGGGCACGCGAACACCTATCTCGCCTTCGACCTGATCAATCGTGCCTGGCGGGACGCGGGACACGGCGTCCACTACACCCAGAACGCCACCGACGTGGACGATCCCCTGCTGGAACGTGCCGAGGCGACGGGCCGGGACTGGCGGGAGCTCGCCGAGGGCGAGATCGAGCTGTTCCGGTCGGACATGGAGGCGCTGCGCATCCTGCCGCCCCGCGAGTACGTGGGCGTCACCGAGGTCATCGGCCAGATCGCCGACCTGATCGGCCGGCTCGCCGAGCGGGACGCCACCTACGAGCTCGACGGTGACGTCTACTTCCCGGTCTCCGCCGCCCCCAAGTTCGGAGCCGTCTCCGGCCTGCCGGAGGAGACCATGCTGGAGCTGTTCGCCGAGCGTGGCGGGGATCCCGGGCGTGCGGGCAAGCGTCACCCGCTCGACTGGCTGCTGTGGCGGCGCGAACGTCCCGGCGAGCCCTCCTGGCCCTCCTCGTTCGGCCCCGGCCGCCCCGGCTGGCACATCGAGTGCACCGCCATCGCGCTGGGCAACCTCGGCAGCGGCTTCGACGTCGCGGGCGGCGGCTCCGACCTGGTCTTCCCCCACCACGAGATGGGCGCCTGCGAGGGGCACGTCGCCACCGGCGAGTGGCCGTTCGCCCGGGCGTACGTGCACGCCGGGATGGTCGGCCTCGACGGCGAGAAGATGTCGAAGTCCCGCGGCAACCTCGTGTTCGTGTCCCGCCTGCGGGAGACGGCCGACCCCATGGCCATCCGGCTCGCGCTGCTGGCCCGCCACTACCGAGACGACTGGGAGTGGACGCCGGAGCAGCTCGCCGAGGCCGAGGCCAGGCTGGCCCGGTGGCGCGCAGCGGTGGCCCGCCCGGCCGGCCCGGACGGCGCCGCGGTGCTCGCCGGGGTGCGCGAGCGGATCGCCGGTGACCTGGACGCACCGGGGGCGCTCGCGATCATCGACGCGTGGGCGGCGGCCGAGGGGGACGACGCCGCGGCCCCCGGCCTGGTCCGCGATCTGGCCGACGCGCTGCTCGGCCTGGCCCTCTGACCGGGTCGCGCACCGATCCCTCGATCATCCGCAGGTTCAGCCGATCACCAAGTTTTCCACAGCCCCGGCTCAAGATGGGCTGGTTGCATTGAGCCTGCTATAGCGTCGAGCACGGTCGTGCCGGACGCCGGACCGGTGTGGGCCGGACGTCGGGCGCGGGCTTGTTCGGGCAAGGGGGAGCGGTGCGGGTGGGGTTTCGCCGACGGGCCGTCAGGGCCGCCGGGGCACTGATCGCCGGGCTGGTCGTGCTGGCCTGCTCGGGGACGGTGAGCGGGGCGTCGAGTGACGCTCCGGGTAACGCCGCCGCGAGCACCGCCGCCGCGGCGAGCCCGGGTTCGGCGACAGCGGCGGCGGTGCCGGAGGCGGAGGCCGGAAAGGGCTCCTCCTCCGGCTGGCCGGTCGTCGGTTTCACGCATACGCAGTACACGGCGGACTACGGTGACCGAGACGCGATCGCCTCGGTGCACCGGGCGCTGGCGCAGCGACGGCTGCTGCAGAACCAGCACATCATGGGCTTCGGCGCGCTCAACCCGGAGCCGAGCCCCGGCAGATACGAATTCGCCTCGCTCGACGAGAGGATCGACCTGATCCGGGAGACCGGCGGCATTCCGATCATCACGCTGTGCTGCGCCCCCGACTGGATGAAGGGCGGCAAGCCCGGCGAGACCGACTGGCGGCACATCGAACGGGCGCCGGAGCCCGAGCACTACCAGGACTTCGCCGACCTCGCCGCCAAGGTGGCGCAGCGGTACCCCGACGTGACCCACTACATCGTCTGGAACGAGTTGAAGGGCTTCTTCGACGAGTCCAAGCACCGGTGGAACTACGAGGGATACACCGCCATGTACAACAAGGTGTACAAGGCGCTCAAGGCGGTCAATCCGAAGATCAAGGTAGGCGGGCCCTACCCGGTGATGGCCGACTTCGATGCCCCGTCCGAGCTGCACGGGTCCTGGGGGAACGTCGACCAGCGGGTGCTCGACGCGCTGCGCTACTGGAACAGGCACAAGCTCGGGGCCGACTTCGTCGTCGTGGACGGGACGGCCGAGAGCGAGGAGGGCATGCTGCCCGACGACTTCGGCGCGCAGCGCAAGTTCGCGGCGATCGGGCGCTGGCTGCACCACAACATCAAGCTGCCGATCTGGTGGGCCGAGTGGTATCCGGAGCCGATCCGCTCGGGCTGGTCCGACGCCAAACGCCTCGCGGTGAGCGCGGTGTCGCTGATGGAGCTCACCAAGAGCGAAGCCGAGACCGTCCTGTACTGGAACCGTCAGGAGCCGGGCCGGGAGTGCCCGGTCGGCTGCCTGTGGACCGACCCCCGCGTCAAGGGAGGGGGCCGGCCGACGCGGATGCTCGCGCTCCTGCAGGATTTCGCCCGCTGGTTCCCCAAGGGCGCCAAGACGGTCCACGTCCACGCCTCGCCGTCGTCGGTGCGGGTGCTCGCGCAGCGGGCGCGGATGCTGGTCGTCAACACCTCGGGAGAGCGGGTCCGGGCCGAGGTGGACGGCAGGAGACTCGATCTGACCCCGTACGAGGTGCGCTGGATCTCCCGCACCTGACCGGCGGTCTCGCTACGATCTGCTTGCATGAACGAGCGAGTCCCGCCTTCCGTCGCGGCCGTGATCTGCACCCGAGGTGACCGCCCGGAGTTTCTCCGGGAGGCCATCGCCTCGATCGTCGAGCAGGACTATCCCGGTCCTGTCGAAGTGATGGTCGTGTTCGACCGGGCCGAGCCCGACGAGAGCCTGACCGAGCCGGCGGCCGGACGTGAGGGACCGGCGCGCCGGGTCCGCGTCATGCGCAACGATCGTGCTCCCGGGCTGCCGGCCGGCCGCAACGCCGGGATCCTCGCCACCGAGTCCGAGCTGGTGGGCTTCTGCGACGACGACGACCTGTGGCTGCCGGACAAGCTGACCCACCAGGTCGCCGCGCTGCGGGAGCGCCCGCGCGCGCTGTTCGCCTCCTGCGGAGCGGAGACCGTCTACACGGACCGGACCGTCACCTGCCTGTGGCGCAAACCGCAGATCGCCCATGTGGATCTGCTGCACTCGCGGATCAAGGAGGCGTGCGCGGACTCGTTCCTCGTGCGCAGGGAGGCCTTCTTCGGGCCGGTGGGCCTGTTCGCCGAGGACATCCCGGGCGGGTTCGGCGAGGACTACGAGATGCTGCTGCGGGCCGCACGCCACTCGCCCATCGTGTACGTGCCCGTGGTCGGGGTCAGGGTGCGGGTCCACGGCCGGACCTCGCACTTCACCGGACACTGGGCGACGATCGCCACCGCCTGCGAGTGGCTGCTCGCCGGCTACCCGGAGTTCTCCACCGAGCGCCGCGGATTCGCCCGGATCGCCGGGCAGATCGGCATCGCGTGGGGCATGTTCGGGATGCGGCGGAACGCGCTGCGCTGGGCCCGCCGGTCGTTCCTCGCCAGCCCGTTGGAGATCAGGTCATACGTGGTCGCCGCGCTGGCGCTCGGTCTGGTGCCCAGGCCGTGGGTCCAGCGCCGCCTCGATGCCGCGGGTGCGACCAGCTAGAGCTTTCCTGGTGCGGGGCCTCAGAGGGGGGCGTGGTCCGCGAGGCGGGCGATGCCCTCCAGGAGGGGCGGCACGGCCACCATGTGCCCGGCGGTGATGTGGCCGGCCGCGCGGACCGGCCTGATCCGGCGGAGCCGGGTGCGCAGCCACTTCTCGGCCGGCGCCACCCGCAGCCGCAGCGGCCCGTACCGA
Source organism: Sphaerimonospora mesophila (assembly GCF_001417795.1). Taxonomy (NCBI): domain Bacteria; kingdom Bacillati; phylum Actinomycetota; class Actinomycetes; order Streptosporangiales; family Streptosporangiaceae; genus Sphaerimonospora; species Sphaerimonospora mesophila. The sequence goes on along the minus strand of NZ_BCBX01000043.1, from coordinate 18,214 downwards.
TCCCCGACACAGGATCGGGTGTAGGCGTAGGGGGCGGGCTCCGGATACGGGTCGACGGTGACGCATCCGTAGGCGTACCCGGCGGCCCGCACCGCCCCGAGCACCCGCTCGTCGGCGAAGCCGTACGGATAGCAGATGCCGTCGGCGGGCTGGCCGGTGATCTCTTGGAGGACGGCCCGGCTGGTGACCAGCTCGTGTTCGAGAGCCTCGTCGTCCAATGTGGTCAGCGCGGTGTGGGTGAGCCCGTGAGAGGCGATCTCCATGCCCTCATCGCCGATCTCCCGGAGCTGGTCGGCGGTGAGCAGCGGCTTGCGCGGTCCCGGCTCATCCCAGCTGTTGTATTGGCCGAGCAGCCCGGAGACGATGTAAAGGCTGGCCGTGAAACCGTACCGTCGCAGCACGGGCAGCGCGTGCGGCAGGAAGTCGGCGTATCCGTCGTCGAACGTGAGCGCGACCAGGTCACGAGGGTCGTCGGCGGCCAGCAGCTCCCGGGTGGAAACGCCCCGCTTGCCCTGCTTGTAAAGCCACCTGATCTGGGCCTCGAATTTCTTCGGATTCACCGTCAGCGTATAAGGATCGTACGTGTAATGGTCGATCGAGTGATACATCCAGATCGCAGGCACACCGCGACTCTACAAAATGCCGGGCCGCACCACGATTGCCCGTTACGCCATCGTGACCCGATCGTAGGGTCGCACGCATTCTCGTGCGCCGATAACTCGTGCAATCGATTCGCATCCGGAAAGCGGGTTTATCGGTCGATGGGAGTTTTCTCCGAATCGCCGCGTAGCCTGCCGTAGCCGCGGAGCATCCGGTCGGCGAGGCCGTGCAGCCGGGGGGTGTCGAGGACGTACTGCCGGGCCCGGCGGACCGGTGTGTTGCGCACCCAGTGCAGCGCGGCCCCGGCGGAGCGGCGGCGGGCGCAGCCCTCGGCCACCGGGTGACCCCCCGTGCGCAGCGTCTGCTTGTAGTCGTCGCCCTTGCTGGTGCTCCAGTCCATCTGCCGGATCCCCGCCTCGGCGGCCGCCCTGGCCATGAGCAGGTGCTGGAGCAGGCCGGGGGAGTACTTCCCGTAGTCGGCGTCGTAGGCGGGGAACCACCCGGCCAGCAGGGACGGCGAGCGCAGCCCGATGTGGCCGGCGATCGGCTCCTCGCCCGCGTACAGCATGGTGAGCGCGCCCGAGCAGCCGGGAGCCTGGCCGGCGTGCAGCCGCTCGACCAGCTCGACGACCCACGGCTGCCCGAAGCGGTCGGGCCGGCCGATGCGCCGATATTGGGCGGACTTCCACTTCATGAGCAGGCGCAGCTCCGCGACGCTGGGGGAGTGCAGCTCCACCCGCGGCTCCCCGATCTCGCGGCCGAGCTTGCGCAGCCGGGACATCGCCGTCTTGATCGTGCGGGGCGACCGCGCCTTGATCCGCTCCAGGTAGGCGTCGTAGCCGTCGGCCACGTCGATGAGCACGGACTCGGCGGTGAGCGCCGCGTGCGGGGCGAACCACGGCTGGCCGCCCACCAGGAACTCGAACTCCCAGACGGCCAGGCCGGCGCCCTTCAGCAGCGCGGCCGTGTCGAACTCGGCGCCCGGCGCGTGCACCACGCCCTGGGCGAACGACACCCACCCGGCGATCGGCCTGCCCACGCCCATCGCATGCCGCTCGAAGGGGAAGAACCCGACGTTGCGGCCGCCCTCGGAGATCACCGCGACGAACGCGTCGGGCCGAACCTCCCCGGCCGCGATCGCGAACTCGGGGGCGAGGAACGGGCTGGCCAGCTCCGGCAGGGACCGCTGCATCGCCCGCCACTCGGCGATCTCGCCGGGACCCAGCTCGCCGGGGCGTATGACCGAGATCTGCATGTATTCCTTCTCAGAGACGGAGATCCTCCATCGTAGGTTGTGCCACTCTGGTCAGGTGACCGTCATCGCCGATCTCGACATCGCCGCCATCGATTTCTGGGCGCGGCCGGCGGCCGAACGCGCCGGCGCGTTCGCGCGGCTGCGCGAGCGGGAGCAGCCGGTCTTCTTCGCCCAGCCGAAGGTGCCCCTGGCCCGGTCCGGCAAGGGCTTCTACGCGCTCGTACGGCACGCCGACGTCGTCGAGGCGAGCAGGAACGCCGCCGTGTTCGCCAACAGCCCGGCCGTGAGCAACCCCGAGCCGCCGGGCTGGGTGAAGCACGTCTACGGCAACTCGCTGGAGAACATGGACGCGCCCGAGCACACCCGGCTGCGCCGCATCGTGTCCCGCGCGTTCGCGCCGCGCATGATGGCGAGGCTGGAAGACGACATCCGCCGACGGGCCGCCGACGCCGTGTCCGAGCTCGCCCGCGCCGGGGGAGGGGACTTCGTCGAGCTGGTCGCGCAGCGGTTCACCACCCACGTGGTCTGCGACCTGCTCGGCATTCCGGAGCGGTACCGGCCCCGGGTGCTGGGCTGGGTCAGGGACACGGTGGAGTACCAGGCCGTGCGCAGCGACCCGAAGGGCATGCTCCGGCACGCGGTCAAGAACACCCGGGCGACGCTCGGCCTGCGCAACCTCGTGGTCCGGCTCGGCCGGGAGCGGCGCAGACGGCCCGGCGACGACGTCATCTCGGCCCTCGCCGGCGCCGACGTCGACGGCGAGCGGCTGACCGGCATGGAGCTCGGCGCGTTCTTCCTGCTCCTGGTCGTCGCCGGCATCGACACGCCGGGGCACGCGCTGTCCCACGCGGTCACCCTGCTCGCCGAGCACCCGGAGCAGCGCGAGCTGCTGCTGTCGGACTTCGACGGCCGCATCGGCGGCGCCGTCGACGAGATCGTGCGGTACGCCTCACCGATCACCCAGCTGCAGCGGACGGTCGTGGCCGAGCACGAGCTGCGCGGCCTGCGGCTCGTTCCCGGTGACAAGGTCGTGCTCTTCTACAACTCGGCCAACCGCGACGAGCGGGTGTTCACCGATCCCGACGTCTTCGACATCACCCGCACGCCCAACCCCCACGTCGCCTTCGGCGGGCCGGGCGCGCACTACTGCCTGGGCGCCCACCTGGCCAAGCGGGAGCTCACCGTGCTGCTCGGCGAGCTCTACACCCGCCTGCCCGGCCTCCGCCTCGCCGGCCCGCCCGAGCCGATGGTGTCCACCTTCAACAACGCGGTCAGGCGGCTGCCGGTCACCTTCTGACGAGCCTGCCGTACGCCTTGAGCATCCGGTCGGCGGGGTCTCTGAGGTACGGCCTGGCCAGCACGGCGTTGCGCAGGCCGCGCACGGGCACGCGCAACACCCAGTGCGCCCCGGCCGCCGGGGTCGCCCGCGCGACCCGCCCCTCGGCCACCTGCAGGTCGCGGGTCTTCAGGCTCTCCTTGTAGTCCTTCTCGCCGCGGCCCATGTCGATGTGCCGCAGGCCCATCGCCGCGAAGTCCTCGGCCATCCCGAGATGCTGCAGGAGCCCGGGGGAGTACTTGCCGAAACGTGTGTCGTAGGCGGGGAACCAGGTGCACAGCTGGCTCGCCGTACGCACCCCGAAGTGGCCGGCGACCACCTCGTCGCCCGCGCGCAGCAGGGACAGGCAGCCGGCGAAGCGGTCGGTGCGGATGGCGTGCAGCCGCTCCACCAGCTCGACGATCCACGGGCTGGCGAACCGGTCGGTACGGCCGGTGCGCCGATACTGCAGCGACTTCCACCGCAGCAGCTCGCGCAGGGCCGCCGTGTCGGACGACTCGGCCTCGTGGCGCACCTCGCCGATCTCCCGGCCGAGCCGGTTGCGCTTGTAGCGGGTCATCCGGTGCGTGGTCGGCGAGCGGCGGCGCAGCCCGGCCAGGTAGGCGTCGTATCCCTCGTCGAGGTCGATGACCGGGGAGGGGTGGCGGCCGGAGTGATGCCGGGCGAACATCGGCTGGCCGACATGCAGATGGTCGAACTCCCAGGCCGCGAGCCCGGTCGCGCGCAGCAGCCGCGCCGCGTCGAGGTCCAGGCCCGTGGCGTACACCATGCCCTGCAGGTCGGTGAGCCCGGCCGCGACCGGTCTGCCGATGCCGAGCCGGTGCCGTTCGTACGGGAAGAAGCCGGCGACGCCGGACCCGTCCTCGACCACCGCCACCCGCACCTGTGGGCGCAGCTCCGCCACCGTTGTGACGAACTCCGCCGACAGGAACGGGTTGTCCTGCTCGGGGTCGGCGTCCTGGAACTCGCGCCACCGGGCCAGCTCTGATGGGCCGAGTTCGCCGGGACGGATCACCGATATCTGCACGTGCCCCATCTTCTCCTGTCTGCTCCCGTGAGGGGGCCGCTTGCCGGGGAAGCGGCTACGCTTTCCCGGTGGCACCAAGCCGAGGACGCCATGTCAGGCCGCCCGGCGGCCGTCCCCGCCCCCGCTGGCCGATCGCCCTGCTGTCCGCGCTGCTCGCCGTCGGCACCGTGGCGGCGCTGCTGTGGCTGGTCGCGCTCCGGCGCGGCGCCGGACAGACGCCCGTGCCCGGCCGCGACGCGGCCGCCACGGTCGCGCCGCTCGGCCTCACCCGGACGGGCGAGCCCGCCCGCTGGCCGCGCTGGGGGCTGACGCACACGCAGTACACCCCGGTGGAGGACGCTCCGGAGATCGCCGGACCGGCCGAACGGGCACTCGGCGCCCAGAGCCTCGTGCAGAACCAGCACATCATGGGCTTCGGCGCCGACAATCCGGAGCCCCGGCCGGGGGCCTTCGACTTCGCCTCGCTGGACGCGCGGGTGAAGCTGATGGCGGAGACGGGCGGCGCGCCGGTCATCACGCTGTGCTGCGCCCCCGACTGGATGAAGGGCGGCCGGCCGGGGAAGACGGACTGGAGTCTGATCGAGGTGGCGCCGCGGCAGCGGCACTTCGACGACTTCGCCGCCCTCGCCGCCGCCGTCGCCCGCCGCTACCCCCACGTCCGCCGGTTCATCGTGTGGAACGAGTTCAAGGGACTGTGGGACAACGGACGCGGCGAGTGGAACGCGATCGCCTACACCGACCTCTACAACCGCGTCTACGACGCGCTGAAGGCCGTGGATCCCGGCATCCAGGTCGGCGGGCCGTACATTCCGGTGGACAGCTACGCGGGGGACTCGCCGAGCCCGTCGGATGTGCGCGGGCCGTGGGGGTCGGTGGACGGCCGGGTGCTGAAGGCCGTCGACTACTGGCTGCGCCACAAGCGTGGCGCGGACTTCGTCGTCGTCGACGGCGGGTCCGTGCCGCGTGACGGCGTCCAGCGGCCCGACGAGTTCGGCGCGCTCGGCAAGTTCGGCGCGATGACGCGGTGGCTGCGCGAGCGGTCGGGCCTGCCCGTCTGGTGGGCGGAGTTCTACCCGCTGCCCTGCGCGTCGATCGAGCCGGGCGGCTCGTGCCCGGCGCTGGAGTGGACCGAGTCGCGGCGGCTGGCGGTGACCGCGGCCGCGCTGATCGAGTTCGCGGAGAGCGGCGCCGACACGGTGCTCTACTGGGACACGTACGCGCCACGCGACCGGCGGGACGACTGCGCGCTGTGCCTGGTCTCGAACACCGATGGCGCCGCGTCGCCGACGCTCGACCTCCTGGGGGAGTTCGCCCGCTGGTTCCCGGCCGGCGCCCGGCTCGATCCGGTGGCGGTGTCGAGCCCGCGGGTGCGCGCCCTCGCCCAGGAGCACCGTCTCGTGCTCGTCAACACCACGGGCGACCGCCAGGACGTACGGGTCGACGGCGGCGACGTCGCGCTGGAGCCGTACGAGGTCCGCTGGATGGACCGCGCTGCCTCGTAGACCCGGTTCGTAGGCTCGGCTCACAGGCTCGGCTCACAGGCCCAGTGTGATGAACCGTTCGACGACCACGGCTACGGCGATCACGCCGGCCGCGGCGGCGGTCAGGAACAGGCCGCGGCGCCGGCGGCGGGAGCCGCTCAGGCCGAGTGTCTCGGCGGCGACGAGCACGCCGGAGTACAGCGCGAAGGCGATCAGCCCGAGCGGCGTCCACGGCGTGTCGGCGGGCGGGGCGAGCGTGTAGTCGGCGGCGGGCGGCACCGATCCCGGCGGCTGCTTGCGCAGCGCGTAGACCGCCGCGTCGTCGTCGGTGAACAGGGTGACCAGGTCGGGGGAGTCGGTGAGGGCGGCGCGCAGCCGCTTTCCCCAGCCGACCGGGATGCCCTGGGCGAGCGGGTCGGTCACCTCCAGCATCGTCTCCTGGCTGCGCAGGGTCACCAGGAACGAGCCGGGACCGAGCTCGCGCAGCGCGGAGACGAGGGGCGCGACATCGGTGGGGTCCGCGGGCGGCGTGGTGCCCATCCACTCGACCCGTTCGACGTCCCGCTCCCGCCACGGCACGACGCTGTAGGTGATGTCCGGGCTCACCGTGCCCGGCGCCGCCTCGGTCGGGGTGAGCAGCAGGACGCGGGCGCTCGGCCGGTCGTGGGCGTAGACGTACTCGAGCGCGCGGGCCTCACCCGTGGTGACGCGTTCGAACTGCTCGTTGCCGTACCGCGCGACGAAGAAGCCGCCGGCCAGCGCCAGCACGGTCACGAACGCGGCCGTCATCGGCAGCCGGGCACGGACCAGTTCGAGCACGGACGGCCTGCCGACGACCTGCCGCATGCCCCGCAGGCTGCCGGGCAGCTCGGGGAAGAACGCGTAGGCCGCGAGGAGGCACGCCCCCGGCAGCAGGAAGAAGTACACCCGCAGCCCCATCTCGCCGCCGTAGCTCTGCATCGCCATGGCGGACACCGGGGTGATCGTCAGCACCAGCGCGACCCGGTCGACGACCCCGCGGCGGAACCTGCGCACCACCCCGACGGCGGCCAGCAGGGCGAGCACGGCCGCGAAACCGAGGCGCAGCTTGAGCACGTAGGGGTGGAGGGGGTCGCCGGTGGCGGCCGCGAGCCGTCCCGTGGTGTTCGCTGACAGGTTGCTCAGCAGAGAACCGATTCCGCCGAGCATGTCGCCCAGGTGGCCGCCCCAGTAGGGCGTGGCCAGATAGCTGACCCAGGCCACGGCGAAGCCGCCGACGAGCCAGGGCAGGGTGACCAGGCCGCAGCGCCGGACGAGGACCAGGCCCAGCGCGGCGGCCACCATCATGAACGGAGTGATCTGGTGTGTCGCGGTCGCCGCCGCACCGAGCAGGAGCAGCACGACGTACAGCACCAGGCGGGTGAGGCGGTCGGCGGGCCGGGAGACGAACTCGCCGGGCTCCGGCCGTTTCCCCGACCCCGGTCCGGTGTCCCGGCGGCCGAACCACGTCACCACGATCGCCAGGAACAGCAGATAGAACAGATACGTGGTGCCCTGGGGCGAGAAGTAGTCCTGGCCGATCCACTGGAGGGTGACGAACAGCACGGCCGCCAGCCACTTGGCCCGGCGGTCGGCCCGCATCCGGCGCAGGATCAGCAGCAGGGGGACCAGGTAGAGGATGTTCGAGACGACCGGCACCCAGTTGACGAACTCCCGGAAGTCCTCCATGCCCAGCGCGCCGGAGACGAAGGCGAACGCCGCGAAGAACCCCGGCCAGCTGAACCGGGCGTCCAGGCCGGGCAGCGTGCCGCCGGTCCGCGCGATGTACTCGGTGAACCCGACGTGCAGCCACGCGGTGGGGAAGCGGGGCTCCGCCGAGACGAGCGCGGACGCGCCGTGCAGGCAGAACGTGATGGCGAGCAACTGCACGAGCAGCAGCACCGGGCGGTAGCGGCGCTGGGCGAGCGTGACGAAGAACGCGAGGACCAGCAGTGCGAGTCCGGCCAGCGACAGCGGGGGCAGCACCGAGATCAGGCCGAGGCCGTTCATCCGGTCGGGATCGACCCCGGTCAGCGAGGTGCGCGGGGCCAGCAGCGCGACCAGGTAGATCGTGAACCCCTCCGCGGCGAGCAGCGGGAGCAGCCAGTTCGCGGCCCGCTCGGGCCGCCAGGCCGCGGCCGCTCGGGCACTGATCGTCGTCACGAGGACCATCATGCGGTACGGCAGCGCGCGGGCGGCGGCACCGGCCGGGGCCGAGCCGGGCACGACCAGGGAGCGCAGCAGCGCCGGCATGATCGCGACCGCGGTGACGAGCTGCGCGACCAGCAGGCCGATCCCCACCCCGTCGATCCCGAACCGGGGGAGCAGCAAGAACGTGGCGGCGAACGCGACGGCGCACATCCCGCCCTGCACGACGGCGAGCGTCCTCGACCGGCTCTTGGCCCGCAGCACGCCGAGGTGGATCTCGATGAGCGCGCGCGGCAGCGTGGCGAGCGCGATGAGCCGCAGCAGCGTGGTGGCGTGCTCGGCGTGTCCCGGGCTGAACACCGCCATCAGGTACGGCGCGAGCACGACCGTGCCGAGGACCGTCGGGCCGAGGATGAGGAGCGTGCGGGTGAGCGCGCGGCGGCCGTTCTCGGCGAGCCTGGCGGTGTCGAAGGCCCCCTCGACGGTCAGCGAGGCGGCCATGTTGACCGCGAGGATCTCGATGATCGCCCCGAGCATGCCCGTGCTGTAGAAGTAGTTGAACGTGGTGGCGTCGACGAAGGCGCCCACGATCACCGGCAGCAGGTAGGTGATCGCGAGGACGAACATGGAGCCCAGGTAGTCGCCGGCGAGGAACCTGCCGACCGTCCTGATCGGCGGCGGGCTGCGGTGCGCGGTCTCCCTCTCGTGCGCGGGGATGAGCCGCCGGAACATGAGCAGATCGACCGGCAGCACCATGATGACCACCGGCACCACCCATGACACCGTGATGCCGTGCTCGGGGAGCGTCCCGGCCAGCACCACCAGCAGGACGATCTTGACCACGCCGTACGCGATGTTCTCGACCGGCACCCAGATCGCCTTGCGCAGGCCGGTGAGCGCCACGTCCTGCAGCGTGAAGATCACCCATGACAGCACGGCGCCGACGAACATCAGGCCGGGGCCGAACCCGCTGAGGCTGCTGTAGTTGTCGCCCCAATAGCGGAGCGTCAGGAGGAAGACGACGGTGACGACGGCCGCCGCGCCGGTCGACGCCAGATAGACGCCGCGGACGAACCTGCCGGTGGCGCGGCCCGTGTCGGCGATGAACCTGGTGAGCGTGCCGACGAAGCCCATCGAGGTGAGCGCGGCCAGCAGCCGCATCGCCCCGATGACGGCCATCGCCCGCCCGCCGTCGTCCGTGTCGTACAGGCGGGCGGCCAGCACCCAGTAGATCAGGCCGAGCACCCCGGAGGCGCCCGCGCTGAACATGAGCGCGTAGGCGTTCTTGAACAGGGGGTCGTCCAGTCCGGGGATGAACCTCCTGCGCGACCGCCGGGGGCCCTCCCCGGGCTCGGCCGCCGCCGGCGTGCGGGGAAGGGTCTCGGTCACGGAGCGGTTTCCGCCCTGGCTTTCGCCCCGGCGCCGGCTCCGGTGCCGGCCGCGGTTTCTGTCCCGGCGCCGGTCCCGACGCCGACGCCGATGCCGGTCCTGACGCCGGCCGCCGTCATGCGGCCCCCCGGTCGGCGATCGGCGATCGGTCGGCGGCCGGCGATCCGGAGACCGGGAGGGCCCGGCCGAGCCGTTCACGGACGATGGTCCTGAGGACCCGCCAGCCGTCGCGGAACGTTCGCAGGTTGCTCGTTCCGTGCAGGCGGCGGCGCTCGTGGCTGGGGATCTCGTGGACGCGCAGCCCGGCCTTGGCGGCGCGGATGTTCATCAGCGTCTCGACCTCGAACCCGGCGCAGTCGGGTGCCAGCGTGTCCAGGTGGCCGGCCCAGAAAGCGTTGTAGCCGTAGCACAGGTCGGTGTAGCGCGTACGGAACAGCAGGTTGACCAGTGAGCTCAGCACGAAGTTGCCGAGCCTACGTCCGGCCGTGATGTCGTCGCTGCCGCCGCCGTTGAGGAAGCGCGACCCCTTGGCGTAGTCGGCGCCCGCGACGAGCGCGCCGACGAAGCGGACGATCTCCCGCCCGTCGGTCGAGCCGTCCGCGTCGATCATGACGATGATCTCGCCCGTGCACGCGGCGAACCCCTCGGCGAGCGCGTCGCCCTTGCCGCTGCCACGCTGGCGCACCACCCGCAGGCCGGGCCGCAGCCGTTTGGCCACCGCGACCGTGTCGTCGGTGGAGTTGCCGTCGACGAGCACCACCTCGTGGATCCACCGGGGCAGGGTCGCGAAAACGTGGGGCAGATTCTCCGCCTCGTTGAGCGCCGGTACCACGACGCTCACTCGAGGGGCGATCGCCATTAAGGGGGAAATTCGGACAAACCTGTCCATGGAGGCTTGCTGGGAGAGCGGCCCTAAGTGTGGGATGGAGCTGCTGCTCTCGCGGTTCATGGGTATGGATCCTCCGTGGCGGTGCTGGTCGGCGTCGTCGCGCGGTTCATCGGGGGCGGGTGCCGCGGTCGGGGGTTGAAAGCACGCGAAATCGGGCGGGAGACCGTCCGGAATCTCGCGGAGACCCGAGACTATCGTTCCGACCTCACCGCGTGTACGGTGCCCTGCGAACCGGCCGTCAAAGAAGAAATCGCCACCGTGTCCCCACCCCTCGCCGGCGATCGGCGAAATCAGGATCACCCGCTGATCGTTATGCTTATCTGACCAATCGAAGGCCGAACTGTCAACGCGGGCGCCCGATGGCGTGCCGATCGCGTTTTGGGCCCTTCACCGATCGGCCTGCGACTTGTCCTGATCATCCCGTTCCTCCGGCTCGTCCGGCCGTTCTCCGTCAGGCCGGCGGTCGCCCAGCCGGCGGGCCACCCCCGCCCGCAGTTCGGGGAGGTATTCGTACAGGCGGTCGCCGGGGCAGGCGGTCGCGTTGAGGTCGCGGTGGCCGATGATCGCCACTTCGGGGTCGAGCCGGTAGGTCGAGCACAGCCAGGCCAGCAGCGCCGTCAGCGAGTCGAGCTGGGCGGATGGAGGGAGTTCCGTCGTGTAGGTGCCCTCGGTCTCGATCCCCAGCGTGTGCCGGTTGTGGCCGGCCGCCTGCGCGCCCACCACGTTCCCGCCCTGGGCGATCGCCGGCAGCGTCCGGTTGCGGCCCTCCATGATGTGACCGCCCCGGCTGACCGTGAACTGCTCGCCGATGTCCGCCCAGCCGTTGCGCCGCATGTGGTAACGCTGGATCGCGCGGGAGAGCCGGAACGCCGCCTCCAGGCTCACGTCGCGCGTGTTGGCCGTCGCGGTGTGATGGATGACGAGCCGGTCGGGCGGGGTGTCGAGCACGACGGCCTTGCTCTTCGGCGCGGCGGCGTCCCACTCGTCCCTGGTGTGGATGCGGGGACGACTCGGCGGGCCGTCCGTCTTCTCCGCCTTGCCGCCCTTCTTCTCCCTGCTTTCCTTGCTCGCCTTGTTTCCCTTTTTCTCCTTGCTCCCCTTGCCGTCCTTGTCCACTGTGTCGGCCTCGGCCCACGGGCCGCTCAGGACCGCCCAGGCGATTCCGCTCCCGGCCGACAAGAACACCCGGCGTGTGATCGCTGGCAAACGCGCGCCCTCCCACGAGACGTCGTCCGTCGGGAGGTTGCATCGATATTTCCCACGCCCGCCCCGGCTATTCCCACGGGACGTGAAGCGGTCACATGTCAACCGAAATGTCTAGCGAAATGTCCGGGTTGCGCTAGTCCGATGCTGGATCCGTTCCAGAACGATTTCGTAACGGCTCTGGAGCGGCTCTGGAACGGCGAAAAGCCGCGTACGAGAAAAAACGTATATATCGGGAAAATCACCTGGGAATGGCGGAGTGGAAACGCCGCTGCTCCTCGTCGGGCAGGTGATCGATGAAGAGCACGCCGTCCAGGTGGTCGACCTCGTGCTGGAGGACCCGGGCCAGCATGCCGATCGCCCGCAGCGTCACCGGTTTGCCGTACATGTCCCTGCCCCGGGCCACGGCGGAGAACGACCGCTCCCTGGGCCACCAGACGCCGGGGGCGGACAGGCACGCCTCGTCGGCCACCACGGTCCGCGCGGCGAGCTCCAGGCGCGGGTTCACGAGGTGGCCCGACCTGCCGTCGACGGCGTAGGCGATCACCCGGAGCGGGACCCCGATCTGGGGCGCGGCGAGCCCGGCCCGGCCCTGGCCGGCCCGCAGGGTCGCGGTGAGCGACTTGACGAGCTCACGCAGCGAGCGGTCGAACGCGGTGACCGGTTCCGCCGCGGCCCGCAGAGCGGGATCGTCGAACATCAGGATCTGCCGTACGGCCATGCACGCTCCCCGCGGCGACGACGACACCGACAAGACGATGCCCAATCCGAAGGTAGATCAATCTATCGGAGATCCATACCGCACCGGCCGCCGGCGCGAGCAGGGGAAGCCGCGGTCACGCCTGGCGGCTTTTAGCGCATCGGTAACAAGGGGGACTCAGCGGCGAAACCGGCGGCGACCACCATCGGACCCATGCCGATCCCACCTTCATCCGCACGGTCCCCGGCCCCGGCAGGCACGGCGACGCATTGTCCCTACTGCGCGCTGCAGTGCGGCATGCGCGTGACGGACGCCCGCTCCGTCGGAGGGGGGATCCACGTGACGGCCCGCGAGGACGTCCCGGCCAACCAGGGGGGTCTGTGCCAGAAGGGCTGGACCGCCGCCGAGTTGTTGGTCTCACCCGAACGGCTGACCACGCCGCTGCTGCACGGCCGCCCGGTGGGCTGGGACGAGGCGCTCGACTTCGTCGCGGGACGCCTCGCGGCCGTCCAGGCCGAGCACGGCCCCGACGCCGTGGCCGTGTTCGGCGGCGGCGGACTGACCAACGAGAAGGCCTATCAGCTCGGCAAGTTCGCCCGGGTCGCGCTGCGCACCGGCCAGATCGACTACAACGGCCGGTTCTGCATGTCGTCGGCGGCCGCCGCCGTCACCAGGGCCTTCGGCATGGACCGCGGCCTGCCGTTCCCCATCACCGACATCGCCCGGGCCGGGGCTGTCCTGCTCGCCGGATGCAACGTCGCCGAGACGATGCCGCCGTTCGTCCGGCACCTGACGCGGATGCGGGACGGCGGCCGGCTGATCGTCATCGACCCCAGGACCACGCCCACGGCCCGGCTCGCCGACCTGCACCTGCGGGTGACCCCGGGCACCGATCTCGCCCTCGCCCTCGGCCTGCTGCATCTCGTGATCGCGCGTGACCAGGCGGATCTCGGTTACCTGGTCGAGCGCACGGTCGGGTTCGACGAGGTCCGCACGTCGGTCTCGACCTGGTGGCCCGAGCGGGTCGAGCGGGTGACCGGCGTGCCGGTCGCCCTCATGCGCGAGGCCGTACGGATCCTCGGCGCGGCCGACCGGGCGATGATCCTGACCGGCAGGGGCGCCGAGCAGCACGCCAAGGGCACCGAGACCGTGACCGCGTTCATCAACCTGGCCCTCGCCCTCGGCCTGCCCGGACGGGAGGGCTCCGGCTACGGATGCGTCACCGGCCAGGGCAACGGCCAGGGCGGCAGGGAGCACGGGCAGAAGGCCGACCAGTTGCCCGGTTATCGCCGGATCGACGACCCGGCGGCGCGGGCGCACGTGGCGGCCGTGTGGGGAGTCGACCCCGGCGATCTGCCCGGGCCGGGCCGATCCGCGTTCGAGCTGCTCGACGCGCTCGGCACGCCGCCCGGTCCCCGGGCGCTGCTGCTGTTCGGGTCCAACCCGGTGGTCTCCGCGCCGGACGCCGGCCGCGTCGCCCGGCGGCTGGCCGGGCTGGACCTGCTGGTCGTCTCCGACATCGTGCTGTCCGAGACCGCCGCCATGGCCGACGTCGTGCTCCCCACCACCCAGTGGGCCGAGGAGCACGGCACGATCACGAACCTGGAGGGCCGCGTCCTGCTGCGCCGCCGGGCCGTCGATCCGCCCCCGGGCGTGTGGAGCGACCTGGAGATCCTGCGCGGCCTCGCCGACCGGCTCGGCCGCGGCGACGCCTTCCCGGCCGATCCCGGCGAGGTGTTCGACGAACTGCGGGAGGCCTCCCGGGGCGGGATCGCCGACTACTCCGGCATCACCCACGCCCGGCTCGCCGCCGGGACCGGCCTCTTCTGGCCCTGTCCGGCCGAGGACCACCCGGGAACGCCCAGACCCTTCGCCGGCCGGTTCGCCACTCCGGACGGACGCGCCCGCCTTGTCCCGGTGGAGCACCGGCCGCCCGCGGAGGACGTCGACGCCGAGTTCCCCCTGTACCTGACCACCGGCCGGGTGCTCGCGCACTACCAGTCGGGAGCCCAGACGCGCCGGATCCCCGCGCTCGACGAGGCGGAGCCGGGGGTCTTCGTGGAGCTCCATCCCGACCTGGCACGGCGGCTGAACGTGGCGCCGGGCGACCGGGTGCGGGTGCGCAGCCGACGTGGTACGGCCGAAGGCGAGGCCAGGGTGAGCACCGCGATCCGGCCCGACACGGTCTTCATGCCGTTCCACTGGGAGGGGGTCAACCGGCTCACCAACGCGGCCCTCGACCCCATCTCGCGGATGCCGGAGTTCAAGGTCTGCGCGGTCGGCGTGGAGCGTGTCACATGAGGCTCGTCGTCGTGGGCAACGGGATGGCCGGGGCCCGGCTCGTCACCGAGGTGCGGCGCCGCGGCCGGGACACCGGGATCGATGTCGAGGTCTCCGTGTTCGAGGCCGAGCCGTGTCAGCCGTACAACCGGGTTCTGCTCTCGAACGTGCTCGCCGGGACCGCCGGGCCCGAGCAGGTCCGGCTGCTGGACCCGGGATGGTACGCCGAGAACGGCGTGCGCACGCACCTGGGGGTCCGGGTGCTGGGGATCGACCGGGCCGCCCGCGTGGTCGTCGCCGAGGACGGCACGCGCGAGCCGTACGACGTGCTGGTGCTGGCGACCGGGAGCGAGCCGGTGGTGCCGCCCATCCCGGGCGCGGAGCGCGCGATGGCCTTCCGGACGCTGGACGACTGCGACCGGATCCGCGCGGCCGCCGGGTCCGCCCGGCACGCGGTGGTGGTCGGCGGCGGCCTGCTCGGCGTCGAAGCGGCCCGGGGCCTGGCCGGCCTGGGCCTGCCGGTGACGCTGCTGCACCGTGCCGGTCACCTGATGGAGCGCCAGCTCGACACGGAGGCCGGGCTGGTGCTCCGCCAGACCCTCGCGATGGTCGGCGTGACGGTGCGCACCGGGGTGACCGTGAGCGCGGTCGACCCCGGACGCGTGCGCCTGACCGACGGCGCCGCGACGGACGCCGACCTGGTGGTGTTCGCGTGCGGGGTGCGGCCCGTCGTGCGGCTCGCCCGTGAGGCCGGTCTGCGGGTCGACCGGGGCGTGGTGGTCGACGACGGGCTGCGAACCGACGATCGATCGATCTTCGCGATCGGGGAGTGCGCCCAGCACGCCGGCACGGTGTACGGACTCGTCGCACCGGCGTGGGAGCAGGCGGCGGTGGTCGCCGACATCGTCACCGGAGCCGACCGCGGCGCGCGCTACCGCGGCTCCCGCGTGGTGACCAGGCTCAAGGCCACCGGCGTCGAACTGGCGGCGATGGGCGAGACGCACCTCACCGACGACCAGGCGGAGATCGTCCGCTTCACCCATCGGCGCAGCGGCACCTATCGCAAGCTCGTCATCCGCGGCGAACGGCTGGTGGGGGCGATCTTGCTGGGGGAGACGCCCACCGTGGGCTCGCTCACCCAGCTGTTCGACCGGGGCGGTCCGCTGCCCGGCGACCGGATGGGCCTGCTGTCTCCGGATCCGGCCGCCGCCGGGGCGGCGAGCCCGGCGCTGATGCCGGACTCGGCGCGGGTCTGCCGGTGCAACAACGTGACCAAGGGCCGGATCAGGGCCTGCTGGGAGGCCGGCGCGCGGGACCTGCCCGCCGTCGTCGCCGCGACGGCGGCCACGACCGGGTGCGGCGGGTGCCGCGAAGCGGTGGACGGAATCGTCGGCTGGCTGTGCGAGCAGGAGGGTGTGAGCGTATGAGTTCGCGAATCGTGGTGGCGGGGTTCGGGCCGGCGGCGCACCGGCTGGTCGAGACCCTCATCGCCCGGGGCCTGCGGGGAGACCTCGTCGTCTTCGGGGAGGAGCCGCGCCCCGCGTACGACCGGGTGGCCCTCACCTCCTATCTGAGCGGGCGGAGCGTGGCCGAGCTGACCTTCCCCGTTCCCGGCGGCGTCACGCTCCGGCTGGGGTGCGGGGTCGTGGCGGTGGACCGCGACCGCCGCGTCGTCGTCGCGGCGGACGGCACGCGTGAGCCGTACGACGTGCTGGTGCTGGCGACCGGATCGGCGCCGTTCGTGCCGCCGGTGCCCGGCCGCGACCTGCCCGGCTGCTTCGTCTACCGGACCATCGAGGACCTCGACGCGATCAGGGCGGCGGCCGGGGACGCGGTCGCCGGCGTGGTGGTCGGCGGGGGCCTGCTCGGGCTGGAGGCGGCCGACGCACTGCGCCGGCTCGGGCTGCGCACCCACGTCGTCGAGATGGGCGACCGGCTGATGCCGCGCCAGGTCGACGAGGGCGGCGGGGCGGTGCTGCGCCGTCACGTCGAGTCGCTCGGGCTGACCGTGCACGTCGGCGCGGGGGTGGCGGCGGTGGAGGCGGGCGAGGACGGCCGGGTCGCCCGGCTGGTGAAGCCGGACGGCGAGGCGATCGAGGCGCAGATCGTGGTGTTCTCCGCGGGGATCAGACCACGCGACGAGCTCGCCCGCGACTGCGGGCTTCCGGTCGGCGAACGCGGCGGCATCGTGGTCGACGAGGGCATGCGCACCGCCGACGAGCGGGTGTACGCCATCGGTGAGTGCGCGCTCGCGGCGGGGATGGTCCACGGCCTGGTCGGGCCGTGCTTCACCCAGGCGGAGGTGGCCGCCGACCGCATCCTCGGCGGCTCCGCCGCCTTCCGCGGCGCCGACCTGTCCACCAAGCTCAAACTGCTCGGAGTCGAGGTCGCCCAGTTCGGCGAGACCCGATTCGAGGACGCCGCCGGCGCGCTCGACGTCGTCTACATGGACCCGGTCGCCGGCGTCTACAAGCGGCTGTTCGTGAGCGACGACGCCAAGACGCTGCTCGGCGGGGTCTGCGTCGGCGACGCCGGGCCGTACGGCACGCTGCGGCCCTTCGTGGGCAAGACGCTGCCGGCGTCTCCGAGCGACCTGCTGTTCGCCGGAGCGGGAGCCCAGACCGAGCTGCCCGGCGACGCTCAGGTCTGCTCCTGCAACAACGTCACCAAGGACCGGATCGTCGCGGCCATCGTCGCGGAAGGCCTGACCGACGTGCAGGGGATCAAGGACTGCACCCGAGCGGGCACCACCTGCGGAAGCTGCGTGCCGATGCTGAAGCGGATCCTCGTCGAGTCCGGCGTGGACGTCGGCACCGCGCTGTGCGAGCACTTCGCCCACAGCCGGGCCGAGCTGTTCGACATCGTCGCGGTCCGCGGCATCACCACGTTCTCCCGGCTCATCGCCGAGCACGGGACCGGGCGCGGCTGCGACGTCTGCAAGCCCGTGGTGGCCTCCATCCTCGCCTCGCTCGGCAACGGGCACATCCTCGACGGGGAGCAGGCCGCGCTGCAGGACACCAACGACAAGTTCCTGGCCAACATCCAGAAGAACGGCACCTACTCGGTGGTGCCCCGCATCCCGGGCGGGGAGATCACCCCCGAGAAGCTGATCGTGATCGGTGAGGTGGCCCGCGAGTTCGGGTTGTACACGAAGATCACCGGAGGCCAGCGCATCGACCTGCTGGGCGCCCGGGTCGAGCAGCTCCCGCTGATCTGGAAGCGGCTGGTGGACGCCGGATTCGAGTCCGGCCACGCGTACGGCAAGGCCCTGCGCACGGTGAAGTCCTGCGTCGGCGCCACCTGGTGCCGGTACGGCGTGCAGGACTCGGTCGGGCTGGCGATCGCCCTGGAGCTGCGCTACCGGGGGCTGCGCGCGCCACACAAGATCAAAGCGGCGGTCTC
The DNA here is from genome assembly GCF_001417795.1 of Sphaerimonospora mesophila. Lineage (NCBI taxonomy): Bacteria > Bacillati > Actinomycetota > Actinomycetes > Streptosporangiales > Streptosporangiaceae > Sphaerimonospora > Sphaerimonospora mesophila. The sequence continues at coordinate 486 of NZ_BCBX01000043.1, read as the reverse complement.
CGGTTGCGCCCGCGAGTGCGCCGAGGCCAGGTCGAAGGACTTCGGCATCATCGCGACCGAGCAGGGCTGGAACCTCTACGTGGGCGGCAACGGCGGATTCCGGCCGCGGCACGCGGACCTGCTCGCCGCCGACCTGGCCACCGACGAGCTGGTCCGCACCGTCGACAGGTTCCTGATGTTCTACATCCGCACCGCCGACCGGCTCCAGCGGACCTCGGCCTGGCTGGAGGCGATGGACGGCGGGCTCGACCAGCTGAGGGCGGTGATCACGGAAGACTCCCTGGGGATCTGCGCCGACCTGGACGCGCAGATGGAGCGGCACGTGGCCGGCTACGTGGACGAGTGGCGGGCCACCCTGGAGGATCCGGACAAGCTCCGGCGCTTCGTCAGCTTCGTGAACGCTCCGGGCACCCCGGACCCCTCGATCGAGTTCCGGACGGAGCGCGGTCAGATCAAACCGATACCCGTCACTGTGGAGGTGACCCC
>NZ_BCBX01000042.1:0-201170 GCF_001417795.1 Sphaerimonospora mesophila | reverse complement strand
GGCCCCCGGTGGTATCAAGGCGCGCCCGGGTGTCACCGATCGGTTGTTGTGCCAGATCGTCGTGGCCATCGCCAGGGGCCGGCAGGGGCGTCACCTACCATCCCATTGGCCGTCGTGCGGGCCTTTCTCGGTGCAGTGTTGTCCCACAGCGTCCCGCCTTCCTTGCCGTGCGGTCGGTGGCCGCATGGACTGTGAGTCGCGGTTAGTCGATGAACAAGAGGGATGTCGAGCGATATCGCCGGTCCTTGCCTCTCCCGCTGGATGGAGAACCGGCGGGGACGGGTGGAGCCGGGGCCTGGGGTGAGGCGATCAGCCGGCGAGGGCTACGCCGGATTCGACGAGGTGAAGAGATCATATCGTGGGCTGGCTCGGCAATCAAGTGTGAATCCTATTCACATAGGACCCGTGAGGGCGATAAGGGGTCAAATATCTCGAATCTGGATAAATGGGAGGAGTGGGTGGTGAAGGGAAGAGTGAGATGGTCCGCCACGTCTAATTGTTACCTGAGTTCACAGTTGAAGTACGTAGACGTGTGGGTGATGACCCACTACTGTTGCCGCGTGCCCGGTGAAGTCGTGCGGGTCTGATCTCGTCGCGGCCGGGAAGGCGCAAAGGGGTGCAGGCCATATCCTGGGCGTCCCGATGCGTTTCCCCCGACGTCGCGGTTGAGGTTGGTGAACATGGACCCCCTGGATCGTTCCGACCCCCAGCAGATCGGTGGCATCACGCTGTGCGGTCGGCTCGGCTCCGGTGGGATGGGCCGTGTCTTCTACGGTGTCACCGATGACGACGAGCAGGTCGCCGTGAAGATCATCCGTGAAGATCTCCTATGTCACGCCGAGGCGCGCGCCCGGTTCGCCCGGGAGATCGAGGCCCTGCGGACCGTGCGGGGGGCGCATGTCGCCGCCCTGGTCGACGCTTCCGATGAGGGCGAGGAACGGCCCTGGCTCGCCGTGGAGTACGTTCGCGGCCTGAGTCTGAAGGAGTTCGTCGAGACCCGCGGCCCGCTCGGCGGCGAGCACGTCGCGACGCTCGGCGTCCTGCTGGCGTCCGCGCTGGACGATATTCATAAGGCTGATCTGCTCCACCGCGACCTCAAGCCCGGCAACATCCTGCTCGGCAGGGACGGGGCGAAGGTCATCGATCTGGGCCTCGTCGCCTTCGCCGACGGTCCGACCGACCTGACCACGACCGCCTCGACGCTCGGTACACCCGCGTGCATGTCGCCTGAACAGGCCAACACCCCAAAGCAGGTCACCGCCGCCACCGACGTCTACTCACTCGGCGCGACGCTGACGTTCGCGCTGGCCAAGCACTACCCCTACGACGGCAAGACCGTCGCGGCGCTGTTCATGAACATCATCAGCTCCGAGGTGAAGCCGGACCTCTCCGGCGTTCCGCCGGAGTTCGCTCCGCTCATCGCCGCGATGCTCGCCCCCGACCCGGCCGCCCGCCCTGGCGTGTCCGAGGTGTACGAGCGGCTCAGGGAGTTGGCGACAGCCGGCGGGGTCACGCTGCCGGTGGCCGTTCGGCGCCTGGCCGTGGCCACCTACGTCGAGCGGGAGACCGACCCGAAGGACCCTGCCCCTCCGATCCGACCGCGCCCGCGCGACCTGTCCGAGGTCGTCATGCCCGGCTCGGTGGTCGCGAAGCTCGCCGACCGTCTCCGCGGCGCGTACGCCGCCGGCGCCCGTTTCTAAGAGGAGAACCGTGACCGAGACATCCTTCCCGCCCGGCGCTCGGATCGAAGTCCGGGACGCAGAGTGGATCGTCCGGACCTGTGCGCAGCTCGCCACGCGCGGAGACGGACCTCGCTACAAAATCACGGCGGTGGGCGCGTCGGAGTTCGTCCGCGACGAGGACGCGGTCTTCTTCACCGACCTGGACACGGTGAGCCTGCTCAAGCCCGAGGAGACCGTCCTGGAGCAGGACATGACTCCGCGTTTCGCACAGAGTCGCCTGTTCATCGAGGCCGTCCTGCGCCGGACCCCGCTTCCGCAGACGGAGAAGGGCCTCGCGCTCGCAGATGGCTTCCTGCTCGACCCGCTGCCCTACCAGCGGCGCCCCGCCGAGCTCGCGCTGAAGGGCCTGCGCCCGCGCATCCTCATCGCCGATGTCGTCGGCCTCGGCAAGACCCTGGAGATCGGCCTCATCCTCGCCGAACTGATCCGGCGCGGCCGCGGCGAGCGCATTCTCGTCGTCACCCCGCAGCAGGTGCTGGAGCAGTTCCAGCACGAGCTGTGGACCCGCTTCGCCATCCCGCTGATTCGCCTCGACTCCGTCGGCATCGAGCGCATCCAGCGGGAGATCCCCGCCGGCCGCAATCCCTTCACCCACTACAAGCGGATCATCGTCTCCATCGACACCCTCAAAAACGAGGGCAAGTACGGTCAGCACCTGGAGAAAATGGACTGGGACGCGGTCGTCATCGACGAATCGCACAACCTGATCGGCGAGACCAGCCTGCGTAACAGGCTCGCCAAGCTGCTCGCGCGGAAGACCGACGCGCTGCTGCTGGCCAGCGCCACCCCGCACAACGGCAACAGCGAGTCGTTCGCCGAGCTGATCCGCATGCTCGACCCCGCCTCGATCGCCGACGACCGCAGCTACTCGGCCAAGGACATCGAGCACCTCTACATCCGCCGCACCAAGATCAGCCCTGAGGTGCGTGACCAGATGGGCGCGAAGTGGCCCGACCGCGGCCCCTCCGTCCCGGTGCGGTGCGCCGCCGCCCCCGCCGAGGAGAAGATCTTCGAAGAGCTCACCCAGGTCTGGCTCGCAGGGGACCGGTGCGCCGACGGCCCGGTCGTCGATGCCAAGAACCGGCTCTTCCCCTACACCCTGCTCAAGGCGTTCCTCTCCTCGCACAAGGCCCTGGCCAAGACGGTCGGCAACCGGCTCAAGAACGCCAAAGAGCCCCGCGAGATCGAGGCGCTGAACACCCTCGTGGACCTGACCGCGCAGATGACCGACGGCGACTCGGCCAAGCTCGACGCCCTCGTCCGCGTGCTCAAGGACGAGATCGGCGTACGGCCGGGCGGTCAGACGCGGGCCGTGGTCTTCTCCGAGAGCGTCGAGACCGTCAGGTGGCTGGCCGAGGTCCTGCCCAAGCGGCTCGGCCTCACCGGCAGGGGCGCGGTCGAGATGATGCTCGGCAACGGCATGTCCGACCAGCAGCAGCAGGAGATCATCGAACGTTTCGGGCTCTCCGACAGCCCCGTCCGCCTGCTGGTGACCACCGACGTGACCTCCGAGGGCGTCAACCTCCACCGGCAGTGCCACCACCTGGTCCATTACGACGTGCCGTGGAGCCTCATCCGGATCGAACAGCGCAACGGCCGCATCGACCGGTACGGCCAGACCCGTCAGCCGCAGTTCCGGGCGCTCATCCTCACCTCCGAGGTCGAGGGTGCCAAGGACGACCGGACCGTCGCCGAGAAGCTCCTCGACAAGGAGGAGACCGCGCACCGCAGCCTGGGCACCGCCGAGGCCGTCACCGGTGAATACCGCGCCGAGCGCGAGGAGCGCCGTCTCATCCAGGACCTTCTCGCGGGCAAGACCGTGGCGGAGTCCCTCGCGGAGCAGCAGGCCGACGACCCGTTCGCCGACCTGTTCGGCTCGGTCGACGGTGGTGTCGCAGGCACCGACCCGCTCCGTGCGGACGTTCCCCGCCTCTTCGACGGCTCGGAGGCGTTCGTCAAGGAGGCCGTCGACACGCTTGGACTGCTCAAGGGCCTCGAGGACGACGGCGAGATGCTCGCCTTCCGGCCGCCGCCCGATCTCGTCCACCGCCTGTCCGCACTGCCCGCCGACTACCTGCGCACGCACGACGTGCGCGGGCGGATGAAGGTCACCTTCGAACGCGAGCTGGCTCGGCGCAAGCTCGACGAGGCACGCGCGACCAAGACGATGTGGCCGGAGATCGCGTACCTCTCTGATCTGCACCCCATGGTCGACTGGGTGACCGACAAGGTCCTGGTACGGTTCGGCCGCCAGAAGGCGCCGGTCGTCACCGCCCAGGTCGACGAGGTGATCTTCCTCGTCCAGGGCATCTACTCCAACCGGCGCGGGCAGCCGACGGTGGTCGAGTGGATGGCGGTCGCCTCGGACGGTGTGCTCGACCGGAAGATGACCGACGTCCTCGCCGCGGCCCGCGTCGGTCCCAGGATGATCAACACAGGACGGGCGATCGACCTCCGCCCGCTCCAGGAGCGGGTGCCTCAGGCGGTGGCGACCGCCCGCGCCCACCTGGAGGAACGCCGATCGGTCTACGAGAAGCAGGTGGTCGAGCCGCTCGACTCCTACCGGAGCCGACTCGACGAGTGGCGGCAGCTCACTCTCGACGGCGTGCATGCCTCCCAGCGCGGGCGCAAGGAGCAGCGCGTCAGCGAGACCGTCGAGCGGCAGCAGCGCCTGCTCGACTCCCTCAAGATCACAGGGGAGCCGCTCCTGCGGGTCCTTGCCGTACTCGTTCCCGAGGCGCCGGACTCGGGCGCGGTCAGATAGGACGGACACCGATGAGCTTCGACTCGCTGGTCAACCGCGGCGACTACTTCTCGGCTCACTACCTGGCCGAGGTGCTGCCCAAGGATCTGAAGAAGAAGGACGGCCTGTTCGCCCGCTGGCGCGAGCAGGAGAAGGCCGAGCGCACCACCCCCCGCAAGGGGCTGCGCGCGCTGGCGCGGCCGTACTTCGCCGGCCGGCCTTACTTCGCGGACCTCGACGCGCGGCTGCGCGACGGCGAGCAACTGACCCCCGACGAGCGGGACGAGTGGCGCAAGGAGCTGGGCGAGCTCCACGGTGAGGTGTTACGCGCCCTCGGATACGACGCGAGCCCGCGCGAGCTGACCGTGGAGCGGGCGGGCAAGGAGTACGCCGTCGAGGTCGCCTACGCCGACCGGCATCTGATCGCGATCGAGTGCGGCTGGGCCGCCGACGTGGACGCCGCCCTCGACGACGACCAGGCCGGGCGGCTGCTCGCCCCGGTCGGCCTCGACAACGCCGAGCAGATCACCTCCGGCACGAAGCTCGCCTCCTGGCTGCTGACCACCGAGGAGCCGCCGCGCTATGTGCTCATCCTCGCCGGTGGTGTGGTCGTGCTCGCCGACCGCGCCGTCTGGGGCGAGGGCCGCTATCTCGCGGTCAGCCTCGACGTGGCCCTCGGCCGGAACAACGACGCCGAGCTGGGCACGATCGCCGCACTGTTCGGCGCCGATTCCCTGCTCCCGCCCGAGGAGGGCGGTTCCGAACCGCTCGCCGAGCTGCTCGACCGGTCCCGAAATCACGCCGTCGGCGTCTCCAAGGAGTTGCGCGACGGCCTGAAGGAGTCGGTCGAGCTGATCGCCAACGAGGTGCTCGCCCGGGTCCGCGCGCAGGGCGTGCGTCCCGAGGACGTCATGGAGCCCGCCGCGCTGGCGAAGGAGCTGGGCCGCGAGTCGTTGCGCTACCTCTACCGGATCCTGTTCCTGCTGTACGCCGAGGCCCGCCCCGAGCTGGGCATCCTGCCGACCGACGACAAGGACTACGTCAAGGGTTACAGCCTGGCCCGCCTCGGCGATCTGGTGGTGCGCGACCTGACGGGGGAGGAGGCCCGCAACTCCTTCCACCTCTACGAGTCGCTCGACCTGCTCTTCCGCATGGTCAATCGTGGCCACCGGCCCCGGATGGGTGCCGAGCCCGACGGCTCGGAGGGGGAGGGGCTGCGGTTCGAGCCGCTCCGCTCCGACCTGTTCGAGCCGGAGGCGATAAAGCTCATCGGCCGGGACGCGATCTCCCTGGACGAGGACGACCCCGACGCGCCGCGCGTCGACACCCGGCTGCGCAACGAGACGCTCCACAAGGTGCTGCGCAAGCTCATGCTCACCAAGGGACGCAAGAAGGAGCGCGGCGGATTCATCTCCTACGCCCAGCTCGGCATCAACCAGCTCGGCGCGGTCTACGAGGGCCTGATGTCGTACACCGGGTTCATCGCCACAGAGGAGCTGTACGAGGTCGCCAAGGGAGGTGACCCGAAGGACGGCTCCTGGATGATCCCGGCCTCCAAGGTCGACGACTACCCGTCGGAGGTCTTCGTCCACGCCGTCGACGAGGACGGCGACAAGCTCGACGAGTACAAGCGCTATCGCGAGGGCTCCTTCGTCTACCGCCTGGCCGGCCGCGACCGGGAGACCAGTGCGTCCTACTACACGCCCGAGTCGCTGACCCGGGTCACCGTACGACTCGCGCTCCAGCACCGTCTCGACTCCGGCGGCACGGTCACCCCGGCCCGGGAGATCCTGAAGTGGACGATCTGCGAGCCCGCCCTGGGCTCCGGCGCGTTCCTCAACGAGGCCGTCAACCAGGTAGCCGCCGAATATCTCAAGCGCCGCCAGCAGGAGCTGGGCGTCTCGATCGACCCGGAGCGGTACGAGGAGGAGCTGCAGAGGGTCAAGGCGTACGTCGCGCTGCACAACGCCTACGGCGTCGACCTCAACGAGACCGCCATCGAGCTGGCCGAGGTCTCGCTCTGGCTCAACGTCATGCACCCCGGTCTCCAGGCCCCCTGGTTCGGGCTCCACCTGCGCCGCGGCAACTCGCTCATCGGCGCGGGCCGCCGGGTGTACGGCGCGGCGCAGCTCACCAGGGGCACCTGGTGGAAGGAGGCCCCCGAGGATCTGCCGTTCTCCGCCGGTGAGCTGCCCGCCGGGAAGGTCCACCACTTCCTGCTCCCCGCCGGGGGCTGGGGCGCGGTCGCCGGGGCCAAGGAGGCCAAGGAGCTGGCGCCCGAGCAGGCCAAGCAACTGGCGACCTGGCGAAAGCAGATCCACAAGAGCGTCTCCGACAAGAAGAAGCAGGGGCACAGGCTCACCCGGCTCCAGCGCCTCCAAGGGCTGTCCAGGCGGGCCGAGTACCTGTGGGATCTGGTCCAGCAGCGGCTGGCCATCTCCGAGCGGGAGATCAGCCGGAAGATCGACCTCTGGGGCGCCGACTGGATCGAGCAGCCGGCGAACGCGGTGCCCAAGGAGAAGGTCTATGCGGACCTGCATGCGCCGGGCACGCCGTACTGGCGGTTGAAGAAGGTCATGGACGCCTGGTGCGCGCTGTGGTTCTGGCCGCTGGACAAGGCCGGCCTGCTCGACGGATCCGCCGAGATCTATGCGCGGCGCGCGCGGGAAAGAGCGTCGGACTACGGATCAGACGCTTCTGCTCCGGTGCGAGCCGCGGTCACGCCGGTGCGGTCCGTGCCCGCGACGTCGACGAATGGGACGGATGCCGTTGCGGACGAGTCGATCGGCTTCGGGAACGTCTACGTCACCGACTCACTGTTCAGCGTGGGGGACAAGCAGCTCGACCTCGTCGGGTACGCCCTGGACGTGAAGACCACCAGAAGCGGGGGGCCGGCCAAGGCCGCTGCCCGCAAGCCCCGGCCGCCCCTGGAGCCGCTGCGCCCGGTGATCCCGCTGGCCACCCTGGACGACTGGCTCGACTTCGCCGAGGCCGTGCTCGGCCGCGCGGACATCCCCGACGACTCGCTCGGCGCTGTCTTCGCGTCACTCGACGACCTGGAGGTGTTCGAGAACGAGCTACACACCTGGATGGGCATGGACTCCGAGTTCAAGCTCGACGAGCGCTTCCCATGGCTGCACACGGTCAGGGACATCGCGGATCAGCAGGGCTTCTTCCACTGGGAACTCCACTTCGCCCAGGTCTTCAAGAAGGGCGGCTTCGACCTCCAGGTCGGCAACCCGCCGTGGGTGAGGCCGACATGGCAGGAGGACGCGGTCCTCGCCGAGATGGAGCCGTGGTTCAAGCTCGCGGAGAAGCCGAGCATCATCGAGTGGAAGGCGCGCAAGGCGGCGGTGCTGGCGGGGAAGACCGCGCGGGCCTACTACCTGAGTGAGCTGTCGGCCAATACGGGCACGGTCGAGACCATTGGCTCGGGAATCGTCTATCCGCTCCTGGCCGGCACCCAGCCGGACCTCTACCGCGCCTTCATGTGTCGCATCTGGGCAAATCTCGGCTTGGCGGGCATGGCCGGCCTCATCCATCCCGACACGCACTTCGGTGGTGTGAAGGAGGGCCGCCTGCGGGCGGCGGCCTACCGGCATCTCCGAGTCCACGGGCACTTCACCAATGTGGGCAACTGGGCCTTCCCCGAGCCGGTCAGCAGGAACACCGAGTTCGGCCTGCACGTCTACGGTTCGTTGGGGGATATCGGCTTCACCAACGTGAGCTGGCTCTTCCATCCCGAGACGCTGGTCGGGTCGCTCACACATGACGGTGCGGGCGGGAGCGTCGGGATGAAGCACAATGGCAACTGGGACCTCCGCCCACACCGAGACCGCCTGGTCCCAGTCGATGAGGGGCTGCTGCGTAAGTGGCAGCGGCTGACCGGCCATGACGGGCTGCCGGAGGAGACGCCGCTGCTCGCCCCGGCCACGATCGTCGAGCAGGATGCGATCACGGCCCTGGCGGGGGTCCGGGACCGGCTCGGCGGACATGTAGTGCGGATCAGCTCGGGTTACCATGAGGCGAATGCGAAAAAGGACGGCCTCATCCGCTGGGCGACCGGAGCGCGGGACACGCTGGATCAGGTGATCCTTCAGGGCCCGCACTTCGGTATCGCGACCCCCTTCGCCAAGCAGCCGAACATCCCGTGCCGCAACAACCAGGACTGGTCGACGTTGAGCACCGAGTGCCTTCCGGCCAACGCCGTCCCGATCACCAACTACGAGCGGGCCTGCGACGAGGAGACCTACCATGCTGCGCAGGACCGCTGGGGGGACGGGCAGAGCGTCATCCGGCGCTCCACCGAGTTCTATCGGCTCGCATGGCGGCGCATGATTCCGTTCAACACGGAACGGTCGCTGTTCGCCGCGCTGATCCCGCCCGGTCCGACGCATGTGGATGCCGTGCACACAATGGCTCTCGCCGACAACCGGGGTACGGCACTGGCCGCCGGGTTCTGGGCCGCGCTTCCGCTCGACTACCTGCTCCGGATCACCGGGCGGTCGGATCTTCGCAACGCCGAGGCCAACGCAATGCCCGCAGCCGATCCGGACCACCCGCTGGCCTCGGCGCTGCTGCTCCGCACCCTTCGCCTCAACTGCCTCACCAGTGCCTACGATTCGCTTTGGACAGAGCTGTACGACCCGACCTGGAACGACGAGCGATGGGCTGTCGACTGGTCCGGGCTCAGGCCGCTCGGGGACCCGGCATCGGTCACCTCGAAGTGGGTTTATGCCACTCCGCTCCGTACCGAGAGGGAACGGCGGGCCGCGCTGGTCGAGATCGACGCGCTGGTGGCCGTCTGGCTCGGGATTTCGGCGGAGCAGTTGGTCACCGTCTACCTTTCGCGGTTTCCGGTGCTTGCCGACAGGGAGAGCGAGATCTGGTTCGACTCCAGGGGGCGCAAGATCGCAAGCAACTACAACACCTACGGATACGGCCAGAGCAAGCAGCACTTCGAGCAGCTCATGGCCCACCTCGACCCGGAGGTGAACGGTCCCGTTCCCGACGGGTACACCGCTCCGTTCTACAAGGCCGACCGGGAGGCCGAGTACCGCCAGGCCCATGCCGTCTTCTCCGAGCGCCTCCGCCGCTCCGGCTGGCAGCCGCCGACCGGACCGGCCGACAGCGACGAGAGCGCGTCGTGACCAAACCCGCTTGCCCGGTCACCCATCGTGCGACACCCTCAGTAGTGCCGCACTCCTGGGAGTGCGGAAGTGAGGCCGGGCTTCCCGATGGAATCGGGCGTCCGGCCTTCGCGCTCCTACCACCGGCCAAGGTCAGGGCAGGGTCTGTTGCTCTGAGTGAGTTGACAGACACGGAGACGACCCTGTTTGTTGTTCACAACTGCACCACTCATTTCGATGGGTGGCCCGGAGCCCCGTTCATTGAACGGGGCTCTATGTTTTGGTCGTCACTCAATGCCGCTTGCCTGATCACTTTCGGTGAGGCATACTTGGTGGTGCCGCACCCCTGGGAGTGCGGAAGTGAGGCCGGGACTACCGAGGGATATCGGGTGCCCGGCCTTCGCGCTGTCATCTCACTCCAGGCAGATCACGCGGATGCGGTCGGCGAGCACCTTGAAGCACTGTGGCTGTCCATCGAGCCACCACGTCGTGGCGCCGACGACGGCATCAGCCGCCCACAGCAACGGCTCGTCATAGGGCGATGTCCAGCGCACCTCCATGGTCAGCGAGATGCGAAGCGACCGGCGCATGCTGGTCAGGAGGCTCCTGTCGAGCCGGTCTTCGGTGTAGCGGCTCTCCAGAGTCACCCTCTCCACGTTCCTCGAGTCGAGCTCATAGAACAAGCGTTCCAGGCAGAGGCGTCTCGCTCGCTCATGCCGGATGGTCCTGTCGTGAATGCATACGGTGACGATGCTGTCCAGAGGGAGCTCTGTCAGCGTTCGGCTGATGTCGAGCCGATGGGCCGGAGATTCGTCGCGCCAGTGCAGACGGCGTTGTTTGCCGAGGCGGAGGGTCTCGAGAGTCAGACGGATGTCGTCGCGGTCGGCGAGATCCACGATCACCGCCGCCATCGCGTAGACGCTGTCGTCATGGGGGCGGCGGCGAAGGCTCTCGTCAATATAAGCGGTAAGCACTGCGTAAAGATATCGTCACTAAGGGTCAGATCGTTCAGCGTTGCTCGAACGGGAGTGCGGGTGCGGAGCAGGTTCAGGCGTGGGCGGGCCGTACGAGTTCATGCCGTAGTTCACGGGGAGGACCGGTGAGGCCGACGCTGGCCGCCGAGGAGTTGCGGCAGAGTCTGACGCAGTACCTCACCACCACGTTCGCGCTGGCCGACCAGCCCGTTCGGGATGCCCTGAAACGGTTCCTCAACCATCCTGAGCAGGGCATCTTCCGCGGTCCTTACCTGCGCATCCGCACCCCGTTCCGGACGGCCGAGGACGGCTGGCAGAAGATGCTTGAGTGGGCGCCGGCGGGCTTCTCGCCGTACCGGCACCAGGCGAAGGCGTTCGAACGGCTCAGCACGGTCGGCAAGAGGGCAGAACCGACGCTGATCACGACCGGCACCGGCTCGGGCAAGACCGAGTCGTTCCTCATCCCGGTGCTGGACCACTGCCGCCGGGAGCGGGCCGACGGGCGCGGCGGCGTCAAGGCCGTCCTGCTGTATCCGATGAACGCCCTGGCCGCGGACCAGGCCCACCGCATCAGCGGCTACCTTCAGCGGCCGGAGCTGCGCGACGTGACCGCCGCCCTCTACATCGGCGACACCCCGGAGGTCGGCTACCCGAAGGTGATGACGCAGCGCTCGGAGATCCGCCGCAACCCGCCGGACGTGCTCATCACCAACTACAAGATGCTCGACCTGCTGCTCCAGCGGTCCGACGACCTGCCGCTCTGGCGGGACGCCGAGATCGCCTACGTGGTGGTCGACGAGTTCCACACCTACGACGGCGCGCAGGGCACCGACGTGGCCATGCTGCTGCGCCGGCTGGCCGCCGCGACCGGCCACGCCCGGCCGGGCCGGCCGCTCGGCGACATCTGCCCGGTCGCCACCTCCGCCACCCTGGGCGAGAACGGCCCCGGGCACGGAGACCCGGTGGGGCGGGGTGGGAGCGTCATCCGCGAGGTCGCCCAGCAGGTTTTCGGTGTGGCGTTCCCCGTGGATTCCGTGATCGGCGAGGATCGGCTCACCGCCGAGGAGTTCATCGGCGACATCGACGTCACGCTCCCACTGCCCGGCCCCGACGACCTCATCGCCTGTGGCGACCCGCTGCGCGACTCCACGGCGATGGACGAGCTGGCCACGGCCGTCACCGGCAGGGCCGGGCTGGGCCCGCAGGATCTGGGGGAGGTGCTCCGCCGGCACATCCTCACCCAGGCCGTGCTCGACGTGCTCGGTGGTGAGCCGCGCACCTTCGACGAGATGCTGGACCTGCTGCCCCGGCGCGGCGCCTACAACTGGGGCGCCGCCATCCGCGACAACCCGGCCCGGGCGGCCACCGCGCTTGCCCGGTTCGTCGCGCTGCTCTCGTGCGCCCGCGACCCCGAGGACACCGACGACGTCGGCAGGCGGCCGAGACGACCATTCCTGCTGGTCGAAACGCACATGTGGGTGCGTGCGGTCTCGCGGCTGCTCCGCCTGGTGCACCACACCCCGGCCTTCGCGTGGATCGGCGAGCCGCTCGTGATGGACGCCGACTCGACGTTCAACCCGCTCGACAAGACCCGGCTCCCGGCCGTCTACTGCCGCCACTGCGGCCGCTCCGGCTGGGCCGCGTTCTCGCCGGAGCGTGACCCGGAGCAGTTGGTCACCACGCCGGAGAGGATCTACCGGGCGAACGTCGGCGCGGAGAAGAAGCGGGTCAGGCCGCTGATCCAGGCGACCGAGCGCGAGGTGGCGGCGGCGGTACGGAACCTCGCCGTCCTCGACGGACAGCGGGTCCGGCCCTACGATCCGGCGAGCGACGCCTACGGCGAGGGCGACATCGTCTTCGTGCTGACCGACCTGCGCACCACTCCGGAGGCGCTCAACGCCGCCGAGCAGGACCGCTGCCCGGCGTGCGAGATGGATGAGGGCATCCGCTTCCTCGGTTCCGGCCTGGCCTCGCTGGCCTCGGTGGTCGTCACGCAGCTGTTCGCCGGCGGCCAACTGGAGCCGGAGCAGCGCAAGACCCTGCTCTTCAACGACTCCGTGCAGGATGCCGCCCACCGCGCCGGGTTCGTCGCCAACCGCTCCTACGCCTTCTCCCTGCGCCGGCTGCTCACCTCCCGGCTGGACGGAGAGGCGCCGATCCTGCTCAACGATCTCATCGGCGATCTGGCGGCGGCGGCCAGCGAGGCCGGGGTGCTGCCCGCGGTCGTCCCGCCCGACCTGCACGATCGTCCGGAGATCGACGCGATCCTGGCCGAGGAGAGCGAGGGCGGCCCCGACACGTGGAACCTCATCGGGGAGCGGCTGGCGTTCGCCACCGTCATGGAGCTCGGCCTGCGCTCGCGGCAGGGCCGTACGCTGGAGCTCACCCGGACGGCCGCCGCCGAGGTCGTGCTCGCCGACCCGATGAGGATCGCCGAGCTGGCCAGAGACGTGCACACGGCGACCTCCGGCCTGGTCGAAACGCAGACCGACGAGCGTTATCTCGTCTTCGTCCGCGGCCTGGTGGAACGGCTCCGGTACCGGGGAGCGATCAAGCACGCGTGGCTCGACAGGTGGATCGGCAACGCCGGGACCAGCCGCTACAACGCCATCTGGGGCCGCCGCCCGGACGGCATGCCCGCGTTCCCCCGCGGGGTCGGCGCCCCGACGTTCCTGCTCGACCGGCTCAAGCGGAAATCGGAGTTCGACCGGATCGACGCCGACCAGGGCTGGCCGCAGGACTGGGCCGCCCGCTGCCTAGGCCTGACCAGGGGCCAGGCCGGCGATTACCTGTCCCGGCTGCTTCCCCTGCTGGCCGTGGAGGGCGTGGTCGCCAAACGCACCGCGGACGACGGCTCCACCGGCGTGTACGGCCTGCAGCCCGGCCACATCCAGGTGCACCTGCTCGGAGACGAACATGTCGACGACGCCGGGATCGGCTGCGACCGGTGCGCCTGGCAACAGACCGTTCCGCCCCATCTCGTCGGCGACTGGTACGGCCAGCCGTGCCCCCGCTACCGTTGCGGCGGCACCCTGACCGAGCACGGCACCCGCGATCACCGGACCGACTACTACCGCCGGCTCTACCTGGGTGAGGGGGTGATCCGGGTCGTCACCGCCGAGCACACCGGGGCGCTCACCCGCCGCCAGCGTGAGCAGACCGAGGAGCGCTTCCGCGAGGGCACCCGCTACAGCGACCCCAATGCGCTGTCCTGCACGCCCACACTGGAGCTGGGCATCGACATCGGTGATCTGTCCGCGGTCATTCTCGCCTCGCTGCCGCCGGGACCGGCGAACTATGTGCAGCGGGTCGGCCGGGCGGGCCGTCGTACCGGGAACGCGTTCCTGGTCACCATGGTCGGCAGGTCCCCGCGTGACCTTTACTTCCTGGAGGAGCCGCGCGACATGATCGCCGGTGAGATCGTCCCGCCCGGCAGCTACCTGTCGGCCGTGGAGATCCTGCGCCGGCAGTACGTCGCCCACCTGGTCGACCTGTGCGCTCGCGACCGGGTGCCCGGCGTTCCCGCGCTACCCCGGCGGGCATCGGCGCTGTTCGGCGAGACCGGCTGGCTCGCCGGGTTCACCGCCGCCGCGCAGGCGTCCGGCGCTGCACTCGTCGGAGGGTTCCTCGACCTGTTCGGCGACGCGGTGAGCGAGGCGGCCGCCGCCCGCCTGCGGGCCTTCGCCATGGGCGGGCTGGAGGAGACCGTGGCGGAAGCCGAGCGGGTGTGGAACCGGCGCCTGGACGACCTGCGCGAGCGGCTGGGCGTGATCGACGCCACCTCCGAGACGCTGGTGGAGTCCGACCCGAGCCAGCACGCGATCAAGCGGTCGCTGGCGGCCGAGCGGCGGGCCGTGGCCCGGCTGATCGGCGAGATCGGCAGAGAGAACGCCCAGGGCGCGCTGGTCGAGCTCGGCCTGTTGCCGAACTACTCCCTCATCGACGCCACCACCACCCTGGAGGCGACGATCACCTGGGACGAGGAGGTCCCGGGTGGCAGGCGCTACCACAGCGAGGTCCGGGAATACAAGCGTCATGCCGGACTGGCCCTCACCGAGCTGGCGCCCGGCAACTCCTTCTACATGCGCGGCTATCAGCACCGGATCAGCGGCCTGGACATCGGCACGCCGTCCCGCCCGGCCTGGGAGGACTGGCGGGTCTGTCCCGGCTGCGGCCATGTGCGGACCTTCCTGGCGGCCGAGGACACCTCCCCGTGCCCGCGCTGCGGCAGCCGGGAAATCGGCGAGTTGGCCTCGCTGCACAGGGTGCTGCGGCCTGCCCGCGTTACCGCGCACGACCGCCGGGACGACGTGCGGATCCGCGACGACAGCGACGACCGGCAGCGGCGCTACTACGAGACCGCCATCGCGGTCGACGTCGACCCCGCCGACATCGCGCCGGGCTCGTGGCGGCACGGCACGGCCGTCTTCGGCGTCGACTTCACCCGCCGGGCCGTCATCCGCCGGTTCAACCTGGGCACCGCCCGCTACGACCGGCCGGCGGGAGACCGGTTCGCGGGCGAGCTCGTCCGGCTCAACCCCTTCCACGCCTGCCCATCCTGCGGTGGTACGACCCTGGACGGCCCGCCCGCCTCCGGCGAGTCCGACGGGCTTGTCGCCACCTCGTCGTTCGACCGGTCGCGCAGCCACCACCGGCCGTGGTGCCCCTTCCGGCGCACCGCCCACGACGCCGAGCACGTCAAGCTGATCCTCGCGCACGAGCTGCACACCGAGGCGCTGCGTGTCCTGCTTCCCGTCGCCACGCTGATGATCGAGCAGCGCACCGCCTCGTTCCAGGCGGCGCTGATGGCCGGGGTGGCGGCCAGGTACGGCGGCGATCCCGACCACCTCGACATCGTCACCGCCACCATGCCCGACCCGGGCACCGGGCGGCAGCGGCGCTTCCTCGTGCTGCACGACGCGCTGCCCGGTGGCACCGGCTACCTGCACCGGCTCTCCTCGCCCGAGGGCTTCCGCGAGGTGCTCACCGCGGCGTATCGGATCGTGGCGGAGTGCCGCTGCAAGGAGGAGCGCGACAAGCGGGCCTGCCACCGTTGCCTGCTCTCCCACGTTCCCGGCAACTTGTACGACAAGGTCAGCCGGGCCGACGCGCTGGAGATGCTCGGCGAGCTGCTCGAGAAGTGGGAGGTCGCGCCGGTCGCGACAACGGCCGAAATCTCACTGTGGGACCAGGTCGAGAGCGAGCTGGAGGCGCGCTTCCTGGACGGCCTGGAGGCGTGGGCCCGCCGGCCCGACACGCGCGCCGCGCTCGCCCGCGGCGAGGTCGTCGACGGTAGGAAGACCGCCGACCTGCGTATCGAAGCACCGGGGATCGAGGGACCGGACGGGGTGATCCGGCACTGGCGGATGACACTGCAGAACACCATCCGGGGAACCCGGCCCGACGTGCTGTTCCGACTGGTGGACGACGAACCGCAGGAGGTCGCCGTCTACCTCGACGGCTACGCCTACCACGCCACCGCGGAGATCAACCGGCTGGCCGACGACGCGGACAAGCGGACCCGGCTGCGCGCGCACGGCCGGTTCGTCTTCCAGCTGACCTGGGAGAACCTTGACGAATGGGAGCAGCGCTCTTTCGCTCCCGACCTGTCCGTCGAGCCGCTGCGCAAGCCGTACATGGGCAATGCCCAGGAACAGGCGCGGGGGTTCTACCGGCGCACAGAGCCGGAACGCGACCCGGTCGAGCTGGTGCGCACGGTGTGGACCAACCCGGTGGAGACGCTGCTCGCCTTCCTCCGCGAGCCCGACCGGCGGCTCTGGCTGCACCGGGCCGAGGCGGTCGTCGCCGGCACGATCCCGGCGCGGCGCGCCATGAGCACATGCGACGCGGGTGCTGTCGCGGAACGTGTGGCCGCATCCCTACGCGGTGAGGACCTTCCGTCCGGCCCCGGAGGGCCGATCACGGTGTGCTCCACCGTCGACCTGGACGGTGCCCCCCTCACGGTGGTCCTGGACCGACGCGCAGAACCGGCGTGGAGCGCGTTCACCGTGGTCGACGACCGGGCCGGGACGATCACTGGCGACGAGGAGACGCACCGGCGCCGCTGGGCCGCCTGGTTGTACTGGGGCAACCTGCTGCAGTTCCTCGACGCCGGAGCGGGCGACGGAGGGCAGCTCGCCCTCACCGGCCTGGACCTGTTCGATCCGAACCTGCTCGCCGCGGCCGGCGGCGACGGTCACCTGACCATGCTCAGTGGGCTCCCGCTCGACCAGGACCTCCCGGACGGCGCGGCGTTCGTACCGCGCCCGCCCGCTGCGGACGCCGAAGCCGTACGGCCCGCGACCGAAACCGAGGCGCCCACCGAGGGGGCGGAGACGACCGTGCCGCAGGCATGGGAGGAGGTGCTCGACCTCCTCGACCCGGAGGACCCGGTGCTGGCGCTGCTCGCGCACGCTCTCACGGAGCTGGGCGTGTCCGCCCCCGAGGCGGGCTACGAGCTCGGTGAGCAGGCCTGGCAGGCCGAGATGGCCTGGCCGCGGGCGAAGGTGGCGGTCGTGCTCGCGGGGGACGACGACGAGGCGCACAAGCGCGACGTCGCCTATGCCCAGGCCGGCTGGGATGTACGGATCGCAGGGCGCTGGACGGCTGAGGAACTGGCCGAGCGGATCGGTGCCGATGAAAGGGGAGGGGCCCGGTGAGTGAGCGGAGCGACCGGGAGAGCGGTATCGCGAACGCGCCGACCAAGGAGGATGCGTGAGTAGGGTGACGCTGCGGCTTCTCGACAGGGCCGATAAGGAGATCCTCAAGCTCCCGCGGGCGGTCAAGGGTGCCATTTACGACTTCCAGCACAAATTCCGGCAGGATCCGGAGAGTCCCGGTCTGCGACTCAAGCAGCTCAAGGGGCACCCGCGGCTGTACTCGGCCCGGGTGAACCTTGACTACCGGGCGCTGCTGCTGCACGCCGGTGGTGGTGACTACATCCTGGTCGCGGTTAAACCGCGTCAGGAGGTCTACGACAATCTGGACAAGTTCGCTTATCAGATCAACCCGGTGACGGGCGGCATCGAGTTCCTCGACCTGTTGACCATCGGGGAGACGGTCACCCCGGTGCCCCCCACGTCGAGTAAGGAGGTTCCGGCGCAGCCGGAACCGCTGTTTGCGAAGTTCTCCGCCGAAGCCCTGCTGGACCTGGGTGTGGCGGAGCCGCTGCTCGGCCTGATCGCGAAGATCACCACGGAGGACGAACTGCTCGGCCTGATCGCGTACGCGCCGCAGCTCACCGGCGAGGTGCTGCTCGCGTTGCACGACGGCAAGACGGTCGACGAGGTCATGGACCAGATCACCGCGCCGGTCGCGGTCGAGGAGGCGATCGACGGCGACGACTACCAGGCGGCGCTCGCCCGGCCCGCCACAGTCGTGACCACGGAGGACACGGCCCTGCAGGAGGTGCTGGAGGAGGGCGACTTCGGGCGCTGGAAGGTGTTCCTGCACCCCACCCAGCAGAAGATCGTGGAGCGCGCTTACAGCGGCCCGGCCCGGGTTACCGGCGGCCCCGGCACCGGCAAGACGATCGTGGCGCTGCACCGCGTCAAGCATCTGGTCGAGCGGCTCGGCCCGGGCGAGGGCAAGGATGTGCTGCTGACCACGTTCAACAAGAACCTCGCCGCCGACCTGCGGCGGCGGCTGTTCGACCTGGCGGGGCAGGAGGTCGTCAAGCGCGTCGACATCGTAAACATCGACAAGCTGGCCAGCGACACCGTCTCGGCCGCTCAGGCGGGCGCCGGGCGGCAGTGGATCGACGACACCAAGGCCGTCATCGAGTGGCAGGAGCTCCTCGACGAGCTGGGGGAGCACCGGTGGGACCCCGAGTTCCTGCACGCGGAATGGTCACAGGTGATCCTCGGCCAGGGTGTCGCGACCCGGGCCGAATATTTCCGCGCCCGCCGGGCCGGGCGTGGCCGTGCGATCAGCCGACAGGACCGGGCGGAGATCTGGCGGCTCGTCGAACGCTACGTGATGCGCCTGGACGAAAAGAAGCTGTGGACCTTCCGGCAGGTCGCGGAGCGGGCGGCGAGCCTGGCGATCGAGCGGGCCAGGGCGGTCGCCTCCTACCAGGCCGACCAGATCAGCTCGGTGAAGCTGCAGCATGATTCCGGCATCTGGTATCGGAACCCCTACCGCCACATCGTCGTCGATGAGGCGCAGGACCTCAGCGCGGCGCACTGGCGGATGCTGCGCGCGATGGTCCCCGAAGGCCCCGACGATCTGTTCATCGCCGGCGACACCCACCAGCGGATCTACACCGATCATGTCTCCCTGGGAAGCCTGGGCATCAACATCCGGGGCAGGTCGTCGAAGCTCACCCTCAGCTACCGCACTACCCACGAGATCCTCCGTACGGCCTGCCGCCTGCTGGGCGAGGAGGAGTGGGACGACCTCGACGACGGCAGCGACGACCTGACCGGCTACCGTTCGGTGCTGCGTGGGCCAGAGCCGGTGCTCACGCCGTACCCCACCTGGGACGCCGAGCTCGACGGGATCGTCGAGCGGGTCAAGGAGTGGGACGGGGGATCGATCGCGATCTGCGTGCCAGAACGGTGGATGGTGGCGGAGGTCGAGAACCGGCTGGGCAGAGCCGGCATCGTCGCCGCGTCCATCGGCCCTGACGGGCCGAAGCTCTTCGAAGCGCCCGTGCACGTGGCGACGATGTACCGTTTCAAGGGCCTGGAGTACCAGCGCATGGTTCTCGCCGGTGTCGCGGAGGGCATGGTGCCCGCGCAACGGGTGCTCGCGTTCGAGCAGGACGACCCGCTGCGCTTCCGCCGGGAGCTGCAGCGCGCCCGGTCGCTGCTCTTCGTGGCCGCCACCCGGGCGCGGGACAGCGTCGTCATCAGCTGGCACGGCACCAAGAGCAGGTTTCTGCCATGAGGACCGTCGCCGACCGTTACCGGATCACCTCGCCCATCGGGCGGGGCGGCATGGGCGAGGTATGGGAGGGCACCGATCTGCGGCTCAACCGGCCGGTCGCGATCAAGCTGATCAACTCCGACGACTTGACCTCGGAGAAGGACGCGCGAAGGCGCTTCCACCGTGAGGTGCGGATCACCGCCCGGCTCCGTCATCCCGGGGTTCCGGTCGTCTACGACTTCGGTGACGACGGCGACCTGTTCATGGTCATGGAGGCGCTGCGCGGCGACTCGGTCGGCAAGCTGAAGGACGAGGAAGGCAGTCTGCCCGTTCCGTGGGCGGCCTTCATCGCGGCGCAGGTCTGTGCCGTGCTCGCCGCGGCGCACCGGGCCGATCTGATCCATCGGGACGTCAAGCCGGAGAATTTGGTGCTGTGCCGCGACGGCACCGTCAAAGTGATCGACTTCGGTGTCGCCACCTCGCTTGGCGCGGGCGAGTTCTCCAAGATCACTCAGTCGGGGCAGATCCCGGGTTCGGCCCGGTACATGGCACCCGAGCTCATCCAAGGAGCGCAGGCCAGCCGTGCCAGTGACCTTTACACCGTCGGCTGCGTCATCTACGAGCTGCTCACCGGCGTGCGGCCGTTCGAATCCAGAGATCTGCTCACTGAGATCGCCCGCAGTCAGAAGGAGGATCCCCCTACGATGCACGGTGTCCCCGCCGAACTGGAAGCACTGACACGCGGATTGCTCGCCAAGCGTCCGGAGCGACGGCCGGAAAGCGCAGTGTCGGTCTACCGCCGCCTGCTGCCGTGGATCCACCGGCTGCCCCCGCTCCAGGGCTGGGTCGACCGGGACCTGTCCACGGATCCCGTGCACATCTACTCAGCGGTCATCTCGAACTTGGAGTGACTCATGCAAGACCACAGCGCCACGGTCGCGGCGGCCGACATCGCCCGTCTGGCAGGGGTGGGACGCGCCGCCGTCAGCAACTGGCGTCGCCGGTTCGACGACTTCCCCGCGCCCATCGGCGGAACGTCGAGCAGCCCGCTGTTCAGCCTGCTGGACGTCGAGGAGTGGCTGCGCCGCCAGGGAAAGATCGCTGAGATACCGCTGAACGAAAGGGTCTGGCAGCGGCTGCGGGCGGGCGTCGAGGACATCCACCTCGCCGAGATCGTCGGGCACATGGGCGCATTCCTGGTATTTCTCGAACGGTCGCCCCAGGCGTGGGCTCGGCTCGCCCGGCGCCGGGATGTCCGGATCTCCTCGCAGGAGTTCGACGCGGACGGGCTGCCCGGCACATCGTCGATGGACATCGAGCTCCCTCTGCTGGAGGCCGTCGCGGAGTTGGCGGCCGAGCAAGGAGCTCTGGCGACCTTCGACTTTCTCTACACCCGCTATCTGGAGACACATTCCCGCAGAGTCGTCACATCGCCGGCCGGACTCGCGGACCTCATGGTGGAGTTGGCGATGCCTCACGGGGGGACCGTCCTGGATCCCACCTGCGGGCTGGGGGCACTCCTGCTGTCCGCGGCGGAGGCGGGCGCGAGCAGCCTGGCAGGCCAGGAGCGGGACGCGGCCTCGGCCCGGATCGCCGCCACAAGGCTCCTGCTCCATGGCTACGACGCGACCGTTCACGCCGGGGACTCCCTGCGTGCCGACCGGTTCGGAGCACTGCAGGTGGATGCCGTCATCTGCAGCCCGCCCTTCGGGGAGCGCAGTTGGGGGTACGAGGAGCTCGCCGGCGATCTGCGCTGGCAGTACGGCCTGCCACCGCGTGGCGAGCCCGAGCTCCCGTGGGTCCAGCATGGGTTGTTCCACCTGCGGCCAGGCGGGCATCTGGTCATCCTGATGCCTTCGGCTGCAGCCGACCGGCGCTCCGGTCGACGGATCCGTGCCCAGCTGCTCCGGACGGGTGCTCTGCGGGCTGTGGTCGCGCTTCCGGCGGGATCCGCTCCGCACACGCTGGGCTCTTCTCATCTGTGGATTCTCCGCAGGCCCGATGCGGGCGATCCCGTACCCTCGTACATTCTCATGATGGACGTCGCCGATTCGCCGTGGCATGAGATCCACGAGTCGGTGGTGCGGCGGTGGTGGGCTTTCACATCAGGGGTGGAGACGGAGGGAGCCGTACCGCTGATCGACATACTGGATGAGGACGTCGATCTCACCCCGGCCCGCCGTGTCGCCGGTCGGCCGTCCGACAGCACCGGGCAGGAGTTCGTGGATGCGCTCAGCACTATGGTCACGTCGGTCGCCGCGCTCCAACTGACCGTGGATGATCTCCACGCGTTCTCTGCGTGCCGCGTCGTGGTCCCCAGGACGACGATCGCCGAACAGATCAAGGCAGGGGCCATCACCATCCAGCAGGCCCCCCGGCATGAGCCGGCCTCCGGAAAACTCCCGGTGCTGACCCTGGATGATGTGATCGCGGGACGGAAGCCGACCGGTCGCACCTCGATCACCGCCGACATGGTCACGCTCCAGCCGGGTGACGTTGTCGTCCCGTGGGGAGGCCGGACACGTGTGGCCCGGGTGATCCACGAGGGCGGGGTCGTCCTCGGCGGCGGGCTCCATCTCCTGCGCGTCGATCCTGAACGAATCGATCCCGCCTGTTTGGCCGGTTTTCTCCGGCTCGGGGGAGGACAGAGCGCCGGTCGTGGCCAGACGGGAACCTCACGCTCAGACATACAGCGGATGGAGATCCCTCGGCTGGCTCTGAGCGAGCAGCGCAGGCTCGGTGAGGCGTTCCAGAAGCTGGAGCTGATGGAGGATATGCTGGCCCGGGTTGGCGTACAGGGAGCGCATCTCATCCATCTCGGTTTTCAGGGGATCGACGACGGTAATCTGTCGGCCTGATTTCGAAGGGCTTGGTCACCGGACCAGTAGGCGTACCGGCTCAGAAAGCACGGCGGCCGCTCCCGGGTAGTCGGCCAGACGGGCGGCCAGCGTCTCGACGGCGAGCTCGCTCGGCAGCAAAGTGCTGAACTTGAGCCCGTTCAGCGCCCGCTCGTCGATTTCCGGTCGGCTGAGCCTGCCCGCCAGATCCTCCCGCCACCCGGTGCCCGTCAGATCGTTTCTGAGCCTGATGTGCAGGTCGTCCACCCGTTGCATCGGATCGGCCAGAGGACCGAGGGTGGCCCTGAGCGTCGCGTTGGCGCGGTAGCCGGCCCAGGTCCACCACAGCAGGTCGCCGTGATCCCGCACGATCACGGTGCCGTGGGCTTGTACGAGGTCACGGCTGTCCTCTCGTATCCGGTGGAGTCCGCGCACCGCCCGGCGGGTCAGCCGCACCGGAGGGTCGGCGCCGAGAACGACGTCTCGCATTGCTCGCGACAGGGCGAAGGAGGTGCCGCCGGACATCGAACTCGCCCAGCGGGCCTTGCCGCCCCCACCTTCCACGGGCTGGACGAAGCACCGCCGTCGTTTCCAGTCGATCCAGTCCACCGCCCAGGTACGCCCGGCCAGCAGCAGGAGACGCGGTCCCGAGACGGCGGACGTCAGGAGACCGGGGTCCGTCCGGCCGATCTCGACGTTGCCGCGCAGGACGGTGAACTCCGGTGGTGCCGTGAAAACCGCGGTGAGGTCGATGAAGTGCCGGCGTCCGAAGCGTTGTTCGGCTTGCGGGCCGACGAGCAAATGACCTCCGTCTCGCTCGAGAAAGCCCTGCTCGATGAGGTGGTCGAGCACCGGCCGCGCGTGCCGGAAGGGGCCGAGGCCATGCCACCAGTCCGACCACAGCGCGTCTCCTATCCGCCCCTCCTGCAGGGTGAGCGCGAGAAGTTGCTGCGCAACGATGTGCCGAGGCGCGGGAGGAGGTTGCAGAGGCTCGACGTATCCCGTGCTCCACAGCAGCAGGAGCCCCGCCGAGGCGAGGAGATCCTCCGGTGTAAGGGCCAGGACGAGGCAGTTGCGCCTGACGCTCGAGCGCCTCCCCGTACGGCCCAGTCGCTGGAGGAACGACGCGACCGACCAGGGAGCGTTGAGTTGGATGACCCGGTCCAGGTCACCGACGTCGATGCCCAGCTCAAGCGTGGAGGTTGAGACGATGACGCAGTCGCGGGACTGGGCGAAGGCCTCTTCCGAGCGGCGGCGCTCCTCGGCGGAGAGGGAGGAGTGGGAAAGGAACGTCGTGACGCCGTGGTCACGCAGCAGCCGGCCCAGCTCCTCCACCATTTTGCGGGAGTCGCAGAAGACGAGCCGCTTCTCGCCCTGATGCAGGGCGGCGATGACGCGGGCGGCGTTGGCGACGGAGCCGACGTGGTCCAGCTCCACATCGGCGGCCCTGGGATCGGCACCCGTCTCCGGGGCGATCACTCGGGCGGGTCTGCTCCCGGTGCCCGAACCCTGCAGCCAGGCGAGCAGTTCGCGTGGATTGCCCACCGTCGCCGACAGGCCGATGCGCTGAAGCGGGCGGCCGGCCAGCTTGGTGAGGCGCTCCAGGACGGCGAGAAGGTGCCAGCCTCGGTCGTCTCGGGCGAAGGCGTGGACCTCGTCGACCACGACCGCCCGCAGGTCTGTGAGCAGGCGGCGGTGGTCGACCCCGTTGCTGATGAGCATGGACTCCAGGGATTCCGGGGTGGTCAGCAGGATGTCGGGCGGATCGCGCAGGATCGCCTGGCGGCGGGCGCCGGAAACGTCGCCGTGCCATAGCTCCACCCGCCTGCCGAGCCAGCTCGCGTATGCTTGCAGGCGCGGCAACAGGTTGTTGAGCAGGGCCTTCAGCGGGCAGATGTACAGGACCGACAGCCCGGTCCAGGTCCGCTCCTCCATGATGGACAGCAGCGGGAACGCCGCCGCTTCGGTCTTGCCGCCTGCCGTCGGCGCGATCAGTAGGGCGTCCCGTCCCCCGCCGATGGGGCCGAGCGCCTCCGCCTGCAACGGACGCAGCCGTTGCCACCCCAGCGTGTTGGTGAGGTGATAGGCGATCGTCTGATGCAGCGCGAGCGCGGGTGATGCCGGCGCCGCCATCTCTGAGGTCACGGCAGGTCGAGCTCCACCTCGTCGGCCGAGATAGCAGGGCGGCCGCGGCGGAACGCGTTGAGCTCGTCGTCGTTCAGCTCGCTCTCGTTGACAGTGACCTCCCGGTAGTCCCTCCGAGGGTCGAAGTCCTCGTGGTCCGACACCCGGTACAGCACGTCGGCGACGAGCTTGCGGAGGAAGACCCGGGGCGCCACCCCGGCTCCCAGATGCCCGGCGACGGCAGTGGCCAGGTCCTTGATGTAGGCGTCGTCGACACGGGCACTGATCCGCTTCTCGGCCGGATCCCCCTGTGCGTACAGATCGCGTACGGCGCAGCCCAGCTGGACCAGCTTGTCCCGGTCGAAGCCCGTGAGCCGGATCTGCACCGCCCGGGCGGTATCGAACCGTGCATCGGTCTTGAAGTCGACGTGCAGCCGCTGGGCCAGGGCCGGGGATCGCTGCACCCCCTGCTGACCGTCGTAAAAGGCAGGGGTGCCGGTGATGACCAGGTAGAGACCAGGAAACCGGCCTTTGTCGATCTCGTCGATGAGCTGCCGAAGTGCATTAAGGCTCCGCTCGCGGTTGTCGCTGCGCATCCGCTGCAGGGTCTCGACCTCGTCGAGCACGACGAGCAACCCCGGATAGCCGCAATCGCGCAGCACCACGAGCAGGCCCTGCAGGAAGTGGAGAGCCCCGGTCGAGTCGAGATCTCCCTTGAGCCCGGCATAGCGGCGCACGCTCGCCGCGACGTTCGGCTCGCCGCCCACCCAGGCGAGCAGGCCGTCGGCGGTCGCGTTGTCGCCCGCCAGCCGGGCCTGGCGGTAGAAACGCAGCGCGGTCGCGAACGCGGGGGCGTTCTTGGCTGTCTCCGCCAGCCGCGACTCGATGAGGTCCTCCACCGCGGTCGTCATCGCCCTCCGGTCGTCCTTCGCGACTCCGGTGTCATTCTCTAGAGCGAGGAGCCAGGTGTCCAGGATGTCTCGCAGCGCGCTCGGCGGGGAGGTAACCGTGCTCAACCCGCCGATCAGCGAGCGGTAGACGGTCTCCAGGCGATGAAGAGGGGTCGTCCGGTCCGAGATCTGGATCTCGCTGGTGGCCATCTTCTTCCGCTTGGCCCTTTCGGCCAGCCAACGGGCGAAGAACGTCTTGCCGGAGCCGTACTCACCTCGTACCGCCTTGAAGCCGGCGCCGCCGGCCGTGACCGCCGTAAGATCGTCATCGAGCGCCTTCTCGAACCGCTCCATGCCGACAGCGAACAGGTCCAGGCCGTTGCGTGGCACTGTCCCGCGGCCCAGGGCATCGATAATCTGCCGTCGCCTGGCTCGGCTGACCTTCGCCGTCACGGCTCATCCTCCTCGAGGAACTGCTCTTCCAGCAGTTGCACGTTGAGTTCGACCGTACGGTCGCCGTCCTTCAGCATGATCACTTCCGTCTGGTCCACGTTGAGCAGGTTCTTCAGAGCCCGCATGAGCAGGACCGTCCTGTCGGCGGTGTCTCCCAGCCGTAGCGCGATGTTCGCCACCGAGTCCCGCCCGGTGCCGGCCGAGAGGTGGTCGATGAGGCGGGCCACCACGCCGTCGTCGACGACGCCGCCCCGGGGAGCAAGGCGCCGCTGGTCGGCGTACGTCTCTGAGGCGATCACCTGCTGCCCCAGCGTGGGCAAGGCCGGGGGCGGAAGGTGCACGACCGACGGTGACGACTGCGGCGCTGGCGCGGGCGGCAGCGGGGCGGAAGCCGTAGTCGTGCTCGGCTGCGACCTCGGCGTCAGGGGCATGGGAGTGGGATGCGACTGTAGCGGGTGAGGTTCCGCAGACCGGGGCATCGGTGGCTGAGACTTCGGGCGCGGCGTGAAAATGGCAGAAGGCCTGCGACCGGGGACGGGTGTCCATTGCCGCTCAGTGGACAGTGGAGTCGGCGGCTGCGACAGGGCTGGTCGGCTTCCCGGTGCCGGCCTCCTGGCGGGAACGCTGCTCCGGTCTGTGCCCGGCCGGTGGATCGGGGCGACGTATCCGGTGAATACCGACTGAAGCGGACGTGGGGGGCGGGCCACCGCGATACGCTTGCGGCCGACCAGGGCCTGCACCCACTCGGCCGCGCTCGGACGGGTGCCGCGTTGGCCTTGGGCACGGTTGAAGAGTTCCCTGACCGCCGTGACCACCTGGTCTGGCAGGCCGGGAAGCAGCGCCGGTTCCTCCCCGGGTCGTACGGACGGGGTCCGCGACAGCACCCGGCCGACCAGCAGTGCGAGCTTGTAGCGGTCGGTGTCCAGATCCGGCCCGCTGGATGGCTGATGCGGGTCGTTCCAGTCGGGTGTGTGCGCCTGCCGCAGCACCGGCTCCGCCCCGTGCCGGCGCAGGCCGTCGCAGTCGAGCATGAAGACTTCGTACGGCGCGCCGGGGCGCCATAGGAGGTTCCGGAAGGACAGGTCTCCGATGACCCACCCGTGGGTGTGCAGCAGGTCGATCAGCTTGGCGGCCAGCGTCGCGATCTCGAGGCGTCCGGTGATGTCCGGCTGGTGCAGGTCCTGCCAGGCCCAGTTCGGCTCGTACAGCAGGTACTGCAGCTCGACCAGCTTGGGCTTGCCGCCGATCGTGCCGTAGAAGTTCTTGGGGACATGCGGCATGAGGAAGCCGGTCACCCGGTCTCCGTTCACCACCCTCGCGATGGGCCAGGCGCACTGTGCCAGCAGGGCACCCCTCTCTCCGCCGGTCTCCCGATGGCCGAACTCGACGAGTTCGGCGAGAGCCGTGCCGTTCACCTGACCGGCCTGTGGCATGTACTCCTTGTAGACGAGGTTCTCCGGCCCGAGCACACGGGTGACCACTCCCTGGCCGCCCTTGTCCAGGGGCTCGGACTCGAGGGCCAGCGTCGCGCGCTGTCGGTCGAGCGAATGGGGATGGAAGGCCATTCAGACTCTCCAGAGGCACACGGCGGTCCGGTCGTCGTCGTGCGTCTTCGCCCGGAAGCTCATCTGCCAGAAGAACTCGGGCAGGGACGGCGGCTCCGGTCGGCTCCACCAGTTCGCCAGCTGGGTGCTCACCTGCGGCGCGCGCATCGGCCTGGCCAGGCCGTCGGTGCACAGCAGCAGCATGTCGCCCGGGTAGAGGTCGGCACAAGCGACCTCTACATGCTCGACATCCCGAGGCAGCGCATGGGTCGCCGAAGTGACCACTGCCGCGTCGGTGTCGTTCTCCGGGAAGCATGGAAGCCATACGCCCTCACGCAGGCACCATGCCATGCAGTCGCCGACCCGCATGAGAACAGCCTGATACGCCGACGTCTCCGGCAGTTCCCGGACTACGGCGGCAAGGAACGTCGTCGACAGCTCGTCCGGCGGGAGGTCGAGCCGATCCGCCCGTGCCTTGATCTCTTCGCTGATGCTCTCGATGATGCGTGCGGCGGCGGTCACCGGCTCGAGTGAGTCGGAAAGGCCGGCGTGAGCGACCTCGCAGGCCGCGGCCGCACCGACATGCGAGGCTTCCTTGCTGCCCAATCCGTCCGCCACGCAGGCGAGCAGAGTGCGGCCGCCATCGTGCCAGAGCCCCATCGCATCCTGACGCGGAGTGCCGAAGTAGCGGTGCGCGTCCCCCCGCAGGGAGGCGGCCCGTATCTCCAGGCCGGGCAGCGCCGCGCCGTCGATCTCGCTGTCCGGGCGGCGGACCTCCGGTAGAGGGCCCGGCCGGGAGACCAGCCGCGGCTCGCGGCCGATGACGAGCGGCTGGGGAACCCTCGGCGAGTTCCCCGCGACGTCCTCTGTGGCGTACTCCTGGACCTGTTCCATGTGCGATTCCTTGTTCGAGTACGGTTCGCGATCAGAGCGGGTCGGGAGCGAGGACCGTGTAGCCCGGTACCTGGTCGGGGACGATGAGCTGGGCGGTGCCCGAGGGGTTGGAGGACGACGCGATGGCGGATTGGACAACGGAGTTGAGCAACTGCCGGGCGAATTCGCGGAGCGCCTGTGCGGGTGATATGTCGCCGTCGGCGATGAACGCCCGGAACGTGGCCACCTGCTGCAGGGTAGCCGGGTCGACGTCGCCGAAACCGAACGCCAGGATCGTCGGGTGAGCTCTGAAGTCGCGACTGATCAGGTTCTTGTGCTCCACGTGCCAGTCGTCCGTCGGGAGCCCGTCCGTGAGGAAGAACACCGTCGGTCGGTATGGCGTGTGGCCAACCTGCTTGAGACTTGAGATGTCCTGCTCAATCGTGCTCTTCAGCAGGGAGAACGCTGCTCCGTAGCTGGTCGCGCCGCGTGGGGACAACTGCGGGATCGAATGCACGTCATTCAGGTCGGCGAGTGGGAGCAGCACCTCGGCGGTGCTGCTGAACCCGATGATGCCGAGCCTGGCCCGGTCCGCGACCACCGGGTTGACCGCTATCTCCTGATAGATCAGGGGAAGCTCCTGGTTGATGGCGTCGAGCGGCGGTCCCTGCATCGAGTACGACTCGTCGCAGACCAGGTAGAAGGGGAGTACCTGTTCACTCATTGGTTGTCCTCAGCTCTCCGACGTGCGGGCACAGCCGCTGGTCACGAAGTAGATCTCCATGGAGATCGATCCGGGTGGTGCGGCGAGATCATGGAAGTTTCGGGTGGCGGCCGTCCCGAAGATGCCGGGGAAGGCCGTGCTGATGGCCTTGTTGACGCGGCTCGCGAGTTGCACGCCGCCCCCGGCGCCGCCGGCGCCGCCGGCTGCGCCGAAGGTGAGCACCATGCCCGCGTGCTTGCCGACGAGACGGCTCCTGTGTTTGCGCAGCTCCGTCTTGACCTGTCGAGTGAGACGGACGTCGCTTGCGCCGGGACTCACGGAGAACGAAATCTTGGTGGCCTTCGCCCCTACGCCGGCGACTCGGGTCGCGCAGGGAGAAGGGCTCGGTGAGGGGCTCGGCGACGCGCTGGCGCTCGCCTTCGCGCCGAGGGGTTTGGGTGGTGCCGGAGGCGGTGCCTGTGCGCCCAGCATGATGATCGTGAGCCCCAGTAGAAGATCGGCGAACAGCCATCCGGCGAGGAGCAGCGACGCTGTCGGACCACGACGCGCGATCACGGACGCCGACCCTCCCCTCCGTCGCCGGCGTTTCCTGTGAGGGTGCTCGATGCAGTGCGGGTGCCGCTCAGCGCTGGATTGCCGTCGGGCCCACCGATGGGTTCATTGTGAACCGAGACGACCTCGGCGTCAGCGGGTGAGGGTCCCCCGATGCCAGCGGTGACGGCCGCCGCGGCCTGCCGTACCGCGTCGTCCAACTGGCCGATGGCACGTTGCAGCGCGGCGATCTCAGGGGCGGTGGTCTGACGGATGGCCGCCGGAACCTCCTGGAGGGCTCGTGCCAGGTCGGCGGGCAGCCGATCCAGTGCGTCCCGTGTCTCCTCCAGCAGTTGTACGGTGCGACCGGCGGTGTCCGAGACCATCTCGATCCTTGCTGCGTGCGCGCTCGCGGTCCCTGCCCAGTCGTCCAGGGCCTCCCTGACCTCGGTGCCCGCGCCTCCGAGAGCGGCGGCAAGGGTGCCGCTGGTGTCGGCCAGGACCTGACCGATGCGGTCTCCGTTCGCGGTGGCGACGGCCTCCACCCGGTCCACTGCGGAACCGATACCGGCGGTGGCGCTCACGAGTTCACCGACCCGCACGTCCAGGCTCGCGGCGGTGGCGCGTACGGCCTGGCCGGTCGAATCCGTCAGGTCTCGCACCGCCTGTCCGGTAGAGGCCGCGAGATCCTGGACCACCTGGCCGGTGGACGCCGCCATGTCGCGTACGGCCTGCTCGGTCAGCGCTGCCAGTTCGTCGAGCGATTTCCGCACGCTGGTGGTCGAGTCGAGGATGACGGTCCCGAGCCGGTCACCGATCCGGTCGACCGCCTCATCGGTCTTCTCTCCCACGGAGTCGATGGCGTAGGCGGTCCGGTCGACCGACTGGAGCAGGGTCTCGGCTGCGGAGGTGATGGCGGTCAGGTGCTTGTCGAGGGTCGCGATCGAGTCCCGTACCTCGGCGATGCCCGCCGTCATCGCGTCCGTGACCTGACCAGTGGTTTTCAGCGCCTTCTCCAGCGCCTCCAAGACCTGCGTGTGAACCTTGCCGATCGTCTCACCTACCTGGCTCAGCTCGGTCGCGCTCTTGGTCAGCTCGGCCTGAAACCGGGCGGGAGAGGACAGCTTCACCTGGCTGAGATGCAAGGTCGCCCTAGTGAGCGCGGACAGGAGGCGGGGGCGTAACTCTTCCTTCTGCTCGCTCGCCCGCTCATCCTCCCAACGGTGTACATATCGCTCAACCAGCGTCACGGTGATCACCAGGATGATGGCGCTGAATGTCATGATCGCCACGCTGTCGAACTTCCACAGGCCGGTCAGCCTGCCATCGAAGCCCTGCTGCCACATCTCCAGAAAGGGACGGCGTGCTGCTTCGACTTCTCCCGACGCGAGAGCCTCTCCATACGCCGTCGTCGCCTTCTTCAGGCCAAACCACGTGATCGCGATGGGAAGGAAGACCAACACGGCCTGGATGTAATAGATGAACTTGGAAAACTTCTGCCACGTCGGCGTGGTCAACACGATCGCCAGGACCGTGTCCTCTGGGGGGAAGGCGGAGAACAGATCCACCTCACACCACAGCCCGGCCTTGCCGGGGTCGTTCACCGCATCCGCCAGCTCGGTGAGCTGGTCTGCCCGGGTGGCCACCGCGGGGTGTTCGGCGAGCTCGCGAAGCTCGGTGGCAAGCTTCTGGTCCGTCACGGAAGACCGACGTCCTCTCGTTAGATTCGGTTCAGCACAAAACGGAACTCCGGATGGACCGATCCATCCGGAGAAGCCGCCGTGAGCCTTCCGGCTCTATGTGGGGCAAGCGTCAACTTTACGCATATAAACGCTTAGAAAAGGCTTAGGCGCGAGTGGGATGGTAGCGCGGATTTCCGCGCCATCGGTAGCGATCGAGCCGGTTTTCGATAACGGTGCGGCTGCCGGGATTTCATGCAGGGGAAAGTCTTCCTCGTCATTGCCGCCGAGATTGTGACTGCGGGACGGCGAAGGTCGATCGCATCGATTATATTGTGAATCGAAGACACATGCAAGCTAGTGGTTCATGGCTTCGACACATGATCGCCGTTGGGTTTCCACAGGCTCTACCGGCTGCTCGGCAGGCCCCGGCGGGGCGACGATGGCGTGACCTCTCGGGAGCGGGTGAGCAGATTTCAGCTTTGAGAAGTGCTGATCTCTGGGCTCATGCCTCCTCCGCGCGGTTTCGACTCCGAAGAGGTCACCGGTCCGATCGGCGCAGGAGATAGGTGTCCATGATCCAGCCCTTGCGGGCGCGGGCCTCAGCGCGGATCTCGCCGATGCGGTCGCCCACCTCGCTCACCTTCCCGGACACGAGGATCTCGTCCGAGGTGCCCAGGTAGGCGCCCCAGTAGATGGTGTGGTCGTCGAGGCCGAGGAAAGAAGAGCGGGCGTCGAGCATGACGACCGTGTCGTCGGCGGTGGGGCCATCCTCGGCCAGACGGCGGCCGGTGGTGAGATGGACCGGCCGGCCGACCTGGGTGAGGCTGGTGCGGTGGCGGGCGGTCAGGGCGGCCACCGCGCTGATGCCGGGGATCACCTCGTAGTCGAAGGTGACGTTTCCGCGGTCCAGGATCTCTTCGACGATGGCCAGGGTGCTGTCGTACACGCCCGGGTCGCCCCAGACGAGGAACGCCCCGGTCTCGTCCTCGCCCAGTTCCTCGGCGATGAGCGCTTCGCAGGCCAGCGCGCGGCGCGAGCGCCAGTCCGCCACGGCGTCCGTGTAGGCGGGAGTGGTCCGGTCGCGCTCCGGGTCGCGGGCCTCGGCGATGCGGTACGGCGGGCGGCCGTGTTCCTTGATCAGTTCATGTCTGAGCTCGATCAGCTCGTGCTTGGCCTCGCCCTTGTCGACGATGAAGAAGACGTCGGTGGCGGCGATGGCCTTGGCCGCCTGCAGGGTGAGATGGTCGGGATCCCCGGCGCCGATGCCGATGATGAGTAGCCGCACGCGTAGGAGTGTAGGCACTGGCGGACGGCCGGACGCGACCGGCCGTGCAGAAAGCCTCGATATACGATATTGCTCGCGAATCACCTGAGGAGGGTCGTGAATCTGGTCGAACAGGGGGACGGGTTCGCCAAGTTCTGGCGGGAGCGGCATCTGTGCACGCTCGCCACGGCGCGTCCCGGCGGGCCGCCGCACGTGGTGCCGGTGGGCGCGACCTTGGATCTGGCGACCGGCATCGCCCGGGTGATCACTTCGGGGACCTCGTACAAGGCCCGGCTCATCGGCGCGGGCGGCGCGCTGGTGGCGCTGTGCCAGGTGGACGGCCGCCGGTGGTCGACGCTGGAGGGCCGGGCCGTGCTGCGGACCGAGCCGGAGCAGGTGGCCGACGCCGAGCGCCGCTACGCCGTACGCTACAAGCCGCCTCGCCCGAACCCGTCCAGGGTGGTAGTGGAGATCACGGTGACGCGCGTGCTGGGCAACGTTTGATCACCGTAGTCGGCATCGGCGCGGACGGCTGGGACGGACTGCCGGCCGAGTCGCGGCTGGTGGTGGAGGCGGCGGAGGTGCTCATGGGCGGCGCCCGGCAGCTCGACCTCGTCCCCGCGTCGGCCGCGGAGCGGGTGGCCTGGCCGTCGCCGCTGCTCCCCGCGCTGCCGAAGATCATCGAGACGTACGCGGGCCGCGAGGTGTGCGTGCTGGCCAGCGGCGATCCGATGTTCTACGGCATCGGCTCCACGCTGGTGCGGCTGCTGGGCGCGGCCCGGGTCAGGGTGCTGCCGCATCTGTCGTCGTTGTCGCTGGCATGCGCCCGGCTCGGCTGGCCGGTCGAGGAGGTCGACGTGATCAGCCTCGTGGGCCGTCCGCCCGCGACGCTGAACGCCGCCCTGCTGCCCGGAAGGCGGATCATCGTGCTCGGCGCGGGCCGCGGCTCGCCGTCCCTGGTCGCCCGATCGCTGGTCGAGCGGGGGTACGGGCCCAGCACGATGACGGTGCTGTCGGATCTGGGCGCGGCCTCGGAGCGCATGGTGCGGGGCCGGGCGGACGACTGGGCGGCGCAGGCGCCCTCGGCGCTGAACGTGATCGCCGTCGAGTGTGTAGCGGAGCCCGACGCCGAGCCGCTGGCACGCGTTCCGGGGCTGCCGGACTCGGCGTTCGAGCACGACGGACAGCTCACGAAGCGCGAGGTGCGCGCGGTCAGCCTGTCGCGGCTCGCGCCGCTGCCGGGAGATCTGCTGTGGGACGTGGGTGCGGGGGCGGGCAGCATCGCCATCGAGTGGATGCGCAGCCACCCCTCGTGCGCGGCCGTGGCGATCGAGCGCAGGGCCGACCGCGCCGCCGCCGTCCGGCGGAACGCCGACCGCCTGGGCGTGCCGTCGCTGCGCGTCGTGGAGGGGAGGGCGCCCGCGGCGCTCGACGGCCTGCCCGCGCCGGACGCGGTGTTCGTCGGCGGCGGCGCCGCCACACCCGGCCTGCTGGAACGCTGTTGGGCGGCGCTGCGGCCCGGCGGCCGGCTCGTGGTCAACGCCGTCACCATGGAGTCGGAGTCCGTGATGGGCGAGTGGTACGGCCGGCTCGGCGGCGACCTGGTCAGGTTGTCCGTGCAGCGGGCCTCGCCCGTGGGCGCCTTCACCGGATGGCGGGCCGCGATGCCGGTGACCGTGTGGTCGGTCACCAGGAAGGATGTGCCGTGACCGTCTACTTCATCGGGGCGGGCCCCGGGGCCGCCGATCTGATCACGCTGCGCGGCCTGCGGCGGCTCCAGACCTCGCCCGTGTGCCTGTATGCGGGCTCGCTGGTGCCGCGCGAGCTGCTGGAGTCGTGCCCGGCGGACGCGCGGCTGGTCGACACGGCGAACCTGACGCTCGACGAGATCGTGGCGGAGCTGCTCGCCGCGCATCGGGCCGGGCTGGACGTGGCGCGGCTGCACTCGGGAGACCCGTCGGTGTTCAGCGCGGTGGCCGAGCAGATGCGCCGGCTGGACGCGCTGGACGTGCCGTACGAGGTGGTGCCCGGGGTGCCCGCTTTCGCGGCGGCCGCCGCCTCCCTGGGCCGGGAGCTCACCGTGCCCGGCGTCGGCCAGACGATCATCCTTACCCGCACGTCGGCCCGGGCGACACCGATGCCTGACGGCGAGGACCTGGCCACGCTGGGCGCGAGCGGGGCCACGATGGTGCTGCATCTGGCCGTGCAGCGGATCGACGCCGTGGTGGCCGAGCTGTTGCCGTCGTATGGCCCAGACTGCCCGGTCGCCGTGGTCGCGCGGGCGAGCAGGGCGGACGAGGTGATCCTGCGCGGCACGCTGGCGGACATCGCGGAGCAGGTGCACGAGGCCGGGATCCGGCGTACGGCGGTGATCGTCGTCGGGCGGGTGCTGACGGCGTCGCAGTTCCCCGACAGCCACCTCTACAGCGTGGACCGGGTCAGGCCGTGAGACGGGTCCTCATCCTGGGCGGTACGGCCGAGGCGCGGGCGCTCGCCGCCGAGCTGGCCGCCGATCCGGACATGCGGGTGGTGTCGTCGCTCGCCGGACGGGTGACCGATCCGCGGCTTCCCGCCGGGCGGGTGCGGATGGGCGGGTTCGGTGGCCCGGACGGGCTGGCCGCCTGGCTGGCGGCCGAGCGCATCGACGCGATGGTGGACGCCACCCACCCGTTCGCGGCGCGGATGACGGCGTCGGCGGCCGAGGCCGCGGCCAGGACCGGAGTGCCGCTGCTGATCCTGCGCCGGCCGGGCTGGCGGGAAGGGCCCGGCGACGTCTGGCAGCGGGTCGCCTCCCTGCCCGAGGCGGCGGCCCGGCTGCACGGGATGGCACGACAGCACGGGCCGGCCCGGGTGTTCCTCACCACCGGGCGGCGCAGCCTGCCGATCTTCACCGGGCTGGCCGGGGTGTGGCTGCTGGCCAGGTCGGTCGATCCGCCCGAACCACCGGTGCCGGACAACGTGCACGTGCTGCTCGATCGCGGGCCGTACACGGTGGAGGGCGAGCTGGCCCTCATCCGGGAGCACCGCCTGGACGTGCTGGTCACCAAGGACAGCGGTGGCCGGATGACCACCGCCAAGCTGGTCGCGGCCCGCGAGCTCGGACTTCCGGTGATCATGGTGGACCGGCCGCCCCTGCCGACCGGCGTCCGTACGGTTGAGACGGTCGGCGCGGCCGTCACCTGGGTCGGCGGCTGACGCGCTCCCCGACCTGGGGGCCGGAGCTCCGCGGACGGGTCAGGGGTAGCGGCGCGGGGTGTAGACGCCGCCGTCGCCGGTCACCCGGGTGGTCGAGGAGCCGATGATCAGCAGGCAGCGCATGTCGACCTGGGCGGGGTCGAGCTCGCCCAGTGTGGTGACGGTGACGCTCTCCTCGTCGCCGCCGACGTCGCGCCCGATCACCACGGGGGTGGCGGCGTCGCGATGCTCCAGCAGCAGGTCCCGGGCGGCGGCGAGCTGCCAGGTGCGGCTGCGCGAGGCCGGGTTGTAGAGCGCGAGGACCAGGTCGGCCCGCGCCGCGGCGGTCAGCCGGTCCGCCACCACCTCCCACGGCTTGAGCAGGTCCGACAGCGACAGCACGCAGTAGTCGTGGCCGAGCGGCGCGCCGACCCGGCCGGCCACCGCCTGCGCCGCGGTCAGTCCGGGGACGATCCGCACCGGCACGTCGGGGAAGTCGGCCGCCGCCTCCAGCACGGCGCTGGCCATGGCGAACACCCCGGGATCGCCGGAGGACACCACGGCCACCCGCGCTCCTTCGCGGGCCAGCTCCAGCGCGTGCCTGGCACGCTCCGCCTCGGCCCGGTTGTCGGTGCGGTGGCGGCGCTGGCGCGGGTTCGGCGCGACCCGGTCCACGTACGGGCCGTACCCGACCAGGTCGGTGGCGGCCGCCAGGGCCTCCTGCGCCTCGGGGGTGAGCCAGGGGCGACCGGCGGGGCCGAGCCCCACCACGGACACCTCGCCGGCGGATGCGACGGAGGCGGGCTCGGGCGCGAACGTGCGCTCGGCCGATCGGTCGGCAATGGGGCTGGCGAGCAGGGCCAGCGAGAAGTAGGGCACCTCGCCGGGGTCGACGTCCTTGAGCGGCGCGACCCGTTCCGCGTCCGTGGTGGCGCGCTCGACGTACCATGCGTCGTCCAGCCGCCCGGCCTCGGCGAGGGCGTCGCGGACCTTGGCGAACGTCCTGCCCAGCTTGAGCACGGCGGCCGAGTCGGTGCCGCGCAGCCGTTCGGCGAGTTCCTCGGCGGACAGCGTGCCGGGCAGCACGGTGAGCACCTCGTCCCGCTCGACCAGCGGACGGCCCAGCACGGCCGAGGCGGCGCTGACGGAGGTCACGCCGGGCACCACCTCCGTCGGGTAGCGCTGCGCGAGCCGCTTGTGCATGTGCATGTACGACCCGTAGAACAGCGGGTCGCCCTCGCTCAGCACCACCACGGTCCGGCCCGCGTCCAGATGCGCGGCCAGCCGCTCGGCGCAGTCGGCGTAGAAGTCGTCGAGCGCGCCCTGGTAGCCGCCGGGATGGTCGGTGGTCTCCGTGGTCAGCGGGTAGAGGAGCAGCTCCTCGATCTGGCCCTCGCGCATGTACGGCAGCGCGATGGAACGCGCGATGCTGCGGCCGTGCCTGGCGGCGTGGTAGGCGATCACGTCGGCCTCGCCGATCAGCCGGGCCGTCTTGACCGTGACCAGCTCGGGGTCCCCCGGGCCGAGTCCCACCCCGTACAGCCGTCCTGTCATCGCGATCACTCCGTCTCGCTGGCGATGGCGTTGACCGCCGCCGCCGTCATCGCACTGCCGCCGCGACGGCCGTGCACCACCAGATACTCGAGGCCGCTGTCCGCCAGCGCCTGCTTGGACTCCGCCGCACCGATGAAGCCGACCGGGATGCCGAGCACCGCCGCCGGCCTGGCGGCCCCTTCCTCGACCAGTTCGAGCAGCCGGAACAGGGCGGTCGGCGCGTTGCCGATCGCGACCACGGCGCCGCCGAGGCGGTCGCGCCACAGTTCGAGCGCGGCGGCGCTGCGGGTGGTGCCGAGCCGTTCGGCGAGTTCGGGTACGGCGGGGTCGCCGAGCGTGCACACCACGTCGTTGCCGGCGGGCAGCCTGCGCCTGGTCACGCCGGACGCGACCATCATGGCGTCGCACAGCACGGGTGCGCCGCGGCGGAGCGCTTCGCGGGCGTGGGCGACCACGGAGGGCGACCAGCCGAGGTCGGCCACGAGGTCGGTCATCCCGCAGGCGTGGATCATCCGTACCGCCACCTGGGCCACGTCGGGCGGCATCCCGGTGAGGTCGGTCTCGGCGCGGATGGTCGCGAACGAGCGGCGGTAGATCTCGGCGCCGTCGCGAATGTAGTCGGTCACTGCCGCCCCTCCCGGTAGCCGTCGGCTGTGGCGATCATCTGGACGACCCGGCCGCGCGGCAGCCCGCAGCGTCGCGCGCATCCGGCCCAGTGAACGGGTGTGTCCGTGGCCCGGTCCAGGCCGGCCACCCAGCGTCGTGCGTCGGCCTGGACGTCCGCCAGCGACTTGGCGCAGCCGGGACGTCCGGTGCATGCGGTGACGCCCGCCCACGGCGAGTCCGGATCGGTGACGAGCCCGGCGGCGTCGAGCGCTTCGGCCGCGCGGTCCGCTTCGGCCGGGGACAGATCCGGCACCACGACGGTACGCCAGGGGGTCAGCCGTACGTCGTCGCCGACGTCGGCGAGCGCCCGGGCCTGGGCGGCCGACAGCCTGCCGAGCGGCACCAGGGCTTCGAGGGCCACCCGGCCGTCGCGCTGCGCGTGGCGTCCGGCGCGGCGGAGTCCCCGCGGCCGCCGCACCTCGAAATCCGGGCTCACCTCGAATCCCGGGCTCACCTCGAATCCCGGGCTCACCTCGAATCCCGGGCTCACCTCGAATCCCGGGCTCACCTCGAATCCCGGGCTCACCTCGAATCCCGGGCTCACCTCGGAATCCGAGGTGGCGGGGGCCCCGAGCCCGGCCACGGCGTCGACCAGGCGGGCGGCGACGCGCGCCGGCCCGTTCTCCAGTTCGCGGATCCGCCACGCACCGGTGCTCGCCGGCGTACCGCCGTCGGCCGACATGTCGCAGTCCGCCCGCGTGGCGCCGCGCGCCTCGGCCTGCGCGGCCCGCTCGTCGAGGAACGCCTCCGCAGCGGAGATCATGAGCGAGGCCGCGGATTCGGGACGCGTGGTCAGCCCGCTGTCGGAACCCGCCAGCAGCAACCGCGCCCCGGTCCGGTGCTCGGCCGCGAGCGTGACGTCGGCGCCGAGCCCGGCGACGTCTCCGGTGCCGTCGTCGAACGCGAACAGGAACCGTCCGGGAAGCTCGGCCAGCCGAGGGCGAGCGCACAGTTCCCGATCCAGCGCCTCGACCAGCGGCCGGGTGGCGAGCAGGCCGGCGTGGCCGCGCCCGCCGAGCGGCGAGGCGACGATGTTGCGCACCCGCTCGTGCGTGGCCGACGGCAGCAGGCCGGCGGCGGCCATCCGCCCGGCGAAGGCGGCGGGCGCGCGCAGGCCGCGGACCTGGACGTTCGCCCGGGAGGTCAGCTCGATCACCCCCGAGCCCAGCTCCGTGGCGCAGGCGGCCAGCTCGCGCAGCTGCGCGGGGGAGATCACCCCGCCCGGCAGGCGGATCCGGGCCAGCGGGCCGTCGGCCGCCTCGTGCACCTGGAGCGCTCCCGGACAGGCGTCCGAGCGCTCACGTCCGGAAAAGTCGCTTATCGACACGGTGAGGATGGTAGCGCCAGTTATTTCGGAGGCTTTTGTGTCGTAGGCTCCTCGGTAGGCGATGGCAATGGGAGGAAGCCGGTGTGAAACCGGCGCGGTCCCGCCACTGTGACCGGGGAGCGAACCCCACCGCAGGCCACTGCCCGGCGACGGGTGGGAAGGCCGGGGGGAGCGTCGATCCGGGAGCCAGGAGACTCCTGCCGTCGTGACACCCGCGACCGGGGCGAGGACCCCGAGGGAGGATTGCGTCGTGCCAGGCGACAGCCGTACCGTCCTGCTGCTCTCGACTTCCGACACCGACCTGCTGAGCGCCCGTGCCAGTGGCGCGGCCTATCGCCTGGGCAACCCCGCCCGGCTCGGGGTGGACGACCTGCCCGATCTCGTGACGGACGCCGACCTGGTGGTGGTGCGCCTGCTGGGCGGACGGCGGGCCTGGGAGAAGGGGCTCGACGCGCTGCTGGCCGGCCCCCGCCCCGTTGTGGTGCTGGGCGGCGAACAGGCGCCGGACGCCGAGCTGATGGAGCTCTCCACGGTCAGCGCCGGGGTCTGCGCCGAGGCGCACGCCTACCTGGCACAGGGCGGGCCGGCCAACCTGGCGGAACTGCACGCGTTCCTGTCCGACACGGTCCTGCTGACCGGCGAGGGGTTCGCACCGCCCGCGCCGGCCCCCTCGTGGGGGCGGCTGGAGCGCCCGGCCGGTTCGCGGAGCGGGCCGGTGGTGGGCGTGCTCTACTACCGCGCGCATCACATGGCGGGCAACACCGCCTTCGTGGAGACGCTCTGCACCGCCATCGAGGACGCGGGCGGGCAGGCGCTGCCGGTCTTCTGCTCGTCGTTGCGCACCGCGGAGCCCGAGCTGCTCGACACGCTGCGCGCCGCCGACGCGCTGGTGGTGACCGTGCTGGCGGCGGGCGGCTCCCGGCCGGCCACCGCCGGGGCCGGCGGCGACGACGAGGCGTGGGACGTGGGCGCGCTGGCCGAGTTGGACGTGCCGATCCTGCAAGGGCTCTGCCTGACCACGAGCAGGCAGGCGTGGGAGGAGAACGACGACGGGCTGTCGCCGTTGGACGCGGCCTCGCAGGTGGCGATCCCCGAGTTCGACGGCCGGATCATCACCGTGCCGTTCTCGTTCAAGGAGATCGACGAGGACGGGCTGACCGTCTACGCCGCCGACGCCGAGCGGGCCGCCCGGGTGGCGGGCATCGCCGTACGGCACGGCCTGCTGCGGCACACCCCGCCGGCCGAGCGGCGGTTGGTCGTGATGCTGTCGGCGTACCCGACCAAGCACTCCCGGATCGGCAACGCCGTCGGGCTGGACACGCCCGCGAGCGCCGTACGGCTGCTGGCCCGGCTCGCCGAGGCGGGCTACGACCTGGGCGAGGGGTTTCCCGGCGTGGCCGAACAGGACGGCGACGCGCTCATCCACGCCCTGATCGCGGCCGGCGGCCAGGACCCCGACTGGCTGACCGAGGAGCAGCTGGCGGGCAATCCGGTACGGATCTCCGCCGCCTCCTACGAGCGGTGGTACCGCACCCTGCCCGAGGACCTGCGCGCGGACATGGAGCGGCACTGGGGGCCGCCCCCCGGCGAGCTGTTCGTGCACGACGGCGACATCGTGCTGGCCGCGCTCCGGGCCGGGAACGTGGTGGTGATGGTGCAGCCGCCGCGTGGCTTCGGCGAGAACCCGATCGCCGTCTACCACGACCCCGATCTGCCGCCCAGCCACCACTACCTGGCCGCCTACCGCTGGCTGGCAACGGGGGGAGGGCCCCTCGGAGAGGGGGGTGGGGAGGGCACCGGGTTCGGCGCGCACGCGATCGTGCACGTGGGCAAGCACGGCAACCTGGAATGGCTGCCGGGCAAGTCGGCGGGCATGTCCGCCTCCTGCGGCACCGACGCCGCCATCGGCGACCTGCCGCTGATCTATCCGTTCCTGGTCAACGACCCGGGCGAGGGCACGCAGGCCAAGCGGCGGGCACACGCCGTGCTGGTCGACCACCTGGTGCCGCCGATGGCGCGTGCCGACACCTACGGCGACATCGCGCGGCTGGAGCAGCTCCTGGACGAGCATGCCTCCATCGCGGCCATGGACCCGGCCAAGCTCCCCGCGATCCGGGCGCAGATCTGGACGCTGATCCAGGCCGCCCGGCTCGACCACGACCTCGGGCTGGCGGACCGGCCGCACGACAGCGAGTTCGACGACTTCATCCTGCACGTGGACGGCTGGCTGTGCGAGGTGAAGGACGCCCAGATCCGCGACGGCCTGCACGTGCTCGGCCAGGCGCCCACGGGTCAGGACCGGGTGAACCTGGTGCTGGCGATGCTGCGGGCCAGGCAGATGTGGTCGGGCCGGGAGACCCTGCCCGGGCTGCGTGAGGCGCTCGGCCTGGCCGAGGACGGCACGGCGCGGCTGTCGGCCGTCGACCGGGCCGAGACGGTCGCCCGCGACCTGGTGGAGGGCATGGAGGAGCGCGGCTGGGCGGTGGAGGCGGCGGCCGAGGTCGCCCGCGCCGTCCTCGCGGAGCGGTTCCCCCGGGAGAGCGCCCAAGGGCTCCCCGGGGAGGGCGCCGAACTCGCGGGAGGGTCCCCCCGGGAGGGCGCCGAGCTCGTCACGCGGATCCTCACCTTCGCCGCCACCGAGATGGTGCCGCGCCTGGCGCGCACCACCGACGAGCTCGACCACGTGCTGCACGCCCTGGACGGCGGGTACGTGCCCGCGGGGCCGAGCGGCTCACCGCTGCGCGGCCTGGTCAACGTGCTGCCGACCGGCCGCAACTTCTACTCCGTCGATCCCCGCGCGG
The DNA here is from genome assembly GCF_001417795.1 of Sphaerimonospora mesophila. NCBI lineage: Bacteria > Bacillati > Actinomycetota > Actinomycetes > Streptosporangiales > Streptosporangiaceae > Sphaerimonospora > Sphaerimonospora mesophila. The sequence goes on along the minus strand of NZ_BCBX01000042.1, from coordinate 159,270 downwards.
TGCCGAGCCGGCTGGCCTGGGAGACCGGCCAGGCGATGGCCGACTCGCTGCTGGCGCGCTACCGCGCGGACACCGGCGAGTGGCCGCGCTCGGTGGGGCTGTCCATCTGGGGCACCAGCGCCATGCGCACGGCGGGCGACGACGTGGCCGAGGTGCTCGCGCTACTCGGCATCCGCCCCGAGTGGGACGAGGCGTCGCGCCGCGTGACACGCCTTGAGCCGATCGACCTCGGCGAGCTCGGCCGGCCGAGAATCGACGTGACGGTCCGCATCAGCGGCTTCTTCCGCGATGCCTTTCCGCACGTGGTCACCATGCTCGACGACGCCGTACGGCTGGCCGCCGCCCTGGACGAGCCGCACGGGGACAACTACGTGCGGGCCCACGTCGCCGAGACGGGCGGCGACGAGCGCCGGGCGACGATGCGCGTCTTCGGCTCGGCGCCCGGCGCGTACGGAGCCGGGCTGCTGCCGCTCATCGACAGCCGCAACTGGCACGACGACGCCGACCTCGCCGAGGTGTACGCCGTGTGGGGCGGCTTCGCCTACGGCCGCGACCTCGACGGTGTGGCCGCGCGGCCACAGATGGAGGACGCCTACCGCAGGATCGCCGTGGCGGCCAAGAACGTCGACACGCGCGAGCACGACATCGCCGACTCCGACGACTACTTCCAGTACCACGGCGGCATGATCGCCACCGTACGCGCGCTCACGGGGCGGGCGCCCGCCGCGTACGTCGGCGACAGCACCCGGCCGGACGCGGTCCGCACCCGGACGCTGTCGGAGGAGACCTCGCGGATCTTCCGCGCTCGCGTGGTCAACCCGCGGTGGCTCGCGGCGATGCGGCGGCACGGCTACAAGGGCGCCTTCGAGCTGGCCGCCACCGTCGACTACCTGTTCGGTTACGACGCCACGACGGGCGTGATGGCCGACTGGATGTACGACAAGCTGGCCGAGACGTACGTGCTCGACCCCGAGAACCAGGAGTTCATGCAGCGGTCGAACCCGTGGGCGCTGCACGGCATGGCCGAACGGCTGCTGGAGGCGGCGGAACGCGGCATGTGGGAGCACCCCGACCCGGAGATCCTGAACGGGCTCCGCGAGACCTACCTCAAGACCGAGGGCGATCTGGAGGACGACACCAGCCGCTGAGCCAGCTCGGGCCTGCCGGCCCAGTGCAGGTGCAGGTACGACGCGGTCAGCAGGGCGTCGCCGAAACCATCGCTGGAACCATCGGCGCCGCCGCCCGCCCAGCGGAACAGCGGCGCGTGGTCGTAGTCGGCGGCGGTCCGGTGGAACTCGTGGCCACGGAACCGTTCGCCCGCCCTCGTCAGCAGCGACGGCCGCAACGCGACGGCCTCCCGATATCCGAGGGTCAGCCTGGACGTCATCCGGGCGCGGGCCGGCACGCGCCCGCACATCCGCTGCCCGTCCAGCTCCTCGCACAGGTAGAGCAGCCCGGCGCACTCCGCTGCGACCGGCCCGGCGAAGGCCGCCACCTGTTCGCGCAGCGGCTCGTTGGCGGCCAGCTCGGCGGCGTACATCTCGGGGAATCCGCCGCCCAGCACGAGGGCGGCGGTGCCGTCCGGCAGCCGCTCGTCCCGCAGCGGGTCGAACACCGCGACGTCGGCGCCCGCCGCCCGCAGCAGCTCGACGTGCTCGGCGTAGCCGAACGTGAACGCGGCCCCGCCCGCGACCGCCACCACCGGACGATGTGGGAACGTCCCGGGCGGCGGCGCCCAGGGGGAGGCGTCCAGCGGGGGAGCCGAGCCGGCGAGGCGCAGCAGCGCGTCGAGATCGCACGAGCCGGCCACCAGCGCGGCCAGCCGGTCCACCGAGGCCACGGCCTCGGCCCGCCGCTCGGCCGCCGGCACCAGCCCCAGATGCCGCGACGGCGTGACCACGGCGTCGTCGCGGCGGATCGCCCCCAGCACCGGCACGCCGGCCGCCTCCAGCGCGGCCCGGCACAGCTCCCCGTGCCGGGGCGAGCCGACCCGGTTCAGCACCACTCCGGCCACCCGCACCCGCGGATCGAACGTGACGAATCCGTGCACCACGGCCGCCACCGACCGGCTCTGCCGCGCCGCGTCCACGACCAGCACCACCGGCGCTCCGAGCAGCCTCGCCACGTGCGCGGTCGAGGCGAAGTCGGTGTCGGCTCTGCCGTCGAACAGGCCCATCACGCCCTCGACCACGGCCACGTCGCAGCCCGCCGCGCCGTGCAGGAACAGCGGCGCGACGAGTTCCTCTCCCACGAGCCACGGGTCGAGGTTGCGCCCGGGACGCCCGGCCGCCAGCGCGTGGTAGCCCGGGTCGATGTAGTCCGGCCCCACCTTGTGCGGCGAGACCCGCAGCCCGCGCGCCCGCAGTGCCGCCATGAGCCCCGTGGCCACCGTCGTCTTGCCGCTGCCCGACGACGGCGCCGCGACGACGAGCCGGGGGACTACCACTCGATGCCTCTCTGTCCTTTCTGGCCGGCGTCCATGGGATGGCGAACCTTGCCCATCTCCGTCACCAGATCGGCCGCCTCGATCAGGCGCTCGGGCGCGTTCCTGCCGGTGATCACCACGTGCTGGCCGCCCGGCCGTGCGGTGAGCGCCGCCAGCACGTCGTCCAGGTCCAGCCAGCCCCACTTCAGCGGGTAGGTGAACTCGTCCAGCACGTAGAACCGGTACGTCTCGGCCGCCAGATCACGCTTGATCTGCTCCCACCCCTCGCGGGCGTCGGCCGCGTGGTCCTCCTCCGTGCCCGGCCGCTGGATCCACGACCAGCCCTCGCCCATCTTGTGCCAGGCCACCGAGCCGCCTTCGCCGGAGTCGCCGAGCACACGCAGCGCCCGTTCCTCGCCGACGCGCCACTTGGCCGACTTCACGAACTGGAACACCCCCACCGGCCAGCCCTGGTTCCACGCCCGCAGCGCCATCCCGAAAGCCGCCGTCGACTTTCCCTTGCCCGGGCCGGTGTGAACGATCAGCAGTGGTCTGGTACGGCGCTGGCGGGTGGTGAGCCCGTCGTCGGGCACCATGGCGGGTTTTCCCTGCGGCATGATCAGACAGCCTTCCTGTAGTCGCGGACGACCGAACCGAGGTCGGCCAGGGCGTCGAGGGAGACGAGCCGGGCACGCAACCGCGCCGCCAGGCGGACCGCCAGGCCGAGCCGTACCGGCCCGCTCTCGCAGTCCACGACCACCGCCGCCGTGCCCTCGAGCAGGGCGGCGGCCCGGTCCACCTCGCCGCCCGCCGTCGCGCGCCCGTCGGTCACCAGCACCAGCAGCGGACGCCTGGCCGGATCGCGCAGCCGCTCCACCCGCAGCACCTCGGCCGCGCGGGTCAGCCCCGCCGCCAGCGGCGTACGCCCGCCGGTGGGCAGCGAGCGCAACCGCGCGGCGCCCGCCTCGACCGACGAGGTCGGCGGCAGCGCCACCCGCGCGTCCGCACCCCGGAAGGTGACCAGCCCGACCTTGTCCCGCCGCTGATAAGCATCGAGCAGCAGGCTCAGCACCGCCGTCTTGACCGCGCTCATCCGCCTGCGCGCGGCCATCGAACCGCTGGCGTCCACCACGAACAGCACGAGGTTGCCCTCGCGGCCCTCGCGCACCACCTCGCGCAGGTCGTCTCCGTGCAGCACCAGCCCGGGGCCGCGTCGCCCGCGCTCCCGTTGGCGGGGCGCCGCCGCCAGCAGCGTCGCCGCCACGTGCAGGTCGCGCACCTGGCCGGTCGGACGGCGCGCGCCGGTGCTCCGTCCGTGCCGGGTCCGTGAGCGCGACCGCCGGCCGGCCGACCCCTCGCCGATCCCCGGCACCCGCAGGAGCGGCACCCGGTGGGGCGCCGCCACCTCGGCGACGTGGCCGGCCGCCTGCGGCCCGGCCTCCGGCGTCCCCGCCGCGTTTTCGCCTGCCGCGTCCTGGCCCGTGCCGTCGGCCGTCTCCGGCCGGTCGGCGGCAGCAGGTCGCTCCGGCGCCGTCGCCCGCTCCGCCTCGGCCGGACCGCGGTGTGCCGGTGGCCGCGCGTCCTCTGCCGACGGCGGCGTGCCTGGCGGGCGGGAGTCCCGTCCCGGCCCACCATCGTCGGGACCCCCGTCCTCGGGGCCGTTTCCGCGGGGGTCGTCGTCGTCCGAGGTACGGTCGAGCAGCTCGTCGAGCAGTTGCTCGTCGAGCCCCGGCGCGTCGAACGGGTCGCGCCGCCTGCGGTGCGGCAGTGACAGCCGGGCCGCGGCGCGTACGTCCTCGGTGGTCACCGCGTCGCGCCCCTGCCAGGCGGCGTGGGCGATGGCCGCGTTCGCGGTCACCAGGTCGGCCCGCAGGCCGTCCACCTCGAACGCCGCGCACACCGTGGCGATCTGCCGCAGCCGCGCGTCCGGCAGCCGTACCTCCGGCACCAGGGCCCGGGCGACGGCGATCCGGGCGGCCAGAGCCGACTCCTCCCGCTCCCACCGGGCCGCGAACGCCTCGGCGTCGGCGTCGAAGGCCAGCCGGCGCCGCACCACCTCGGCCCGCTCGGCGGGATCACGTGACGCTCTGACCTCGACGGTCAGCCCGAACCTGTCCAGGAGCTGCGGACGCAGCTCTCCCTCCTCCGGGTTCATGGTGCCCACCAGCAGGAACCGGGCGGCGTGGCGCACCGACACCGACTCTCGCTCCACGTAGCAGGTGCCCAGCGCGGCCGCGTCGAGCAGCAGGTCCACGAGATGGTCGTGCAGCAGGTTGACCTCGTCCACGTACAGCACGCCGCGGTGGGCGGCCGCCAGCAGACCCGGCTCGAACGCCTTGACCCCCTCCGTCAGCGCCCGCTCCACGTCGAGCGAACCGACGAGGCGGTCCTCCGAGGCGCCGACCGGCAGCTCCACCAGGGCGGCCGTGCGGGTCACGCCCTCGGTGCCGGGCTCGTGCGGGCCGTCGGGGCACCGCGGATCGGGCGCGTCGGGATCGCAGGCGAACCGGCAGCCGGGCACCACGTCGACCGCCGGCAGCTGGGCCGCGAGCGCGCGCACGATCGTGGATTTCGCCGTGCCCTTCTCCCCGCGCACCAGCACGCCGCCCACCCGGGGCGAGACCGCGTTGAGCACCAGCGCCAGCTTCAGGTCGTCGAGCCCGACCACCGCGCTGAACGGATACGTGACGATCAAATCGGAACCTTCCGGTTGACATATGCGACGCGCCAGCCGTCCCGGGTGACGGTCAGCTCGGTGGTGGACAGGGGAGCCAGGTCGAAGCGGGTGGCGCTGAGCGGGTCCAGCCCCAGGGCATGGCCCAGCGCCGCCCGGATGGCGCCGGCGCCGCAGACGGCGACTGCCTCGGGCTCGTCTCGCATCGCGTCGAGCCAGCCCGCGACCCTGGCCGCGTGTGCGGTCAGGGTCTCGCCGCCGTGCGGGGCCGCGTCGGGGTCGGCCAGCCAGCGCGCCAGCGCCTCCGGCTCCTCCCGCACGACCCGCTCGTAGGGGAGGCCGCGCCACCGGCCGCAGTCCGCCTCCCCGAGGGCCGGCGCCTCGCGGGCCGCCAGCCCCATGGCGCGGACGGTCTGCCGTACGGCCCTGCCGGGGGCGGCCCAGACCGTCGGAGCCTCGACGAATCCCGTCAACGCGGCGGCCTTCGCCAGGCTCGCCGCGTCGGCGTTCTCGTCGCCGGGGAAGCAGACGGTCCGCATCCCCGGCGTGGTGGCATGCCGGACGAACAGCACCTCACACTGCTCAGCCCGATGCCACGGCACTCGCGGGAGCCGCCGTACGCCGCGCCGCCCGGTCACTGATCCAGCCGAACAGCACGCCGAAGGCCGTCCAGAAGACGAGCTGCGTGCCGAGCGAGGTGAGCCTGAACTCCCACAGCAGCGTGGCGGGGAAGCCGTCGGGCACCTCGCTGACCGTGGGCAGCAGCCACCACGCGGCGACCACCGGGACGAGGAAGGCGGCCGCCGTCGCGATCCAGCGGAGCCACGGATCGGAGAGGACACGGCGGGCCGTCGTCACCGCGGCCGCCGTCGCCGCGAGCCCGATGACGATCATCACCACGTAGAGCAGGGTGCGGCTGTTGATCGTAGCGGGATCGCCCACAGCGGGCGGGTTGGCCGGATATTTCACGAAAGGAACGAGGATCATCGCGGTGAACGCCGTCCCGGCCGCGGCCAGCGCCAGCCGTCCGTCGGACCGTGGCCCGACCCGGCCGCGCAGACCGGCGAAGACGAGCGCGAAGACGCCGCCCACGGCCAGTCCGTAGAGCCCGGTGGCCAGGAAGAGCCCGGCCTTCTGCGCGGGCCTGCTGACCTCGGCCTCCTCGCCGTGGCTGTGCCCGGCCTCGGCGACGGGCTCGGACGCCTCGGCCTGTGCGGCCGCCGCCTCTTCGAGGGCGATCGCCGCGTCCACGCGGGGTTCCCCGAAGGCGAAGGCGAAACCGCCCGCGATCAATCCGGCCAGGAGCCCCAGAAGCAGGCCCCTGACCAGCAGGGTGCGTACCACGCCGTCCCCTAGTGGCACGGCACGCCGAGCAGGTGCCGCCCGTCGTGCATCAGTTCGTGCAGGAAGGCGCCCGTCTGGGAGACCGCGCCGTTGTCCATCAGGACCAGGTAGGCCACGAGCAGCAGCACGGGTACGGCCAGAAGCCAGGGGCGGAGCCGGGGTAGGGGAATGATCGAGGGGGTGGACAGCCCGCTCATCTAAGAGCCTCCTCAGGGTGACGCGTCCCATATCGTGAGGTCACGACCGCCAAGCGACCTGGCTCCCGGGATCTGCGTCCCGGATACAGTGGCGCGTCCGCACCGGCATCTCACCGGATTTCCCTCGGACGATCGTGAAATCCATCGAAACGTATCCCGTCCTCCCGTTCGCGTCAATGAGCCCGGTACCTCCTGGGGAAAGTACGCATACGAGATGATGCGGGACGTAAGCGACAGCGGAACGAGGAAGCCGGTGTGAATCCGGCGCGGTCCCGCCACTGCGATCGGCGAGCGAAGCTCGACGCAGACCACTGCCCGGAAGGGTGGGAAGAGCCGCTCCACTCCGCCTCGACCACGCACCTGCTGCCTGCACTACCGCCTGCCCGGAGCCGGGAAGTGCGGCGACCGCGCCCTGATCACCCCTCAAGCGCGCCACGAGCAGTGGGCGCGTGCCGTACGAGAATCTCAAGGAGCCTCATGAGCCACACCCTCGTCGAGGAACAGGGCACCGGCACCCGGCACGTGTGGGAGCTGCCCACCGACGCGCAGACCCTGCTGTCCCCGGTGAAGGACATCTTCGAGAGGCATTGGGAGCACATCTGGTTCGGTGTGATCATCCATGCTTCTGAGGACCCGGCGATCAGGTCCCTCAGAAGCACTCCGGCCCGCAGCCGGCGGATGGGCCTGCCCTCGGCTGTCGCGTGGCCCGGCCGGTGGACAGGAGGAGTGAAACGTTCACCGCCGTTCTGCCGGCCGGCCTTTCGCCCGCTTTCCGAAGCGCCTGTTCGACGGGGATGCCGCGGCGCGAGGTGCGAACAGCGGAAACCGCACCTCGTTGACTCACCCCTCCCTGCCGGGATTGGCTCGCGGCGGTAGCAGATCACCGTCCGTGGACATCGGCGTCCCCGAATCGTCAGCGTCGACACGCCATGTCGCGCCGACGCCGAGTACTCAACCGGTGGTCCACGAGGGCGTGTTTTCGTCGCCCTCGAGAACGACACTCTCGCAGAATGGGAAAACATCCGTGCGACAAGTCAGCTCTTTCCACCGGCGGTTGAGGCTGTCGGCCGCCGCCCTCGCAGCGGTGTTGACGGCCGGCGTCGGTGTGGCCGGTACGCCCGTCGCGTCGGCGGCCGCGGCCGGATGCCAGGTCGACTACACGGTCACCAACCAGTGGCCAGGCGGCTTCGGCGCGAATGTGATCGTCAAGAACCTCGGCGACCCGATCAGCGGCTGGAAGCTGACCTGGTCGTTCTCCTCGGGACAGACCATCACCCAGCTGTGGAACGGCACCTACACCCAGTCCGGCTCCCAGGTCACGGTGACCGACGCCTCCTACAACGGCGGCATCCCCAGCGGAGGCAGCACGAGCTTCGGGTTCAACGGAAGCTGGAACGGCTCCAACCCGGTGCCGGCGAGCTTCGCCCTGAACGGCGTGACCTGCACCGGCGGCGTCACCTCCCCGAGCCCCACCCCGACGCCCACTCCCACCCCGACCCCCACCCCGACTCCGACGCCCACCCCCACCCCCACGCCCTCGCCTTCGCCGAGCGCGCCGGGCGGCACCCCCGTCGAACGGCACGGCCAACTGCACGTCTGCGGCACCACGATGTGCGACAAGAACAACGCGAGGGTCCAGCTGCGCGGCGTGAGCAGCATGTGGCTCAACTGGGAGACCGCCCCCTACGCCGAGAACCTGTCCGCGCTGAAGTGGATGCGGGACAACTGGAACCTTCAGGTGATCAGGGCCGCGATGGGCGTGGAGCCGGCCGGCGCCTATCTGAGCGACCCGAACAAGGCGCGCGCACAGGTCGAGACGATCATCAACAACGCCGTCGCCGCCGGGGTGTACGTGATCGTGGACTTCCACGCGCATGAGGCCCACAAGGAGCAGGCGCAGGCCGTGGCGTTCTTCGCCGACCTGGCCAGGCGCTACGGTCACCTGCCCAACGTCATCTGGGAGGACTGGAACGAGCCGCTGCAGCTCAGCTGGACCGGCGTGCTGAAGCCGTACCACGAGGCGGTCGTGTCCGCGATCCGCGCGGTCGATCCGGACAACATCATCGTGCTGGGCACCCCGACCTGGTCGCAGGACGTCGACACCGCGGCGACCAGTCCCGTCTCCGGCACCAACCTGATGTACACGCTGCACTTCTACTCGTGCACGCACGGCGCCTACCTGCGGGCCAAGGGCGACACGGCGATCAGGGCGGGCCTGCCGCTGTTCGTCACCGAGTGGGGCGCGAGCAACGCCGACGGCGGTCTCGACGGCAGGGTCTGCCTCGACGAGGCGCAGGCCTGGATCGACTGGATGAAGGCGAACAACATCTCCTGGACCGCCTGGAAGCTCGACGTCGGCACCGACTCCACCAACATCCTCGCCCCCGGCGCTCCGGTGACCGGCGGATGGAACAACTACCTGCACGGCCACGCCCCGTTCGTCGTGGCCAACATGAAGTGAGCCGGCGCTCATGAAGTGAGCCGGCGCTCATGAAGTGAGCCGCGTTCCTGAACGCTGCCGGATCGCAGGCCGGACGCGGCCTGCGATCCGGCAGGCCGCATCCGGCCCCGCCGTTGCGGGCGGGGCCGACGGCCCGGGAGCGGGGCATCGGGCGCGTCGCCCGTCTGCCCGTTTGCACCGACCCGAGACGTGCCGCCTGGCGTCGTTCAGTCGGCGGCGCGCCGGGTGCCGGCGGAGGCCATACCGAGCCAGGTGTGGGGGTTTCCTTCCCAGCACCAGCCGAGTTTGGGGGCGTTCTGGCTGATCCAGAGGGCGGGGACCCGGCGGTCGCCGGAGCGGGAGCCGCCGAGGGAGAAGCATTTGTTCTTGACCAGGATCTGGGGGAAGTGGGTGATCAGGGCGATGCCTTCCTCGATGGTGAGCGGGGTGCGTCCCCTGGTGGAGATGGTGTTCATGGCGTCGCTGGGGACGGCGCCGCAGAACTCCTCGCCGCGCTCGATATCGAACAGCAGGTAGCCGCGCTGGTCGGGGAGCGCGACGGCAGGGGTGGCGACGAATCGCTCGATGGCGCCGGGCTCGAAGGAATGATCGACGAATCCGGGTCTGCGTTTTCCGTGCAGGGTGGTGCGCGGCATGGTCTGCTCGATCGCGGCGACCTGGCGGGTGAGCACGAGCAGGAACGGCACCCGGCCGGTCTCCGGATCGCACGTCGTGGGCGCGTAGCGGGTGGCGTGCTCGCGTAGCGGGGTGAGCATCGCGTCGAACCGCGTGGCGTCGAGTCCGGCCATGGCGGGGTAGCCGAGGTCGATCAGGGTGCGGACCTGCCGGTCGAACTCGGTGCCCGGATCGAAGGGCGTCGGCTGGGTCATGAAATCCTCTCGAGGTCACAAGGAGGGGGGCTGTGCTGGAGCGATGCGGGCCAGCGCGCCGATTTCCAGTGCTGTCCACAGGGCACCGTCCGGGCCGAGGGTGATGCCGTGCGGCTCGCTACCGGGTGTGGGCAGGCTGTGTACCGTGATGGTGCCGTCGGCGGTGATGGAGCCGACGCGGCCTGTGCCCCATTCGGTGAACCAGGCGGTGCCGTCGGTGCCGGTGGTGACGGCGTGGGGGCGGGCGGCCCGGTCGGGCAGGGGGAACTCGGTGACCTGGCCATCGGGGGTGATCCGTCCGATCTGGCCGGCGGCGATCTCCACGAACCAGAGGGCGCCGTCTTGGCCCGCTGCGATCCCCACCGGCGCTGCGGCCTCGGTTGGCAACGGGTAGAGGGCGATCACGCCGTCCGTGCCGATCCGTCCAAGGGCGCCTGCCTGGTTCAGGGTGAACCACAGCGCGCCGTCGCCTCCCGCGACGATGGCGGAGGGGAACGCGCCGGCGACCGGGAGCGGGAACTCGGTGACCTGACCATCGGGGGTGATCCGTCCGATGCGGTCGGCGGCGGTCTCGGTGAACCACAGCGCGCCGTCCGGCCCCGGGGCGATGCCGTACGGCCCGCAGTCGGGGGTGGGCAACGCGAACTCGTCGATGACGCCGCCGGTGGTGATCCTCGCGATCCGGTGCGCGTGGTATTCGGTGAACCACAGCGCGCCGTCCGGGCCGGGGACGATGATCGTCGGCCCGCGGCCGGAGTCGAGTTCGTAGCTGGTCGGCTCGGCCCCGGGGACCAGACGGCCGATCCGGCTGCTGTGGACCATGGTGAACCACAGTGCGCCGTCGGGTCCCGTGGTGATCGCGTACGGTCCGGCGTCGCGGTCGGCCACGGCGTACTCTTCGATGGTCACGTTGGTCAAGGGCTCTTCTCCAGTCGGTGTTCGGCGGCGACGCGGGCGATGTCGGCCGGGGTGCCGGCCATGATGGTGCGGGCGTGCTCGGTCACCAGTTCGGTGGGCCAGTCCCACCAGGCGGCCCGCAGCAGTCGTTCGATGTCGGCGTCGTCGAAACGGCGGCGGATGGGCTTGGCCGGGTTTCCGCCGACGATGGTGTACGGCGGGACGTCGGCGGTGACCACGGCGCCGGTCGCGATGATGGCGCCATCCCCGATGGTCACCCCGGGCATGACGGTGGCCTGGTAGCCGAACCAGACGTCGTTGCCGATCACGGTGTCACCGCGGCTGGGCATCCCGGTGACGATGTCGAGGGTGCGTTCGGTCCATTCGCCGCCGAACATGGTGAACGGGAAGGTGGACACGCCCATCGTCGGGTGGTCGGCGCCGGCCATCAGGAAGCGGGTGCCGGAGGCGATGGCGCAGTACTTGCCGATGATCAGCTTCTCCTGCCCGTAGGCGTACAGCACGTTGCGGTGCTCGAAGCCGGTCGCGCCGTCGGGGTCGTCGTAGTAGGTGTACTCGCCCACCTCGATGTTCGGTGAGCTGACCAGCGGTTTGAGGAAGACCACCCGCTCGTGGGCGGGCAGCGGGTGCACGGTCATCGGGTCGGGAATCAACGCGAGGGATCCTTTCGGAGAAAAATCAGGCTCGGAGAAAGGTCAGGCGAGCAGGTCGGCAAGGACGCGGGCGCGGGCGGGCTCGCGCAGCTTGTGCATGCCTTTGGCTTCGATCTGGCGGATGCGTTCCCGGGTCACCCCGAAGTTCCGGCCGATCTCCTCCAGGGTGCGGGGTGTGTCGTCGGCCAGGCCGTACCGCTGGGTGAGGACGGCCGACTCCCGCTCGGTCAGCGTCGCCAGCACCGCTTCCAGGTCGTGGCGGAGCGAGGAGACGGCGACCTCGGCGGCGGGGTCGGGTGCGTCGTCGGCGAGAAGGTCGCCCAACTTGGCGCCGTCCTCGCCGATCGGGGTGTGCAGCGAGACCGGATCGCGGCCGTGCCGCAGCAACTGCTCGACCTTTTGTGGCGTCAGATCGAGCTCGGCCGCCAGTTCCTCGGTGGTGGGCTCGCGGCCCAGTTCCCGCAGCATCGCGTGACGGGCCCGGGTGACCCGGTTGAGGTTTTCGACCACGTGTGCGGGGAGGCGGATCGTGCGGCTCTGGTCGGCCAGTGCGCGGCCGATCGCCTGTTTGATCCACCAGGTGGCGTACGTGGAGAATTTCAGCCCGCGCCGGTGGTCGAACTTCTCTACCGCGCGCATCATCCCGATGGTGCCCTCTTGGATCAGGTCCAGCAGCGGCAGCCCGTCGCCTGTGGCGTACCGCCGGGCGATCGAGACGACCAGCCGCAGGTTGGCCTCGACCATATGGTCTTTGGCGTGGCGGCCGTCGGCGGCCAGCCGTTCCAGCTCGCGCCGCTCGGATGGCCCGTCGCACCCGGCGGCGAGACGCTTCCCGGCGAGTCTGCCGGCCTCGATGCGCCGGCCCAGCTCCACTTCCTGCTCGGCGGTGAGCAGCGGGGTGCGCCCGATCTGCGTGAGGTAGTCCTTCACCGGGTCGATGTCGATGACTCCCTTCGGGTGGCGGGTGGGGCAGGCGGCGAGGTTGGCGGTGGTCAAAAGGGCGTGTCCTTCCGTGGTCACGTCAACCGAGAGATATCGGCTGGTGTGGCCTAAATTTATGGTCAACCTAGAAATATGTCAACTCCAAATTTGGGCTGATCCAAGGTAAGGTGGGTGCGTGAGCACGCAGAAGATGGGACTCAGAGAGCTGAAGAAGCAGCAGACCAGGGAGAACATCTCCCACCAGGCCACCCGGCTGTTCCTGGAACGCGGCTTCGACAAGGTGACGATCGCCGATGTGGCGGAGGCCGCGCAGGTGGCCAAGATGACGGTCACGAACTACTTCCCGCGCAAGGAGGACCTGGTCTTCGATCTGGGCGAGGAGTTCGTGCAGTCGCTGGCCAGGACCGTCCGCCGAAGGGCGCCCGGCGAATCCGCCCTGGCCTCGCTCCGCCGCGCCTACCTGGCCGCGGTCGCCGAGCACGACCCGGTCATCGGCTTCTCCGGCCCCGCGTTCGCCCGGATGATCGATGCCAGCCCGGCCCTGACCGCCCGGCTACGGGAATTCCACGACGAGCGCGAGAAGGCCCTGGCCGACGCGCTCGCCGTGGAGACCGGCGCCAGGCCCGACGACATCCTGCCCCGGGTGGCCGCCGCCCAGCTCGGCGGCGTCCACCGGCTGCTGTTCGACGAGACCCTCCGCCGTACCATCGCGGGGCAGGACGACGCGGAGATCGCGGCGGTTCTCACCCGCTATATCGACGCCGCCTTCGGCCTCCTGGAACCCTCTCTCGGCGGCTACGCCGTCCGCCCCGCCGGGTGACCGCTCAGTGCGGACGGGCGGCGTCAGGTTCACCTGCCCTCTGTGCCGGGCTTGACGGTGACGAACCGCCTCATCATGCCGGAGGTTCCAGGGGCCGGGTCAGAGGGGCCGGCGGGGGAGGGGCAGCCTGGTCCGGGTGATCAGCGCCGCCACGGTCGCCAGCAGGGGCAGTCCCACCACCACGGCGATCACGAATGGCCACGGTACGGCGACCGTGGCGGGATCTCCGGCGCCGTGCGTCGTCATCGGCCGGCTCAGCGCCACGCCCGTCACCGTTCCCGCGACCAGCCCCACCAGCGCGCCGAGTCCGGAGATGTAAAGGGCCTGGCCCGCCACGACCATCCGCAGTGTCCCGGGAGGGGCGCCGATGGCCGCCATCGTCGCCCGCTCCGGCCGCATGTCGGCGGCCGCCAGGCGGGTGGCGGCCAGCGTGCCGCCGACGCCGAGGACCAGAGCGCCGACGAGCCAGCCCCACAGGCCGGGGTCGGGCACGTTGCGGTAGCCCTCCTCGAAGGCGACCGTGACACGGCGGTCCACCTTGGTGAGATCGCGCGCCAGCGTCGAGTCGGCTGACGGCCGGTGCATGGCGTAGAGCTGGCGTTCCACCGTCGTGAAACCGGCCTGCTCGACCAGGGCGCGCGGCAGCAGGGCGCCGCCCTGGTGCTCGTCGGCGGGTGTGGCCGCCACCGCGGGGACTTCGAGCGTGCGCGGGGGACCGGACGTGGAGCTGGCCCGCAGCGTCAGTTTGCCGTCCCGCAGCGCGGCCGGGTCGAACACCACGGCCTTGCCGCTCGCCAGCGCCGCGGCGGCCCGCGGGTCATGGCGCCCTTGCAGGAGCCTGAGCAGAGCCCGGTCTCCGATGGCCGCCGTGCGACGCGTCCGTTTCCCGTTCCATCGCACCGTGTACCGCAATGCGTAGCGGTGGCCCTGAGCGTCCTTCGCGTGATAGCCGGCGGCCATCGGCAGGCCCGGCAACAGGCGTGCGGTTTCCGCGCGCATCCTGTTCCAGGCCGCGTCGCCGATGTCGCCGGCCCAGATCGCCAGCGTGCCGGTCGGGCGTGCCGAGGTGTAGGCGTCACGCCGGTCCATGTATTCGCTGTAGGTGCCGATGCCCACCGCCACGGCCGTGGCCGTGACCGCCATGACCGCGGCCACGGCGCTCGCCGTACGGGATCGGTGGCGGACCGCGTCACGTACGGACACCCGCAGCGGGAGCCGCAAGCGCGTGGCGAGGAATCCCGTGCGGCGGACCAGCCATGGCGTCAACACCACCAGCCCGAGCAGGACCAGCACAGCGGAGGCGAGCACCCACACCGTGCCCGGCTGGCGCCGCGCCACCACGGTCGCCCCCAATCCGGCCAGCACCAGCACAACTCCCATCAGGGGCCATCCCGGCCGATCGGCCACCGCGGGCGCGCGGCCGGCCAGCACGGTCGCGGGGTGCTGCCGGGCCGCCTGTACGGCAGGCACCAGCGCCGCCACGATCCCGGTGAGCAGGCCCAGCGCGGCGACGCTCAGGACCGGCGGCCACGGCACCCCGGGCGGGCCGACCTCCCCTCCCCAGCGCGCCACGATCGGGGCGCCCAGCACGCCGGCGCCGACGCCCAGCACCGTCGCCATGAGGGTGCCGGCGCCGCCGAGAACCAGCCCGTCGGCCAGCACGATCGTCCGCAGGTGCCCGGCCGAGCCGCCCTGTGCGGCGATCTCGGCCAGTTCCCGGCGCCGCCTCCGGAGCCCGACCGCGAAGGCGGGCCCGGCCAGCAGCACGGTCTCCAGCACCACCATGATCACCATGGCGCCGATCCCGACCGCGTGCTGGACGTCGAAGGCCGAGGCCGGGGGTCGTGGCGGGTCCGTGAGCACGGCGCCGGAGGTGACGAACAGCCCGGCCCTGTTCAGCGCGGGCACGTCGGCCCAGGACACCGGCTTCGCGGTGTCGACGAGCCATCCGGGGCCGTACCCGCTCGGAGTCCAGAAGTCGTCCGACGGCGCCAACGGGAGATCAGGACCCACAACCTGCCGAAGCGACGGCCGGTGCGGGTGCTCGACCACTCCCACCACCGTCAGCGGAGCCGCGCCGGACGGTCGCACTACATCGCCGGGCCGCAGGCCCAGCGCAGGCGTCACCGCGACCTCGCGGGCGGAGGGAAACCTGCCCTCGACCAGTGTCAGCATTCCCCTGGTGAGGGGATCGCGCAGGTCGATCTCCAACGCGTCGACCGGCTCGGCGCCCACCCGGAGCACGCCGGTGCTGAAAGGCGTCGACCGGGTGCCCGGTCCGAGCAGCGCCACCAGCTCGGCGGCGCCGAGCCTGGGTGCGGTCGCTCCGTCGCCGCCCGTGCTCCAGCTCACCCCGCCCGGCTCCTGGCGGAGCACCGTGCCCTCCGGCACCTGCACGAGGCGGGCGTCGGCCGCGCCGAGCTCGGCCACCAGGCCCTCCTGCGGCGTGACGGTCATGGTCTCGGTGAGGGTGAGAACCGCCGTGATCACCAGGACGGGCAAGCCGATCATCACCATGATGAGCGCGCTCCGTCCCCGGGAACGCCACGCGTTTCTGCGGGCGATGCGCAGCGCGGCGAGAACGGCGCTCATCGGGCACTCTCCAGTGACATATCCGTGGAATCCGTGATCGACCCGTCGCAGAGGAACACCACGCGATCGGCCCAGGCGGCGTACCGCGGCTCGTGGGTGACGAGCAGGACCGCCGCGCCCGCGTCACAGCGAGCGCGTAACAGGTGCAGGATCTCGTCGCCGGTGTGCGTGTCGAGCGCGCCGGTCGGTTCGTCGGCCAGCAGCAGGCGCCGCTCGCCGACCAGGGCGCGGGCGATCGCGACCCGCTGGCGCTGGCCGCCGGACAGCTCATCGGGGAAGCGGTCGGCCAGGTCGGCCAGGTCCATCTCCGCCAGCACGGTCATGGCCTCCTCGCGAGCGAGGCGCGAGCGCACGCCGTCGAGTTCGCGCGGCAGCATCACGTTCTCCGCCGCCGTCAGCGACGTGATCAGATTGAGGTCCTGGAAGACGTAGCCGACGCTACGGCGCCGCAGTGCCGCCAGGTCGCGCACGGTGGCCAGGTCCCGCCCGTCGATGTGAACCGTCCCCGACGTGGGCCGGTCGAGCCCGCCCGCGAGGTTGAGCAGGGTCGACTTGCCGGAGCCGGAGGGCCCCGTGATCGCGACCAGCTCTCCGGGGGCGACCTCCAGGCTCACGCCCTTCAGAGCGTGTACGGCCGTCGCCCCTTCGCCGTGGACTCTGGCCACCTCGGTCAGCCGTACGACCGTCATCTTTCCTCCTTGAGAACGGCCTCACAGTGGTCCAGCCACCGTTGCTCGGCCTCGGCCTGGAAGATCATGGAATCGAGCACTAGCCGCTGGGCCGCACCTTCCATGGCGGCTCGCTTGGCCCTGGTCAGCTGCTGGAGGGTGCGCATGGTCGCGGTACGTTGCCTGCGGATGACCTCGACGACGTCCACTTCCTTGGCGGCGACGGCCATCGCCAGTTTGATGACCAACTCGTCCCGCGGCCGGTCGGACTGGGCGACGGGGGTGCTGAACCATCGTGCCATCTCCGCCCGGCCGGCCGCGGTGATCGCGTAGACGACCCGGCCATGCTCGTCCGACTCGCCCTGCTCGACCAGACCGTCGCGCTCCATGCGGGACAGCGTCGTGTAGACCTGGCCGATGTTGAGCGGCCAGGTCGCCCCCGTCGACGCCTCGAATTCCACCCGCAGTTGGTAGCCATGCCGCGGCCCCACGCTGAGGAGGGCGAGCAGCCCGTGTCTGATCGACATGCCTACTAAGTATGCATACGCGGTATGCATAACTCAAGGGGTCCGCTCGATGGCGGCCGTACGAGAACGGGGCCGGATCGAGCCGCGATCAGATCAAGCTTCCGTTCATGCGCAGCACGGCGACGGCCTCGACCGTCATGTGGCCACGCCATTCGAGTGATGCGGCGGCCGAATGGCTGGTGAAGTCGACCGTCCATCCGCCGTCCTGCCGCTGCCCCAGCTCCAGGCGGTCGAGGTCGTCCGACACGGCCTGGGGGTCGAGCAGGCCGCGGATCGGTCGCCCGGTCTCGGGCGCGTAGTCGAGAAGACGCAGCGTCTCGCCCTCCGCCCCGCCGACGACGGCCAGTGCCCCGCTCTTCGGGACGAACCGTCCGAGGCGGTCGAGCAGATCATGTGCCTTGGGGTGGGTGTCGGCCGCGGTGTCGAGGAACTGGATCGCGAAGGAGAGCACGTACGCGAAGGGCGCCTCGTCGATCCGGCGGATCGCGTCGAAGCAGTACCGCGTCGCCTTCGCAAGCCATGGATCGTCTCGTACGGCTTCGTCCCAGCGCGCGGCGCGGTAAGCCTGCGTCGCCACCGCCGCCGTGATCTGCAGCGACGACTCCGCGGGATCGGCCTGCACCCAGAACGGGGCGCACGCCACGGGGTCGCCGATCGGGAGCGCGAACGGCAGCCCGCCATCGGGCAGCGTCACGGACTCCAGCCAGCCGAGGAGGGCCGGGGTGTGCGGCGAGGTCGCGGGGCCGGCGTCGGCGAGCGCGGCGAGCGCGTGCTGGGCGCCTCCCGGCTGGCTCCCCGGTGCACGAAGGTCCGGTTCGAGCCCCCATCCGTAGCCGCCGTCGGGGTTCCGGTAGGCGTCGAGCGCGTGGATGACGGCCGTACGACCCGCGTCGCTGCCGGTGGTGACGGCCTCGAAGCGCCGCCGATCGAGAACTCGCCCGTGTGCGGCCATGAATGCTCTCGCGCGACCCAGGTTGATGCTCATGTGAGCGCCCTGTCATCCATCCGCCAATGGGCGCGGAGGCTGCTGATGTACCAGTGTGGCGATGGAGGCCCTCAGCGTTTGTGGGCAGTTCCGGGAGCCGGAGGCGGCGAGACGTATCGGGGTGGGGTGCGACTCAGCTGGATCGGGTTTGCAACTTGCCGCGACTTCCTTCCACCACGGGCCAGGTCGACGATGGGTTGGAGATCGAGGCTCTCGGCAAGCTCGAATGCCTCGGGAATGCTGTTGACCTGGCCCGCCGGGACGCCAGCGGCGCTCAGCCGACCGATCCAGACGCTCCTCGGGGCTGCCGCCAACAGGTTGTCGATGACCTTCACCAAAACATGCCGGTTCTCCACTCGCTTCGCATTGGTCGAGTAGCGACTGTCATCGGCGAGGTCAGGCCGCCCGAGAACGTCCATGAGCGAGCTGAACTGTCGGTCATTCCCAACCGCCAGGACCATGGCGCCATCACCGGCCTGGAAGACCCCGTAGGGAACGATCGAGGGGTGGTCGTTTCCGGTGGCGGCGGGGTTCACGCCACCCTCCACGTAGGCGCTTGCCTGGTTCGTTAGTGCCGAGAGAGCAGATGAGAGTAGATTCGTCTCCACGCGCTGTCCCTCTCCGGTACGGCTTCGATGACGGAGCGCCGCCAGGATCCCGATGGTGGCGTGCAGCCCGGTCACGACGTCGATGAGCGCGACGCCGACCTTCGTCGGTGTGGCCGGCTGGCCGGTGATCGACATCAGCCCGCTGGTGGCCTGGACCAGCAGATCGTAGCCGGGCAGGTCGTGGCCGCCCTTGGCGCCGAACCCCGTAATGGAACAGTAGACGATCCCAGCGTTCAGCTTCCGCGCCGTGTCGTAGCCCAGGCCGAGGCGGTCCATCGTGCCGGGGCGGAAGTTCTCCACCAGAACATCACTGTTCCTGACCAGTTCGCGCGCGCGGGTGAGATCGTCGGCGTCACGCAGATCCAGCACCAGGGAATCCTTGTTGCGGTTCACTGCCCGGAAGTACGTCGACTCGCCATCCCGCCACGGTGGCCCCCAGTGCCGGGTGTCGTCACCTTGCGGGCTCTCGATCTTGAGTACCTCCGCCCCGAGGTCAGCGAGCAGCATGGTCGCGTACGGAGCCGCGAGCACCCTTCCGAAGTCGAGTACACGGATTCCCTCAAGCGCCGACGTCATGGTTTCTCCTCAGGGATGTACGGCTCACCCGATGTCTGTGCACAGCCGAAGACAGAAGTGTATGCACTTGCCGCGCCGGAAGCTCGACAACATGCGAAGTTTGTTCTAGATCGGCTGGAATCTTCAGGCGAAACCCTTGACACTTGTATGCAGGTTTGAGAGTGTCCTCACCAGGCTTGTATGTAGGAAGGGATGAGTGGGCGATGAGGTTGGTCACATACGAACGAGACGCCATGTGGCGAGCCGGCCTTCTGGTTGAAGGGAACGTGATCGACCTTGCCGATGCTGCCGCAGAGCTGCAGTTGACGGATCGACCCGCTGGCGCCTGGCTCTCTGTGCGGGGTGTGCTGGAGTCGGTGCCTGCCGCCGACCTGGAAGCGGTCCACGCGCACGTTGCGCGTCAGGGCACTGACGGCGAGGCGGTTCCGGTGAGAGACGTACGCCTGGGGCCGCCGATTCCGGACCCAGATAAGATCATCTGCATCGGCCTCAACTACCCGCAGCACGCCGCCGAGGTGGGCCTCAAGCCGAGCACATTTCCGGAGATCTTCTCCAAGTATCGCAATGCTCTGACGGGCTCGACCGAGCACATAGTGTCGCCGGCCAGGACGGCGCAGCTGGACTACGAGGGGGAGTTGGCCGTCGTCATCGGGCGTCGGTGCAAGAACGTCTCGCCGGAAGATGCCTTGGACCAGGTCGCCGGCTACATGGTCTTCAACGACGTAAGCGCCCGTGACCTCCAGCTACGGGGAAGCCAGTGGCTGCCGGGCAAGAGCTGCGACTCCTTCGCGCCGTGCGGTCCTGCTCTGGTGACCGCGGACGACATTCAGGACTTGGACCACTTGCGCATCGTGACCAGGGTCAACGGGGACACCGTGCAGGACGCGCGGATCGGGGAGATGACGTTCTCCATCGCTGAGGTCATCGCCGAACTGAGCGCGCTGATGACTCTCGAAGTCGGGGACGTCATCGCGACCGGGACGCCTCACGGGGTAGGCATGTCGTTCGACCCACCCAGGTTCCTGCAGGTCGGTGATGAAGTGGTCGTCGAGGTCGACGGACTCGGCCGGCTGGTCAACACGGTGGTCGCAGCGGATTGTCATCACGGTGAGGACGAGCGCCGATGAACGAACCGCTTGACCTGATGGCTCCGAGCCTGGCAGTAGAGGGACTCGAGGGGCCCGAACAGATTCGGGCGATACTCCGTGAGTTGATCTTCTCCGGCCAGCTTGCCGCTGGTACCCCCTTGTCGCAGGTCCAGCTCGCCGAACAACTGTGCGTGAGCCGTACCCCGCTTCGGGAAGCGCTGCGCATGCTCGAGGCCGAGGGGCTGGTCGAGTCCGAGCGCAATCGCAGGATGCGCGTCGCGTCACTTTCCGTGACCGACCTCGTGCACTCCTATGCCGGCCGCATCGTGCTGGAAGCGTTCGGCGTCCGCCTGACCGTTCCGCATCTCAATGCAGAGCGGATCGCCGCACTGCGGAACTGCCTCGAGGAAATGGACGAGTGCGCCAAGCGCGGTGACTTCGACGGCTGGGAGATCCCCCACCAGCGGTTCCACGACGGGCTCATCGAGGAGGCGGGCCCACAACTCGTGCGCCTCATTGATCAACTGCAATCGCATGGTCGTCGGTTCAGGAGCCTCTACGTCACTCGACGTCCGACCGAGGCCTGGACCCGATCGGCCGTGGAGCACGGAGAGATTCTTGACGCGTGTCAGAGCGGGGATGCCCAGATCGCCAGCGAGCGAGTGGCCAGGCACCTGGCGCAGACCGCGCTCACCATGGTTGCCGCCACTGATCCCGGACACGACCCCGTGGCGATCAGGACCGCGTTGCAGACCGTGTGCCCGCGCGACCAGTCAGAAAGCAAGTAGCCCGACCTTCAACATCCAGCTCAGATAGGAGCCTGCGCAGTGAACGCCCCCCGGAGCCTCCAGGATGTCCAGTTCAAGCCACGACGGATCGGGCACGGGAACTTCTTCGTCAGTGATCTGGAACGTTCGATGGAGTACTACGAGAACGTCTTCGGCCTGCAGGTTGTCTTCCGTGAACCCGGCATCGGGGCAGGATTCCTGAGCAATGGCAACAGCCATCATGACATCGGCCTCATCGAACTCCCCAAGCAGACGCTGATCGGTCGCGACGGCCAGGTGCAGGTCCCCGTCGACAAGAAGCGTAAACCGGGGCTCAATCACATCGGTCTCGAGATGGAGAGCGAGGCTCATCTGGTAGCGGCGTACGAACGGGCCGTGGCGGCCGGCGCTCCTGTCCACCGGACGGTGGACCACACGATCGCCTACAGCGTCTACATGTTCGACCCGGACGGCTACTACCTGGAGTTCTATGCCGACTCTCAGGACGACTGGCGGGTGATCATGGAGGAGAAAAGCGAGCAGTTGCTGACGGGCAACTGGACGCCTGATCCCTCGGTCGCCTCGGACGTCCCCAAGTACGTCGTGGAGACGGAACGTCGAACGGTCGAAGGCGCACCGTTGCAGCCCCACCGTGCCGCACGTGCTTCTCTGTTCGTCAAGGACCTGGCCACGTCCATCGAGTTCTACACCGACATCGTCGGGATGACGCTCGTCGCCGGCTCGGTCCACGAGGGTTACGCGGTCTTCGCCGGGACGGTTGGATCCTGGGACCTGGGTCTCTTCCAGACCGATGATGGAAAACCCACTCCCCGGATGCACCACTTCGGCTTTGAGCTGAGTGGTCCGATCGAGCTGGAGACTGTCGTGGAACGGCTGCGGGAAGCCGGCGCCCGCGTCGAGGGCCAGATCGTCCACGCCACCAAGCAGAGCGTGTGCGTCCGGGATCCCGATGGGATTCTGTTCGAGTTCTACTTCCAACAGTCACGAGATGCCGCAGAGCTGCGGAACTTGCCGGAGGAACCGGCCTTCCTGGTCTGAGCTGAGGCTCGGCAACCTTCAGGTGCATTGCGAGAGCGGTGCGCACCTTCTCGGGGATCAGCAAGTCGTCAATGGGCCGCTGCCCATTCGGCGACACACATTTCTCACGGTGTGTCCCATATGGCTGGTCGCGTACGGCAGCCACGAACTAGAGGAGAACAGCAATGGAGCTGCGTCCAACGAGAAGAGCCAGGGCTGCAGTGGCTGCTGCTACGACTTTCGCCCTGGTGCTCACAGGCTGCGCCAGTGAGGGCGGCTCGGGCAGCAAATCAGACACCATCCGGGTAGGACTCATCGCCGCCCTGAGTGGCCCCGCGGCGGCCTTTGGGGGACCGCAGCAGGCGTCCATGGCAGCGGCGGTCGACCGCATCAATAACGCCGGCGGAGTCGAACTCGACGGAAAGACGTACAAGTTCGAGCTCAAAAGCTACGACCACGCCTACGACCCGACCAAAGCCGTAACGGCCGCGAACCAGGCGATCACCAAGGACGATATCTCCTTCCTGCAGGTGGACGGCGGCTCGATCGTTCCAGCCGTACAGCCGATCGCGGAGAAGCGCGACGTCATGGTGATGGCGCTGGCCGGTGGTGACCAGTACCTGGGCGAGAAGCATCCCACCACGTTCCGGCTCTACTACGACATCTCCCGGTCCTTCGGAGCCTCGCTCTCCTACATCAAGTCCAAGGATCCCAAGGTGCAGAAGGTGTTGGGCATCTTCACCGATGACGAGGTCGGACGAGTGATCGCCGAGCAGAGTGACGGCATCGCCAAGTCACTCGACGTCACACCTTCCAGTGTCTTCGTCTCCCGCGATGCCACGGACTTCGCTCCCGTGCTGAACCAGGTGCTGCCGAAGCGCCCGAACGTCATCCAGTTCGGGGGCATGCCGCCGTCCCAGTACGCCGGAATCGTGAAGACCGCGCGCCAGCTGGGCTATGAGGGTGCCTTCATTTTCCCGGACACCGTCTACCTGCCGGCCGTCATCGACACCGCGGGTCCGGAAGGTGCTGCGGGAAGCGTCTCTTCGCCGTTCTTCGGAGCCTTCACAAGCGAGGAAGGCAAGTACTGGACCGAGCATATTGCGAACTACAAGGGCGGCGACCCTTCACAGGGTTGGAGCGCTCTGGCGTACGACAACCTCTTCCTGCTGAAGGCGGCCATTGAGAAGGCGGGCACCCTCGACACGAAGAAGGTCAGTGAGGCCATGCAGGAGGTCAGCTTCGACGGTGCTGTGGGCCAGGTCAGGTACGGAGGCAAGGACCAGTACGGCCTGAACCAGATCATCGAGCTGGACTTCCCGGTGGCTGAGATCCAGAAGGACGGCACCCTCAAGCAGGTCACCGTGGTGCCTGCCGCGGAGGCGAACCGCTGGTGAGTTCCTCCCTCGCCTCGTTCCTCCAGATGCTCTTCAACGGGCTCTCTCTCGGAGCGACGTTGGCCCTCATCGCGGTGGGTCTGACGATGGTCTTCGGGGTCCTGCGCGTGGTGAACTTCTCGCACGGCGTACTCTTCATGTTCGGCGCCTACACCACCTACTTCGTGGTCGAGGTGCTGGGACAGGGCTACTTCACGGCGCTGGTGGTGGCGGCGGTGGTCGTCGCCTCCATCAGCGCAGCGCTGGGCGCCACCGTTTTCCGGAGGTTCGAGGGCCTGCTGCTTGAGGGTGCGATCGCCGGCATCCTCCTGGCTCTCCTGCTGGAGAACGTGGCGCTGGTCTGGTTCGGGGCCTCGCCGAAGAGCGTCGCCGGCCCGTTCACCGACGTGGTGGCGATCGGCGGTGTGTACCTCGAAGGCCATCGGATCCTGATCATTGCGGTCGCCATCGTCCTGGTGACAGCACTGCATCTGTTCGTGACCCGGACCCGTTACGGACGAGCCCTCAGGGCGGCGCAGCAGGATTCCTTTGCGGCTCGTTCGCAGGGCATCGCCGTCCCTCGAATTTTGATCATGACATTCGCGATCGGTGGTGCACTCGCCGGAGCCGCTGGCGCGCTCGTGGCACCGCAGCAAGTGCTCCTGCCCTCGATGGGGCAGCCGCCCCTCCTCCTGGCATTCGTCATCGTCATCGTCGGCGGCATGGGCAGCGTCAAGGGAAGTCTCATCGCCGCGGGGGCGATCGGATTGCTGCAAAGCGGGATTTCGACGTACTGGGTCCCCGAGGCCGCCGTGTGGAGCAGCTTCGCTGTCGCCCTCTGCTTCCTGGCCTTCCGCCCCCAGGGAGTGTTCGGAAATGCCTAATAGCGCTCGTCTCAGCCGATCTGGACGCCCGCGCCAGTGGGGCAAGATCAGTGCTGCCCTCGGCCTTCTCGCGGGTATCACCTTCGGTTTGACCGCGGGCGAGTACTACCTCAACGTCGGTGTGCTCGCATTCCTCTCGCTGATCATGGCCATCAGCCTCAGGCTCCTCATGCTGGCCGGCGAGGCGGCGTTGTGCCACGGGGCGTTCTATGCCTTCGGCGCCTACACGACCGGCATCCTCACCACGCAGCACGGCATGCCGTTCTGGCTCACCGTTTCCCTCGGGGGTCTTGTGGCCGCGTGCGGTGCCCTGATCATCGGTGTGTCGAGCTTTCGGACCAGCGGATCCTACTTCCTGCTCATGACGTTCGCCTTCCTGATCGTCGCCTCGTCGATCATCGAGTCTTGGACAAGCCTCACCGGTGGCTTCTCAGGCATCGTCGGGATTCCGTCTCCAGGGGGAGTCGACTCGCTCGCCGACTGGTACTGGCTCATGCTCGTGCTCGCCGCACTCGTCTTCCTGGTCTTCCTCTTCATCGAGTCGTCCCGGTGGGGACTAGAGCTCAAGGCGTTGGGCCAGTCGCGTGAACTCGCACAGTCGATCGGAATCTCGCCCGGCCCGAACATGTTGGTTGCCTTCACGGTCGGTGCCTTCTTCGCCGGTGTCGCAGGCTCCTTCTACGCCAGCTACGTGTCCTTCATCGCGCCATCCAGCTTCTCGTTCTGGCTGTCGGTCTATGTGCTGATGTACGTGATCATCGGCGGCTCCCGGTATCTCGTTGGGACGGTGGTCGGAACCTTCGTGCTCGCTGTGATCCCAGTCCTGACGGACTGGTCCGAGGGATATGTCGGCATCTTCACAGCTGCCATAACATTGCTCATCCTCATGGCCGTCCCGAACGGAATCGTCACCGCGCTCGCACACCGGTTCGGTAGCCAGACCGCGGCAGCGACTCTCCGCCGCCGTGTTCACCCGGGCGTTCGCTCACATCGGGACGCCGCCCAGGACGCCCCTACCCGCGATCCGGAGTCCCGGACAGACGCGATCCTGCGGCTCTCTGGCGTCTCCAAGAACTTCGGCGGACTGCAGGCCCTCGATAATGTTTCGTTCAGCGTCCGACCGGGGGAGACGCTGGGCATCATCGGTCCGAACGGCGCAGGGAAGACCACGCTGTTCAACCTCATCAGCGGATTCGATGCCCCGTCAGGGGGCACGATCGAGTTCGGCGAGCGCCGGCTTGAGACGCTCAGACCGGCAAGAGTCGTCCGCTATGGTCTGACACGCACCTTCCAGCACTCGAGCGTGTTCGGAGAACTCTCCGCCTTCGAGAACCTGGTGGTTGCATGTCGGGGTCGGCGCACCGGACTGCTGCACTGCCTCCAGCCGGTTCAGCGGGACAGGGCGGCGCTGGCCGAAGCCCAGTCGCTGCTCGAACGATTCGACATGGAAGCCTGGGCCGAGACCGCCGCCGAGGACCTGCCATACGGCGCCCGCAAGCGGCTGGGTGTCGCGATCGGCATGGCGACGAAGCCGCGGATGCTGTTTCTGGACGAGCCCATGGCCGGCCTCACCGACCCAGAGGTCCAGGAGATGACCGAGCTGCTTCGAGACCTGGATCGGTCGGGTGAGACAACGATCGTGCTCATCGAGCACCGGATGAGTGCCGTCACGAGCCTCTGCGACCGGCTCGTCGTGCTCGACTTCGGCCGTGTGATCGCGGACGGAACCCCGAATGACGTCCTCAATGACCCACAAGTCGTCGAAGCGTATCTGGGCGGGTCGTTGGAAGGGTTCGAACATGTCTGAGGCACTCTCCCTGGAACTGCGCTCAGTCTCGGCGACGTACGGGCCGGTACAAGCGCTGTCAGGCGTCACAATGCGGCTGCGAGCCGGGCTCACGACAGCGATCATCGGTGCGAACGGCGCGGGAAAGACCACGTCGTTGAATGTCATGGCCGGCCTGCACAGGGTTGCGGAGGGGACGGTCCTCGTCGGCGGAGCCGAACAACCCATACGGCGTACTGCTGTGATCCGCCCTGGCATCGGATACTCACCTGAAGGGCGCCGGGTGTTCACCCAGATGACCGTCGAGGAGAATCTCCTGATCGGTGCCCACTGCGACCGCCGTCGCCGAGACGTCGAAGCTCGGCTGCACCGCGTCTTCGACCGGTTGCCGCTGCTCCACGAGCGACGGTTCCAGGCTGCCGGCACTCTCAGCGGCGGCCAGCAGCAGATGTTGGCCATCGGGCGTGCGCTGATGCGCGACCCCGAAGTGCTGCTCCTTGACGAGCCAACGCTCGGTCTGTCCCCCAAGATGGTCTGGGAGGTCGCCGGCCTGATCCGCAGCATCGGCGCCGAGGGCATCACCATTGCACTCGTCGAGCAGAACGCACGAGTCGCCCTGTCGCTGGCCCAGCATGCGTACATTCTGGAGTCCGGCAAGGTCACGATGAGCGGCCCGGCCGAGGAGATGCGGAACGATCCGCGGATCCGGGAGAGCTACCTGTCGAAGAGCGGTGGGTGAGCGGCTGTGCCTGAACGTACAGATTATTTCTGGACCTCCACTGCGCGCGTGCCCTCGCGCACGTACTGGAAGCCCATCGACGGCGTTTCGACGCGAATTCTCGAGTTCGGGGAAGTCACGGCTACCCCGCTGATCATGGTGCATGGAACCGGCGGACATGCCGAGGCATTCATCCGCAACGTGGCCGCACTGTCCGAGCACTACCGGGTGATCCTCTACGACT
Organism: Sphaerimonospora mesophila; assembly: GCF_001417795.1. NCBI lineage: Bacteria > Bacillati > Actinomycetota > Actinomycetes > Streptosporangiales > Streptosporangiaceae > Sphaerimonospora > Sphaerimonospora mesophila. The sequence goes on along the minus strand of NZ_BCBX01000042.1, from coordinate 132,110 downwards.
TGCCCGCACACGGTTGGTCCAGCGCTCCGCAGCGGGCATACGAGATCGCCGACTACATCACCCACCTGGAAAAGATCACCGAGGAGCTGGACATCTCCGAGTTCCTCCTGTGCGGTCAGTCCCTCGGCGGCTGGATCGCGAGCCGGTTCGCTGCTCAGAACGGTGCGCGAGTCCAGCGCCTGGTGCTGGTCGGCGCCGGTGGTCTCGACAGCGATGTCACCAGGATGCGGGCCGTCCGTCAGCAGAGCCTGGACGCGGTCCATCGGGCGACAGAGGCCGCGGTTCGGCGCCGGTTGGAAGCCATCATGAGTCACCCCGAGCACGCCACCGATGAACTGGTGCACTGCCGCATGGCCATCTACTCACAGGCCGATGCGGAACAGAGAATGGATTACGCACTCCGGTTGCAGGACCCGGGGGTGCGGTCCCGCAATATTCTGCGACCCGAGGAATTGGGTCGGATCGTTTCTCCAACCCTGGTGCTGTCCGGCGACGCTGACAGGATCGTTCCACCGCGGACGTCGCTCCGGCTGAGCCGGTACATCCCCGATGCATCCTACTCGGAAATCGGCCCGGCAGGGCACTGGCCGCAGTTCGAGCAGCCCAAGCAGTTCAACGAACTCGTCCTGACGTTCTTGAACAGAGATCAGTCCCCGAAAAGTAAGGAGTCGAACAATGAGTGATCTGACCACGTTCTCGCAGGCTGACGGGGTTAGTTCGCCGATCGCGCCCTATTCCCTCATGGTACGCAGCAACAATGCACGCTCCATCTACCACATCGCCGGACAGTGCGCCGTGGACGCGTCCGGTGCCGTAATGGGCGCGACCATCGAGGAGCAGACCGCCGCGGTGTTCGACAACCTCACCAAGGTTCTGGCGGTGGACGGGCTGAAGTGGTCGAACGTCGTAAAGCTGACCTGCTACGTCGTGAACCGCGGTGACATTCGGGGATTCAATGCGGCCCGGGAGAAGGCCTTCACCGAGCTCCTGCCGAATGGTCCATACCCGGCCAACAGCCTCATCATCGTCTCCGGACTCGTCTGGCCCGAGCTGCTGCTCGAGATAGAGGGGGTGGCGGTTGCCTAGGTATCTCGAGGTGAGTTCCGCAGACCGTGGCGGGCAACCATGATGACCCGGATCAGTCCTCTGGAGCTACGGCGGGTGTTCGGAAAGTTCGCAACCGGCGTGACGGTTGTGACATATCGGGCGGATGGTGTTCCGCGCGGTGCGACGGTGAACTCCTTCACATCAGTGTCCCTCGACCCGCCCTTGGCGCTGGTAAGCCTAAGCCGGCGTGCCAAGGCGTGTGAAAACCTGCACGGTCGCCAGTTCGCGATCAACATCCTGACCGTCGACCAGCGAAACCTGGCGCTGCACTTCGCCGGGGTCCCGCAGCCCTCGGTGAGAAATCCCTTCATAGAAGCCGATGCCGGAGACGAGCCGCCTGTACTCCAAGGCTGCCTGGCGTACATCGTCTGCGATCCCTGGGCAGTGCACGACGCCGGGGACCACAAGTTGTTCATCGGCGAGGTCGTCGGCCTGTCCGAGGTCCAGCCGGATGCCGAGCAGCGCCCGCTCGGCTTCTTCGGCGGCCAGTTCTGCCGTGTCGAGAGCGGTGAGCGCATCTGGGCGGCGAACAACGAGTTGATCGCGGCGATGCAGCAGAGCCTTTCGTTTTCCTGGTAGAGCAACAACACAAGGGAGCTTCAGATGAATGACCAGCGGCATGGTTGGGATGTCACGGCGGAAATCCTGGGCAACTCCGGATCCAGGCCCCCGACAGGAGAAGAGTATCTGGAGAGCCTGCGCGATGGCCGCGAGGTATGGTTCCGGGGCGAGAAGGTCGCTGACGTCACCTCCCACATCGCCTTCAGGAACAGCGCGAGGATGCTCGCACGGCTGTACGACGCTCTCCACGACGCCGACCGCAACAAGAACCTGATCGTCGCCACCGACACGGGAAGCAACGGGTACACCCATGGATTCTTCCGGGCGCCCTACACCGTCGAAGACTTGCAGAGAGGCGCGGACGCCTGCGAGGCCTGGGCGCGAATGACGTACGGCTGGATGGGGCGGACGCCTGACTTCAAGGCGGCCTTCCTCACCACGCTTGGATCGAACGAGGAGTACTACTCACCCTTCCAAGAGAACGCGAAGCGCTGGTATCGGAAGGCGCAGGAGCAGGTCACCTTCTTCAACCACGCCATTGTCAATCCTCCAATCGACCGGAATCGCCCAATGGAGGAGGTACGGGACGCCTACATGCATGTGGAGGCCGAGACCGATGCCGGACTCGTCGTCTCGGGTGCGAAGGTGGTCGCCACGGGCTCGGTGCTCTCGCAGATGAATTTCATCAGCAACGCGGGTCCGATTCCGGTGCGTGACAAGGCATTCTCTGGGACCTTCGCGGTACCGATGAACGCCCCTGGGGTGAAGCTGATCTGCCGACCCTCCTACGAGTACAACGCTGCCGTCAGCGGTAGCCCGTTCGACAACCCGCTCTCCAGTCGACTGGACGAGAACGACGCGATCCTCGTGTTCGACAAGGTGCTGGTCCCGTGGGAAGACGTCTTCTGCTACGACGACATCGACAAGGCGAACTCGTTCTTCATCGGCTCCGGGTTCGCACTGCGTGGTCGACTACAGGGATGCGTCCGTCTGGCGGTCAAGCTCGACTTCATCTGCGGGCTGTTCCTCAAGGGTCTGGAGATGACCGGCGCCAAGGATTTCTACGGTGTCCAGGTGCGCATCGGCGAGATGATCACCTACCGTCACCTGTTCTGGACGCTGGCAAGGGCCATGGTCAAGGGGGCCGAGCGCTGGTCCGATGGTTCCGTCGTGCCGAATGCCGAAGCCGGCGAGGTCTTCCGCGTCATGCTCGGAGTGCTGTACCCGCGCGTGCGTGAAATCTTCCAACAGGACCTGGCCAGCGCACTGATCTACACCAACTCGAACAGCAGCGACTTCGACTCCGAAGAGCTGGCGGGCTACTTGGACAAGTACGCCCGAGGCAGCAACGGAGCGAGCGGCGACGAGCGGATGAAGGTCGTCAAGCTTATCTGGGATGCCATGGGCTCGGAGTTCGGCAGCAGGCACGAGCTGTATGAACGCAACTATGGCGGAAGCCATGAGATGGTCAAGATCTTGAGTTACAAGGGCGCCCAGGCGACCGGTCAGGTCGCCGACTTCGTGGCGATGGTGGACGAGTGCATGTCCGAGTACGACGTCCACGGCTGGACCGTCCCTGATCTCGTCAACCCCACTGACTGAGCGGGCTGCGCCCGACGCGTGGCAGGAAGTCGTCTGTCTCGGGGGAATGAAGGAGTTTCAGCATGTCAAACCTGGCGCAGGTCCTTGAAGGCACCACACGAGAGTTCGGTGACCGCACCGCCATCATCCATGCCGGTTCTCGGATGACGTACCGGGAGTTGAACGCGGCGGCGAACCGAGTGGCGAACCTGCTCGTCGGTCGCGGGATACGACCGGGTGACAAGGTCGCCCTGTCATGTCCCAACACGCCGTACTTCTCGCTCGTGTACTACGGGATTCTGAAGGCTGGCGCAACGGTGGTGCCGCTGAACGTCCTGTTGAAGCCGAACGAGATTGCCTACCACCTGGTCGACTCGGATTCACGGGCGTACTTCGCCTTCTGCGGAGACGCGGCGCTGCCCCTGGGCGACCAGGCGCGAGCCGCCTTTGAGCAGGTGGACTCCTGCACCGAGTTGTTCCTGATGGGAGGGACCGACGGCAGCGCTGCCGACGGGGGCGAGGACCTCGACTCGCTGCTTGCCACGGTCGCAGCGGAGTTCTCGGCAGCGGAGCGATCCGACGACGATACCGCCGTCATCTTGTACACCTCGGGAACGACGGGGCAGCCCAAGGGCGCTGAGTTGCGACACCGGAACATGCGCGACAACGCTCTGGTCGGCAAGGAGTTGTTCCGGGCGGACGCACAGCGGCCGGACGTCTACCTGTGCACCCTGCCGTTGTTCCACTCCTTCGGACAGACGGTGGTCCAGAACGCCGGCTTCGCGTTCGGCGGCACGCTGGTCATGATGCCCCGATTCCATGCAGGCGACGCGTTGTCGCTCATGAAGCAGCACAGGGTCAGCTTCTTCGCCGGTGTGCCCACCATGTACTGGGGGCTCCTGGACGTGGCTTCCGGTACTCCGGATGCCGACTCTCTCGCCGAGCACCTTCGAGTTGCCGCTTCCGGCGGCGCCTCGCTCCCGACGGAGATCCACCGTCGGTTCGAGCAGCGTTTCGGGGTGAAGATCCTGGAAGGTTACGGGCTCTCGGAGACCTCTCCGGTGGCCAGCTTCTCGCCCTATGGTGAAGAGCCTCGTGTCGGTTCCATCGGGGTGCCGATCCCCGGAGTCGAGATGAAGCTCATTCGCGACGACTGGTCGGAGGTCTCCGGTGGCCCGGAGGAGGTCGGTGAGATCGCGATCAAGGGCCACAACGTGATGAAGGGGTACTACAAGCGTCCTGAAGCGACCGCCGAGGTCATGCGCGACGGCTGGTTCCGGACCGGTGACCTGGCGACCAGGGATGCGGATGGCTACTACCGGATCGTCGACAGGTCCAAGGACCTGATCATCCGCGGTGGGTTCAACGTCTATCCGCGTGAGGTCGAGGAGGTTCTCCTGACGCACCCCGCGGTAGTGATGGCGGCCGTTATCGGTGTCGATCACCCCTCCCATGGTGAGGAGGTCAAGGCCGTGGTCGTCAGGGCCGAAGGCGATCCCACCACCGAGGCGGAGCTTGTTGATTGGGTCAAGGAGAGAATTGCCGTCTACAAGTATCCCCGGATCGTTGAGTTCGTCGAGGCGCTGCCGATGACATCAACGGGGAAGATCTTGAAGCGCGCTCTTAGATGACGCTGCCCACATAAGCTCACCGCGCGGCGACGGTCTGTCCCTCAGCCCCGATTCGAGGCTATGGATCACAGGTACGACCACCGAAGCTCGAAGCTCTCCTGGTGGATCCGTTCGGCATCGGACCCGAGCCGGTACGTCTGAGTCAGACGCGGATAGCGGTCCAGGTCGATCCGCATGTCCTCAGCGAAGTCACTCCGAACGGGCGGACACTGCGCCGATCACCAGGTACTTTCACCGCCCCGAAGATCGTCATGGCTACCTGAAGCCGCCGGCCGGCGGCGACCAGTTCACCGTGCACCGCTTTGGCCCCCGCCGGAAACGTGTGGTGGTGGCCTATGGCGACCAACAGTCTTAGGTAAACGAGGAGGTTCATCCCATGGTCACTGTTCGCAGCCCATTGGGTCTGTTCCAGACCGATTCGCTCATTGGCGAGGAGGACCGAGCGATACGCGACACGGTCCGTCGCTTCGTCGATGAGCGGATCCGGCCCGAGCTGGCCGAATGGTATGAGTCCGGCTCGATTCCCGCTCGTGAGCTGGCCAGGGAGCTGGGTGAGCTCGGGGTGCTCGGCATGCACCTGGGCGGTTACGGGTGTGCCGGCACTTCCGCCACGGCGTATGGGCTCGCGTGCCTGGAACTGGAGGCCGGTGACTCCGGGCTGCGTTCACTGGTCAGTGTCCAGGGCTCGCTGGCGATGTTCGCCATCCATCGATGGGGCTCGGAGGAGCAGAAGCAGGAATGGCTGCCGAGGATGGCCAAAGGGAACGCGATCGGGTGCTTCGGGCTGACGGAGTCTGACTTCGGTTCCAACCCGGGCGGGATGCGTACCCGAGCCACCCGTGCCGGCGGTGACTGGGTGCTGAACGGGAATAAGATGTGGATCACCAACGGCTCCGTCGCAGACGTGGCCGTGGTGTGGGCGCAGACGGACGACAAGGTGCGCGGCTTCCTGGTCCCGGCGGGCACTCCCGGCTTCTCGGCTCAGGAGATCAAGAAGAAGCTGTCTTTGCGGGCCTCGGTGACCAGTGAGCTGGTGCTGGATGAGGTTCGACTTCCTGACTCAGCGATGCTGCCCGAGGCCCGTGGGCTCTCCGGGCCGTTGTCGTGCCTCAATGAGGCCCGCTACGGCATTGTGTTCGGTTCGCTCGGTGCCGCCCGCGACTGCCTTGAGACGGCGATCGCCTACGCGCAGGAGCGCGACATCTTCGACCGAAAGCTCGCGTCGTACCAGCTGACCCAGGCCAAACTGGCGGACATGGCCGTCGAACTCGGCAAGGGGATGCTGCTCGCTCTCCACCTGGGACGGCTCAAGGACGCTGGACTCCTCCAGCCGGAGCAGGTCAGCCTCGGTAAGCTGAACAACGTACGCGAGGCCATCACTATCGCCCGGGAGTGCCGCACGATCCTCGCCGCCGCCGGTATCACTCTGGAGTACCCGATGATGCGGCACGCGAACAACCTTGAGTCAGTGCTCACCTACGAGGGCACCTCGGAGATTCACCAGCTCGTCATCGGTCAGGCCCTCACCGGCCATTCTGCCTTCCGATGACGCGGACAGGTGGACCTGACGGCGCAGTGTCCCCGGCTGACGGTTCGACGCGCGCGGCGGCGGATGTCTGTTACGCGATCGGATCTTCAGGGCACCCGGGTCACGGTGCGGAGGAGGAGTCCGTGGCCGAGCCCACGGGCGACCTTCCGCAAGTTCGGGCGACAACGCCGCGAGGCGCCATCTGGGCCGCGCGTAACAGGACATGACTTTTGAAACACGACCTAGGACGCCCAGGTCTCCACCGCGAGCAGGTCGCGCATCGACACCATGCCGACCAGGCGTCCGTCCTCCTCCACCGGCATGTGCCGTACGCCCGCGTCCAGCATCCGGCGGGCGACGTCACGGGAGTCCTCGTCGAGCCGCGCCGTGCGCAGCCGGGTGGTGGCGTAGGAGGCGGCGCTGACGGCGGCGGGGTCCTGGCAGGTCGCGAGCGCGTCCGTCAGATCGCGCTCGGTGATCACACCGGTGACCCGCTCGCCCTCCAGCACGGCGAGTGCGCCGACGTTCTTCTCCATCATCTGCCGGGCGACCTGGGGCAGCCGCTCATCGGTCTGGCATCCGTAGACCGCCGGACGGTAGACGTTACTGATCCGCATCGTCCCTCCCCTGACACACGATTCCCGCCAGGTCGCGCCGGCCCCCGCTCAGCGGTCCCGCGGGGAGTTTCGGCGGAACCGGACGGGACAGGATTCCCGACGGAGCGCCGGGCGAAACCTTCCGCTCGGAAGACGGACGGCGGGGGTGATCTCTATGTTCACGCGGAGCGTCATAGGGGCCGGCACCGGGCGCCTCACCCACCACTGGACCTCGCCGACGACGGAGGTGGCGCCGTCCTCCGTCCGGTCGGTGGGAGAGGAGGGGAGGCATGACACCGGAGGGCGGGCACCTGTTCGACCGACCCGATGAGGAGTTGGGGCGCATCCAGGCGGGGCTGAGACAGCTCGCGGATCAGTACGGCATGCTGCGCGGGCTGCTGGACGCGGTGCTGGCGATCGGTGCGGAGCTGGAACTGGAGCCGGTCCTGCACCGGATCGTGGAGGCCGGACGGGGGTTGGTGCGGGCCCGCTACGGCGCCCTGGGCGTACTGAACGAGGCGGGACAGTTCATCGAGATGATCAGCTCGGGGTTCTGCCGGGACCATTCGTCCGCACGCGGCGAAGAACTGCCCCACGGCAGCGGACTGCTCGGTGACCTGGTGCGCGACCCGCGGCCGCTGCGCGTGGACGACCTGGCCACCCATCCCGGCGCGGCCGGTTTCCCCCGGGAGCATCCCGTGATGACGACGCTGCTGGGGGTGCCGATCCGGGTCCGTCAGGCGATCTACGGCAACCTCTATCTGGCCGACAAGGCGGGTGGTCCGTTCACCGCCGAGGACCAGGAGGTGGTGATGGCGCTGGCCGGGGCGGCCGGCATGGCGATCGAGAACGCGCGTCTCTACCGGCGGACGTGCCGGGCCACGGAGGACTTCCAGCGCCGGCTGCTGCCGGAGATGCCGCACCTGGAGGGCTGGGAACTGCAGGCCCGCTTTCAGCCCTCCAGCAGAGCGCCGTGCATCGGGGGCGACTGGTACGACCTGATCCGCCTGCCCGATGGGGTGCCCTGCTTGGTGATCGGGGATGTGATGGGCCACGATGTGCAGGCCGCGATCGTGATGAGCCAGATCAGCAACATGCTCCGCGTCATCGCCCTGGACGAGCAGGAGTCGCCCAGCCGCATCCTGCGCCGCCTGGACCGGGTGCTGCACTGGTTGCACGGCGGGCCGATGGCCACCGTCGTCGTCGCCCGCCTGGAGCAGGCCGCGGGGTCGGGACGGCGACTGCGGTGGACCAGCGCCGGACATCTGCCGCCCCTGCTGGCCGTCCCGGGGGAGCGGGCACGCTATCTGTACGCCGATGTCGGCGTCCCGCTGGGGGTCGACCCGGACCTGCCGCGGACCGACAACCACGTCGACCTGCCCGGCGGCGCCGCCGTACTGCTGCACACCGACGGCCTGGTGGAGAACCGCGACCATTCCATCGGCCAGGGGATGGACCAGATCGCCGCCGTCGCCACGACCCACGCCGCCGATCCGCTGGCGCGGCTGTGCGACGCCCTGCTGGCCCACCCCGGCGGCGCCTTCGAAGACGACGTCGCGCTGCTGGCCGTCCGCCCGCCCGCGTAGCGGCCTCCGGCGGGAGGCGGCGAGCACGGCAGCAAAAGATCGCTTTCGACGGGTTAGTCTGACCCGCGTGGTCGAACTCAGGGGCGGGGTCAACACGGTGACACGGGTCGGCTCGACCGTGCTCCGGCCGACCGGGCCGTGGAGCCCGGCCGTGCACGGCCTGCTGCGCCATCTCGAACGGCGGGGCTTTCGCGGCGCCCCGCGGCTGCACGGCACGACCGACGACGGCAGGGAGATCCTCGATTTCCTTCCCGGGCAGGTGGGCGAGTATCCGCTGACCCCGGAGGTCGCCTCCCCCGAGGCGTTGGAGAGCGCGGCCGAGCTGCTCGCGGCCTACCACGACGCGACCGCCGACTATGTGGCGGGGCACGAGACCGGTTGGCTGATGCCGACGCTGTCACCGGCCGAGGTCATCCTGCACAACGACTACGCGCCGTACAACTGCGTGCTGGACGGCACCAGGGTGATCGGCGTCATCGACTTCGACACCGCCGCTCCCGGCCCCCGGGTGTGGGACGTTGCCTACGCGGTCTACCGCTGGGCGCCGACGACCGCCCCGGACAACGGAGCGGGCTTCGGCACCACCGAGGAACAGGCCGCACGCGTCCGGGTGTTCTGCGACCGCTATGGCCTGGACGCCGCCGGACGGAGCGTCCTGGTGGACACCATCACCGCCCGGCTCACGGCCCTGGTCGACTTCATGCGTGCCCGGGCCGCGGCGGGTGAGGCGGCGTTCCGGCGCCATATCGACGAGGGCCACGACAGGCTCTATCTCGGCGACATCGCCTACCTGGAGGACCGGCGTGCCGTCTTCGAGGCGGCGCTCCTGGCGGGCTGACACCGTCGGCCCGGCAGGAGAGAGCGTTCGTCCGCGCGGGGCGAGGACACGCACTCAGTGATCGCCGCGCAGGGAACGTCTCGCCTCGGCCGGGTCGTCGGCCTCCAGTGCCGATCTGGCCGCCTCCCGGCATTCCTCGAGCGTGCGCCCGGCCAGGGACTCCCGTACGGCCGGGATGCCCGGCGCCGACATGGACAGGCTCGTCACGCCGAGTCCGACCAGCACGGCGGCCAGGAGTGGGTCGGCCGCGGCCTCTCCGCACACGCCGACGGGTTTTCCCGCCCGTTCGCCCGCGGCGGCGCACTCGGCGATCAGCCGCAGCAGCGCGGGCTGCCACGGGTCGAGCAGGTCGGCGAGTTCGCCGTGCTGGCGGTCGGCCGCGCAGGTGTACTGGCTGAGGTCGTTGGTGCCGATGCTGAGGAAGTCGAGCTCGGCCAGCAGCCGGTCCGCCCGGAGCGCGGCCGCCGGCACCTCCACCATCGCGCCGACGTCGGTGATCCCCCTGGCCCTGGCCATGCGGGCGAAGGCGGTCGCCTCCGCCACCGTGGTCACCATGGGCGCCATCACCCACGGCCGTACGCCGCTGGACCGCGCGGCCGCCGCGATCGCGTCGAGCTGGGTGTCGAGCACGCCCGGACGCACCCGGTCCACCCGCAGCCCGCGGATGCCGAGCGCGGGGTTGATCTCATCGGGCAGCGTGAGGAACGGCAGCGGCTTGTCGGTGCCCGCGTCGAGGGTGCGCACGATCACCCGGTCGCCGGGAAGCGCTCGGAAGACCGCCTCGTAGGCGGCGACCTGCTCGTCCAGGCCGGGTGCCTCGCGCCGGTCGAGGAAGAGGAACTCGGTGCGGAACAGCCCGACGCCCTCGGCGGAGAAACCGGACTCCAGATCGGCCGCGGAACCGATGTTCAGCAGCAGCTTCACCGGATGGCCGTCGGCCGTACGGCCCGGGCCGCCGCTCGCCTGCAGGCGTTCGCGCTCGCCGGCCGCGCGCCGCCGGATCGCCGCCGCCTCGTCCTCGCCGACGGCGGTGCGTACCTCGCCGAGCACGCCGTCGACGGCGACCATCTCGCCGTCTTCGAGCGCGGCAGCGTCGGGGCAGGCGACCACGGCGGGCAGCCCCCGGGCCCGGGCGAGGATGGCGGTGTGGCTGGTCGGCCCGCCCTTCTCCGTGACCAGCGCGAGCACCATCGCCGGGTCGAGCGTGGCGGTGTCGGCGGGGGAGAGGTCCTCGGCCACCAGCACGAACGGGTGTCCCGGGTCGGGCACGCCCGGCATGGGCAGGCCGAGCGCGGCGGCGATCGCGCGGTTGCCGATGTCGTCGAGGTCGGCGGCGCGTTCTGCGATGTAGCCGCCGACGGCGAGCAGCGCCTCACGGTGGTGGGCGCAGGCGGCGGCGATGGCGTGCGCCGCGGTCATCCCCGCGCCGACGTTGTCTCCGACCATGTCGGACAGACCGGGGTCGGCGGCGATGAGCGACTGCGCCTCCAGGATCTCTCTGGCGGCGGGTTCGGCCGCCTTGGCGGCGAGCGCGCTGAGCGCAGCCGAGGTCTCCCGCAGGGCGCGCTCGGCCGTCCGGAGTTCCGCGGCCCGGTCGTCCGGTGGGACGGTGGCGGGGTCGGGGAGCCTGGGCGGGCCGGCCATGCGGCAGACCGGCCCGGCGGCGGCGCCGGGGCTGACGCCGAGCCCGCGCAGCGTACGGCTCTCGCCCGGGGAAGTGTTCTCGCCGGTCACGGTGGTCTCGTGCATCGGGGCCTCAGTCGGCGTCGAGGTCGCGGGAGAGGAGCTCGGCCAGGGCGTCGAGCGCGGCGTCGGCGCCGGGGCCGTCCGCGTCGAGGGTGACCTGCGTGCCGTGCGTGGCCCCGAGTGCCAGTACGGCGAGGATGCTGTTGGCCGGGACCGGTTTCCCGTCGCCGACCCGGATGCGTACGGGTGTGGTCTGACGGGCCGCGGCCTCCGTGAAGATCTTCGCGGGCCGGGCGTGCAGGCCCGTGCGGGAGGCGATGACCACTGTCCTTTCCGGCATCGTCGTGACCTTTCTCTGCGGGGGCTGGGAAATTTCCGTCCGGGGGTGGTCGGGTCAGGGTTCGATGGTGACCTTGATGGCGGCGCCGCGGCTGACGATGTCGATGCCGTCGAGGACCTCGGTGAGCGGGAGCCGGTGTGTGATCAGGTCGGCGACCGGTACGGACCTGTCGGCGATCAGCTCGAGTGCCCGGGTGTTGTGCGCGGGGCTCGATCCGTTCGCGCCGACGATGGTCAGCTCCCGGTAGTGCACGAGGTTGGAGTCGCAGCGGATGATCGGGTCGTTCTTGGGCAGGCCGCCGAAGAAGCTGACCCGTCCCTGGCGGGCGGCGATCCGCAGGGCCTGCTCCTGGGCCGCCCCGGAGGCGGCCGCGGTGATCACCACGTCGGCGCCCCGGCCCTCGGTCAGCTTGAGGATCTGCTCGACGATGTCGTCGCCGTGGACGGCGGCGTCCGGCCGCACCCGGTCGGCGGCCAGGGCCAGCCGGTCGGGGTTGATGTCGGCCAGGAAGACCCGGGCCGCTCCACGTGCGCGGGCCAGCCGTACGTGCAGGCAGCCGATCGGGCCCGAGCCGATGACCAGGACGTCGTCGCCGGCGCCCACCCGGGCCAGCTCCTGCCCGTTGAGCACGCAGGCGAGCGGTTCGGCCAGCGACGCCTCGGCGAAGCCGACGCCGTCCGGGATGCGGTTGAGCCCGCCGACGGCCAGGACCTTGGCCGGGACGACCATGTATTCGGCGAAGCCGCCGTCGTAGTGGTAACCCATCGACTCCTGATCGGGACAGACCGTCATCCGGCCGCGGCGGCATTCCCCGCAGGTCCCGCAGGGGATGGCCGCGATGACCTGGACCCGGTCGCCGGGAGACCAGCCGGGCGCGTCGGTCTCGACGATCTCCCCGGCGATCTCGTGGCCCATCACCCGGGGCGGCCTGATGTGGTGGTGCCCGTACTTGAGGATCTTCGCGTCGGTGCCGCACGTCGAGCAGTTCCGTACGCGTATCTTCACCTCGCCGGGACCGGCGACGGGTTCGGCCGCGTCCTCGATGCGGATGTCTTCTGGGGCATGGAACCGGGCGACCTTCACGCGGAGGTCTCCTCTCCTGTCGGGTGCAGTAGACGGACGACGTCCTCCACCCGGGTCGCCTCCCGCAGCGCGCGGGCGCGGTCCGGGTCGAGCAGGATCTGGGCCAGCTCGGCGAGCAGCCGCACATGCCCGTCGCCGCGTGCGGCGATGCCGACGCACACGGTGACCGTCTGGCCGTCCCAGTCGACGCCGTCCGGGAAACGCAGGACGCAGATGGCGTCGTGGTGGACGGAGTCCTTGCCGTCCAGGGTGCCGTGCGGGATCGCGACGCCCTCGCCGACGTAGGTGGAGATCGAGCGCTCGCGCTCGATCATCGTGTCGACGTACGGCTCGGCGACCGCGCCGACCGCGACGAGGGCCCGGCCGCACTGGCGGATCGCGTCGTCGCGGCTCACCGCCGAGGCGGTGAGCCGGACGGCGCGGGGGTCGAGCGGGAGTGGTGCCGTCTCAGGCATTCACGATCCCGCCGTTCTTGATGGTGGTGACGAGCGCGGTGACCGCCGGGTCGCCGATGAAGATCTGGAAGGGGATGAGCACGGTGTCGGGGGCGGTCTTCCTGGCCCGGTCGGCGAGCCCGGCATGGCAGACCACGACGTCGGCGTCGGAGGGGATCGAGTTGACCGGGGTGTGGGCGACCTCGATCCCCTGGCTCTTGAGCTGCTTGCGCAGCTGGCTGGCGAGCATCACGCTGCTGCCCATCCCCGCGTCGCAGGCAACGATGATCTTGCGGATGTCCTTGCTGTCGATGCTGGGCATGTCGGGTCAGGCCTCCTTGGTCGCGGACTGGGCGGTGGGCTGAGAGGTGGTCTCGGGTTCTGCGCCGGGTTCGTCCTTGCCGGCCGCGCGGCCGAAGCCCAGGAGCACGGAGGCGACGGCGAAGGAGGCGGCGGTGGCGACCAGGACACCGGCGAGCATGCCGAACCAGCCGCCCTTGGGGGTGACCGCGAAGTAGGCGAAGATGCTACCGGGTGAGGGGGTGGCGATCAGTCCGGCGCCGGTGGCCATGAAGGTGGCGATGCCGGCGGCGCCGCCGGCGATCACCGCGAGGATGAGCCGCGGCTTCATCAGGACGTAGGGGAAGTAGATCTCGTGGATGCCGCCGAGGAAGTGGATGATCATGGCGGCGGGGGTCGAGGGCCGTAGCGAGCGGGGGCCGAAGAACAGGAAGGCGAGCAGGAGGCCGAGGCCGGGCCCCGGGTTGGACTCCAGCATGAACAGGATCGACTTGCCCTGTGCGGTCGCCTCGGCGACGGCCAGGGGGCCGAGGACACCGTGGTTGATGGCGTTGTTGAGGAACAGGACCTTGGCGGGTTCGATCAGCAGCGAGGCCACGGGGAGCAGGCTGTGGTCGATCAGCCAGGCGACGGCGTCGCCGGCGGCTTCGGTGACGACCCTTACGATCGGTCCGATGCCCCAGGCGCCCAGGACGGCCATGGCGCCGCCGACGATGCCCGCGCTGAAGTTGTCGACCAGCATTTCGAACCCGGCCCTGGTCCGTTGCTGGGTGAATCCGTCGACGAGTTTGATCACCAGGGCGGCGAGCGGTCCGATGATCATGGCGCCGAGGAACATGGGGATGTCGGTGCCGACGACCACGCCCATGGTGGCGACGGCGCCGACCACGGCGCCGCGCTGGCCGTGGACCATCCGGCCGCCCGTGTATCCGATCAGGACGGGCAGCAAGACGGTGATCATGGGGCCGACGAGTTCGGCGAGTGACTCGTTGGGCAGCCAGCCGGTGGGGATGAACAGCGCGGTGATCAGACCCCAGGCGATGAACGCGCCGATGTTCGGCATGATCATCCCGGCGAGGTGGCCGCCGATGCGTTGGATGGTGGCCTTGGCCCCGGTGCCGTAGACCGTGGGGGTGTAGTTGGCCATGGGTCGTGCTCCTTCCGGAGGGGGTGAAGGGTGCGGCTGGACCTTCACCCCCGTCCCACACCACCCCCGGCCCTGCCTGGCCTGGCCGGAGATGGTTGTGGGATGGGGGTCATGTCACCGCGGATCTCAGTGGCCGGTCGAGGTCGGGCCGGCCGATGCGGACCAGGTCGCGCCGGATGTCGGCGGGGCCGGGCATCCGGCTTCCGGGCAGGGCGACGGCGGCCGTTCCCCAGGCCAGCGCCTCGACCAGGGCCCCCTCACCGCTGGCCCCGCCCGCCAGGAAACCGGCCAGCATGGCATCGCCCGCGCCGACAGCGCTGCGGGGTTCCGCCACCGGGCACCGGCCGTACCATGCGCCGTCGTCCTGCACCAGGACGGCGCCGTCGGGACCGATGCTGGCCAGCACCGTTCCCGCGCCCAGCGCGCGGAGCTTCTCCGCCGCCTCGATGACATCGCCCACACTGGTGATCGTCATCCCGGTCGCTTCGGCGAGTTCCTCGCGGTTGGGCTTGATCAGTGCGGGGCCGGCGGCGGTGGCGGCCGGCAGGGCCGGGCCGCTGGTGTCCACGGCCACGTTCATGCCCGCCTCGGCGAACCTGCGGCACAGGTGGGCGTAGACATCGGTGGGCAGGCCGGGGGGGAGGCTGCCGGAGGCGACCACCCAGTCGGCGGTGTGCGCCGCGTCCACGACGGTTCGGGCGATGGCTTCCAGTTCGTCCGCCGCCATGGCGGTGCCGGGTTCGTTGATCTTGGTGACCGTGCCGTCGGGTTCGGCCAGGGTGATGTTGGACCGGGTCGCCCCGGCGACCGGGACGGTGATCATGTCGATGCCCTCGCGGCAGAGCAGATCCACCAGTTGCCGGCCCTCATGGCCGCCGAAGGGGACCACCGCGCACGACTCGACCCGGTTGGCCAGCAGCGCCCGGGACACGTTCACACCCTTGCCGCCCGGATCGAGACGCGCCGCCGCCGCCCGGATGACCGCACCACGCTCCAGCGCGCCGATCTCGATCGTACGGTCCAGACTCGGGTTGAGAGTCAGCGTGAGGATCATGCGCGCACCACCTCGGGGCCGGCCGCGGTGATGTCGGCGGCGATCGCCGGGTCCAGCCCGTCATCGGTGATGATCATGTCGATCTCGGTGAGCGCGGCGAACCTGGCGAGGTAGACGCCGGAGAACTTGGTGTGGTCGGCCAGCACCACGGTGCGCTCGGCCGCGCCGATCATCGCGCGCTTGATCGCGGACTCGGCCGGATCGGGCGTCGTCAGCCCCTTGTCGACCGAGCACCCGTTGGTGCCCATGAAGGCCACATCGACGTTAAGGTCCTCGAGCGGGCGCAGCGCCCAGTCGTCGACGGTGGCGAGAGTACGGCCGCGCACCCGGCCCCCTAACATGATCACGTTGAGGTTGGCCCTGGTCGCGAGCATCGTCGCGAGCGGCGGCGCGTTCACGATGACGGTGAGCTCACGGTCGCCGGGCAGCGCCCGGGCGAGACGACGCGTCGTCGAGCCCGCGTCGATGATGATCGAGCCGTCTTCGGGCAGCTCGGCCAGCGCGGCCTTGGCGATGCGCTCCTTCTCGTCGGTCATGACCTCGTCTCGTGTGGCGAGTGCGGGCTCGAAGCCGAGCCGTTCGACCGGGATCGCGCCACCGTGTACGCGTCGGAGCACGCCGGCCCGCTCCAGGACGGTCAGGTCGCGGCGGATCGTCTCCGTGGTGACGGCGAACTCCTCCGCCAGCTTCACCACATCCACCCGTCCAGCGGCGCGCGCACGGCGCAGGATCTCCTGCTGCCGTTCCTCCGCGTACATGATGTTGGTTCACCACCGTTCAATGTGTTGTTTCGCCTTTGTTTATACCTATTTTCCGTGGAGGTCAAGGGTCCGTGCGACGTGCGCCCGAATCTGCACCGCCGGTATCAGCCCTGGTCACGTCGCTGTACGGCACCGGCCAGGGTGTGACTATATGTGGGCCATATGTGGGCTACATGCGGGAGTCGGATGCGGTGTCGTGCCCACATCGACGACAACCCTGCCCGTGATCTTGCATTTTCTTGCAAGTCGTCCTTCTGACCTGCGCAAATCCCGTCAGTGATCTTGCAGATAATCGCAGACGAGCCATCTGACCTGCGGCTATACATTCCGTGATCTTGCAGTCGGAGGTGCAAGATCACGGGAGGTGTTCTCGCTGTCCAGGGGCATGTCCCGCGAGAAACTGCAAGATCACGAACGGGAAATCCCTGGTCAAGGCTCGATGTGCGAGTATTCGCAAGATCGCGGGCTGAGGTGTAGGCCTGGAGGTCGGCGCCCTTCAACGGGCGAGGTGGCCGACCTCGGGTTCGAAGTCGACCACCTCGTGGAAGATCCGGTGTGTCAGGCGGCCGCGCAGGCGATGCCCGTGGGAGTGCCGTTGGAACTCGTGTACGAGCCCTGGAACCCGAACGAGGTGCTCGCGCCGGCGCCGAGCCTGCCGTTGTAGCCGACGTTGCGTACGGTGACCGACGACCCGTCGGCGGTCAGGTCGCCGTTCCAGAGGTTGCTGATCCGCTGACCGTCGGGGAAGGTCCAGGTCACGGTCCAGCCGTCGATCGCGGCCGTCCCGGAGTTGCGGACGGTGACGTCGGCGGTGAAGCCGTTCTGCCACTGGCTGGTCACCTTGTACGACGCCGTGCACCCGTCACCGCCGGGTGAAGGCGACGGCGACGGCGACGGCGAGGGAGAGGGGCTGCTCGTGCCGCCGAGCGCCGCGGCGACGGCGTAGTAGGCCGGCTTCTTGCCGAAGTTCTCGTCGTAGAGCAGGGCGGCACCCTGACCGGGGAACACCGAGGGGATCCAGGAGTGGTGGTCGGCGAAGTCCCAGATCGTCATGCCGACACAGCGGGAGACCGCCAGGCATGCCCTGACGACCTTGCCGTAGTCTTCCGCCTGCTGGGTGTCCTTGGCGGTGGTGCGGGGCAGATCCATGCGGATGTCGAGCTCGGTGATGGCCACGTCCACGCCGAGGTCGGCGAAGCGCTGGATGTTCTGCTGCAGCGTGGCGGGGACCTGGCCGACGATCAGGTGGGCCTGCAGCCCGACGCCGTCGATGGGCACGCCCTGCTGCTTGAACGACTTCACCATGTTGTAGACGGCGTCGCTCTTCGCGTTGACGCCTTCGATGTTGTAGTCGTTGTAGTACAGCTTGACGTTCGGGTCGGCCGCGCGGGCCGCCTTGAACGCCTCGGCGATGTAGCCGTCCCCGATCTTCTGCTGGAACACCGACTGGCGGCGTGAGCCGTTCTCCTCGAAGGCTTCGTTGACCACGTCCCAGTGGATGAGCCGGCCCTTGAAGTGGGCGACCTCGTTGGTGATGTGGTCGCGCATGACCCCGAGGAGCCGGTCGGCCGGCACGTTGCTCACCCAGCCGGGAAGCTGGTTGTGCCAGACCAGGGTGTGCCCCCGGACGAGCTGATCGTTGGCCTCGGCACGGTCGACGATCGCCTCGGCCTGGGTGTAGTCGAACTGGCCCTGCGTCGGCTCGGTGTACATCCACTTCATCGTGTTGCCGACGGTGATCTGGCCGAACTCGCTGCCCAGGATCTGCTGGTACGGCACGTCCGACAGTGTGGGATTGTCGGTCGCCGAGCCGAAATAGCGGCCCTTGGCCGCGGCCAGCTGTCCGAGCGTGGCGTCCGCTGACGCCGCCGGCGCGGTCAGGACGCCGGCGGTCAGGGCCGTGACCGCCGCCACGGCCCCGGCTATCAGCCCGGCCGTACGGCGTCGGCGATGGGAGGTGCGATCCATACGCGCTCCTAAGGGGTCGGGGCCGCGGCCCTCGGATAACGACCGCGGCAGGATCGAGCGGCATTCGCATGAGGGAGGAGATTAAGTTTCGAATGCCATATTGATCGTTAACCAGGGACCCTAGAGCGGGCTGGATCAGAGCGTCAATGACGTGTTCGCTCATCCACGGAAACGGTCGGCACGACCGCTCCACGGGCTGCGGGGCGGCGACCGCTGCGACGGCCTGAGGGTGAAATTTTCAGGCTCGGCCGGGCTCCGCAGGAGGACGAGGCGTCAAGCCGTGCCCTCGTAGTCGAACCAGTCGAAGGCCGCGCTGCCCTCGGTGACGTACATGCCGATGACGCGGCCGGTGAAGCCGGTGGCGACCTCGGTGGACAGATAACGGCCGTCCAGCTCCGCCAGGAGCACGCGCTCGTCCCCTGTGTGCACCGAGAAGGCGAGGGTGTCGGGTCCGTGGCCGCCGACGCCGGTCCGCTCGCGGTCCACCTCGCCGGGCCGGGTCACGGTCGGCGGCGGCACATCGGCCGTACGGACGCGGATCTCGAGGGTGAGGGGTCCGGGCGGCACCGGATGGCCGGCGACGCACCGGCGCAGCGGGCCGATCCTGGCGATCACGGACGCCTGCCCGTCGTGCACCTCGAGGTCGTAGTGATGGGCCTCGTCCAGCCGTACGGAAAGACCGGCGCGTGCGCCGGTGGGATCGAGGTGTGCGGCGATCCGGCAGTCGTGGTGCTGCTGGCGGCGTCCGATGAAGGTGTGCCCGGGACGGTCGAGGGTGGGACCGGTCGCGTGCAGCGTCAGCCGGCCGGGCCGCTCGGCGAGCGACCAGGAGCCGTCGGGACGGCCGCGCGGGGAGATCCATTGCGGTGCCAGCACCGCGCCGTCGAAGTCGTCACGGGAGGACTCGGCGGGCAGGGGATGCCAGGCGGCGGGGGCCGCGTGCCGCTCCTCGACCGGACCGGCCACCGGCCAGCCGTCCACCCACCGCACGGGGGTCAGGAACGTCTCCCGCCCGAGGACGTGGAACTCGGGCGTGTGACCGCGCGGGCGGGTGCCGAGCAGGACCATCCACCACGTGCCGTCGGCGGCCTGGACGAGGTCGGCGTGGCCGGTGCTCTGGATCGGCCGGTCGGTGCCGCGGTGGGTCAGGATCGGGTTGGCCGGGCCGGGCTCGTACGGCCCGCGCGGCGAGCGGGCGCGGGCGATCGAGACGGCGTGGGCCCGTTCGGTGCCGCCCTCCGACATCAGCAGATACCACCACTCGCCGATGTGGAACAGGTGTGGCGCCTCGGGGTACTTGCCCCCGGTGCCGGACCAGACGGGGATCGGCCCCTCCAGCACCGCACCGGTCAGCGGGTCGATTCGCGACACCTGGTTGCCGGAGGTGGTGCACCAGCAGTTCCCGTCGTCGTCCCAGGCCAGGTCGGGGTCGATGCCGGGAACGTCGATCCGGACCGGGTCGGACCAGGGGCCCTCGGGGCGTTCCGCGGTGACGAGGAAGTTGCCGCGGGCGCTCACGTTGGTGGTGATCATGTAGAACAGGCCGTCGTGGTGGCGGAGCGTCGGTGCGTAGACGCCGCCGGAGGCCGGCGCGTCCGGGGGCAGGCCGAGCTGGGACGGCCGGTCGAGCACGTTGCCGATCTGCCGCCAGTGCACCAGATCGCGACTGTGGAAGATCGGGACGCCGGGAAAGTACTCGAAGCTGGAGCAGACCAGGTAGTGGTCCTCACCGACCCGGCACACACTGGGGTCGGGGTGAAACCCGCTGATGACGGGGTTGTCGTAAGTCCGCACGGCTCGGCGGGTCCCTTCTGAGCGGATGAACACGGTCGGGCGGTTCCGGCCGGATCCCGGGCAGGCGCGCATCGGCCGCGTCGCAGCCCTCGCCGATGCCGGAAACGACTAACTTTCCAAGATCGTACAGAAAGTTAATCGGGGACGATAGGGCTGACGGAAGCCGGCCGTCAATGAAGTTTCCGCACCAGCGACGAAATGGTCGAGCCGGGTGGTCGGGATCGTGTCGCTAGACTGCGCTTCATGACCGCGACGACAGGGCCGGCCGATTCTGCGGAGCGGCCGCAGCCGCTCACCATCGCGCAGCTCGCCGAGTTGGCCGGGGTCTCCACGGCCACGGTCTCCAAGGTCGTCAACGGCAAGTCGACGGTCGCGCCGGAGACCCGCATGCTGGTGGAAGACCTCATCCGGCGGCACGGGTATCGGCGGCAGAAGAAGCGCGCGAGCGCGGCACCCCTCATCGACCTCGTCTTCCACGAACTCGAGGGCGAGTATCCGATGGAGATCATCAAGGGCGTCGAGCGGGTGGCGCAGGAACATCGCCTGGCCGTGGTGCTGTCAGAACTGCAGGGACGTCACGTCCCGGGCCGGGGCTGGATCGAGGACGTGCTGAGCCGGCGCCCCGCCGGTGTCATCGCCGTCTTCTCCGGTCCCACGCAGACCCAGCGGGCCCAACTGGCCACCCGGGACATTCCTCTGGTCCTGGTCGACCCGACCGGCGATCCGGGACATCAGGTGCCGTCGGTGGGGGCCGGTAACTGGTCCGGCGGACTGTCGGCCACCCGCCATCTGCTCGACCTCGGGCACCGGCGCATCGCGATCATCACGGGCCCCGCACACGCGCTGTCCGGCCGGGCCAGGCTCGATGGCTACCGCGCCGCTCTGGACGCCGCCGGTGTGCCGATCCACCCCGATCTGATCGTCGAGGGCGATTTCAACATCGACGACGGACTGGAGCACGCCCGCCGTCTGCTCGCCCTGCCCGACCCGCCGACCGCGATCTTCGCCTCCAACGACGCCCAGGCCGTGGGCGTCTACCAGGCGGCCGGCGAAGCCGGGCTGCGCATTCCGCAGGACCTGAGCGTGGTCGGGTTCGACGATCTGCCCATGGCCAGGTGGCTCATCCCGTCACTCACCACGATCCGCCAGCCTCTCGCCGAGATGGCCGCCGCGGCCACCACCATGCTCATCTCTCTCGCCCAGGGCGAGCCCCTCCCGCGAAAACGCCTCGAACTGTCCACCGATCTCATCGTCCGTAAGAGCACCGTCCCACCCAGGCGTTAGCCTCCGGCCCGCCTCCGACGGACGTCCCGACCCCTGGCCGCCGGCACCGCGGACTCTTCTAGAGCATCGGTCACGTAATGTCACCGGTGTCCGGCGGCTTCGGTCCCCCCACCCACGAAAATTCCTCGCAGGCTCGGAATTTCCGCGGGGCCCGGGATGCGCCGGGAGGAAGCTCGGGGTCCGCTGCGAAACCCGCCGGTCGCGGGTTTCGCGTGCGATTCCCGCTCCCTACCCCCGGATATCGGTTACCTGACCGGCGTTCTGGAGCGGTGCACGCCGCCCGCGCCCTGCCCCGCCCCCGATGTAAGGGGGCAGGGCGGGCGGCCGTGCGGCGGGTCAGCGGGTGGGGTCGAAGTCCCGCAGGGCGGTGGGCAGCTTGCCGGTGACGATCTGCTCGGCGAGCACGCGCCCGGTGATCGGTCCCTGGGTGATGCCCCACATGCCGTGGCCGCCGGCGACGAAGATTCCCGGCACGGCGGTGGCGCCGATGAGGGGCTTGCCGTCGGGGGTGACCGGCCGGGGGCCGACCCACAGGTCGGTCATCGCGTCCCAGTCGACTCCGGACAGCAGCGGCTTGGCGGACTTGACGATCGCGTCGATCCGCCGATGCACCAGCGGGTGATCGGGCCCGCGGAACTCCATCGTCCCCGCGACCCGGAGCTTGCCCTGGTAGGGCGTGCAGGCCACGCGCACGGCGGGCAGGTAGATCGGCCCGCGCACGGGTTCCGCCGTCGGCACGGTGAAGGAGTAGCCGCGCCCGGCGCGTACCGGCACCCGCACGCCCCACTCCTTGCCGAGCCGGTTCAGCCAGGCGCCGGTGGCCAGGACGACGGCGTCCGCCGTGACCGAGTCGCCGGTGCTCGACACCACGGTCAGCCCGCCGGTCCCGGGGTGGACGGCGGTGACCTCGAAGCCGGACCGGATCTCGGCGCCGCGGGCGGCGACGGCGCGGCCCAGCGAGTGGGTGAACTCTCCGGGGTCGATGTAGCGCTGCCCCTCCAGCCGGATGCCGGCCCGCACCCGCGGGGAGATCTGCGGCAGCAGCGCGCCGAGCTCCTCACCCTTGAACGCGGTGTACTCGATCTTCAACCCCGACTCGTTGATCCGCCGCAACTCGTGCAGCAGCCCCACGGCCTGGCGCTCGGTCTCGAACGCCGCCATGATCGGCGCCTCGATCGTGGGCGCCTCGACGCCGTTCGACGTGAGCACGTCGAACGCCTCCAGGCACTCGTCGTTGAGCGGGATGTTGGCCCGTACGGCACTGCCCCAGGACTTCCAGCTGCAGTTCAGCGCGAACCGGGTGAGGAACGCCCACAGTCCGGGGTCGGGGGTGGCCGGCACGTGCAGCGGGGCGTTCGGGTTGAGCAGGGAGCTCAGGCCGTAACGCAGGACGCCGGGCTCGTTCAGCGGGATGGCCAGCCCCGGGGAGAGCCAGCCGGCATTGCCCCACGAGGCGCCGGCGGCCACGCCGTCGCGGTCGACCACGGTCACGTCCACGCCGCGCTCCTGGAGGAACCACGCGGTGGACAGCCCGACCACACCGGCGCCGATAACTACCGCTGTACGCGGCTCACGGTCTGTACCCATCGTCACTTTTCTCCGCTTATAACATTCTCCGCCTTCCCCCGAGGATCGCCTGTGCGAGGGGGCGATGTGCTGTCCGCGCCGGACAAGTGCGACCACGGTCTTTGTCACGCCCGGACAACCACCGGTTTCAGGGCCGGCTGTCCTGGTGTACGGCCAGTGCGATGATCATGGCCAGGCGTTTCTCCGGCACGTCGAGCCGCAGGTTGGTGATCTCGGCCATCTTCCTGAGCCGGTAGCGCACGGTGTTCGGATGGACGCCGAGGCGGTCGGCGGCGGTCGGCAGGTCTCCCTGCGCCTCCAGCCAGGCACGCAACGTCGCGATGTAGCGCGTGCCGCGCTGGGTGTCGTACCGGGTGAGGTCGGCGACCGGCCCGCGCGCCGGGGCGCGTCCCGAGGCGGCGGCCGCCCGGAGGCGCTGCATCAGGATCTCGTCCCACGACTCGTCGTAGACGACGGCCGGGGCCCTGTCGGTCCTGGAGGCGTGCAGGGCGAGGCTCTCGTCGGCCTCCTGCCTGCTGGCGGGGAGCTGGGCGGGCTCGGCCGCCGCGCCGATGCCGGCGTACACGGTGACCTGCCTCGGCAGGACAGTCGTGATCGAGGTGAGCCATTCGCGTGCCGGGGCGGCGTCGGTGGCGCAGGGGAGCACGGTGTAGAGGGTGTTGCCGAACAGCGCGCTGCGCCCGGGACGCGACCAGCCGAAGCCGGTGGTGGCGCGCTCGTAGGCGAGCAGGATCGCGGCGTGCCGCTCGTCGGCGACGTGCGCCTGCAGCGCGATCACCCGGAACTGCCCCCCCGGCAGGCCGAGCCTGCTGACCACCGCGAGGGCGTCCGCCGTACCCTCCAGCAGTTGGATGACGAGGTCGGACTCGACCTGCCGTTCCAGATCGGCGCTGACCCGGGAGCGCAGCAGGTGCAGCGCCACGGCACGCGCGCCGTCGCCGAGGACGGTCCGGTGCGCGTGCGACAGCGGCCGTTCGCATTCGACCCAGATCGATCCCAGCGGCTCGCGCCCGGCCCGTACGGCGATCACCATGCGGCCGCGCAGCCCGTGCCGCGGCGAGGGCTCGACGAACAGCGGCTCGTCGGAGGCGCGCAGATGCGCGAAGACGCCCTTGCGCTCCAGCAGGCGGTGCATGGCGTCCGGCACCCGCCGGCCCAGAATCGTCTCCAGGCGCACCGGGTCGGCCGACTGCTGGGCGCGGGAGTAGGCCAGGACCCGGGACATCTGGTCCTCGATCGTCACGGGGGAGCCGATCTCGGCGGCGAGCCTGTCGGCGAAGGCGAACAGATCGGTCGGCCCCCGTCCGGCGTCGGTCTCCCTGCCTTCGAGCACGAGGCCGTACACCACGCCGAACAGCTGGCTCCAGGACACCGCCGGCTCCACGAGCAGCACCGCGATCCCGCCGTCGCGCGCCTGCGCCAGCGCGCCCTCGTCGAGCGGCGGGGTCCCGCGCACCAGCACCGCCGCCGCGCGCGCCTCGCGGGCGAGCCGTACGGCGTCGGCCGCCGACTCCACGCCGACCGACAGGAACACGTCGCCGGTCGCCGGGCGCGGATCGGTCGGGTCGTGCACGACCACGCTGCCCAGCGTCACGTCGCGGGAGGCGGGGGCACAGCACAGCCGGGCCCCGTAACCGCCGAGGACGTTCACCAGCCGGTCCAGCTTCAGCATCTGCCGACCTCACCTGTCTCGAGGCCTCGCCTCATGCTAACGGTGGCCCGCGAGGCGCCGCGCACCCGAAGCGGCGGCCGATCCCGATTCTCCTGGTGCGCATGGCCGGGACATCACCTGGCATGCTGGTGACCATGAGAGGTTTCCCCGCGAGGATGGCCCCCTGATGCGTGACGACGTCCTGGTGAACGCCGCCGACATCGCCCGGATCGCGGACGTCGGCCGGGCCGCCGTGAGCAACTGGCGCAAGCGGTTCGACGACTTCCCTCAGCCGGTCGGCGGGACGGCCAGCAGCCCGTCCTTCTCCCTCGCGGAGATCGAACAGTGGCTGCGCAAGCACGACAGGTATGTCGAGGTGCCGCCCATCGAGCGGGTCTGGCAGCGGCTGCGGACCGCCGGCGACGACCTCCGCCTGGGCGACATGGTCGTCTACACCGGGGCGTTCCTGCTCTTCCTGCGGCGTGATCCCGCCGCCTGGCGCAAGCTCGCCGGCCTCGCCGACGACGAGATGCTGTCGCGGCTGCCCGGCGCCGTCGCCGCCGCCGTGCCGGAACCGCCCGGCGAGCTGCCGCACGACGAGCTCGGCCTGGACCCGTCGCTGATCCGGGCCATCGCCGAACTGGGCACGGAAGAGGGGCCGGCCGCCGCTTTCGACGCGATCTGCGCGCGCTACATCGACGTACACGCCCGCCGGCTGCTCGCCACCCCCGAACCCGTGGGAGCCCTGATGGCCCGGCTGGCCGCCACCGCCGGGAAGACCGTCCTCGACCCCTCCTGCGGCATCGGCACGCTCCTGCTCGCCTCGGACGCCTCCCGCGCGCTCGGCCAGGACGTCAACGGGACGGCCGCCCGCCTGACCGCGGTCAGGCTGCTGCTGCACGGAATCGACGCGGTCGTACGCGACGGCGACTCGCTGCGGGCCGACGCCTTCCCCGACGAACTGGTCGACGCGGTCGTCTGCAACCCGCCGTTCAACGACCGCGGCTGGGGATACGAGGAGCTGACCAGCGATCCCCGCTGGGAGTACGGCCTGCCGCCGCGCGGGGAGTCGGAGCTGGCCTGGGTGCAGCACTGCCTGTCCCACGTCCGCCCCGGCGGGCTCGCCGTCATCATGATGCCGGGCGTGGCGTCCAGCCGCAGATCAGGCCGGCGGGTCCGCGGCAACCTGCTCAGAGCCGGGGCGCTGCGCGCCATCGTCACCCTGGCGGCCGGCGCGGCCCCCGCCTCCAGCGGCGCCCCCGACCTGTGGGTGCTGCGGCGGCCGGAGGTCGGCGAGCCGCCCGCCTCCGACGTGCTCATGGTCAACGCCGGAGACGACCTCACCGCGGTGGAGGCCGCCTGGCAGGCGTACACGAGCCGTACGGGAACGGGGTCGCGTGCGCTGCCCGAGGCGAGCCGTACGGTGCGGATCATCGACCTGCTCGACGAGGAGGTGGCGCTCACCCCCGCCCACCGGGTGAGCCGCCAGACCCGGTCGGAGCCGTTCACCGGGGTGCGTGAGCGTGTCAGGGAGGCGATCTCCCGGCTGGAGGTCCCGAGCCTGACCCCGCTGCCGGTACGGCGCGAGCTGCCGATGACGAGCATCGGCGAGCTGTCCAGGGCGGGGGTCGTGACCATCGCCCAGGGCCCGCTCAAGCCGGCGGCGGAGGACGGCGACCTGCCCATGCTGACCGTGGAGGACCTGGTGCGCGGCCGGCCCCCGAGCGGGCGCATTCGCGACGAGCAGGGCCTGGTGCTCATCCGGGAGGGGGACGTCGTCGCCCCGCTCATCCCCGGAGAGCACACGCCGGCGCGCGTCGTGACGGCCGGCCCCGCCGCGGTGCTCGGCCCCCGGCTGCTGCTGTTCCGGGTGGACCCCGAGCGGCTCGATCCGTACTATCTGGCCGGCTGCCTGCGCGTCACCGGTGAGACCAGCGTGCGGCTCGGCTCCTCCGTGCGGATGGATCCCCGGCGGGCGCGGCTGCCCCGGCTGCCGATAGAGGAGCAGCGGGAGTACGGCGAGGCCTTCCGGCGGCTGCTCGCCTACGAGGACGCGGTACGCGAACTGGAACGGGCCAGCGACGATCTCCTCCGGATCGGATTCGAGGGCCTGCTCGACGGCACGCTCCACCCCGGGTGACCCGTTCATCCTCTCGGTGAGCCGCCTCCAACGGACGGGGGGCGGCTTTGCCGTCTCATGCGCGGGCACGCGCCGTGTCTTTGTCCCGCCGGGGGGATTCCCTCCTGGAGATGACGGGACATGCCGACGCCAGGAACCCGCCGCTGCCGCCGTACGCGGCGGAGTTGCGTGCGGCGCTCGACCGAGCCGTCGCGGGCGACGTGCGGTTCGGCCCCGGCGACCGCGCCATGTACGCCCATGAGGCGTCGATCTTCCGGCAGGTGCCCGTCGGCGTGGTGCTGCCCCGCGACGCCGGCGACGTCGAGGCCGCGCTGGCGGTGTGCCGCCGGTTCGGCGCGCCCGTGCTCGGCCGCGGCTGCGGCACCTCGCTCGCCGGTCAGAGCGTCAACGAGGCGGTGGTCTTCGACTTCACCCGGCACATGGACGCCATCGTCGGCCTCGACCCGGGGCGGCGCTCGGCACGCGTCCAGCCCGGCGTCATCTGCGACGCGCTGCGCGACGCCGCCGAGCCGTACGGCCTGACGTTCGGGCCGGACCCGGCCACGCACGACCACGCGACGCTCGGCGGGATGATCGGCAACAACTCCTGCGGCGTCCACTCCGTCATGGCCGGCAAGACCGTCGACAACATCGACGAACTGGACGTCGTCACCTACGACGGCACCCGGATGCGGGTCGGCCCCACCGCGGAGGCGGAGCTGGAGCGCGTCATCATGGCCGGCGGGCGGCGCGGGGCGATCTACGCCGGGCTGCGGCGCATCCGCGACACCTACGCGCGGGCGATCCGCGAGGGGATGCCGGACATCCCGCGGCGCGTGTCCGGCTACAACCTGGACGCGCTGCTGCCCGAGAACGGCTTCAACGTCGCCCGCGCGCTGGTCGGCTCGGAGAGCACGCTGGCGCTGACGCTGGAGGCGACCTGCCGGCTGGTCGAGTCTCCGCCGCACCGGTCGCTCGTCGTGCTCGGCTACCCCGACATCCCCTCCTCCGGGTACGACGTGCCGTGGCTGCTGGGGTTCGGCGCCATCGGGCTGGAGTTCACCAGCCGTCACGTCGTCGACAACCTGCGGGCCAAGCGGTTTCCCGCCGCGCGCCACGCGCGGCTGCTGCCGCCCGGCGAGGCGTGGCTGCTCATGGAGTTCGGCGGCGAAACCCGGCGCGAGGCCGACGCCAGGGCCCGGGCGCTGATCCGTGCCCTGGCCACCCTGCGCACCAGGCCCTACCCGGGCGGCCACACGCCGCCGAGCCACCGGTTCTACGAGGAGCCGGACGAGGCGGCGGCCGTCTGGGAGATCCGGAGCGAATCGGCCGGCACCTCCCGGATGCCGGTCGGCCTGGGCGGCCACGGCGGCTGGCCGAACTGGGAGGACGCCGCGGTCGCCCCGGAGCGGCTCGGGCCCTACCTGCGCGACTTCGTCCGCCTGCTCGACCGGTATGGCTACGACGGGGTGTTCTACGGCCACTGGGGCGACGGGTGCGTCCACTGCCGCATCGACTTCGACCTGCGTACGGCCGAGGGCGTACGCAGATATCGGCGGTTCATGGAGGAGGCCGCCGACCTGGTCGTCTCCCATGGCGGGTCGCTGTCGGGGGAGCACGGCGACGGGCACGGCCGGGCCGAGCTGTGGCCCCGGATGTTCCCGCCGGAGCTGATGCGCGCCTTCGCGGAGTTCAAACGGCTGTGGGACCCGGAGGGCCGGCTGAACCCGCACAAGCTGATCGATCCGTACCCGCTGGACGCGCACCTGCGGGAGGGGACGGCCTACCACCCGGAGCAGCCCGCCACGGTCTTCGCCTTCCCGCAGGACGGGGGCGGCTTCGCCGAGGCGGTGGGCCGCTGCTTCGGCGTCGGCGCCTGCCGCCGCGTCGGGGGCGGGGTGATGTGCCCGAGCTTCATGGTGACCCGTGAGGAGAGGCACTCGACCCGGGGCCGGGCCCGGCTGCTGCAGGAGATGTGCGAGACCGGCGGCCCGATCGGGGACGGGTGGCGCAGCGAGGAGGTCAAGGAGGCGCTCGATCTCTGCCTGGCCTGCAAGGGCTGCCGGGGCGACTGCCCGGTCAGGGTCGACATCGCCACCTACAAGGCCGAGTTCCTGCACCACTACTACGCGGGGCGGCTCAGGCCCCGGCAGGCGTACGCGCTCGGGCTCATCGACGTCTGGGCGCGGCTGGCCGCACGCGTGCCGGAGCTGGCCAACGCCGTCACCCACGCGCCGGGGCTGCGCCGCGTCGTCAAGCTCGCCGCCGGGGTGGCGCCGGAACGCGACGTGCCGCGGTTCGCCCGGCGGACGTTCAGGGCGGTGTTCGCCGCGCGGTCGCGGCGCCTGGGGGAGCGGAACGTGGGCGGCCCGCCGGTGCTGCTGTGGCCGGACACGTTCACCGATCACTTCCAGCCGGAGATCGGGGTCGCGGCCGTCACGGTGCTGGAGGCGGCCGGGTTCCGGGTGATCGTGCCGGATGGGCCGCTGTGCTGCGGCAGGCCGCTGTACGACTACGGCATGCTGCGGCTCGCGCGGCGCTACCTCCGGCGCGTCCTGGACGCGCTGCGGCCGCACCTCGAGGCGGGGATCCCGCTGGTGGGCCTCGAACCGAGCTGCCTGGCCGTCTTCCGTGACGAGCTGGTCAACCTGATGCCGCGCGACCT
Source organism: Sphaerimonospora mesophila (assembly GCF_001417795.1). Classification (NCBI taxonomy): domain Bacteria; kingdom Bacillati; phylum Actinomycetota; class Actinomycetes; order Streptosporangiales; family Streptosporangiaceae; genus Sphaerimonospora; species Sphaerimonospora mesophila. Next base: position 102,809 of record NZ_BCBX01000042.1, on the reverse strand, counting down.
CGACGCGCGGCGGCTGCACGCGCAGAGCCTCACGCTTTCGGAGTTCCTGACCGGGCACGCCGCCGACTGGCCGGTGCCCCGGCTGCGCCGCGCCGCGCTCGTCCAGCCGCACTGCCACCACCACGCGGTCATGGGCCTGGCCGCGGAGAAACGGCTGCTGCGCGAGATGGAGCTGGACGCGGAGTTCCCCGACGCCGGCTGCTGCGGCATGGCCGGAAGCTTCGGCTACGAGGCGGGGGAGCGGTACCGGGTCTCCATGGCGGCAGGGGAACGGGTGCTGCTGCCCCGGGTGCGGGCCTGCCCGCCGGACACATTGATCATCGCGGACGGCTTCAGCTGCCGAGGCCAGATCGCGGACGGGACCGGCCGGACCGCGCTGCATCTCGCCGAGGTGCTCGCGCTGGCCATCCGCGAGCAGCGGAGGGATGCGACATGAGCGTCGAGCGTACGGCGTCGGACGTCCTGGTCGACCGGCTCATCTCGTGGGGCGTGGACACGGTCTTCGGGCTGCCCGGCGACGGCATCAACGGGTTCGTCGACGCGCTGCACAAGCGGCACGACGACCTCCGGTACGTCCATGTGCGGCACGAGGAGGTCGCCGCCATGGCGGCCGTGGGGTACGCGAAGTTCACCGGGCGGCTCGGGGTGTGCTTCGCCACCTCGGGTCCGGGGGCCGCGCACCTGCTCAACGGCCTGCTCGACGCGCGGACAGAGCAGGCGCCGCTGCTGGCCATCAGCGGCATGACCTATCACGACCTCGTCGGCACCGCCTACCTGCAGGACGTCAACACCGACTACCTGTTCAACGACGTCGCGCTCTACAACCAGCGGATCATGGGCCCGGCGCACGTGATCAACGTCGTCGACTACGCGGTGCGCACCGCGCTGACCCAGCGGGGGCCGGCCCACCTGACGTTCCCGATCGACTACCAGGCCGCGCCGGCCGACTCTGGCACCCGCTTCCGCCGCAACGTCGAGGGCCACACCTCCACGGCGCACCGGCCGCCGATCCGGGTGCCGCGCCGGGAGGACCTGGAGGAGGCGGCGCGAGTCTTCGCCGGAAGGTCGAGGGTCGTCATCCTCGCCGGGGCGGGTGCGCGCGGCGCGGGGGCTGAGCTGGAGGCGGCCGCCGAGCGGCTCGCCGCGCCCATCGTGAAGGCCCAGCTCGGCAAGGACTGCGTGCCCGACGACAGCCCTTACACCACCGGGCCGATCGGCCTGGTGGGCAGCCGCCCCAGCGAGGAGGCGCTGGAGGAGTGCGACGCACTGCTCATCGTCGGCTCGACCATGCCCTACATCGAGTACTACCCCTCGCCCGGGCAGGCCGTCTGCGTGCAGATCGACGACCGGCCGGAACGGCTCGGCCTGCGCCACCCGGTGGACGTCCCGCTGGCCGGCGACGCCCGGGCGACGCTCGCCGCGCTGCTGCCGCTGCTGCCGCGCAACGAGGACCGCGCGTTCCTGGCCAGGGCGCAGGAGGGCATGCGCGAGTGGTGGGCGCTGATGGAGGAGCGCGGTACGCGTACCGACCTGCCGATGAAGCCGCAGGTGCCCGCCTGGGCGCTGAACGACGCGCTGGCGCCGGACGCGATCGTCTGCGGCGACTCCGGGACCGTCACGACCTGGGCGGCCCGGCAGATCAAGATCCGGCGCGGCCAGCTCTTCTCGTTCTCCGGGACCAACTGCTCGATGGCGGCCGGCCTGCCGTACGCCATCGGGGCGCAGACGGCCTATCCGGGGCGGCAGGTCGTCGTGTTCACCGGGGACGGCTCGCTCACGATGCAGCTCGGCGACTTCCTCACCGCGGTCCAGCACAACCTGCCGATCAAGGTGGTGGTCATCAGGAACGACACGCTGGGCCTGATCAAGTGGGAGCAGATGGTGTTCCTCGGCAACCCGGAGTACGGCGTGGACCTGGCGCCGATGGACTTCGTGAAGTTCGCCGAGGCCTGCGGCGCCCGCGGGATGCGCATCGAGGATCCGCGCACCTGCGGTGACCAGATGCGTGAGGCGCTGTCGTGGGACGGCCCGGTGATCGTCGAATGCGTCGTCGACCGGCACGAGCCGCCGCTGCCGGCGAAGGTGAAGAGCCACCAGGTGCGCAAGTTGTTCGACGCGCTGCGGCAGGGCACCCCGAACCGCAACCGCATCGCCCTGCAGATGGTCAAGGACCTGCTCGACGAGTCGAGCTTCGAGGCCGCCCCCGGCCCAGAGATCCCCGGCCCGATCGCGCGGGCGGCTTCGGAGATCGTGGAGAAACTGCGCGACCGCACCGAGGAGTGACCGCTCGCACGTCCACCCCTTTGCCTCTCCGTACGCCGTACGGTACGGTGTACCCCCGATCGAGAGAAGGGGCGGAAGCGGTGAGTTCAGGTGATCTCGCGGTGATCGCCGAGGGCCTGCGCAAGCTTTATGGCCGTGGACGCGGCGACGAGGGAGAACCGGCGCTGGACGGCTTCGACCTGGCCATTCCCAAGGGGACGGTGTGCGGGCTGCTCGGCCCGAACGGCGCGGGAAAGACGACGTCGGTACGGATCCTCGCGACGCTGCTGCGGCTCGACGGCGGCCGGGCCCTGGTCGGGGGATTCGACGTGACGGAACAGGCCGCCGAGGTCCGCCGGCGCATCGGCCTGGTCGGGCAGAACGCCGCGGTGGACGAGGTGCTCAGCGGACGGCAGAACCTCGTCATGTTCGGCCGGCTGCATCACCTCGGCAGGCGGGCCGCCGCGGCCAGGGCCGACGAGCTGCTGGCCGAGTTCGGCCTGTCCGGCACCGGCGCGAAACCGGTCAGCGCGTACTCCGGCGGCATGCGGCGCAGGCTCGACCTCGCGGTCGGCGTGATCCTCGCGCCCCAGGTGCTCTTCCTCGACGAGCCGACCGTGGGCCTCGACCCGCGCGGCCGGGGCGAGGTGTGGCAGGCGATCCGCGACCTGGCCGCCCGGGGCACGACCGTGCTGCTGACCACGCAGTACCTCGACGAGGCCGATCAGCTGGCCACGCAGATCAACGTGATGGACCACGGCCGGGTCATCGCCGAGGGCTCCCCGGGCGAGCTCAAGTCGCGGCTCGGCGGCGACCGGATCGAGTTCGTCGTGCACGACCGGGCCCTGATCGGCACGGCCGCCCGGGCCGTCGCGCCGATCGGCGTGACGGATCCGGCCGTCGACCCCGACGCCGGCCGCGTGAGCGTCCAGGTGTCCGACGGGACCGGCGCGCTCCAGGAGACGGTGCGGGCGCTCGACCGGGCCGGTGTCGCCGTCGACGATCTCACGCTGCGCCGTCCCACGCTCGACGAGGTGTTCCTGCACCTCACCGGGGGCCGTTCCGCGCGGTCCGAGCGGGCCGCCGAGCCCGGGAAGGAAGTCAACGCATGACCGTCGCCGCCCATCTGCCGCCGACCGGTTCGCCCGGCTCACCGAGAAGCCTGCGCTGGTCCCTGGCGGACGGCTGGACCCTCACCCTCCGCGGCGTCTCGCACTGGGTGCGCGACCCCACCCCGGTGATCTTCGCGCTCGCCTTCGACGTCCTCATCGTCTTGATGTTCGTGTACCTGATCGGCGGCGCGATGCGGGTGCCGGGCGGCGGCGACTACCGCGACTTCCTGATGCCCGGCATGTTCGCGATGACCATGCTGTTCGGCATCGCGGCCACCACGCAGGCGGTGGCGGCCGACGTCGAACGCGGGATCACCGACAGGTTCCGTTCGATGCCCATGTCCGCCGGGGCGATGCTGGCCGGGCGCGCCGCGGCCGACATGCTGCTGTCGGTTCTCACGCTGACCGTCATGATCGTCACCGCACTGGCGGTCGGCTGGCGGCCGTACGGCTCGGCGGGCGGGTTCCTCGCCGCGCTCGGCCTGATCCTCCTGCTGCGTCTCGCGCTCGTCTGGGTCGGCGTCTATCTCGGGCTGACCCTGTCCGGCGCCGAGGCGGTCACCGGCGTGCAGGTGCTGGAGTTCCCCGTCGGCTTCCTGTCCAGCGCGTTCGTGGCGACCACCACCATGCCGGGGTGGCTCGGCGCGATCGCCGACTGGAACCCGATCTCGTCGACCGTCACGGCGGTGCGCGAGCTGCTCGGCAATCCCGGCGCGGCCGGTCACTCCTGGATCACCGAGCACGCCCTGCCCATGGCCGTCGTCTGGCCGGTCGTGCTACTGCTGATCTTCTTCCCGCTCTCGGTGGCCAAGTGGCGTGGTCTGAGCCGCTGACCCGGCCGGGTCCGCGATCCGCCCGGCGCCCCGTCGGCACGCCGTCCCCGAGAATGTTTCCCGTACGGTACGGCGTACAGGACGCACGGAGAGGGGCCGAGGGGCGAGATGACGGAGTACGGCGGCACGGGAGACCCGGCGCGGAGCCTGGCGATCCTGTGGCGGACGGGTGAACGGCCGAGCCGGAAGGGCCGGCCCGACCTGGGCGTCGACGGGATCGTGCGGGCCGCGATCGAGGTCGCCGACGCCGAGGGGCTGACGGCGCTGTCCATGCGGAAGGTGGCCGAGCGGCTGGGCGTCGGGACCATGTCGCTCTACACCTACATCCCCGGCAAGGCGGAGCTGATCGACGTGATGGTCGACACCGTCTACGGCGAGCTGCCGACGCCGCAGGACGTGCCCGGCGGATGGCGCGCCAGGCTGGAACTGATCGCCAGAGAGAACCTGGCGCTGTGCCGCAGGCACCCCTGGCTGCTGCAGGTGGCGACCGGCAGGCCCCCGCTCGGCCCGAACGTGATGGCCAAGTACGACTTCGAGCTGCGCGCGGTCGACGGCCTGGGCCTCGACGAGATCGAGATGGACCTGGTGGTCACCCTGATCAACGGGTACGTCCACGGCGCCGCACGCGGCGCGGTCGAGGCGGCGCAGGCGGAGAAGCAGACCGGGCTGACCGACGAGCAGTGGTGGTGGGCGCACGCGCCGTTCCTGGCGAAGGTGTTCGATGCCCGGCGCTATCCCACGGCCGCCCGGGTGGGGGCGGCGGCGGGCGAGGCGTACAACGCCGCCTACGACCCCGAGCGGGCGTTCGAGTTCGGGCTGCGCCGCGTGCTCGACGGGATAGAGGTGTTCATCCGTTCCCGCGGCTGACGGGGCGGGGCCGCCCGCCGGAATCGTCCGCCGGTCACTGGGTAGGGCCGAGCGCATGGGGGTGATTACCATGCGCATGGGTGATCGACCAGGACATGGGCGGCTGGACGGGCAGGTCACGGTGATCGAACGGGGGCCGTCGCTGTCGCGTACCGTCGGCGCGGCCGGTCTGGGCGCGTGCGCCGGGGCGCTGGCCGAGTACCTGCTCGATCCGGACCTCGGCCGGACCCGCCGCGCCCGCGTCCGCGACAAGGGCGTGCACGTCGTGCACCGGTCGAGGGGCGGCATCGGCATCCTCGGCCGGGATCTCAGCAACCGGAGCCGGGGCGCGATCGCGGGCGTCCGCTACCGCTTCCTGGGCAGGAACGTCGACGACCGGGTGCTGTCGGAACGTGTGCGCGCCGAGTTGGGCCGGCATGTCAGCCATCCGCACGCGGTGGAGGTCCACGTCGATGGGGGCCACGTGACCCTCGCCGGGCACGTGCTCGAACGGGAGACCCGCCGGGCCTGCCGGGCGGTGGCGCGGATTCCCGGTGTCAAGGGCGTCGAGGCGAGCTGGACCGCGCACCACGACACCGAGGGAGTGATCCAGCTTCAGGGGGGCGGCCGGCCCAGGGAGCGCGTGCCCGAGATCTTCCAGCAGTGCTGGTCGCCGACGGCCAGGTTCCTCGCCGGGGCGGCGGCCGCTGCCACCTGGGGGATGGCGGGGCGGCTGCCGAAGCCGCTGGCCTGGACGGTACGGACCGGCTGCGCCGTCCTGGCCGCCCGCGCGGCCACGAATCTCCCGCTGAAGCGGCTCAGCGGGATCGGGGCCGGTCGGCGCGCCGTCGACATCGAGGACGCGATCTCGGTCGCCGCCCCGGCCGAGGACGTGTGGCCGCTGCTGAGCGATTACAGCGTCTTCGCCAAATGCATGCCCGACGTCCTGGAGGTACGGCGCTCCGCCGACGGGCAGCGCTCCCAGTGGGTGATCTCGGGACCGGCCGGGGTGCCCGTCGGTTTCGAGGCGACCGAGATCAACCGCGAGGAGGGCCGGGAGATCTCCTGGCGGACCACCGAGGGCAGGCTCATCGCCCACACGGGCACGCTGCGGCTGACGCCCGAGGGGGCCGACCACTGCCGGATCGAGGTACGGCTCGCCTACAACCCGGTGATCGGCGCGGTCGGGCACGCGATGGCGACGCTGCTCGGGGCCGACCCGGCCCGGAAGCTGCAGCAGGACCTGATGCGGCTGAAGTCGCTCATCGAGACCGGCAAGCCGCTGGCCGGCGCGGTTTCCGGGGACGAGCGCAGGTCGTGACGCACCCGGCGGCGCCCGGAGCGAATCAGCCCCGGACGCCGCCGGGAGTCACCGCTGTTGGTGATCGAATCGTCAAGGGTCGATGGGACTTGGCGTGGTCGGGAGACTGCGGGCAGAGGATCTCCACGGAGCGGTCGTCGCGCCTGAGCGGTCACGACCGTCCCGAGCGTACGCTGACGACCATGGGGGGCACCGTCAGGTTGACCGCGACCGTCACCGCCGACGACAAGGGCCTGTACTGCGCGCGATGCGTGCAGGTGGAGGTCGCGGCGGAGGGCGGCACGGTCGACGAGGCCCTCGCCCGGTTGCGCGAGGCGCTCGTGTCGTACTTCCGGCACCGCCCCCTGCCCGAGGTCCCGTCCCGGCCGCCGATCGTCATGCCGGTCGAGATCCAGTTGCCGGGCTGACCCGGACGCGCTCGGGCCTGAGGACGAACCCGCTCGCCGTACGCGCCGGCACCCGGCGCAGGGAGATCGTCAGATCCTGTTCGGGCACGTGGTGGTCCAGCCCGGCCAGGCGGCCCGCCAGGACCCGCATCAGCGTGGTCGTGATGGCCTCGCCGGGGCAGCGGTGGCCGGTGTTCGCGTCGCCGCCGCCCTGGGGGATCAGATCGAACGCGCCGATCCGGCGGCCGAAGAACCGCTCCGGCTCGAAGCGGTACGGCTCGGCCCAGAGCCGGGCGTCGTGGTTCTGCCCGTAGACGTCGAGGAGTACGAGCGCGCCGGCCGGAATCGGCTCCCCCTGCCAGGACAGGTCCCGTACGGCCCGGCCGCCGACGAACGGCGTGAACGGATAGAAGCGGCGCACCTCCTCGACGAACGCCTCGGTGAAGGCGTCGGGGAACGCCTTCGACCCGCTGTCGGCCGCGCCGGTCAGGCGGGCACGATGCTCGGGCCATCGATGCAGCGCGTGGGCCATGAAGGTGACGAACCAGCAGATGGCCACCGTGGGGCGCAGGACGTTGAGCAGGTCGACCGCTGCCACGCGCGGTTCGAGCCGTTTGCCGTCCGTGCCCTCGTGATGCGCCACCACGTCGATGGCCGAGCCGGACGGCGTGGTCAGGGTGCGCCGGCGCACAGCCGTTATCAGAGCGGCCAGCCACGCCTCGCGCCGCCTCCGGGCCGTTCGCGCCCGCCAGTGCCGTCGCCCCACCGAGCCGAATCCGTCGACCATCGCGACCAGGTCGGACGCCATGGCCGGCACGTCGGCGGCGGGCAGGGGGACGCCCGCCCACCCGCACACGGCGCGGGTCAGCAGCCGGGACGCCTCGTCGAAGAGCACGACGTCCCGCCCGGCCGGCCACGAGGAGACCGTCTCGTCCCAGGCGGCGAGCGTGCGATCGGCCAGGGCGCCGATGCCGTCCTCGGTCATCAGCGACATGAACATCGCTTTGCGCAGCCGGTGGGCCGGGCCGTCGAGCGTGTGCACGGCGCCGTGACCGAACAGCGTGCTCTTGACCGGGCCGGGCAGGGCCGTGCGCCGCTCCACATGGTCCTCGTCATAGAAGAACCGCGCCGCGTCCGGCCCGCACAGGCCGACCGCCCGCTGCCCGAGCACCCTCGTGTGGACGATGTCCGACCCGGCACGGCGGCGCAGGCCGGGCAGCCAGGCGTATCCGCTGAGCAGGAGCGGCAGTGTGTTGTCGAGCAGTGGCATACGTCGGGCCTGCCCGGCCGATACCGGGAGGAAACGGCGGGCTCGGCGTGCGCGAACCAGGTGGGGCACCGCGGTTTGTAGATCTTTGCGAGATGAAGCGCCTGATCCTCAGGTTTGACCCGACATTGAGCGTCGGACACATGATCATCCACCGTGGGCCGCTTAGCGTCTTGCTCGTACCTTCCACGACATCGGGGGAGTCCATGCCTATCTGCACTGCCATACTCGCCGCCGCCCTGTTCGCCGGCCCGGCCGCCGCCGCCACACCACAGGAAGCGGGTCCGGGCGACGTCACCAGCAACACCGACCCCTACAGCAGCCAGATGTACGGGGCGCCGCAGTTCGGGATGCAGCCGCCGTGGCTGCAGCAGGCCGGCGCGCAGCAGCCGCAGGAGAACCAGAGCACGATGCAGCAGCCGGGCATGATGCAGCCCGGCATGACCCAGCCGGGCACGATGCAACCGGACATGATGCCGTCCGGTATCACCCAGCCCGGCATCACCCAGCAGCCCGACATGATGCAGCAGCCCGGCATGATGCCGCCCGGTATGGGCCAGCAGCCGGGCATGATGCAGCCCGGTACCGCCCAGCAGCCGGGCATGATGCAGCCTGCGATGTTCCAGCCGATGCAGCCGCCGTGGCTGCAGGAGGCCGGGATGCAGCAGCAGCCCCAGCAGCCCCAGCAGCAGTCGCAGCAGCCCCAGCAGCAAGGGGGTCAGCAGCAGGCGCCGCAGCAGCAGGAGGACGCGGAGGACGACGGGCCGGCCTTCATGTTCCAGCCGCCCGCCAACACCTCCAACGCGGCGCCCGCCGCCGCCGAGGGACCGCAGGCGGCGGTGAAGGAGAAGTCCGACGACGACTTCTTCCCGGGGCGCTTCACCTTCCCCGCCGAGTGGGGCCGGAGCGGGCGCGACGCGAAGGGGCAGGACCTCGTCATCAACCCGACGGCCGACATGTCGAAGGCGGGCAAGCAGTCGGTCCAGCTGCCCAAGGCCAAGGGGCACCAGGAGGCGAAGTCGTGGCCTTCGTTCGGCTGGGGCGCACGCAAGGGCGCACACCACCGGACATCGCGTTGATCCACCTGCCGATCAGCTGATCGACGCGTGAGTTCCACGGCCCGCGGGCGGCAGGCATCTCCGGTTCCTCTCCGCACCCTTACGCCTGTCACCCGCGGGCCGGCGGGCGCCACCTCCACCACAGGGAGATTCGATGAAGACGCGACTTCTCGCCTTTTCCGCTCTGGCCACGGTGCTGTCGCTCACCGCGGCCTGCGGCAGCGATGGCAGCGGAGGCGGGAGCGACGCCGCGGCCCCGGCCGCGGTGAATGAGACGGTGACGGACACGGCGACGCCGGAGGTCGAGGCGAGCGCCTCGGAGACGGAGTCGGCCACCGCCTCGCCATCCGCTTCGGCGTCCCCGTCCGCGTCCGCCTCGCCGTTCGGCGCCGCCTGCTCGGATGTTCCGGCATCCGTGACGGGTGAACCGGTCGGCAAGGCCATCTCCGGCATTCCGTCGCTTTCGACGCTTTCCGGAGTGGTGCGGACCGCGGGTCTGGCCCGTACGCTCAACAAGGGCAAGGACTTCACGCTGTTCGCGCCCACGAACGAAGCCTTCACCAAGGTCCCGAAGAAGAAGCTCGACCGCCTCATGGGGAACAAGCAGGCGCTCAGCGCCCTCATGGCCTATCACGTGGTCAAGGGGCGTAAGACGCCGGCCGACCTTCGTCGCGGCAAGCTGAAGACCGTGCAGGGCGGCGAGCTGACCACCAGCGGTTCCGGGCAGAGCTTCAAAATCAACGATGCGAACGTGGTCTGCGGTGACGTGGTCACCCGCAACGCCACCGTCTACATGATCGACAGCGTGCTGATGCCGAAATAGTCGAAATGGCCGAAATAGCAGAAGTGGCCGAAGTGACCGGTTGACCGAGGCAGCCGACGCGGCCTGAGCCGCCGAAGTGGCCTTTGCGAAAAGAGAATTCAGCGGACGTCGGGAAATACGCAGAGGGGTGGGCCGTGTCACGGTCCACCCCTCTGCGTACGAGGTTCATTCGGCGGCTGTCGCGGGTGAAATGGTGGATTCCCTTCTTTGACCGGACACTGGACATCGGGTCCGTGATCGTCCGACTTGAGGCGCTTAACGTCTTGCATGTACCGTCCACCATTTCGGGGGAATTCTCATGCCTATCTGCACTGCAATAATCGCGGCCGCCCTGCTTTCCGGACCGGTCGGCACACCAGCGGACCAGCACTCCGCCGCCGACGCCTCCCCGGGCAAGAAGATCGCATCCTTCGCGATGCAGAACGCGGACCAGCCCGATCTCATCGCCAGCAAGGCCATGGAGCAGCTTCTGAGGGACAAGAACGAGAAGATCGGCCCCCTCGTGGCGGCCGGCACCCAGGAGCCGGCCGCCCAGGCCGCGCAGGGCCCCACCGGCCAGACCGGCCCCAATGGGCAGGTCGCCCCGCAGACGGCTCCCGTCGCGCAGGCGGCCCAGGCCGGTCCCGAGGTCCAGACCGGGCAGATCGGCCAGGGCGCCGACGGCCAGGGGCCCCAGGGGCCGATCGTCCAGAACGCGGGCCAGGAGCCGCAGGACATCTTCCTGCACCCGCAGGCCAATTCTCCGATGGTGCGGAAGCTGTCCGGTCAGGACCTCGTCCAGCAGATGCCGGGCCAGCAGATGCGTGAGACCGGCTCCGGCCAGTGGTCGTCGGACGACGAGGACTGAGCGGGCCGCACGACCGGCCGGTAGGGAGGGGCGAGCTTGGCTCGCCCCTCCCTCGCCGTTCAGAAGGCCGACCGGAGATGCTCGTGCACCAGGCGCGCGGCCATCGCGCCCTCTCCGGCCGCTGAGACGACCCGTTTGGTGGAGCCGCTGCGCACGTCACCCGCCGCGAACACGCCGGGCCTGCTGGTCTCCAGCGGGAACGGCCGGCCGGGTGAACGACTCTCGGCCGTCGCCTGGAAGCGGACGGCGCGCGCGCCGGTGAGGACATATCCGCGACGGTCGAGGGAGATCTCGCCCGACAGCCAGGGGGTGTGCGGCTCGGCCCCGATCAGGACGAACAGCGCGCGGGCCTCGATGCTGCGGCGCTCTCCGGTGACGTTGTCCTCGGCCACCACGGCCTCCAACGTCTTCCCGCCGGTCAGCTCCCTGACCTCGGTGTTCAGCATGACCTGGATCCGCGGGTCGCGCTCGACCTCGACGGCCAGATAGCGGGACATGTTCACCCGCAGGTCGCCCTCCCTGGCCAGCAGGCGGACCCACGCCGCGTGCGCGGCCAGGAACAGGGCCGCCTGCCCGGCGGTGTCGCCCCCGCCCACGACCACGATCGGATCCCGCCGGCACTCCCGCGCCTCGAACATGGTCGCCGCGTAGTAGACGCTCGTCCGCTCGAACCTCTCCATATCGGGCAGTTGGAGTCTGCGGTACCGGATTCCGGTGGCGACGATCAGCGCGCGAGAGTGGATCACCGTGCCGTCCCGCGTGGTGACGACGTGGTCACCACAGCTTCCGTCGAGCGCGGCGGCCTCCGCCGGGACGCGGAAGCAGGCGCCGAGCCCGGTCGCCTGGGTCATCGCCCGGTCCACCAGCTCGTCCCCGGAGATTCCGTACGGGAACCCCAGGTGGCTCTCGATCCGGGGCGAGGTGCGGGCCTGGCCGCCGATGGCGCCCCCGTCGACCACGATCGTCGACAGGCCGTCGGCCGCGCCGTACACCGCGGCGGCCAGCCCCGCCGGGCCGGCTCCGACGACGAGCAGGTCGCACACCGTCTCCCAGGTGCGCGGGGCCGGCAGGTTGACGGCCCCGGCCAGCTCGGCGTTGCTCGGGTTGCGCAGCACGGTCTCGCACCGCAGGATCACCACGGGCGTCTCCTCCGGCGCGACGCCCATCGCCCGCAGGAAGCACTCCGTCTCCCAGTCCTCCTCCAGGTCGATCCACTTGTGCGGCAGACGGTTGCGTACGGCGAACTCGCGCAGGCGACGCGTGTCGGCGGAGAACCGGGAACCGACGATGCGCAGGCCCGTGCCCAGCCCGGTGATCATCGACCGGCGGATGACGAACGCCCGGAGGATCAGATCTCCCATCTCGGCGTCCCGGCCGATCATCCGGCGCAGCTCGTCCACCGGCACGGCGAGCACCTCGCCGGGCTCGGCGCACACCGCCGTCCGGTGCCCGGCCAGGCCGCTCAGCACGTTCATCTCGCCGAGGAACCGCCCCGGGCCGTGGAGTCCGACGACACGGTCGGCCGTGCCGTACTCCTCGACCATCGCCACCTTGCCGTCGAGCACGACGAAGAAGTCGTCGGACAGCTCGCCCTCGGTGAAGAGCACGTCGTCACGGCTCAGCGGCCGCCGCTCGCCGCGCGCCGCGAGGCGCTCGATCCGGGCCCGGCTCAGCCGCGGATAGGCCCCGTGCAGATCCGGGGTCTCCGTCAGCTCCTCTGGCCAGTGCATGGTTCACCCTGCCGGTTGACTCTTTGGGATCTCTGCCCATCCTTGACGGTCCTTATCGTCCGCATTTGTCCGGTTGATCCAAATGGCCGCCAAGGCTTCCTGTGGTTCCGGCATGCTGACGGCCGCCCGTTCCCGCCCGCGGCCGAGAGCGTTTGCCGCGGTCCGGTCGGGGTAAGGCGTCCAGACCCGCCTGGCCGGCCGGTTCGGCGCGGTGATCCACATCGCCGAGACCCGGGCGGTCGAGCCGCTGGAGCGTACGGCCCGCTGGGAGGGCGGAGAACCGCCGGAGACCTGCCCGGCGACCGTGTGACGGCAAGGGGGAAAGGAAAGCATGAACGCTGTCGAGGTGAGCGTCCGGATCCCGGCCGGAGAGGTCGTGCTCGACGCCGATGTCGTGGTGCCGCGGCCGGCGCACGGAGTGGTGCTGTTCGCGCACGGGAGCGGCAGCGGGCGGCACAGCCCGCGCAACCGGTACGTGGCCCGTGAGCTGCAGCGCGCCGGGCTGGCCACCGTGCTGGCCGACCTGCTCACGGCCGAGGAGGAGCGTGCCGACGCCCACACCGGTCACCTGCGGTTCGACATCGGCCTGCTCGCCCGGCGGGTGGCGGCGCTGACCGACCGGGTGCCGCTGGACGTGCCGGTCGGCGGGCTCGGCATCGGCCTGTTCGGCGCGAGCACGGGCGCGGCCGCCGCCCTGGTGGCAGCGGCGGCCCGTCCCGACGCGGTGCGCGCCGTCGTCTCACGGGGCGGACGGCCCGACCTGGCCGGGGAGTACCTGGCCTCGGTCAGGCAGCCGACGCTGCTGATCGTCGGCGAACGCGACCCGATCGTCATCGAGCTCAACATGGAGGCGATGGGCAGGCTCACCGCCGAGACCCGGCTGGAGATCGTCCCGGGCGCCTCCCATCTGTTCGAGGAGCCGGGGACGCTCGAGTCGGTCGCCGACCTCGCCCGCGGCTGGTTCGACCGCCATCTGTCCTGATGACGGTCCGCATTAGGATCATCCGTCATGGAACAGCGCGTGTTGGGCAGGACGGGCAGGCAGGTGGGCGTCGTCGGGCTGGGAGCCTGGCAACTCGGAGCGGACTGGGGTGAGGTCAGCGAGGCCGACGCGCTGGCCACCCTGAACGCGGCCGTCGACGCCGGGGTGAACTTCATCGACACGGCCGACGTCTACGGCGACGGCCGCAGCGAGAAGATCATCGGAAAACTGCTCAGGGAGCGTTCCGGCCTGACCGTGGCCACCAAGATGGGGCGGCGGGTGCTCCAGACGCCCGAGGCGTACAAACTGGGCGACTTCCGCGCCTGGACCGACCGATCCCGGGCCAACCTGGGCGTGGACACGCTCGACCTGGTCCAGCTCCACTGCCCGCCCACCGCGGTGTTCGACGACGACGAGGTGTTCGACGGCCTCGACACGCTGGTGGCCGAGGGCTCGATCGCGGCCTACGGCGTCAGCGTGGAGACCGCGGGGGAGGCGCTCACCGCGATCTCCCGGCCCGGCGTGGCCAGCGTGCAGATCATCCTCAACGCGTTCCGGCTCAAGCCGCTCGACGAGGTGCTCCCGGCGGCCGAGAAGGCCGGCGTCGGCATCATCGCCCGGGTCCCGCTCGCCAGCGGCCTGCTGACGGGACGGTACGGCCCGCAGACGGTCTTCGCCGAGACCGACCACCGCAACTTCAACCGGCAGGGCGAGGCCTTCGACGTCGGTGAGACCTTCTCCGGGGTGGAGTACGGCGTGGGCCTGCAGGCCGTCGACCGGATCAGGGAGCTGGTCCCCGCCGGCATGACGATGGCCCAGTTCGCGCTGCGCTGGATCATCGATCAGGCCGGGGTGAGCGTGGTGATCCCGGGTGCGCGCAATCCGCAGCAGGCCCGGGCCAACGTCGCGGCCGCCGATCTGCCGGCTCTGCCGGCCGAGGCGCACGCCGCCGTCCGCCGGATCTACGACGAGCTGATCCGCCCCCAGGTGCATCACCGCTGGTAGTGCCACCACCTATGACGAGTGGGAAGCGGCGGGGGCGGGTGGTGCTCCGGCCGGTGTAAGACCGTGCCCGAGACCACCGCGCCCGGGGAGGCCGGAGGCCTCATGCACCGGACCGCAACCATCACGGCGAGCAGCATCCGTTCCCGCCGCGTCGAACAGCGCGCGAAATCGGGGCGGCGGCACCGGTAGCATCGAAGCCTGGAGTCCCGTCGGCCCTGGATCTCCCGGAGGCCGAGGTGCCGGACGGGATGAGTCCGCGAATCCGTTTTCGCGCGAACGCGCATGAATGCCAGCCGAAGGAGCCACCGTGTCTGCCGCCCTCGAAATACGCATCACCCTCGCCGGAGCCGAGCGTGTGGTGGCGGCGGGCACGACGGCCGGGGAGGCGCTCGGCGCCGACGGCCGGTCGGTCATCGCCGCGAAGATCAACGGCGAGCCGCGTGACCTGGCCGCCGAGGTCGCCGACGGCGACGTCGTCGAGCCGATCGCCATCGACAGCCCCGACGGCCGGGCGATCCTGCGCCACTCGACCGCCCACGTCATGGCCCAGGCCGTACAGGAGATCTTCCCGGAGGCCAGGCTCGGCATCGGCCCGCCCGTGGAGAACGGCTTCTACTACGACTTCGACGTGGCCGAGCCGTTCACCCCCGACGACCTCAAGCGCATCGAGAAGCGGATGCGCGAGATCGTCAAGCAGGCCCAGACCTTCCGGCAGCGGCCGGTGAGCGACGAGGACGCCCGCGAGGAGCTGGCGGCCGAGCCGTACAAGCTGGAGCTGATCGGGCTGAAGGGCGGCGCGGCCGAGTCGGCCGAGGGCGCTGACGTGGAGGTGGGCGCCGGGCAGCTCACCATCTACGACAACCTCGACCCGAAGTCGGGCGAGCTGTGCTGGAAGGACCTGTGCCGCGGGCCGCACCTGCCGAGCACCCGGGTCATTCCGGCGTTCAAGCTCATGCGGTCGGGCGGGGCCTACTGGCGGGGCAGCGAGAAGAACCCGCAGCTCCAGCGGATCTACGGCACCGCCTGGGAGTCGCGCGAGAAGCAGGACGAGTACCTGAACTTCCTGGCGGAGGCAGAGAAGCGCGACCACCGCAAGCTCGGCGCCGAGCTCGACCTGTTCTCCTTCCCCGACGAGCTGGGCTCCGGCCTGCCGGTCTTCCACCCCAAGGGCGGCATCATCCGCCGGGTGATGGAGGACTACTCGCGCCGCAGGCACGAGGAGGCGGGCTACTCGTTCGTCAACACCCCGCACATCACCAAGGAGAACCTCTACAAGATCTCCGGCCACCTGGACTGGTACGCCGACGGCATGTTCCCGCCCATGGAGCTGGAGGGCGCGCGCTACTACCTGAAGCCGATGAACTGCCCGATGCACAACCTGATCTACAGGTCGCGCGGGCGGTCCTACCGTGAGCTGCCGCTGCGACTGTTCGAGTTCGGCACGGTCTACCGGTACGAGAAGTCCGGTGTGGTGCACGGCCTGACCCGGGTGCGCGGCCTCACCCAGGACGACGCGCACATCTACTGCACCCAGGAGCAGATGCGCGACGAGCTCAAGTCGCTGCTGCGGTTCGTGCTCGACCTGCTCCGCGACTACGGCCTCGACGACTTCTACCTGGAGCTGTCCACCAAGGACCCGGAGAAGTACGTCGGCTCCGACGAGGTGTGGGAGCAGGCGACCGAGACCCTGCGCGAGGTCGCCGAGTCCGAGAAGCTGGACCTGGTGCTCGACCCGGGCGGCGCGGCCTTCTACGGTCCGAAGATCTCCGTGCAGGCGCGTGACGCCATCGGCAGGACCTGGCAGATGTCCACCATCCAGCTCGACTTCAACCTGCCCGAGCTGTTCGAGCTGGAATACCAGGCGGCGGACGGCACCAGGAAGCGGCCCGTCAAGATCCACCGCGCGCTGTTCGGGTCGATCGAGCGCTTCTTCGGCGTCCTGGTCGAGCACTACGCCGGCGCCTTCCCCCCGTGGCTGGCGCCGGTGCAGGTCGTCGGCATTCCGATCTCCGATGCGCACGTGCCGTACCTGCAGGACGTGGCCAAGCGGCTGCGCGAGCGGGGCATCCGGGTGGAGGTGGACGCCTCGGACGACCGGATGCAGAAGAAGATCCGCAACGCGCAGAAGGCCAAGGTGCCGTTCATGCTGCTGGCCGGCGACGACGACATCGCGGCGGGCGCGGTGTCCTTCCGCTACCGCAACGGCGAGCAGAAGAACGGCGTCCCGATCGACCAGGCCGTCGCCGAGATCGTCGACGCCGTCGAGCGCCGCATCCAGGTCTGACCCTCGGGTCCTCGTGGTACGGCTCCGCTCGGCCGTACCACGAGGGCGGCGGGGGACTCAGACCGGTAGCGCGCGCACCCACTCGCGATCTCCGCCGAGGAAACCCGCCATCGTCAGGCCCTCTTCCTCCAGGGAACTGCGGAGGAAGTCGTCGTCGAGGCGCCGGCTGAGGAAGGAATGGGTCCAGCGCCGGTCGCCGACGGTGTACTCCATGGTGGCGTACAGAAGATCGGGCGCGGGGCGGCTGACCTCCGTCATCCGGACGACGTGGCCGGCTTCGGTGATCCGCTCGAACGGCTGGATCGTGTCGTACCACTCCGGGGGCTTGCGCTGCAGGATCACGCACCCGTCCTCGGCCACGTGCCTTCTGCAGGTGCGCAGAAACGCCCGGCGGAGTTCGTCGTCGGCGGTCTCGATCACGAACGACATGAGCAGGACCACGTCGAACGCCCGGCCGGCGGACAGGGACTGGATCGGGGAGCAGATCGTCTCGGTGTCTTCGATGTGTGCGAGCATCTCGGGCGACTCGTCCACGGCGACGACCTCGTGTCCGAGAGCCAGGAGACCGCGGGTGATCCGGCCCGCTCCGGCCCCGAGCTCCAGGATGGACGCCCCGGCCGGTGCCGCCGCGTGGATGATCTCGGGTTCGCCGTTGGGAGTGAGCATGGCGTAGTAGTCCACCGCGCAGCCGTCCGGGGTGATCGGCCCCGGACCGCTGCCGTGGTACGGCGTCGGTAGAGTCACGGTTCCACTCTGCGTCAAGGGAGGCCGTACCGGCGGCCGCATGCGGGATCGTGGGTCATCGGAAACCTCCGGCCCTCCCCGCCTTCAGTCGAGGGAGGAATCGGACTCCTGCGGAGCAGGGCAGGGAAAGACGAATCGCCGCTGGGCGATTCGTGGTCTGCCGGCCGAATACGCCGCAGGGGTTCACAAGCTGACATGGTAGATTGTGAGATGTGACCTCCGTTGTGAAGCGGGCGTTCAAGTACCGCTTCTACCCGACGCCGGAGCAGGCCGCCGAGCTTGCCCGGACGTTCGGGTGCGTGCGGAAGGTCTACAACATGGCGCTGTCCGCCCGGACCGAGGCGTGGGCACTGCGGCAGGAGCGGGTCACCTACAACGCGACCTCGGCCATGTTGACGGCGTGGAAGAAGACCGAGGAACTGGCCTACCTGAACGAGGTGTCCAGCGTTCCGCTCCAGCAGGCGCTTCGGCACCTGCAGACCGCGTTCACCAACTTCTTCGCCAAGCGGGCCAGGTACCCGCGTTTCAAATCCCGGAAGAAGTCGCGTGACTCGGCGGAGTACACCACCAGCGCGTTCCGGTTCCGGAACGGCCGGCTCACCCTGGCGAAGATGGCCGAGCCGCTGACTATTGTGTGGTCTCGCCCGCTGCCTGAGGGGGCGAAGCCGACCACGGTGACGGTGTCCCGCGACAGCACGGGCCGCTGGTTTGTGTCCCTGCTGGTGGAGGACCCGACCGTCACGCCTCTGCCGGCGAACGGGAACGCCGTCGGCATCGACGCCGGACTCGACCACCTGGTCGTCCTGTCGACCGGGGAGAAGGTCACCAACCCCCCGCATGAGCGGGCCGACCGGGAACGTCTGGCCCGCGCCCAGCGGAACCTCGCCCGCAAGGCCAGGGGCGAGGGGGCCAACCGGGCCAAGGCCCGGCGCAAGGTCGCGCGGATCTACGCCCGCATCACCGACCGCAGGCGTGACCACCTGCACAAGCTGACCACTCGACTCGTGCGCGAAAACCAAACGCTCGTGATCGAGGACCTGACCGTCCGCAACATGGTCAAGGACCGGAGCCCGGCCCGCGCCATCTCGGACGCGGCATGGTCGCAGTTCCGGGGCCTTCTGGAGTACAAAGCCGCCTGGTACGGGCGGGAAGTCGTCGCGGTCGACCGCTTCTTCCCCTCCTCCGAGCTGTGCTCGGTCTGCGGCGCCGTGCAGGAGAAGATGCCGTTGCACGTCCGCGTCTGGACGTGTGCTTGCGGGGCGACCCATGACCGGGATGTGAACGCGGCGAAGAACCTTCTGGCCGCCGGGCTGGCGGTGTCGGTCTGTGGAGCCGGTGTAAGACCTCAACGGAGACCTCCGGGCGGGCAGCCGGCGATGAAGCAGAAAGCCCTACGGCGCGAGCTGTAGGAATCCCCTCCTTCAGGAGGGGGAGAAAGTCAAATGCTGCTGCCAACGGCTGCAAAAACGCGCACCGGGAGTGGAGGAGAGGGCGACCGTGGATTCAGAGCCGATCGAGCAGGCCGGTGCGGGGGATCCCGACAACTTCCAGCGGTTGTGGACTCCCCACCGCATGGCCTACATCAAGGGCGAGAACAAGCCCACCGGGTCGGGAAAGGACGACGGCTGCCCCTTCTGCGAGATCCCGAAGCTCTCCGACGAGGACGGGCTGATCATCGCCCGCGGCTCCGCCGTTTTCGCCCTGCTCAACCTCTATCCGTACAACTCCGGCCACCTGATGGTCTGCCCGTACCGCCACGTGGCCGACTACGCGGACCTGGACGACGCCGAGACCATGGAGCTGGCGGAGTTCACCAAGCGGTCGACCCTGGCGCTGCGCAAGGCGAGCGGCGCGCAGGGGTTCAACGTGGGGATGAACCTGGGCGGCGTCGCGGGCGCGGGCATCGCCGCCCACCTGCACCAGCACGTCGTGCCCAGATGGGGCGGCGACACCAACTTCATGCCCGTGGTGGGGCACACCCGGGTCCTGCCCCAGCTCCTGCGCGACACCCGCGATCTCATCGCCGGCGCCTGGCCCGGCTGAGCCGCGGGGTCACGGGCTCGGCCGCGCCTCCTGCAGCGGTTCGCGCGGGTCGGAGGGGAACCGCCAACGGTGTCGGACAGGCGATCGAGACTTCATCGTCCCGATGGCCGGCCCAGTCGCACGCGCTGCAGATCTCGTCCGATCACGACCGTGCCGTCGTAGTCCCGCCTGATCGTCGACCGCCAGTGCCCGACCGGGAGCTTCGGCGGCGTCGGAGAGGTGATCGAGAGCGGCACGATATGCGACAGGGCGAGGGTGCGCGCTCCGGCCGTCGCGGCAATGCCCCCGATCTCGGTGATATCGGTGTGACAGCCACGCAAACCGGTCACCATGAATTCCGCCATGCCGTGGTCCAGCATGCTCTGGCCGTCCATGATCTCGTGCACCAGCACGTCGGTGTTCCGGGCCAGCTCCACGAGGTTGTCGCTCGGCGTGGTGTCGCCCGAGAACGTGACGCTGCCGTGGTCGGTGTCGAACCGGAAGCCGAACGCCGGGAAGGGCCAGTAGTGGTTGACCAGGGTGGCGCTCACTCGCACGCGATCGTCCTCGTACACCTTGAAAGGACGCATCCGGGGCGGCGCCGGAAGATCGGCCGAGGCGTCCACCCGAAGGTCGTGTGGCACGACGATGTCCCGGATATCCGGTCCGAGCCGGGCTCGGATTCCCTGGCTGTTCGTCGTGGGGGCGAATCCGGCCGGCCAGCACTCCGTTGTGGACGTCGGTCATGCCCGGGTGCGGGTCGTCCGGTTGGATCAACTCCACCCCCGGCATCGGCACCCCGGGCGGCAGGCCCAGCGACGGTGGACCGTAGACATGCAACTGACCGGGATAGCCGTACTCGTGTCCGGGCAGTGACCGTCCGAACAGGATCAGCGGGAGGTAGTCGCAGAAGTGGTCGGCGTGGAAGTGGGTCACGAACAACGCCCGCAGCATCGCATGGGTCACCCCGGCCGCGTACATTTGCCGGACCACGCCGCTACCGCAGTCGACCATGTACGCCGCACCGTCGACCACCACGACCTGCGAGGTCATCTGCCGGTCCGTCATGGGTACCGGACCACCGCCGGTGCCCAGCAGCACCACGCTCGTACCCGACCAATCCTGCCTGCCCGGCCCTGGCCTGGCCCATTCCGCATTCGCCGCGGTGGGGGTGAGCACGGCCCCGGCCAAAGAGGCCACACCCATTCCGCCGAGCGCACCGATGCCCTTGAGCACGCCGCGTCGCGAGCTGCCCGATCCGGACGTCGGACAGCAGGAGGACGTGGGGGAATTCGTCATGAGATCACTTCCTTCGACAGCGGCACCGATGCCGCCTCCGATACGCGGAAGGGGCACGGCGAGCGTGCTAACGCGCCAGGTGCCGCCGGCTGTGCCCGCCGATGCTACGTGCCACGGACCACAGAGCACCTCGCCTCGGTGTACTAATCACAGTCCGGACGATGCGACACCGTGTCCGACGAGGAGGGGATGGCGCGGGACGACGCGTCCGCGACGGCGTCACGGGTGTCCCGGGCGCGGGGCTGTGTCGGCTCGGCCCGTACCTCCCCGGAGCAGGTAGGTCACTCCTGCCGGGAAGCGGTGATCCGCCGATGCCCGTCCGGATCGACCCGGAAACGTCGTGGTCACGATGGGCTTCGGGCACGCCTGTGCGACATCACGTCGTGGCGCGAAGTCCGGCGAGGGTGGCGACGCGGAGCCCGGTGTGCAGCTCACGCCGTACCCGGCCGTCTGCCAGGTCGCACCGGATGATGTCGTTGATCCGGCCGAGCCGGTAGTACAGCGTGCTGCGATGGATGACGAGATGGCGGGCAGTGGCCTGGGCATCGGCCCCGTGGTCGAGGTATGCCTCCAGGGTGTCGGCGAGCTTCCCGCCGGAGCGGGCCTGCAGCAGCCGCCGTACGGCGACCGGCAGGTCCTCCATGGCGAGCGAGTCGAGCGGCAGTTGGATGAGCAGGCGGTCGATCCCGAGATCCTCCCAGCGCGCCGACGTACCGTAGCCGGCCGGGTCTGCCGTCGCCGCGCGCCAGGCCATGACCGCCTCGCGGTGCGACTCGCGCACCAGCGCCAGGGACTCACGCGGCCCGCCGGCTCCGGCCCGCAGGGACTCCAGTCCCGGCCGGCTGAGCAGGTTGGCCAGCCGTTCGGGGTTCACCGGCCGGGGGATCACCAGCACGCCCTCGTCGCCGAGCACCGCTCCGCACGCCTTCAGCGACGTCGACCTGACGATCATCGACAGTGCCTGCTCGATCGCTAGTCTCACGGCGCCCGACGTACGGGTCGGCTGCTGGGCCGGCCGGAAGACCATTGCGGAGTAGCGGGCGGCAGAGCTCACCAGACCGGTTTCGAGCAGCTCGGCCGCCGCGGCCTCGCGGGTGGCGGAGACCTCGGAGAGGAGCTCGGACAGCAGACGGCGCGGCTCGTCCGACGACTGGCGGCGCTGCAGGGCGCGCAGCGCCAGCATCGCCCCGATCTCCGGCTCCGCCTTGGACAGGAATCGCTGGTGCTGGGGCCTTGGCTCTTTGTCTGGCCCTTTGTCGATATAGGCGACATATCCGAGGACGTGGCCCGCGTGCCACACCGGGTAGACGATCCGGGCAGGCGTTTCCCCGTGCGGAGGCAGCCGGACCAGGGATCGGGCCTTGCGCACCTGGTAGGCCGCGATCATCTCCTGGGCGCGGACGCTCGCCCTGCGGGAGAGGATCACCGACCGGCGGGCCTCGTCGACGTCGTCTCCGTGGACGCTGAACGCCACGAGGTTCAGGTCGGCGTCGTACAGGACGACCGGGCCGCCGAGTTGCTCCGCGAGCGTCTGGACCATGTCGTCGAGGCTCACGCCCATCCCTCCCGTTGCGACACCGTGTCGAAGTTTCCGCACGCAGATTAGTTCACTCGTAGCGAGGTGACGCCGGATCGTGCGGCGTAATCTCCTGAAAACGCCGACGTAACCGGGCTTTTTCCGGTTCGCCCCCCACCGATTGGAGCGTTTTCAGTGAGTCGATGTGACTTCGCCTCGGCCTCCGGACACCTGTTCTCGGCCGGATGGCGTCGTGGTGGCGGCGGGACCGCGGACGTGGTGGAGGTCGCGACCGGTGAGCGCATCGGTGAGATCGGTCTCGCCGACGAGGCGGACGTCGAGCGGGCCGGCGCGGTCGCGGCCGAGGCCCAGCGTGAATGGGCCCGTGCCTCCTACAAGGAGCGCGCCGACGTGATGGCCAGGGCGTCGCTCGCCCTCGAGTCCATGCGGGCCGACATCGTCGAGATGATGATCAGGGAGACCGGAGGCATCAGGGCCAAGGCCGAGCAGGAGGTGACCAAGGCCCTCGACGAGCTGCGCTCGGCGGCCGGCCTGACGGACCAGCCGTACGGGCAGTTGCTGCCGCACGACGACACGTCCGTGCTGAGCATGGCCCGGCGGGTTCCTGCCGGCGTCGTCGGTGTGATCGCGCCGTGGAACGCTCCGCTCATGCTCGCCGTCAGGTCGGTGGCCCCCGCGCTCGCCCTCGGTAACGCCGTCCTGCTCAAGCCGGATGTGAAGACCACGCTGAGCGGCGGCGTCGCGCTGGCCCGGGTGTTCGAGGCAGCGGGCCTGCCATCCGGACTGCTGCACGTGCTGCCCGGCGGACCCGAGGCCGGCGAGGCCGTCGTCCGCTCGCCGCACACGCGGGTGATCTCGTTCACCGGGTCGTCCGCGACCGGACGCCGGGTCGGCGAGATCGCCGGTGGCCTGCTCAAGCGGGTCGTCCTCGAACTGGGCGGGAACAACGCGCTCATCGTCCTGGACGACGCGGACCTGGACGCTGCGGTCAACAACGCGGCCTGGGGTTCGCTGCTGCACCAGGGCCAAATATGCATGGCGACCGGCCGCCACCTCGTGCACGAGAGCATCGCGGACGAGTACGTCGAGCGGCTCACCGCGCACGCCCGGTCCCTCGTCGTGGGCGATCCGCGCCGCCCGGAGGTGCGGGTCGGCCCGCTCATCGACGCGCGCCAGGCGCTGCGCGTCCACGACATCGTCACCGGCTCGGTCGAGGCGGGCGCGGTGCTGCGCACCGGCGGCTCCCATGACGGGCCCTTCTACAAGCCCACCGTGCTCGACCGGGTCACGCCCGGCGTGCGCGCGTTCCGTGAGGAGATCTTCGGTCCGGTGATCCCGGTGACCAGGTTCTCCTCGGACGCCGAGGCGGTCGAACTGGCCGGACAGACCGAGTACGGCCTGTCCGCGGCGATCCACACCGGGTCCGTTTCGCGTGGACTCGCCCTGGCCGAGCGGCTGCACACCGGCATGGTCCACATCAACGGGCAGACCATCAACGACGCCGCGCACATCCCCATGGGCGGCATGGGCGCGTCCGGGAACGGAGGCCGTTACGGCGGCCACTGGAACCTGGACGAGTTCACCTTCTGGCAGTGGGTCACGGCACGGCCCACCCCGCCCACCTACCCCGTCTGATTTTCCGGATATTCGCTTACTGAGGTGCTGACATGAGGATCACCGTCGATGAGGCGCGCTGCGAGGGCTACGGATTCTGCGCCGAGGCCGCGCCCCACCTGCTTGAGCTCGATGACGAGGGTGACCTGAAGGTCCTGTCGGAGGAGGTCGCGCCCGGCGACGCAGCCCATGCCGAGGCCGCCGTGCGGGTGTGCCCGGTCGCGGCGCTGAGGTTGGAGCCGTGACGGGTGGCATCGGGACCGGCGGCGACATCGTCGTGGTCGGCGGCTCGGTGGCCGCCGTCACCGCCGCGGACGCCCTGCGCCAGCACGGTCACGAGGGCTCGATCACCGTGGTCAGCGAGGAGCGTCACGCACCCTACGTCCGGCCGCCGCTGTCCAAGGGGATGCTCAAGGGCACGGAGACGCCGGAGTCCGTCTTCATATCGCCGCTGCGCGCCGATGTCGACTTCCGCACCGGGTCACGCGCCGTCGGCCTGGACCGCGGCCGTCGCCGGGTGCTGCTCGACGGCGGGGAGGAACTTCCGTACG
Organism: Sphaerimonospora mesophila; assembly: GCF_001417795.1. Classification (NCBI taxonomy): domain Bacteria; kingdom Bacillati; phylum Actinomycetota; class Actinomycetes; order Streptosporangiales; family Streptosporangiaceae; genus Sphaerimonospora; species Sphaerimonospora mesophila. The sequence goes on along the minus strand of NZ_BCBX01000042.1, from coordinate 78,286 downwards.
ACGGCCTGGTGGTGGCCTCCGGCGCGCGGGCCCGGCGGCTGCGGCCGTACGACCCGCAGGCGGGCGACGCCGGTGAGCTGGTGGTGCGCGACCTGGACGACGCTGTCCGGCTGCGCGCGATCTTCGCCGAGGCGGCCTCGCTGATCGTCGTCGGCGGGGGGTTCCTCGGCATGGAGATCGCCTCGACGGCGCGCGGGCTCGGGCTCGACGTCACCGTCGTCGACCAGGACCCTCCGCTGGTGCGGCAGTTCGGCGCCTTCCTGGCCGAGCACATGACCCGCGCCGCTCTGGACGAGGGCGTGCGGCTGGTCCGCGCGCCCGGTGGCGTGGAACTGCCGGGCGACGGCCGCCCGACGGCCGTGCGGACCTCCGAAGGGGAGCTCCTGGAAGCCGACGTGGTGGTCAGCGCCGTGGGCGACCTGCCCAACGTCGAGTGGCTGGCGGACGCCGGGCTCGGCGGGCCGGCGGGCCTGCTCGTCGACGAACGCTGCCGGGTCGCCCCGGGCATCGTCGCGGCCGGTGACGTCGTGGCCCGCGTGAGCGAGCGCACCGGCCGGCCCCGGCGCTCACCCCACTGGGGGAGCGCCATAGCCCAGGCGCGTTCCGCCGCCATGGCGCTGCTGATGGGCGACGAGGCTCCCGCCTACCGCCCGTCACCGTACTACTGGACCGAACAGTGGGGACTCGACATCAAGGTCTGCGGCGAGATCATGCCGGGCTCCACGCTGAACATCCTCACCGGATCTCTCGAAGCACGCAGTGCGCTCATCCAGTGGACCCGAGACGGCGCCCCGGTGGCCGCCGCGACGGTGAACCACCGGACGCCCCTGGCCAAGCTGCGCAAGATCGCGACCACCCCCTAGCCTGCCTCGCCTCCCGAAGGAGCACAGGATGACCAGCACCTCCGAGATCCCGTCTCTGGACCTCGACCTCTTCAGCGACGACGTCCTGACCGACCCGTTCCCCGTCTATGAGCGGATCCGGAACGCGGGTCCCGTCGTCTACCTTCCGCGCTACCGGTCGTACGCGATGGGCAGGTACGTCGACGTCCGGGCGGGCCTCGCCGACTGGGAGTCCTTCAGCTCGGCCCAGGGCATCGGGCTGAACGACCTCGCCAACGCGGCCACCCAGGGCATGATCATCGCGACCGACCCGCCGGAGCACGACCGGCTGCGCGACGTCCTGGCTTCGCGGCTGTCGCCCAAGGCGATCAGGCAGCTCAAGGACGACATCGAGCGGCGCGCGGACGAGCTCGTCGCGCCCCTCGTGCGGCAGGGCGCCTTCGACGCGGTCGACGACCTCGCGCGGGCCTTTCCCATCTCCATCGTCCTGGACCTGATCGGGCTGCCGCAGAACGGGCGGGACAAGGTGCTCGGCTGGGCCGACGCCGCCTTCTCGGCCAGCGGTCCGCCCGGACCGCGCACGGACGCCGCGTTTCCGCTCCTGGAGGACCAGCTCGCGTATCTGTCGAGTATCGAGCCGGACCAGCTCACCCCCGGCAGCATGGGCCGCGCCATCTACGACGCCGCGGCGGCCGGCCGGATCCGCCAGGAGTCGTGTGTCCCCCTCATGTCGGCGTACGTCACCGCCGGTCTCGACACGACGATCAACGCGATCAGCAACGCGGTCTGGTACTTCGCGCACAACCCCGAGCAGTGGGACCTGGTCCGCCTCGACCCCACACTGATCCCCTCCGCGTTCAACGAGGTGCTGCGGATCGAGTCCCCGGTGCAGTTCTTCTGCCGGGTCGCCACCCGCGACGTCGACGTCGACGGCCTGACGCTCGCGGCCGGGTCGCGCGTGATGATGCTGTACGCCTCGGCCAACCGCGACGAGCGCAAGTGGGAGGACCCCACCCGCTTCGACGTGCGGCGCAACCCCGTGGACCATCTCGCGTTCGGGTACGGCATGCACGGCTGTGCCGGCCAGGGGCTGGCCCGTCTCGAGGGCCATTCGATCCTCGCCGCGCTGGCCCGCCGGGTCGAGAGGTTCGAGGTCGGCGCCCCGGTCCGGCGGATCAACCAGCTCATCCGCGGGCTCGACGCGCTGCCCACCACCGTCCGCCCGGTCGCAGAGACAGCCTGAAAGGTCGAGACAGCATCATGCGTGGAGCGTGGTTCTCCGAGCCGGGGCGGATCGAGGTCAGGGACCTCCCGGAACCCCGGATCGCCGACCCCGGCGATGTCGTCGTCGACATCCGCTACGCCGGCATCTGCGGGTCCGACCTGTGGACCTTCCGGGGTCTCGTCCCGCACGGCGAGGGCGGCATCGGACACGAGTTCATCGGCCGGGTGCGTGAGGTCGGCGACGCCGTACGCACCCTGCGCCCCGGTGACACCGTCATCGCGCCGTTCCTGTTCTCCGACGGCGACTGCGAGGAGTGCCGGCGCGGCCTGCAGCCGCTCTGCGCGCACGCCGGGATCTGGGGCAAGGACTGGGCGGGCGCGCAGGCGCAGAGCATCCGCGTCCCTCACGCCGACGCGACCCTTCTGGCACTGCCCTGGGACGAGCCGGAGATCGACGACGACCTCGCCCGCAAGCTGATCCCGCTGTGCGACGTGTTCGCGACGGGCATGCACGGCGTCGCGCTCGCCGGCGTCGAGCGCGGCGACACGGTCGCGGTGATCGGGGACGGCGCGGTCGGCATCTCCGCCGCGATGGCCGCGGCCCGGGCCGGAGCCGACCGCGTGGTCCTACTCGGCGAGCGGACCGAGCGGCTGAAGGTCGCGGAGAAGGCCGGCGCGCTGACGCTGCGGGTCTCGCGGGAGGAGTCGCCGGTCCCGGCGGTGCGCGAGCTGCTCGGCGGCCGCCTGCCCGACCGGGTCGTCGAATGCGTCGGCATGCAGGCGGCCTTCGACACGGCTCTCGACGTCGTACGCCCGGCCGGCTCGGTCGGCTTCGTCGGCGTCCCGCACGGCGTCGGCGCGATCGCGCCGATGCGGCTGTTCGGGCGGCAGGTACGGCTCGCGGGCGGCGTCGCCCCGGCCCGGCACTACCTGCCCGGCCTGATCGACGACGTCGTGCACGGCCGCCTCGACCCCTCGCCTCTGATCGACCGGGTGCACGACCTCGACGACCTCGCCGAAGGCTACGCCGGGATGGACGGCGGCACGGCGCTGAAGGCGATCCTCCGGACCGCCTGACCTCCGGAGCCACCCCCGGATTCGCGAAGTTCGCGGTGCCAGGGCGCCGGCGGGCCATGCCGTCATGCCCTGGTCGGCCGGAATTCTTCAAGTCGGACCACACGAAAGGAGTCGCAGATGGCGACCAAGCCCAGGGTCATCGTCCTTGGGGCGGGGATCGGAGGTCTCACCCTGGCGCTCGAACTCCACCGATCGGGGATCGAGTGCGTGGTTCTCGAGGCGGCCCCACAGCTGGGCGCCCTGGGCGTCGGCATCAATCTGCTCCCGCACGCGACCAGGAACCTGGCCCGGCTCGGGCTGGAGGACGCCCTGGCCGCGGTCGCCGTGACCACCCGGGAGTCGGCGTTCTTCAACCGGTTCGGCCAGTTGGTCGCCCGCGAGCCCGCCGGCCGGTTCGCCGGGTACGACTGGCCACAGTTCTCGATCCACCGGGGCGACCTGCAGCAGGTGCTGCTCGCCGCCGTGTACGACCGGCTCGGTCCCGACGCGGTGCTGCTCGACCACCGGGGCACGCACGTCACCCAGGACGAGCGGTCGTCAACCGTCCACGTCACGCACCGGGACGGCTCCGGCTCGACGGTCGCAGGCGACGTCGTCGTCGGCGCGGACGGCGTCCACTCGGTCGTGCGCAAGCAGCTCCACGGCTCCACGGCCCCGCACTACACGGGCTACATGATGTGGCGGGGCACCACCGTGTGGCCGCGCTTCCTCACCGGGGCCAGCATGGTGCGGGCCGGGTGGCTGGCCACCGGGAAGATGGTGATCTACCCGATCCGTGACGACGTCAACACCCGCGGGGACCAGCTGGTCAACTGGGTGGCCGAGGTCGAGGGCCCCATCCGCGACGCACGCGACTGGAACCGCCCGGGGCTGATCGAGGACTTCATCGAGCCCTTCGCCGACTGGACCTTCGACTGGCTGGACGTGCCGGCCATGATCCGGGCGGCCGAAGAGGTGCTGGAGTATCCCATGGTCGACCAGGACCCCCTTGACCATTGGACGGTCGGCCGGGTCACGCTCCTCGGCGACGCGGCGCACCCGATGGTGCCGCGCGGCTCCAACGGCGCGGCTCAGGCCATCCTCGACGGGCGCGTCCTGGCCGCCCGCCTGGCCGAGAGCGGCGACCCGTACCAGGCCCTGCGCGCGTACGAGACGGAGCGCCTCGCCGCGACGTCCCGCGTCGTGCTGACCAACCGGATGAACCCGCCCGACGCCCTGCTCCGGGAGGTCTACGACCGCACCGGCGACCGTCCGTTCGAACGGATCGACGACGTCATCTCCCGGGAGGAGATCAGGCGGCTCAGCGAGAGCTACCAGACGGTCGCCGGATACTCCCACGCCGCGCTCGCCCGCCCCTGACCCCGCACATCCCGACACTCACGAGGAGTCAACGATGGACATTTCCAACGCCCTCGGCGCCATGACCGGCGACAGGTACCGCCAGAGCCTCGACGACGGGCGTGAGGTGTGGCTGGTCGGCGAGCGCGTGAAGAACGTCGCCGAGCACCCCGCCTTCCGCGGCGTGGTCGACGAGTTCGCGCGGCTGTTCGATCTGCGGTTGTCCGACCCGGAGGCCCGCGAGGTCAACACCTTCGTGTCGCCGAAGACCGGCAACCGGGTGAGCCGCTCGTACGCGCTGCCCACCACCCCGGAGGAGCTGCGGGCGAAGTTCGCCGCGGCGGAATGGTGGATGCGGGAGAGCTGGGGACAGCTCGGCCGCTCGCCCGACTTCATGGCCAACGTCGTGGTCGGTCTCTACGACTACCGCGACGAACTGGAGAAGGGCCGGCCGGGCTTCGGGGCCAACGCGGTCAACTACCACCGGTACGCCATGGAGCACGACCTGGTGCTCACCCACGCCCTCGGCGACCCGCAGATCGACCGGAGCGCGAGCCCGCTCGACGACCCCGACCTGGCGCTGCGCGTGGTGGAGGAGAACGAGCGCGGTGTCGTGATCCGCGGCGCCAAGCAGCTCGCCACCCTCGCGCCGTTCTCACACGAGGTCCTCGTCTACCTCAACGGCGTCACCGCCCAGCGCGGCGCCGAGGAGTTCGTCCTGTGGTTCGCGCTGCCGATGAACGCCAGGGGGCTGAAGATCCTGTGCCGTGAGCCGCTCGGCGACCACGGCAACGGCCACAGCCACCCGCTGGGACGCCGGTTCGACGAGCAGGACGCCATGCTGTTCTTCGACGACGTCGAGATCCCCTGGGAGCGGCTGTTCCTCCTCGGCGACAGCATGCTCGCGGTGCGCGGCCTCAGCCGCCTCAACGCCTGGAGCATGCAGAGCACCCACATCCGCTTCCACGAACGGCTCAAGGTCTTCGTGTCCGTGGCGGCCATGATCGCCGAAAGCATCGGCGTGCACGGCTTCCGCGGAATCCAGGAGAACCTCGGAGAGCTGATCTCCTACGCCGAGACCCTGCGCCTGGGCATCGTGGGCGCGGAGGCGTCGGCCCAGCCCACTCCCGGCGGGCTGCTCGCCCCCGCGCCCAGCTACGGCCTGGGCTTCTGGTCGGCCGACGTCTCGGCCCGCGTGGTAGAGATCATTCGCCGCATCGGCGCCTCCGGCCTGATCATGCAGCCGAGCGAGGCCGACCTGGCCAACCCCGAGCTGCGGCCGTTCCTGGAGAAGTACATGCGCGGTCACGAAATCGACGTGGACCGCAAGGCACGCCTGTTCCGCATCGCCTGGGAGCTCGTCGGCGACGGGTTCGGCTCCCGTCAGGAGCTCTACGAGTACCTGCACCGGGGCGACCCCGGGGCCGGACGCACCCGCCTGCTGCGGACCTACGACCGTTCGGCGGTCGACAGCCGGCTCGACGAGCTCGTCTCCACCCCGCTCACCGCCTGACCCGGCGCCACCCACCCAGGAGAAACACCATGATCATCGATGTTCACGGACACGTGTCCGCCCCCGCCGAGCTGTACGCGTGGAAGGCCGGGCTGCTCTCGCACCGCGGCGCGCACGGCGGCAAGGCCCCGAAGATCAGCGACGACCAGATCCGCGCCGCGCACACCGAACCGCACCCGAGCTTCGGCGACGTCTCCCACTTCGACCACATCGACGGCGCGGGCGTGGACGTCCCGCTCATCTCGCCCCGGCCGTACCAGATGATGCACAGCGAGCAGCCGAACAAGATCGTCCGGTGGTTCACCGAGGAGACCAACAACATCATCCACCGCTCCTGCGAGCTGTACCCCGGCCGGTTCAAGGGCGTGGCCGGGCTGCCGCAGAGCCCCGACGTGGCGCCCGCGGAGTGGGTCGGCGAGCTGCGCCGCGCCGTCACCGAGCTCGGTTTCGTCGGCGCGCTGCTCAACCCGGACCCGTACGAGGGCACGGCGACGCCGCCGGCGCTCGGCGACCGCTACTGGTACCCCGTGTACGAGGCGCTGTGCGAGCTGGACGTGCCCGCGCTGATCCACGCCGCGGGCTGCCGGCCTCCCGCGCGCGAGCCGTACAGCCTCCACTTCATCCAGGAGGAGACGGTCGCGATCTGGAGCCTGCTGTCGTCCGACGTGCTGCGCGACTTCCCCGATCTGAAGATCGTGGTCTCCCACGGCGGCGGGGCCATCCCGTACCAGGTCGGCCGGTTCCTGCCGTCCGGCGTCCGGGGCGGCGGCACGCCGTACATCGAGAAGCTGCGCCGCCTCTGGTTCGACACCTGCCTCTACACCCAGGAGGCCATCGAGCTGCTGGTCCGGGTCGTCGGCGTCGACCGCTGCCTGTTCGGCACCGAGAAGCCCGGCACCGGCTCCCAGATCAATCCCGAGAACGGGCGCTGGTTCGACGACATCCACCTGCTGGTCCGCGACATCGACTGGCTCGGCGACGCCGACCGCGAGGCGATCTTCAGCGGCAACGCGAGCGCTCTGTTCCGCCTCTGAGCCGCACAGCGCGACATCCGAAGAAAGGCAGATGATGGCAAGGGTCGTAGCCGGTATCGGCACCTCACACGGTCCCCAGCTCAAGACGCCCTCAATCCGCTGGCCGGAGCGGGGCGAGGCCGACCGCAGGAGCTCCACCCTGGAGTTCCGCGGTGGCCGGTACACCTTCGAGCAGCTCAAGGCCGCGCGGGAGGACTTCTCCCACGAATGCGCACCCGACGTCCAGGCGGACCGGTGGGCGGCCTGCCAGCGGGCGATGGACCACCTCGGCGCGCACCTCGCCGCCGCCGAGGTGGACGTCGTCGTGATCATCAGCAGCGACCACAAAGAGGTCTACGACGACGAGCTGCTGCCCGCGTTCGCGGTCTACTGGGGGGACGCCGTCGACCACGTGCCGTTCACCCCCGAGCAGATCGCCGCCATGCAGCCGGGTCTGGGGGAGGCGGCGCTCGGCGACGTCCCGGAGCGGACCGTCTCCCGCCCCTGCCACTCGGAGCTGGCCCTGCACCTCATCGCCTCCGCGATGGAGGACGGCTTCGACGTCGCGGCCTCGCGCGCCCTGCCCGCCGGGCGGTACGGGAACCACGGCATCCCGCACGGCTACGGCTTCATCTACCAGCGGATCATGGGCGAGCGGTCCCAGGTGCCTTTCGTCCCCGTCTTCATCAATACGTTCTTCGAGCCGAACCCGCCCAGCGCGCGGCGCTGCCTCGACTTCGGCCGGGCGCTCGGCCGGGCGATCGCGTCCTTCCCCCGGGACCTGCGCGTCGGCGTCGTCGCATCGGGCGGTCTGTCCCACTTCGTGATCGACGAGGACCTCGACCGGGACTTCATCCGCGCCCTTGAGACCTTCGACGAGCGGCATCTCGCGTCGCTTCCGGCGTCGGAGATGCGGTCCGGCAGCTCCGAGCTGCGCAACTGGATCGCCGTCGCCGGGATCGCAGCGGAGACCGGGCTGTCGGTGAGCTCCGTCGAGTACCAGCCCTGCTACCGGACCGAGGCCGGCACGGGCAACGCCATGGGATTCGTGACCTGGTCACCCACCGGTGAGGAGTCGGACCGATGACAGAGAACACCTCCGGCGCGGCGAGCGAGGTCTCCCGGCTCCGCGCCCTCGACTCGTGCGCGATCTCCGACGCGCTCGACACGCTCGGCCTGCCCGGGGCGGTGACATGCCTGCTGCCCATGTGGCCCGCGACCCGCGTCACGGCAGGCGTCGTACGGACCGTCAAGGCGGCGCCCAAGTCCGCCGCCGGCCCGGCCACCCACATCGCCACCCCGCTCGTGGCCAAGGCGGACCCCGACGATGTGGTCGTCATCGACAACCACGGACGGGTCGACGTCTCCTGCTGGGGAGGGCTGCTCGCCGAGGCCGCCGCGCAGCGCGGGGTCGCCGGCGTCATCGTCGACGGCGCCTGCCGTGACGTACAGGACTGCGAGAACGTGGACCTTCCCGTGTTCGCCCGCGCCGCCGTACCCGTCAGTGCCCGCGGCCGGATCGTCCAGGAGGACATGGACGTGCCGATCCAGGTCGGCATGGTCCGGGTGAATCCCGGCGACCTTGTGATAGCCGACCGCAACGGCGTCGCGTTCATCGCCAGGGCCGAGATCGCGCGGGTGCTGGAGCTCGCCGAGCGCATCGCGGCCCGCGAGCTCGACATGGCACGGGCCGTCCGGTCCGGCCGCAACGTCATCGACGTCATGCACGACTCCCAGTTCCCGACCATCACCGCGGAGGCGGCCTCATGACCGGCACCGTCGACGAGCGGCTCGCCCGCCTCTCCACCGCCACCATCTCGGACGCCCTGGACCGGCTCGGCCGTACGGGCGGCCTGCTGGGCCTCGCGCCGCTCGGCCCCGGGCAGCGCATGGCCGGCCGCGCGTACACGATCAGGTACGTGTCGGCGAGCACGCCGCCCGGAACCGTCGGCGACTACCTGGACGACGTGCCCGCGGGCGGGGTGGTCGTGCTGGACAACGACGGCAGGACCGACTGCACCGTGTGGGGCGACATCCTCACCGCGGTCGCGAACGCCCGCGGTGTCGCCGGAACCGTCATCGACGGTGTGTGCCGCGACGTGCACCGGGCGCTCGACCTCGCGTACCCGATCTACAGCCGGGGCCGGTTCATGCGCACCGGAAAAGACCGCGTCGAGGTCGCCGAGGTGCAGGGGCCGGTGAACATCGGCGGGGTGCAGGTCCGCCCCGGCGACCTGCTCATCGGCGACCAGGACGGCGTCGTCGCCGTGCCGCAGGACTGCGAGGAGCGGGTGCTCGCGGTGGCGGAGGAGATCGCCGAGCGCGAGGACGGGATCCTGCGCATGGCGCTGGCCGGTTCCTCCATCGCCGAGGCCCGCGCCGCATACGGCTACCACGACCTGCAGCGGAAGGCGTGATCATGACCAGTGAGCTGCTGGAGATGGGGTCGGCGACGCTGTTCGAGGCATCCGGCCTGAACTGCGACCTCGACCCGGCGTTCCGCCCGGCGTGGACCGGCGCCCGGCTCGCCGGTCGGGCGTTGCCCGTCCAGGCCGCGGCGGGGGACAACCTCCCCCTGCACTGGGCCCTGGAGGAGGCCCGGCCCGGTGACGTCCTCGTGGTCGACGCGGGCGGCGCGCCGTTCGGCTACTGGGGCGAGGTCCTCGCGGTCGCCGCCCAGGCGCGCGGCGTCGTCGGCCTGGTGATCGACGGCGGGGTACGCGACACCGAGCGCATGCGCGCCATCGGGTTCCCGGCGTTCAGCACATCGGTCGCGATCCGGGGGACAGGCAAGGAGTGGCCCGGCGCCATCGGGTCTCCCGTCGTCATGCGCGGCCGGGTCGTCAACCGCGGCGATCTGGTCGTGGCGGACGAGGACGGGATCGTCGTGCTCCCCGCCGCCTCCGTGGACGACGTCGTGGCGGCGGCCCGGCGGCGGGTCGCCAAGGAGGACGCGTACATGGCCCGGCTGCGGGACGGGGAGCTCAGCCTCGACCTGTACGGATTCCGTCCGCTCGGACGTCCGGTGGTCACGTCATGACCGCGGACACCGCTTCCGCGACCGCCGCCGCGTTCCGGCGGGCGGCGGGCCGGTTCGCCTCCGGCGTAACGGTGGTGGCGACCCGCAACGGCCGGCACCTCTACGGCATCACCGCCACCTCGTTCGTCTCGCTCTCGATGAACCCCCTGCTGGTCGCCGTCTCGATCAATGCCCACAGCCCCTTCCTCGACGAGGTGGAAGCGGCGGGCTGCTTCTCGATCAGCGTGCTGGCGAGCGGGCAGCGCGACGTGTCGCAGTACTTCTCCACCCGGGGCCGCGGCCGGGCCGAGGGCGTGTTCCCCGGTGTCACCACCGCCCCGGAGCGGACCGGAGCCCCCATCGTTTCCGACTGCCTGAGCTGGTTCGACACCCGCCTGCACGCCATCCTCCCCGGAGGTGACCACCAGATCCTGATCGGAGAGGTGGTCGCGGCGGGCGGGACCGAGGGCGACCCGCTGCTGTACTGGGCGGGTGGCTACCGGCGGCTCGACCCCGACGACGAGGGCACCCCCGACGGCCGGATCGAGGAGTTCGCCGATGCCCTGTCCGTGCAACTGCACGCAGGCGGCCTGTCGCCCGACGAGCTGATCGAGGCGCAGCGTGCCCTCGAACCCGCCGCGGCCGAACTGGCGGCGTTCCGCCGGCTTCCCGACGGGCTGGCCGCGCTGCGGGAGGCCCTCGACGAGGCTCGCCGTGCCGCGCCCGTGCCCGACCTGTTCACCGCCGAGTCCGTACGGTTCCACGCGGCGCTGGGCATGGCCAGCGGCAACCCCGCCATCGCGGCCTCGCTGCAGGCGCTCGCCCGCTCGCGCCACGCCCACTACTCGGCGGGGACGAGCCCGCAGGCGACCGAGCGGACCCTGGCCGCCCATCAGGAGATCTACGACGCCATCGCCGGGGGCGACGCCGTACGCGCCCGTGAGGCGATGACACAGCACCTGGCCGTGGTGCACCGGCGCCTGTGCCCCCCGAGTGAGGAGGTCTGACATGTCCGGCGACAGCTTCTCCGGGATCGTCCGCATCGAGGCCGGTGACGGCCCGGGGCAGCCCGAACGCACATCCGAGCTCGACGCCCTCTACCGGTCGTTCGAGCAGGAGCTGCTCGTGCCGCTGTGGACCGAGATCGGCGACCTGATGCCGACGTCCCCGAAGTCCGAGGCGCTGCCGCATGTGTGGCGCTGGAACGAGATTCTCCCGCTGGCCGAGCGGGCCGGCGACCTGGTCCCGGTCGGCCGCGGCGGAGAGCGCAGGGCGATCGCCCTCGCCAACCCGGGCCTCGGCGGGCGGCCGTACGCGACGTCGACCCTCTGGGCGGCGATCCAGTACCTGTGCCCGGGCGAGGTGGCGCCCGAACATCGCCACACCCAGAACGCCTTCCGGTTCGTCCTGGAGGGGGAAGGGGTGTGGACCGTCGTGAACGGCGACCCGGTCGCCATGCGACGCGGCGACCTGCTGCTCACACCCGGCTGGCAGTGGCACGGCCACCACAACATCGCCACCCGGCCCATGGCGTGGCTGGACGGCCTGGACATCCCATTCGTACACGCCACCGACAGCGCGTTCTTCGAGTTCGGCCCCGACCAGGTGTCGAGCACGCGGACGCCGGACCGGTCGCGCTCGGAGCGGATCTGGGCCCACCCCGGTCTACGCGCCGTCTCGCAGCTCGCGGACACCCCGAGCTCGCCGATCGCCGCGTACCGGTGGGAGCACACCGACGCCGCGCTGCGCGACCAGCTGGACCTGGAACGCGAAGGCCACCCGGGGGTGGTCGAGCCCGGCCACGCCGCCGTGCGCTACATCAACCCCACCACCGGCGGCGACGTCATGCCCACCATCCGCGCCGAGTTCCACCGGCTGCGCGACGGCGCACTGACCGCGGCGCGCCGCGAGGTCGGGTCGTCGGTCTGGCAGGTGTTCGAGGGGCGCGGGCGGGTGACCGTCGGCGACCGCGAATGGACCGTCGAGACGGGAGACGTGTTCGTCGTCCCGTCGTGGCAGCCGCTGACTGTCGGCGCGGAGACGGCCCTGGATCTCTTCCGTTTCAGTGACACCCCGATCTTCGAGCGCCTGCACCAGGCCCGCGTACATGAGGATGGAGTTCCCCGTTGAAGCTCGCCACCCTTCGCGTCGACGGCGCGACCCGCGCCGTGCGGTGCGAGAAGGACCGTTACGTCGACCTGGGCGCGCCGGACGTTCGCGCCCTGCTGGCCCGCCCGGACTGGCGGCGGGAGGCTGAGACCGCGTGCGGAGCCGAGTACGGGCTCGACGGCGCGCGGCTCGCCCCGGTCGTCACCCGGCCGGGGAAGATCCTCTGCGTCGGCCTCAACTACCGCAACCACATCACCGAGATGGGCCGGGAGCTGCCCGAGTTCCCCACGCTCTTCGCCAAGTACCCCGAGGCCCTCGTCGGCCCCACGGACGACATCGAACTGGCGCCGGAGTCCGACGCGGTCGACTGGGAGGCGGAGCTCGCCCTGGTCATCGGCGCGCCGGTACGGCGGGCCACCGAGGAGCAGGCGGCGGCCGCGATCGCCGGGTTCACCGTCGTCAACGACGTCACGATGCGGGACTGGCAGTACCGCTCGCCGCAGTGGCTCCAGGGCAAGACCTTCGAGAGCACGACCCCCATGGGCCCGGTCCTGGTCACGCCCGACGAGCTGCCCGGCGGAGTGCGCCCCGCGCTCTCCCTCACCTGTGAGGTCGACGGTGAGACGGTGCAGCGGGCGCGGACCGACGACCTGGTCTTCGACCCGGTCGCGCTGGTCAGGTACGCCTCCTCCATCCTGACCCTGCGCCCCGGCGACGTCATCGCCACCGGCACCCCCGGCGGGGTCGGTCACGCCCGAAGGCCGGCCCGCTACCTCGTCGACGGGGCCCGTGTGGTGACCGAGATCAGCGGCATCGGCAGGCTGGACAACATCGCCCGCGTTCCCAAGGACATGTCCGCATGACCCGGTCGCTCACCTGTTCACTGGAGTGGATGCGCCACGGTACGGGCCTGCTGCTGCGGGCGCTGCACGACCTCGGCGAGGGCGATCTGGCCGCGCCCACCGGGTTGCCCGGCTGGTCGCGCGGGCACCTGCTGGCCCACGTCGGGTTCAACGCCGCCGCACTGCGGCGGCTGGTGTCGTGGGCGCGCACCGGCGAGCCCAGCCCGATGTACGCCTCGGCCGAGCAGCGGGCCGCCGAGATCGCAGAAGGCGCGTCCTGGTCGCGGGACCGGCTGCGCGCCCTGGTCCGTGAGAGCGCCGAGGGACTGGCCGCCGACCTCGCGGACCTGGCGGGGCCGCAATGGGACGCGCTGGTCGTCACCGCCCAGGGCCGTACCGTCCCCGCCTCCGAGATCCCCTGGATGCGTACGCGGGAGGTCGCCGTGCACGCGGTCGACCTCGACGTGAGGATCACCTTCGCGGACCTGCCGGACGACCTGTGCGAGGAACTCGTCACCGACGTGGTCGCCCGGCGTGCCGGACGTCCCGGCGAGCCCGCGCTCGTGCTGGCCGGCACCACCGGCCGCACCTGGTCCCTCGACGGAGGGGGCGCGGAGCCGGCCGGTGACCCGGCGGTGGAGGTCACGGGCACGCCCGCCGAACTGGCTCGCTGGCTCACCGGACGCGGCGCGGGAACGCTGCGGGACCGCTCCGGCGGCGTGCTCCCCGCGCTCGCCGCCTGGCTGTAGCCGTGGATCACCGGGTGGGAGTGGGGGTGCTTTCGTTGCCGAGGCGGTCGAGGGTGGTCACGTAGTAGGCGCCGGAGCCGCCGGCGGCGTAGGAGGGGGCGTCGCTCGCCGGGACGATCGCCACCAGGTTGCGGGCGTCGGCGGTGACGCAGGCACTGCTTCCGGCGGCCGCGGCGCCGCCGGTCTTGCCCGCCCGCCCGGCGGGCGCGCGATAGACGGCGTACGCCCGTGCGTCCGGCCGGGCCTCCCAGCTGAGCGTGCCGTTCGCGTGCCGCACCCCGCGAGGGGCGGCCGGCCGCTTGGCCTTGAACCGCTCGGGCAGGGGGAGCAGGGCCGGCCTCTGGTAGTGCTGGGACACGATCCGGTCGAGGACCGACAGGGGGTTGGAGACCAGATATCTGGCGCTGAAGTAGACATCGCCCCCGACCTCGGGATATTTCCGGTTCAGGGTGAGATGGGAGGGAAGTTCGCCCGCCTTCTTCCAGGCCGGGGTGTCGGTGCTGCCCACGCGGTAGAGCGCCTGGCCGATGTAGAGGTCCACACCGGTGCCCTTGACCGCGCCGGCCCACCAGGGCAGGAGCTCCTCGTAGGCGGCGGCGGAGAACCCGCGCGGCCAGTAGAGCTGGGGCATGATGTAGTCCACGCTGCGCGCCTTGATCCACGCCTTCGCGTCCGCATAAATGCTGTCATAGGCGGACATGCCGCTGGTGTTCGATCCGCTGGGATCCTCCTTCTTGTTGCGCCAGATGCCGAAGGGGCTGATGCCGAACTTCACGTACGGCTTGGCCTCGCGCACCGCGGCCGACACCTGGCCCACCAGCTTGTTCACGTTGTCGCGCCGCCAGTCGGCCAGCTTCATGCCGTTGCCGAACTTCTTGAACGCGGCCTGGTCGGCGAACCGCGTGCCCTTCCCCGGGTAGGGATAGAAGTAGTCGTCGAAGTGGACGCCGTCCACGTCGTAGCGGCGCACCACATCGGTCACGACGCGGGCCACCCAGTCCCTGACCTGGGGGAGGCCGGGGTTGTAGTAGAGGCCGCCCTCGTGCCTGACGGTCCAGTCGGGGTGGCGCCGGGCCGGGTGGCCGGGCGGCAGCTCGGACGTGGCGGACTCGGCCGCCCGGTACGGGTTGAACCAGGCGTGGAACTCCAGGCCTCGCCTGTGCGCCTCCTCCACCAGGAACGGCAGCGGGTCCCATCCCGGATCCTTGCCCGCCGTGCCGGTCAGCCACTGCGACCAGGGCTCGAGCGATGACCGGTAGAGCGCGTCGGAGGCGGGTCGCACCTGGAAGAACACCGCGTTCAGCCGCCGCTTGACCGCGTTGTCGAGGATCTTCAGGTATTCGGCGCGCTGCCGCTCCTGGCTCAGGCCGGGCCGGGACGGCCAGTCGAGGTTGCGCACCGTGGCGATCCACACGCCGCGGAGCTGCCGCTTGGGGAAGCGCGCGCTGGTGGGGCAGGACCCGGCGGCGGAAGAACGCTCCGGCGCCGCCTTGCCTCCGGCCTTGCCCGCGGTCTTGGCCGCGGCGGCCGAGCCCCGGGCTCCCTGCTCCGCCCGCGCGTCGGGCCCGAAGGTGTACGCGGCCCCGCCCGCGAGCAGCGCGACGGCGGTGGTGGCGATCAGCGGGCGGCCGAGACGGCGGTGGCCCCGATCGGTCATGTGGCGCCCCTCCCCGAAATGCCGACATGTCCGGACGTCCAGTGTCGCATCGGTAAATGCCGGATTCGGCCAAGAAGTGAAATCCGCCACCTGTGACCTGTGCCTATGGAGGCCTGTGTGACGCGGCTCACCCGCTGGGACTGCCCGGGCGCCGGCCGTACCAAACCCCGGCGCCCGGGGCGGCCCCTCACTGCGAGGCCGCGACGACCTTCTCGGCGAGGTGCGCGGGCAGCGGCTCGTAGCGCAGGAACGTCCTGGTGAAGCTGCCCGTCCCATGAGACATCGACCGAAGGTCGATGGCGTACCTGGTGATCTCCAGCTGGGGCACCTCGGCCCGCACCAGCGTCCGCCCGCCCGCGGTGCCGCCGCCCACCGGCTCGGTGCCGAGGACCCGGCCGCGGCGTGACGACAGGTCGGACATGACCGCGCCGACGAACTCGTCGGCGACCAGGACCGAGACCTCGTCGACCGGTTCGAGCAGCAGCGTCTGGACCTTGGCCGCGGCCTCCTTCAGCGCGAGCTGCCCGGCGATCTGGAAGGCCATGTCGGAGGAGTCGACCGAGTGGGCCTTGCCGTCGTAGAGCGTCACCCGGATGTCGACGACGGGATATCCGGCGAGCACCCCCCGCTCCATCTGGGCCCGCACGCCCTTCTCCACCGACGGGATGAACTGACGGGGCACGACGCCGCCGACGATCTTGTCCACGAACTCCAGCCCGGAGCCCGGCGGCAGCGGCTCCACCTCGATGTGGCAGATCGCGTACTGCCCGTGGCCGCCGGTCTGCTTGACGTTGCGGCCCATGGCCTGGGCCCTGCCGCCGAACGTCTCGCGCAGCGGGACCCGCAGGTCCACCTTCTCCACCTCGACGCCGTGCCGCTTGGCCAGCCGGTCGAGCAGGACGTCGGCGTGGGCCTCGCCCATGCACCACAGCACGAGCTGGTGGGTCTCGGCGTTGTTCTCCAGCCGCAGCGTCGGGTCCTCGGCGACCAGGCGGGCCAGGGCCTGGCTGAGCTTGTCCTCGTCGGCCTTCGACCTCGCCCGGATCGCGACCGGCAGCAGCGGCTCCGGCATCGTCCAGGCCGTCATGAGCATGGGCTCGTCCTTGCCGGACAGGGTGTCGCCGGTCTCCGCCCGGGAGAGCTTGGCGATGGCGCAGATGTCGCCGGCCACGCACTTGGCCACCGGCCGCTGGGTCTTGCCCAGCGGCGAGCTGAGCACGCCGATGCGCTCGTCGAGGTCGTGGTCCTCGTGCCCGCGCTCGGCCAGCCCGTGGCCGGACACGTGCACGGTCATGTCGGGCGTCAGCGTGCCGGAGAAGACGCGGACCAGGCTGATCCGGCCGACGTACGGATCGCTCGTGGTCTTGACGATCTCCGCCACCAGCGGGCCGTCCGGGTCGGCGCTCAGATCGGTGACCGGCCTGCCGTCGATCGTCGTGACGGTGGGCAGCGGATGCTCGAGCGGCGAGGGAAATCCCTGCGTGACGACCTCGAGGATCTCGCGCATCCCGACTCCCGGCGCGGCGGCGAGCACCGGGTGGAAGCCGCCACGGGCGACCGCCTTCTCCAGGTCGTCGATCAGCACCTTGCTGTCGATCTCCTCCCCGGAGAGGTAGCGGTCCATGAGCGACTCGTCCTCGCTCTCCTGGATGATCCCCTCGATGAGGTCGCCGCGATACTGCTCGATGAGCTCGAGCTGCCCCTGGTCCGGATCCCGCTCCACGCGCGTGCCGCCCGCGTAGTCGAAGAACCGCTGGGAGAGCAGCCCGAGCAGGCCCGTGCCGTTCACGGGCAGGTAGAGCGGCGCGACGCCGTCGCCGAAGGCGTCCTGACAGCTCGCGAGGACCTCGTCGAAGTCGGCGCGCTGGTGGTCGATCTTCGTGATGACCACGGCGCGCGGCATGCCGACGAGGGCGCACTCCTCCCACAGCATCCGCGTCAGCCCGTCGACGCCCTCGGCCGCCGAGACGACGAACAGCGCGGCGTCGGCGGCGCGCAGCCCGGCCCGCAGGTCTCCGACGAAATCGGCGTACCCGGGCGTGTCCAGGAAGTTGATTTTCATGCCGTTGTGCACGGCCGGGGCGGCGCAGAGGTTGACGGAGCGCTGCTGGCGCATCTCCACCTCGTCGAAGTCGCACACCGTGGTCCCGTCCTCGACCCGGCCGATGCGCTGGATGACGCCGGTCTCCGCGAGCAGCGCCTCGATCAGGGTCGTCTTGCCGGCACCGGAATGGCCGACCAGCACGACATTGCGTACCATGTCCGGCCGATCGGCCGCGGGTACCCTGCCCGCGGCCCCTGCGGTCGCGCCGGTTGATCTCTCGGCCACATCGCCTCCCGCATCTCCTGAGCAGTCCGGGATGGCGCGCGGCAGGCACCCGCGCCCATCCCGCGTCGGCCGCTCTGCCGTCGCTGTCCCGCGCCCGGGGGCCCGCCCTCGTCGTTGTCCACGCGGGCGCTTGTTCTTCAGCCTTTACCCATGTGGCGGAGATCACAAGACTTTCCTGCCCAATGTGCTTGCGACCTGCCGATCGTGTTCATGGCCTACGATCGAACCGCGATGTTGAACGTCCTGCGCCCCGCCGTCACCCGAGTCCTGACCCCGCTGGGGCGAGCCCTCGCCAACCGCGGCGTGTCACCCGATGTGATCACGACGATCGGCACCCTCGGGGTGGTGATCTCGGCCCTGGTCTTCTACCCGGCCGGTCATCTCTTCGCGGGGTCGCTCGCCATCACGTTCTTCGTTCTCGCCGATCTGCTGGACGGCGTGCTGGCCCGGATGACGGGCAAGCCGAGCAGGTGGGGCGCCTTCCTGGACTCCACGCTCGACCGCTTCGGCGACGCCGCGATCTTCTCCGGCCTGATCATGCACTTCGTCCTCAAGGATGAGCCGGAGATCGTCCTCGCGGCCGTCGCGCTGTTCTGCCTCGTCGCGGGAGCATTGGTCTCCTACGCCAAGGCACGCGCCGAGGGTCTCGGGATGGAGGCCAACGTCGGCATCGCCGAGCGTGGGGAACGGATCGCGGTCATCCTGGTCGCGGCCGGGCTGTCCGGCCTCGGCGTGCCGTACATCCTGGCAGTCGGGCTCTGGCTGCTCGCCGCGGCGAGCGCGGTCACGGTGGTCCAGCGGATGGTGCACGTGTACAGACAGGCGGTGGTCCGATGAGCGGCACGGCGGGCCCGCCCGCCCGGACACGCGTCCCGCTGGGCGACCGGATCGTGGCCGCCTCGTTCACGCTGGGCTGGGCCGTCGTACGGCACGTGCCGGAGCGGGTGGCCGCGTGGTTCTTCCGCGTCCTCGCCGACGTCCTGTGGCGCAGACGCGGCACGTCGGTGCTGCGCCTGGAGGCCAACCTGGCCCGGGTGCTCGGCAGGCGGCCGGCCGGCGCCGCCGCCGTCACCCTCGGCACCGACGCCGGCGCCCCGGCGGCCGACCCCGCCGTGCGGGCGCTCGCCCGCGCCGGGATGCGGTCCTACTTCCGCTACTGGATGGAGCTGTTCCGCTTCGCCTCCTTCGACCGGGAGCGGATCCTGGCCGGCACCCACGCCGTCGGAGCCGAGGCCATCTTCGACAACCTGGCGAAGGGGCGCGGGGTCGTCGCCGCGCTGCCGCACATGGGCAACTACGACCTCGCCGGCGCCTGGCTGGTGCACAAGGGCCACCCGTTCACCACCGTCGCCGAGCGGCTGAAGCCCGAGTCGCTGTTCGACCGGTTCGTGGACTACCGGCGGCGGCTGGGCATGGAGGTCCTGCCGCTCACGGCCAGGGGCGGCGGCAGCGCGATGGCGTTCGGCACGCTCGCCAAGCGCCTGCGCGAGGGCCGCCCGGTGTGCCTGCCCGCCGAGCGCGACCTCACCGCCTCAGGCGTGGAGGTCGAGTTCTTCGGCGCGAAGACCCGCATGGTCCCCGGCCCGGCGCTGCTGGCGATCCAGACGGGGGCCGCGCTGCTGCCCGCGACGCTGTGGTTCGAGGGCGACGGCTGGGGCATCCGGATCCATGAGGAGATCCCGGTGCCGGTCGAGGGCACCAGGCAGGAGAAGGTCACCGTGATGACGCAGGCCCTGGCGGTCGCCTTCGAGAAGGGCATCGCCGAGCACCCGGAGGACTGGCACATGCTCCAGCGCCTCTGGCTCGACGACCTGGAGCCCCGGCCTGAGAGCACACCATGAGGATCGGCATCGTCTGCCCCTACACCTGGGAGGTCCCGGGAGGCGTGCAGGCCCACATCCGGGATCTCGCCGAGGCCCTCATCGCGGACGGGCACCAGGTGTCCGTCATCGCCCCGGCGGCCGACGACGCCGCCCTGCCGTCCTACGTGACCTCGGCCGGGCGGGCCGTGCCCGTGCCGTACAACGGGTCGGTGGCGCGGCTGGCGTTCGGCTTCCTGTCGGCCAATCGGGTGCGCAGGTGGATCGGGGAGGGCCGCTTCGACGTGCTGCACGTCCACGAGCCGGCCATCCCCTCGCTCGGCGTGCTGGCCTGCTGGGTGGCGCGCGGGCCGATCGTGGCGACCTTCCACGCGTCCTATGAGCGCTCCCGGGCGATGTCGGTGGCCGCGCCGATGCTGCAGAGCGCGCTGGAGAAGATCACCGCCAGGATCGCGGTGTCCGACGCGGCCCGCAAGACGCTGGTGGAGCACCTCGGCGGCGACGCCGTGCTGATCCCCAACGGCGTGACCGTGAGCAGGTACGCCGAGGGCGAGCCGCTGCCCGGCTGGGGCCCCGACGGCGGCGTCATCGGGTTCCTCGGCCGGATGGACGAACCGCGCAAGGGCCTTTCCGTGCTGCTGGAGGCGTTCGAGATCCTCGCGCCACAGCGGCCGTCCCTCCGGCTGCTGATCGCCGGTCCCGGCGACCCCGACGACGTGCTCGGCCGGGTGCCCAGGGCGTACCGGGACCGGATCGGGCTGCTCGGCATGGTGAGCGAGGCCGACAAGGTGCGCGCCTACCACTCGGTGGACGTCTTCTGCGCGCCCAACCTCGGCGGGGAGAGCTTCGGCATCGTGCTCACCGAGGCCATGTCGGCGGGGGCGCCGATCCTGGCCAGCGACATCCCGGCCTTCCGCCGCGTCCTCGGCGACGGCCAGGCCGGGGCGCTGTTCGCCACCGGCGACGCCGACGCCCTCGCCAAGGAGGCCGCCCGCCTGTTGGACGACCCCGGGCGCCGCGCCAAGCTCTCCGACGAGGCGCGCCAGGCGGTGCGCAAGTACGACTGGTCGACGGTCGCCCGTGACGTCGTGCGCGTGTACGAGACCGTCACGCACTCGGCGGCCGGTGTCGAGGAGGACGTCTCGTGACCACGCTGACCGTGGTGATCGTGCTCGTCGGGCTGGCCGTGCTCATCGGCGTCTACATCTCCTGGCGCGCCGGGCGGCTGGACCGCCTGCACATCCGGCTGGAGACCGCGCAGGCGGCGCTCGACGCCGCCCTGCTCCGCCGCGCCGCCGTCTGTCTCGAACTCGCCGGCTCGCGCATCCTCGACCCGGCGACCTCGCTCGTGCTCGCCGCGGCCGCCCATGAGGCCCGTACGGCGGGGCCGGACGAGCGGGAGCACGCCGAGAGCGACCTGTCGAAGACGCTGCGCGCCATGGTCGACCAGGAGCGGTTCCGCGAGAAGCTGGCCGAGCATCCGATGGGCGCCGCACTGCTGACCGAACTGGACACCGCCGTCGCCAAGGTGGTCTACTCCCGCCGGTTCTACAACGACGCGGTCTCGATCACGCGTACGGCTCAGCGCCGCTGGCTGGCCCGCACGCTGCGGCTCGCCGGGCACACCGACTACCCCGGCTTCTTCGAGATCGACGACGCCCCGCCGGAGTCGCTGTCGGCCGAGTAGATCGACGATGGTCGTTTTTACCCGGCCGATGGGAGAGATGTGACGATTCGCCGGTAAGCTCATGGCCCCTGTCATAATCACACGGTCCGGTGATCGGGAGGAGCTCACGGTGCGGGCAGTGATCCGCTTCACGCTGGCCACGGCGGTAGTGCTCACCGGGGCCGCGTGCTCCTCCGACGACACGGCCGGAAAGCAGGCCCAGGCGGAGGCGCCGCAGCCGGCTCCGTCACCGACGCCGCCCCCGGAGCATCCGTTCACCGGCAGGCCCGTCGAGCAGCGCCGACCGGTGCTGGCCGTGAAGATCGAGAACACCTCCGCGGGCAAACCGCAGATGGGCGTGCGCAGCGCCGACATCGTCTACGTCGAGCAGGTCGAGGGCGGCCTGACCCGGCTCATGGCGATCTTCTCCTCGAAGCTGCCCGCCAAGGTCGGCCCGGTCCGCAGCGCCCGCATCTCCGACCTGCACATCGTCCCGATGTTCGGCAAGCCGGCCTTCGCCTACTCCGGCGTGCAGACCAAGATGATCCCGTTCGTCCAGCAGGCCCCGTTGTTCGACGCCTCCGACAGCAGCATGCCCGGGGCGTACTTCCGGGAACCCGGCCGCTACGCCCCGTACAACCTGTTCGCGACCCCGAAGAAGCTGCTGGCGCAGGCGCCGAAGGCGAGCAAGGCCGCGGACATCGGCTTCACGTTCTCCGACGAGCCGCCCCCCGGGGGCACGCCGCAGAAGAAGGTGTCGGTCAGGTACCCGGCCGCCCAGTTCACCTTCAACTGGTCGGCGCGGCACAAGCGCTGGCTGATCACCCAGGACGGCAAGAAGGACATGGCGGCGGAGGGCGGCCAGCAGGGCGCGCCCACCATCGTCATCCAGTGGGTCAAGACCGAGCGCTCCCAGTTCCACGACTTCACCGGCAGCTACACCCCGCTCGTCCACACGGTGGGCAAGGGCACCGGGGTGGTCCTGCGGGACGGCCAGGCGTACCGTGTGCGCTGGTCGCGGCCCTCGGAGAAGGACGGCACGACCTACACGACGGCCGACGGCAGCCCCATGCCGTTCGCCCGGGGGCAGGTCTGGGTGGTGCTCGCCAGCAAGAAGCCCGTCGCGCCGTGATCCCCGGGTCGTACGGAGCGATCGTGCGAGCGGTTGTACGGAGCGGACCAAAGACCTGATCGGATTCGCCGGGGTGGAGCAGCCGGGCGGGGGGCGAACAGCTGACGGACAAGACCTAACATGGAGGGGAATCCGTAGCCCCATCGTGAGGTAGGACCGTGTCCAGCAGCGCCCCCGAAGTCAACGAGACCACCGCCGTCGGCACCGCGCGCGTAAAGCGCGGGATGGCCGAGATGCTCAAGGGCGGGGTGATCATGGACGTCGTCACCCCGGATCAGGCAAAGATCGCCGAGGACGCCGGAGCCGTCGCCGTCATGGCGCTGGAGCGCGTCCCCGCCGACATCCGCGCCCAGGGCGGGGTCTCCCGGATGAGCGACCCCGACATGATCGAGGGCATCATCGCCGCCGTGTCGATCCCCGTCATGGCCAAGGCCAGGATCGGGCACTTCGTCGAGGCCCAGGTGCTGCAGTCGCTCGGCGTCGACTACATCGACGAGTCCGAGGTGCTCACGCCCGCCGACTACGCGAACCACATCGACAAGTGGCGCTTCACCGTCCCGTTCGTGTGCGGGGCCACCAACCTCGGTGAGGCGCTGCGCCGCATCACCGAGGGCGCCGCGATGATCCGTTCCAAGGGCGAGGCCGGGACCGGTGACGTGTCCAACGCCGTCACCCACATGCGGACCATCCGGGCCGAGATCAAGCGCCTGTCCTCGCTGCCCGAGGACGAGCTGTACGTCGCGGCCAAGGAGCTGCAGGCGCCGTACGACCTGGTCGCCGAGGTCGCGAAGAACGGGAAGCTGCCGGTGGTGCTGTTCACCGCGGGCGGCATCGCCACCCCGGCCGACGCCGCCATGATGATGCAGCTCGGCGCCGAGGGCGTGTTCGTCGGCTCGGGCATCTTCAAGTCGGGCGACCCGGCCAAGCGCGCCGCCGCCATCGTCAAGGCCACGACCTTCCACGACGACCCCGACGTGATCGCCAAGGTGTCGCGCGGCCTGGGCGAGGCCATGGTGGGCATCAACGTGGACGAGATCCCCGTCCCGCACCGCCTCGCCGAGCGTGGCTGGTGACCACGGCGATCGCTGAGATCGCACCCGACGCCCCGAAGATCGGTGTGCTCGCCCTCCAGGGTGACGTCCGCGAGCACATCCGCGCCCTGGCGGCCTGCGGCGCCCGGGCGACCGCCGTGCGCCGCCAGGAGGAGCTCGACGCCGTCGACGCGCTGGTCATCCCCGGCGGGGAGTCCACCACGATGTGGAAGCTCGCCGTCGCGTTCGGGCTGCTCGAACCGCTCCGGCTGCGGATCAAGGAGGGCATGCCCGCGTACGGCTCCTGCGCCGGGATGATCATGCTGGCGGACCGCGTCGAGGGCGGCATCGAGGGCCAGCAGACGCTCGGCGGGATCGACATGGTGGTGCGCCGCAACGCGTTCGGCCGCCAGGTGGACTCCTTCGAGGCCGACCTCGACTTCGCCGGGCGCGGAACGGTCCGCGCGGTGTTCATCCGCGCGCCGTGGGTCGAGTCGGTGGGTGCGGATGTGAAGGTGCTCTGCCGGACGGGGAGTAGGATCGTCGCGGTCCGGCAGGGACCTCTGCTCGCGACGTCCTTCCATCCGGAGTTGACCGGTGACGCGCGAGTACATTCGTACTTTGTCGACATGGTGAGGGAGCTTTAACGCGATGGCCGGCCACTCCAAATGGGCGACGACCAAACACAAGAAGGCGGCACTCGATTCCAAGCGCGGCAAGCTGTTCGCCAAGCTCATCAAGAACGTCGAGGTCGCGGCCAGGACCGGCGGTCCCGATCCGGACGGCAACCCGACGCTGTTCGACGCGATCTTCAAGGCCAGGAAGAACTCGGTCCCGATCGACAACATCGAGCGGGCGCGCAAGCGCGGCGGCGGCCTGGAGGCCGGCGGCGCCGACTGGCAGACCATCATGTACGAGGGGTACGGCCCCGGCGGCGTCGCGATCCTGATCGAGTGTCTGACCGACAACCGCAACCGTGCGGCCTCGGAGGTCCGCGTCGCGCTCACCCGCAACGGCGGCTCCCTGGCCGACCCCGGGTCCGTGTCGTACATGTTCAACCGCAAGGGCGTGGTGATCGTCCCGAAGGGCACGCTGAACGAGGACGACGTGCTCATGGCGGTCCTGGACGCGGGCGCCGAGGAGGTCAACGACCTCGGTGAGAGCTTCGAGGTCGTGTCGGAGGCGGCCGACCTGGTCCCGGTGCGCAAGGCGCTGCAGGAGGCCGGCATCGACTACGAGTCGGCCGAGGCGAGCTTCCTGCCGACGATGAACGTGCCGCTCGACGAGGAGGGCGCCCGCAAGGTCTTCCGCCTCATCGACGCGCTGGAGGACAGCGACGACGTGCAGAACGTCTGGGCCAACTTCGATGTCAGCGACGACATCATGGAGAAGCTCGAGCTCTAGCCGCCCGGCCGTCCGGCCGCCGGAACGGCCGTCGCTCCCGCGCGCCGTACTCGTATCTAGACACTCGGTTTGATCCGAGTATCTTGATTCTCGGGTATCTCGCGGGCGGGAGGCCATATGACCCTGACCGACGGCACACCAGTGGCCGGGGAAGCGGAACTCCTCGCGCTGCCGGGCGGCCCGCTGCGCGTCTGGCCGGTCGCCGTGCTGCGCGGCGCCGGCTTTCCGATCGCCGACCTCGTCGCGCTCGGCGACCCGGAGTACGCCGCGGCGGCCGACCCCGACGAGGCGACCGTCGCCGAGGCCGAGGCACGCCAGCACCGGCGCCTGGCGGCCGTGGCGGCGCGGCCCGACCTGCAGACCGCGATCGCCTGGCAGAATCCCGCGGTGCTGCGCGACTCGATCCGCCCGCTGGCGCTATCGGCGGACGCGCGACGCAACCAGTCGCTGCGCCGCAAGGAACGCGTCCTCGCCCGCTACTGGGCGCGCTACTGCGCCAAGAACGACACCATCGGCTTCTTCGGGCCGGTGTGCTGGGTGCGGCTGCGCCCGGACGGGCCGTTCGCCACCGTCGAGACCGGCCCAGAACTGGTGAACGGGCGCGCCGTCCACCTGGAGCCGTGGGCGGTGGACGAGCTGGCCGCCGTCTTCTCCGCCGACCCGGCGGTGCGGCCCTGGCTGGCCCCCCGACCCAATCCCGCCACGTGCCTGCACGAGCGGCAGGTGCTGCGCACCGACGGGCCGCCGGTGCCGCTCTCGCCGGACGAGTGGCGGGTGCTGCGCCGCTGCGACGGCACCCGCACCGCCCGTGACCTGGCCGCCGAGCTGATCGCCGAGGACCCGGGCGCGTTCCCCCGCGCCGAGGCGGTCTACGGGCTGCTCGACGAGTTCGTGGCCGCCGGGCACATCCGCTGGGACATGGAGCCGCCCCTCGTGATGCGGCCGGAGAAGATGCTGCGCGCGGCCGTGACCGCCATCGGCGACCCGCGGGTGCGGGCCCGGCTCCACACGGCCATGGACGCGCTCGACGCCGGGGTCGCCGGGGTCGCCCGGGCGGAGACCGCCGACGAGCTGGACGGCGCGATGAGGGCCCTCGACGAGACGTTCACCGGGCTGACCGGCCAGGCCCCGAGCCGCAGGCCCGGCGAGACCTACGGCGGCCGCGGGCTCGTCCATCTGGACACGAGCCGGGACGCGCGGATCGACTTCGGTCCGGGGCTCCTCCGGCGGCTCGGGCCGCCGCTGTCCCTGCTCGCCTACAGCCTGCGCGGGTACACCGCCGAGCTCGCCACGCGCTACGGCGAGGTCTTCCTCCGCGCGTACGACATGATCCGGGCCTCCGGGCCCGGGCCGGTGCGGCTGGCGCACCTGCTCGGCCTGTGCGCCCACGAGGTCTACATCCCGGGCCATCGGCTGCTGGAGTCGATCGAGGACTCCTTCGCCAAGCGCTGGGACGATCTGCTGGACGTGGACCGGGACGCCGCCGAGGTGCGGCACACCTCCGCGGGACTGTGGCCGGCGGTGCGGGAGGCGTTCCATTCCGGCCCACCCGGCTGGATCCAGGCGTACCAGCACAGCGCCGACATCCAGCTCGCGGCGCCGGACCCGGCCGCGATCGCCCGGGGCGAGTGCCTGCTCGTCCTCGGCGAGCTGCACGCCGCCTGGAACACCATCGAGGCGGGGGTCTTCGTCGACCGGCATCCCGACCCCGCCCGGCTGTCCCGGCTGCTGGCCGCGAGCCTGCCCGGCGAGCGGGTCGTGCTCGTGCCGGTCAAGCACTACCCCCGGGTGCTCGCCCGGACCATGCCGGCGATCCCCGACGAGCGGCAGTGGTGGCTCGCCATGACCCACTATCCTGGCGGCGACCCGGACCGCCGGGTCAACCTGGCCGAGCTGTGCGTCGAGCGGGCGCCGGACGGCCTGCGCTGCGCGACGCCGGACGGCCGCGCCGAGTTCCGGGTGATCGACGTGGTGGGCATGCTGCTGGCCGCCGACGTCATGGACGCGTTCAAGCTGCTGGGCCGCGACCGCCCGCACGTGCCCCGGATCCTCGTCGACGATCTCGTGGTCGCCCGAGAGTCCTGGTCGGTGCCGCTGGCGGACCTCGCCCTGCCCCCGGCCTCCGCCACCGAGTCGCGGGTCTTCCGGGCCGTACGCGCGCTCGCCGCCCGGCTGGGGCTGCCCCGCTTCGTCTTCGTCAAGCTGCCCGGCGAGCTCAAGCCGTTCTACCTCGACCTCACCAGCTCTGTGCAGGCCGCGACGCTGGTGACCGGGCTGCGCCGGGCCCGGCAGAGCGGGGATCTCACCGCCTGGGTGCGGTTCACCGAGATGCTTCCCGGCCCCGGCCAGGCGTGGCTGCCCGGCCCGGACGGCGCGCGCTACACGAGCGAGCTGCGGCTGCAACTGGTGGACCCCGGCACCCCCTGGTGAGGCGAGGGCGCGGTAATGCGGTGGCGGGCGACGGCTCGGGCGGCATAGCATCTGCCGCTTGTGGAGATTCGTGAGCTGACCCCCGACCACCTGGACGCGGTGCTCGACAACCGCACCCGCGCATTCGGCCCCCTCTCGGCGAGCGATGCCGAAGCCTGGCGTGTGATGGTCACGCCGATGCTGCCGGAGGGGCGCTACCTCGGCGCATTCGACGGGGCGAGGCTCATGGGCACCGCCCGGGTCAACCCCTACACCCAGTGGTGGCACGGACGGCCGGTCTCGATGGGCGGCGTCGCGAGCGTGACCGTGTCCCCGGAGGACCGGGGCCGCGGCGTGGGCGGCCGGCTCATGCACGCGGTCATCGACCGCGCCGCCGAGCTGGGGCACGCCGTCTCGGCGCTGTACCCGGCCACCACGCCGATCTACCGGAGCCTGGGCTGGGAGCACGCCGGCGCGCAGTACATCGCCACCCTGCCGGCCGAGGCGCTGCGCACGCTGCGCGGCGGCGCCGACGTCAAGCTGCGCCGGATGGGCCCCGACGACGCGCCCGAGGTCATCGCGGTGCTGAATCGGGTCTACGCCGCCACGCGGGCCAGCGGCCCGCTGGTCGCCGACGAGCGCACCTGGCGGGGCTGGCTGTCCGAGGAGGACGACTTCTGCTACCTGGCCGACGACGGCTACGTGACCTACCACTGGAGCGGGCGGGACATCCAGGTGGACAACCTCGTGGCCGGATCCGAGGCCACGGCGCGGGCCCTGTGGTCGCTCGTCGGTACCGCGTCCTCGATCGTCACGTCGGTCAGGGCGTGCGTCGAACCGTACGACCCGGTCCTGTGGCTGCTGCGGGAGCGGTCGAAGGACGAGGTCGCCCAGACCCGCTGGATGTTCCGCGTGATCGACCTTCCGGCCGCCGTCGCGGCGCGGGGCTACCCGGCCGGCGCCTCGATCGACGCCGTCGTCGAGGTCGAGGACCCGCAGCGCCCCGCCAACTCCGGGCTCTGGCGGCTGCGGGTCGAGGCAGGATCGGGGTCGGCCGCCCGGCTGCGTAGCGCGGCCCAGCACGCCGCTCCGCGGTTCACGATCGGGGGCCTGTCCGCGCTGTTCGCCGGGGTCCCGACGGCCACGCTCCGCCGCACCGGCCGGCTCTGCGGCGGTTCGCCCGATTCCGACGCCGCGCTCGACACCGCCTTCAACTGCGATCCGTACATGATCGACTACTTCTGATCCGCGCGCCGGGCCGGTGATCGGGGTAGAGTTCGACGCCGAACACGTGTTCGGCGGTGATGCGAGGAGGCGGCGGGCGTGCGGTTGTCTGCGCTGCGGGTGCTCGGTGTGGACCCCGGGCTCACCAGATGCGGCCTCGGCGCCGTCGAGGGTCGCCCCGGCGCGCCGCTGAGTCTCGTGGCCGTGGGCGTGGTGCGCACTCCCCCCGACGACGACATCGGGCCGCGCCTCGTCGCGATCGAGGCCGGGATCGAGCGGTGGCTCGACGAGGTCCGGCCCGACGCCGTGGCGGTGGAGCGGGTGTTCGCCCAGCACAACGTGCGGACCGTGATGGGGACGGCGCAGGCGGCGGCGGTGGCGATCGTCTGCGCGGCCCGGCGGGGCCTGCCGGTCGCCCTGCACACCCCGAGCGAGGTCAAGGCGGCGATCACCGGCAACGGCAACGCCGACAAGAAGCAGGTCGGCGCGATGGTCACCCGGCTGCTGCGGCTCGACGCCATGCCCCGGCCGGCCGACGCCGCCGACGCGCTCGCGCTGGCGATCTGTCACGTCTGGCGGGGCGGGGTGCAGAACCGCCTGACCGAGGCGCTCGCCCAGGCGCGCTCTGGTAGGACTGTGCAACCTGGGACCGGGCAATCTGGAGCCGGGCAACTTGGAGCCGGGCGACCTGGGGCCGGGAGATCGAGGGGAGCACAGCGATGATCGCATCCGTGGCGGGACCGGTGGCGTCGATCGGGCCGGACCACGCGGTGATCGAGGTGGGCGGTGTCGGCGTGCTCGTGCACTGCACCCCGGGGACGCTGGCCGGTCTGCGCGCCGGCGAGCCGGTCCGGCTGTCCACCACGCTGGTCGTACGCGAGGATTCGCTCACCTTGTACGGCTTCGCCACTGACGACGAGCGGAGGGTCTTCGAGCTGCTGCAGACCGCGAGCGGCGTCGGGCCGCGGCTCGCCCTGGCCATGCTCGCGGTGCACACCCCCGACGCGCTACGGGTGGCGGTGGCGAGCGCCGACCTCAAGGCGCTGACCATGGTGCCGGGCATCGGGCAGAAGGGGGCGCAGCGCATCGTGCTCGAACTCAAGGGCAAACTCGGCGCTCCCGACGGGGTGGTGCCCGCCGCCGCCGGCGCCCGCGTCGGGGCCGGCGCCGCCGCCTGGCGGGAGCAGGTCCACTCGGGGCTGGTCGGGCTCGGCTACCCGGCCAGGGACGCAGACGAGGCGCTGGCCGTCGTGGCGCCCGAGGCCGAGGCCGCCACGGCCGCCGGGCGCGCACCCGACGTCGCCGCGCTGCTCAAGTCCGCCCTCCGTGCCCTGAGCGTCAGGTGAGGCGCCGATGAGCATCGAGCGGGATCTCGTGTCGCCGGAGCCCGAGGGCGACGAGCGGATGATCGAGGCGGCGCTGCGGCCCAAGCGCCTCGACGAGTTCATCGGGCAGGGCCGGGTGCGCGAGCAGCTGTCGCTGGTGCTGGAGAGCGCGCTGCGCCGCGACCGGCCGCCGGACCACGTGCTGATGAGCGGGGGGCCCGGGCTCGGGAAGACCACCCTCGCCATGATCATCGCGGCCGAGCTCGGGGCGCCGCTGCGGATGACCTCGGGACCGGCGCTGGAACGCGCCGGCGACCTCGCCGCCATCCTCTCGACGCTGTCGGAGGGCGAGGTGCTGTTCGTCGACGAGATCCACCGCATGGCCCGGCCGGCCGAGGAGATGCTCTATCTCGCGATGGAGGACTTCCGGGTCGACATCGTCGTCGGCAAGGGCCCGGGGGCGACCTCGATCCCGCTGGACATCGCGCCGTTCACGCTGGTCGGGGCGACGACCCGGGCCGGTCTGCTGCCCGCGCCGCTGCGCGACCGGTTCGGCTTCACCGCGCACATGGACTTCTACGAGGTGGCCGAGCTCGAACGGGTGCTGCACCGCTCCGCCCGGCTGCTGTCCGTCGAGCTGCCCCCGGAAAGCGCGCACGAGATCGCGCGCCGGTCGCGCGGCACGCCCCGGATCGCCAACCGGCTGCTGCGGCGGGTGCGCGACTTCGCCGAGGTGCGGGCGGAAGGCGTGATCACACGGGATGTCGCCGCGGCCGCGCTCAACCTGTACGAGGTGGACGCGGAGGGCCTCGACCGGCTCGACCGCGCGGTGCTCGACGCGCTCCTGCGCAAGTTCGGCGGCGGCCCGGTGGGGCTGTCCACGCTGGCCGTCGCGGTGGGGGAGGAGCCCGAGACCGTGGAGGTCGTCGCCGAACCGTTCCTCGTCCGGCAGGGCCTGCTGGCCCGCACGCCGAGAGGCCGGGTGGCCACCGCGTCCGCCTGGGCGCATCTCGGCCTGACTCCGCCTCCTGACGCCTTCGGCGCCGGAGCGATCCCGGGACTGCTCGGCGAAGGCTGAGCCGTACGGGTGCCAAACCACGCATCCGGGGAACGAAAAAGGGACGGCGTACGCCCAGACTCGCGAAGCGACACCGGGTTGGGATCACAGAACGATTGCAAACCGCCCGAAAGCGGAACTTTCCCGTGTGCCGGATCGTGAGTTCGTTGCCGGGCTTTGAACGGCTCGAATACACTGCGTGGCTTGACTGGCCGCTTACGCCGACGCCGTCGGCGTATCGCCGGCCGCGCGTAACGCGCTCAGAACCTCCGGCGTCATGCCGGCTCTATCACCTAATGGAAGGGTGGCCCCCGTGGATAGCGGCTCGCTTGGGACGTTCTTGCCACTGATCTTGCTGGTAGTGGTCTTCTACTTCCTGCTGATCCGCCCGCAGCGCAAGCGGCAGCAGGAGATGGTCCGGATGCAGAACTCGCTCGCGCCCGGTGCCCAGGTCATGACCACCACCGGTCTGTTCGGCACCGTCGTCCGGCTCGAGGAGGAGGATGTCGTCCTGGAAGTGGCGCCGGGCGTGGAGACCCGCTGGGTCAAGGCGGCGATCGGCCGGGTCGTCACTCCGGTCGAGGAGGCGCGACAGGACGGCGCCACCGATTCGACGGCCGACATCACCGACACGGGGAAGGATGACAATACGAGCAGTAACCAGTCCTGAGTACGCTGATCTCAGACCCTTTGACGGAAAGAACTGACCACCAGTGGCCCCACCGACAAGTAGCCAGAGCAAGCCGGGACGAACACTCCTGGCGCTGCTGGCGCTCATTCTCGCCATGGGGGCGACGGTCGCGCTTCAGAAGGCGTTCGTCCCCAAGTTCGGCCTCGACCTAGCGGGCGGCACCACGGTGACGCTCACGCCGGTCACCCTGGACGGGAAGGCTCCCCCGCCGGAGTCCCTCGATCGGGCCGTGAACATCATTCGCGCCAGGGTGAACGGCACCGGCATCTCCGACGCCGAGGTCGCCAAGGCCAACGACAACATCGTGATCCAGATCCCGGGGGTGGGTCAGTCCGAGGCGCTGAAGCTCGTCTCGACCACCGCCGAACTGCGGATGCGCCAGGTGCTCGCGGTGGCCCCGGCGAAGATGCAGCCACAGCAGATGCCCACAGAGGCGCCGACGCCCGACCCGGGCAAGAGCCCGAGCACGATGCCGAGCGCCGTACGCACACCGAGTGGGGCCCCGAGCGGCGGTCCGGGCGCCGCCGCGACCACGACGCCGGCGGGACGCGCGCTGTCCTCGGCGCTGCTGGCCGCGCCCACCCCGTCTCCCGCCACCAGAACCGGGCACAGAAGCGGCGCCAAGACGGGAGCGAAGAGCGGCGCGAGGAGCGGAGCCGGTTCCGACAGCGGATCGGAGGGCGGATCAGCGGACGGTGCGGGGGCCGGGACGTCGCCCTCACCGACGCCCAGCCCCCAACCGAACGACGACGACCCTCTGGCCGGACAGGACACCAGCGGCATCGATCCCGCCCTGCTGACGGAGTTCCGTGAGATCGACTGCACCGCCAAGAACCGCGGCCAGGGCGCGCAGGACGACCCGAGCAAGCAGATCGTGGCCTGCAGCGACGACGGCACGGCGCGATACATCCTCGACAAGGCCGCGGTGCAGGGCACCGAAATCAGCGGAGCCTCGGCCGGCACCGACCCGACCACCGGCGAGTGGATCGTCCAGGTCAACTTCAAATCCAAGGGCGCCACACTCTTCGCCGACATCACCCGGCGGATCACCAGCCTCCCGGCGCCGCGCAACCAGCTCGCGAACGTGCTCGACGGCGTCGTCATCGTCGCGCCGACGATCGAGGAGGCCATCCCGGGCGGCAGCGCCCGCATCTCCGGCAGCTTCAACCAGGTCAGCGCCACCGAGCTGGCCGACCAGCTCAAGTACGGCGCGCTGCCGCTGAAGTTCAAGCAGGGGTCGGTGGAGTCCGTCTCCTCGACGCTGGGCCAGGACCAGCTGCGCGGCGGCCTGATCTCGGGCGCGCTGGGCCTGCTCGTGGTCGTGTTCTACCTGCTGCTCTACTACCGGGGCCTCGGCCTGATCGGTATGGCCAGCCTCGGCTGCGCGACGATCGTCACCTATCTGACCGTGGCGGTCCTCAGCCACAACGCCGGCTTCCGGCTCTCGCTGCCCCACATCATCGGTCTGGTGGTGTCGATCGGCATCACCGCGGACTCGTTCATCGTCTACTTCGAGCGCGTCCGTGACGAGATCAAGGAAGGCCACCGCACGCTGCGTTCCGCCGTGGAGGTCGCCTGGCGGCGGGCCCGGCGGACGATCCTGGTGGCCGACGCCGTCATGTTCATCGCCGCCGTGGTGCTGTACTTCCTCGCAGTGGGCGGTGTGGCCGGCTTCGCGTTCGCGATGGGCCTGACCACGCTGATCGACATCGTGGTGGTGTTCCTGTTCACCAAGCCGTTGATGACACTCGCGGCGCGCCTGCGGTTCTTCGCCAAGGGCCATCGGTTGTCCGGACTCGACGAGGGGCGCATGGGTCGCACCAGCCCCGCCGAGCAGACCCTGCAGGAGGCGTGATGCCGGGAGTGATCAGCCGCCTCTACCGCGGCGACATCGACATCGACTTCGTCGGCAAGCGCAGGCTCTGGTACGGCCTGTCGGCGGTCCTGATGGTCGTCTCCATCCTCGGCATCGTGATCCACGGGCTCACCCTCGGCGTGGAGTTCAAGGGCGGATCGGTCATCGACTTCGCCCGCACGCCGGGGTCCAGCCTGGAGCAGGTGCGCGAGAGCGTACGGGACATCGTCGGGCACGACCCGATCGTGCAGCAGGCGGGCCCCAACTGGCGGATCACCACCCAGAGCCTCGACGGCACTGAGGTGTCCGCGGTCCAGAAGGCCGTCACACAGCGGTTCGGCGTGCCGCAGGAGCAGGTGAGCACGCAGGTCATCGGCGCGAGCTGGGGCGGCGAGGTGTCCCAGAAGGCGTGGATCGGCCTGGCGGTCTTCATGATCGCGATCATGCTCTATCTGTCCGTGGCCTTCGAATGGCGGATGGCGCTGGCGGCCATCGTGGCGCTCGTCCACGACCTGGTCATCACCGCGGGCGTCTACGCCTGGACGGGCTTCGAGGTCACCCCGGCGACCATGCTCGGCTTCCTCACGATCCTCGGTTATTCGCTGTACGACGCCGTCGTCGTCTTCGACATGATCAAGGAAGTGACCGCGAAGCTCGGCACGAGCGCCAAGATGACCTACACGCAGGCGGCGAACGACGCGCTGAGCCACACGCTGATCCGGTCGCTGAACACCTCGCTGACCGCGATCCTGCCGGTGGCGGCCATCCTGTTCGTCGGCACCACGCTGCTCGGCGCCGGCACGCTGAAGGACCTGTCGCTGGCGCTGTTCGTCGGCATGGTCGTCGGCACCTACTCGTCCCTGTGCGTGGCCACGCCGATCCTGGTGACGCTCAAGGAACGCGAGCCCAAGTGGCGGGCCCTGGCCAAGCGGGTGGCCGCCAGGCAGGCCTCCGCGGCCAAGGCGGCGGCCGCGGCGGTCCGTGACGACCGTACGGCCACGGCGGCCGTCGCGGCGCCCCAGAACGTCACGATCACCGACACCAAGCGCAAGAAGCGCTGACCCTCCCGGGGGAGCGTTCGTGCGCCCCGCGGCCCGGACGGGTCGCGGGGCGCACGCGCACGTGCCCTAATGTTGGCGTCGTGACAGATTGGACGGCGCTCATCAGAGATGTTCCCGACTATCCGAAGCCGGGCATCCTCTTCAAGGACATCACCCCGTTGCTGGCCGACCACGCGGCGTTCACCAAGGTCGTGGACGAGCTCGCGGACGGTCTGGCCTTCGACAAGGTGGTGGGGATCGAGGCGCGGGGGTTCATCCTCGCCGCGCCGGTGGCCTACCGCAGCGGCGCCGGTTTCGTCCCGGTACGCAAGAAGGGCAAGCTCCCCGCCGACACGTTGGAGGCGTCCTACCAGCTCGAGTACGGCTCGGCCGTGATCGAGGTGCACGCCGACGCGTTCACCCCGGGCGAGCGGGTCCTGATCGTCGACGACGTGCTGGCCACCGGTGGCACGGCGGCCGCGACGGTGGAGCTGGTCACGCGGGCGGGGGCGCGGATCGTCGCCGTGTCGTTCCTGATGGAGCTGTCCTTCCTCGCGGGCAGGGACCGGCTGCCCGGGCTGGACGTCCGTACGCTGGTCAGCGTCTGAGCGCGGAGGCGGCACGGATACACTGAGGAATCTGGACTCGACGTGAGGAGTCTGTGTGCCTCGTGATGTGGTCGTGCCCGACGGCGCGAGGGCTGAGCGCGACGCGGTCCCGCGCGACGCCGCCGAGTCCGCTGCCCCAGACCCTGTCGCCGCCGTGCCCGCCGCCGGTGCGGAGCCCCCGGCCGAGCCGGAGACGGCGTGGACGCAGAGCCCGGGGCGCGACCCGGCCCGGGAGGAGAGACCGGCGCCGGCCGCGCGACGCAGGCTCGCCCGGTTCGGTGGGCAGTGGGGGGCGGTGAATCCGGTGCTCGAGCCGCTCTTCAAGACGGTCCGCGCGACCCATCCCAAGGCCGACCTGCGCCTCATCGAACGCGCCTACGACATCGCCGCCTACCACCACCGTGATCAGAAGCGCAAGAGCGGCGACCCGTACATCACGCATCCGCTCGCCGTGGCGACGATCCTCGCCGAGCTGGGCACCGACGACGAGACGCTGTGCGCGGCGCTGCTGCACGACACGGTGGAGGACACCGCCTACAGCCTCGACGAGTTACGAGCCGATTTCGGCGAGAACATCGCGCTGCTCGTCGACGGCGTCACCAAGCTCGACAAGGTGAAGTTCGGCGACGCGGCGCAGGCCGAGACCGTGCGCAAGATGGTCGTCGCGATGTCGCGCGACATCCGGGTGCTGGTCATCAAGCTCGCCGACCGGCTGCACAACATGCGCACGATGCGCTACATGCCCGAGCACAAGCGGCAGCAGAAGTCCCGGGAGACGCTGGAGATCTTCGCGCCGCTCGCCCACCGGCTCGGCATGAACACCATCAAGTGGGAGCTGGAGGACCTCGCGTTCGCCATGCTCTACCCCAAGCGGTACGACGAGATCGCCCGGATGGTGTCCGAGCGCGCGCCGCGGCGCGACCTGTTCCTGCAGGACGTCATCGAGAAGGTGTCCGACGACCTGCGCGAGGCCAAGATCAAGGCGACCGTGCGTGGCCGGCCCAAGCACTACTACTCGATCTACCAGAAGATGATCGCGAAGGGGCTCGCCTTCGACGACATCTACGACCTGGTGGGCATCCGCATCCTGGTCGACACGGTCCGGGACTGCTATGCCGTGCTCGGAACGATCCACGCGCAGTGGCGGCCCGTGCCGGGGCGGTTCAAGGACTACATCGCCATGCCCAAGTTCAACATGTACCAGTCGCTGCACACGACGGTCATGGGCCCCGAGGGCAAGCCGATCGAGCTGCAGATCCGCACCCACGCCATGCACAACCGGGCCGAGTACGGCGTGGCCGCGCACTGGAAGTACAAGGAGGAGATGGCGGCCTCGGGTCCGGCCAAGGTCAAGCAGGTCAACGACATGGCCTGGCTGCGGCAGCTCCTCGACTGGCAGAAGGAGACCGCCGACCCGGGGGAGTTCCTGGAGTCGCTGCGGTTCGACCTGTCGGTCTCGGAGGTGTTCGTCTTCACCCCGCGCGGCCAGGTGATCTCGCTGCCGGAGGGCGCCACCCCGGTCGACTTCGCGTACGCGGTGCACACCGAGGTGGGCCACCGCTGCATCGGGGCCAGGGTGAACGGCCGGCTGGTCCCGCTGGAATCCCGCCTCGGCAACGGCGACACCGTTGAAATTTTCACGTCGAAGTCGCAGGACGCCGGGCCGTCCCGCGACTGGCTGAAGTTCGTCAAGAGCGGCCGGGCCCGCAACAAGATCCGTCAGTGGTTCTCCAAGGAGCGCCGCGAGACCGCGATCGAGGCGGGCAAGGAGGCCATCGGCCGGGCGATGCGCAAGCAGGGCCTGCCGCTCCAGCGGCTGATGTCGGGAGAGGCGCTGCTGGCGCTGGCCCGGGATCTGCGCTACCCCGATGTGTCGGCGCTGTACGCCGCGGTGGGGGAGGGCCACGTGGGGGCCCAGTCCGTCGTCGAGAAGCTCGTACAGGCCGTGGGCGGCGTCGAGGGGGCAGAGGAGGACATCGCCGAGGTCGCGCTCCCCACGAGGCTCACAGGGCGCGCCGGGGCCCATGCCAACGCCGGCGTCATCGTGGCCGGCGACCCGGACGTGTGGGTACGGCTGTCGCGGTGCTGCACCCCGGTTCCCGGCGACGAGATCATCGGTTTCGTCACCCGCGGGCACGGGGTCTCGGTGCACCGGACCAACTGTCCGAACGTCGCCCAGCTGCACGCGCAGCCCGACCGTCTGGTGGAGGTGTCCTGGTCGCCGGGGGGCGACTCGGTCTTCCTCGTCGCGATCCAGGTGGAGGCGCTGGACCGGCCCCGGCTGCTGTCGGACGTCACCCGGACGCTGTCCGACCACCACGTGAACATCCTGTCCGCGTCGGTGGCGACCAGCCGGGACCGGGTGGCCATCAGCAAGTTCACCTTCGAGATGGGCGACCCCAAGCATCTGGGCCACGTGCTCAAGGCCGTACGCGGCGTACACGGCGTCTACGACGTCTACCGCGTCACCAACTGATCACCCCCCAGGGCGTGATCTTGCGGTTTCTCGCACGGATGGCCGGTTACCTGCCCTGATGCAATTCGTGATCTTGCAGAAACTTGCTCCGATGCGGCTTCACCTGCGAGAACGCCTGTCGTGATCTTGCAATTGCAAGATCACGACAGGCGTTCTCGCTGGTCAACGACCCTAGATGCGAGTTTCTGCAAGATCACGCACTGGGAGCGCGCAGGTCAGCCACCCTCCGTGCGAGAAACCGCAAGATCACGGGGGTGGGTGGGCGGGCGGTCAGGGCTAGGAGAACTCGGCGAGCGTGCGCTCGGCCTCCAGCAGCCAGGAGCGGCGGGCGGCCAGGGACTCCTCGGTCTCCTTGGCCTCCTTGTCCCGCCCGGCCGCCTGGGCCTTCGCGAGCCGCGTCTCAAGCTGGTCGATGGACCTGCGCAGCTGGTTGACGGTGTCCTGGGCGCGAGCCCTGGCCTCGGGGTTGGTGCGCTTCCACTCCTGCTCCTCGGCCCGGCGGACGGCGTCGTCGACCTTGCGCAGGCCGCCCTCCAGCCGGTCGCGCATGTCGCGCGGCACCGGACCGGCGGCCTCCCAGCGCTCCAGGATGCCGCGCAGCGCGGCCCTGGCGGAACGGGCGTCGGCGACCGGCAGCAGGCGCTCGGCCTCGGCCAGCAGCCCCTCCTTGACCTCGGCGTTGGCCGCGAACGAGGCGTCCCGCTCGGCGTACACCGCCGACCGGGCCTGGAAGAACTGGTCCTGGGCGCCCTTGAAGCGGGCCCACAGCTCGTCCTCGACCTCACGAGACGCCCGCCCGGCGGCCTTCCACTGCCGCATCAGCTCGCGGTAGGCCGCCGCCGTGCCGGTCCAGTCGGTCGAGGCCGCCAGCGCCTCGGCCTCGCCCACGATCCGCTCCTTGGCCGTGCGCACCGCGTCGCGCTGCTCGTCCAGCGAGGAGAAGTAGGCCTTGCGCCGCTTCGCGAACGCCGTACGCGCCGCGGACATGCGCTTCCACAGCGCCGCCTCGGTGGCACGGTCGATCCGCTCGGCCGCCTTCCACTCCTCGACGAGCTGACGCAGCCGCTCCCCGCCGGACTTCC
Source organism: Sphaerimonospora mesophila (assembly GCF_001417795.1). Lineage (NCBI taxonomy): Bacteria > Bacillati > Actinomycetota > Actinomycetes > Streptosporangiales > Streptosporangiaceae > Sphaerimonospora > Sphaerimonospora mesophila. The sequence goes on along the minus strand of NZ_BCBX01000042.1, from coordinate 39,754 downwards.
AGTGGGTCGCCTCCTCGGCGATCCGCTCGGCCTCGGCGACGATCCGCTCCTTGGTCTCCCGCGCCTGGGCGCGGGCCTGCTCGCGCGCGGCCCGCAGCTCCTCGCGACGCCGGCCGACCAGCTCGCTCAGCGCCGTCAGGCGCGTCTCCAGGGATGCCAGGTCCCCGACGGCGTTCGCCCCGGCCACCGCCTCCCGCAGTTTGGCGATGCTCGCCTCGGCCTGGGCCGGTGCCAGGTCGGTCTCGCGCACCCGCTGCTCGAGAAGCTGGACCTGTCCGGCCAGCTCCTCGAACTTGCGGTGGAAGTAGGCCAACGCCTCCTCCGGCTCACCGGCCTGCCAGGACCCGACGGCCCGTTCTCCCTCAGCCGTACGCACGTAGACGGTGCCGTCATCGTCTACCCGGCCCCACGGGTCGGTGCTCACCGTGTCCTCCCGCACTTGAATCAGCCTCCAGGGCCCGATATCCCCTTGGTGTAGTAATTACGTCAGCTCTTGCCGGTGATTGTCACGTCTTTGATTTGGACGGTCTGCTTGGGGGCGCCCGTACCGTCGCCGGGCCCGCCGGCGAGGACGCCCTTCTTGGCCACCTTGTCCACGATTTCGAGTCCTTTGGTCACCGTACCGAAGGGTGTGTAGCTCGGGGGCAGCGTGGTGTCCCCGAACACGATGAAGAACTGGCTGCCGTTGGTGTTGGGGCCGCTGTTGGCCATGGCGAGCACCCCCCGCGTGTACTTGGCGCCCGCCAGGTTCTCGTCGGCGAACCGGTAGCCGGGGCCGCCCTGGCCGTCGGTCGGGTTCTTGCCGTCGGCCTTGGCCAGCGGGTCGCCGCACTGCAGGATCGGGAAGTCCGTGCCCATCCGGTGACACTTGGTGTCGTCGAAGTAGTCCTTCGACGCCAGATACCGGAAGGAGTTGACCGTGCAGGGCGCCTTCTCGGTCTCCAGCTTGACGTCGATGGCGCCGAGATTGGTCGTGATCCGCATCGTCGCCGGCGCGGTGCTGACCTTCGACGGCGGCATGCCGACGTCCTTCACCTGACCGCTGCCCTCGGCGGCGACGTAGCCGCACAGGCCGGTCGCCGGGTCGTACGGCTTGGGCTCCTCGACCGCGGCCGCCGGGCTCTGCTTCGGCGTGGGGTCCTCGTGGTCGATCAGCGTCGCGGCGGCCACGACGCCGCCCACCACGACCACGACCGCGGTGCTGGTGCCGATGACGGCGTTGCGCCGGGCCCTGCGCTGCCGTTCGGCCCGTACCTTCATCTGCCGCTCGTAGTGCTCCCTGGCGAGCTGCCTGCGCCGGTCCTTGCCGGTGGCCACTTCGACCTCCCTGTTTCCCATTGTCGTGAGCTCGGTGCCGCCTCGCCGGAGCCGCCATGGTTGTATAGCATCCGGCTCGACTGCTCCAAGAATGACTATTGAGGTGGGCGAATCGTATCGGCTGACGGGCGTTGGTTCGCAGCCTGCCGACCCGCACCGGTACCCTTCGGTTACATTCGCTCGCGTAATCCTTGATACATCCTCACGAGACGCAGAGGCCGCTTCCGTGCTCGTCGCCGGGTTTCCCGCAGGGTCGTTCCAGACCAACTGCTACGTCGTCGCTCCCGCTCCGGGCGAGGAGTGCGTGATCGTCGATCCAGGTCAGGACGCCGTCGAGGGTGTCGACGACCTCCTGCGCGAGCATCGGCTGAAGCCCGTCGCGGTGCTGCTGACCCACGGTCACATCGACCATATGTGGTCCGTCGTGCCCGTGTGCGGCGCCCGTGACGTCCCCGCCTGGATCCACCCCGACGATCGCGAACTGCTGTCGGATCCGGCCAAGGGGTTCCCGGGCCCGGCACGGCAGATGTTCGGGGGGCTGGAGTTCGGCGAGCCCGACGACGTCAGGGAGCTGTCGGACGGGGCGGTGCTCGAGCTCGCCGGTCTGGAGCTCACGGTCGACCATCGGCCCGGCCATACCAGGGGGTCGGTGACGTTCCGGACGCCCGTACGGGACTCGCAGGGGCGTGACACCCACGTCCTGTTCTCGGGCGACCTGCTGTTCGCCGGCTCCATCGGCAGAACCGACCTCCCGGGCGGGGACCACGCCGTGATGCTCCGCAGTCTCGCGAAGACGATGACGCTGCCGGACGACACCGTGGTCCTGCCCGGTCACGGACCACAGACGACCATTGGGCGCGAGCGCGCGACCAACCCCTTCCTCGGGAACGTCGCGGCAGGCCCTAGCAGGGGATTGTGATGACTTTTCAAGCGCCAAAGGGCACCTTCGACTGGATGCCGCCGCGTTCTGAGACCGTGCTCGCCGTGCGCGACGCGCTGGCCGCGCCCGCCCGCCGCGCGGGGTACGGATACGTCGAGACGCCGGCGTTCGAGGACACCGGGCTGTTCTCGCGCGGTGTCGGCGAGTCGACCGACATCGTCACCAAGGAGATGTACACGTTCACCAGCAGGGGCGGCCAGTCGCTGACGCTGCGCCCCGAGGGCACGGCCAGCGTGGTGCGCGCCGTGATCGAGCACGGCCTGTACGGCGGACCGCTGCCGATCAAGCTCTGGTACTCGGGCAGCTTCTTCCGCTACGAGCGCGCGCAGGCGGGCCGCTACCGCCACTTCTCCCAGGTCGGCGCTGAGGCGCTGGGAGCCGAGGACCCGGCGCTCGACGCCGAGCTGATCGTGCTGGCCATGGACGGCTACGCCTCGCTCGGCCTGCGCCGCGTGCGCCTGCTGCTGAACTCGCTGGGCTGCAAGGAGTGCCGTCCCGCCTACCGCGCCGCGCTGCAGGACTTCCTGCGCGCGCTCGACCTCGACGAGGCGACCCGGCAGCGAATCGAGATCAATCCGTTGCGTGTGCTCGACGACAAGCGCCCGGAGGTGCGCGCGCAGCTCGCCGATGCGCCGCTGGTGACCGATCACCTCTGCGGGGCCTGCAAGGCCTACCACGAGGAGGTCCGCGGTCTGCTGACCGCGGCCGGCGTGCCGTACGAGGACGATCCCCGGCTGGTCCGCGGCCTCGACTACTACACCCGGACGACCTTCGAGTTCGTCCACGACGGGCTCGGCGCCCAGTCGGCGGTCGGCGGCGGCGGCCGCTACGACGGGCTGAGCGAGATGATCGGCGGCCCGCAGCTGCCCGGCGTCGGCTGGGCGCTCGGGGTGGACCGCACCGTGCTCGCGCTCGAGGCGGAGGGGCTGCTCGCCGAGCGGGCCGGCCGCGTCGACGTGTTCGCCGTGCCGCTCGGCGAGGAGGCCAGGCGGCGGATCTTCCCGCTGGTCGCGGCCCTGCGCCGGGCCGGTCTCGCCGTCGACATGTCCTTCGGCGGCCGCGGCGTCAAGGGCGCCATGAAGGCCGCCGACCGCAGCGGCGCCCGCTACGCCGTCATCCTCGGTGACCGCGACATCGAGGCGGGAGCCGTACAAGTGAAGGACCTGACCACAGCCGACCAGACCGCGGTGCCGTTCGCCGAGGTCGTCGACGTCCTGAAGGGAAGACTCTCGTGATCCGCACCCACGAAGCAGGGACGCTTCGTAAGGAGGATGCCGGCCGGCGGGTGACGCTGGCCGGATGGGTGGCGCGCCGGCGCGACCACGGCGGCGTCGTGTTCATCGACCTGCGCGACGCCTCCGGCTCGGCGCAGGTGGTCTTCCGCGAGGAGGATCACGCCCACGACCTGCGCTCCGAGTACTGCGTGAAGGTGACCGGCGAGGTACGGCTCCGCCCGGCGGGCAACGAGAACCCCGACCTGCCCACCGGCGACGTCGAGGTCGTCGCCACCGAGGTGGAGGTGCTGAGCGAGTCGGCTCCGCTGCCGTTCCCGATCGAGGGCACGACCGGCGTGTCGGAGGAGGCGCGGCTGAAGTACCGCTACCTCGACATCCGGCGGCAGCGGATCGCCGACGCGCTGAAGATCCGCTCCCAGGCCACCTACCTCGCCCACGAGGTCATGCGCGAGCGCGGCTTCGTGTACGTCGAGACGCCCAGCCTGACCCGCTCCACCCCCGAGGGCGCGCGCGACTTCCTGGTGCCCGTACGGCTCCAGCCGGGCAACTGGTACGCCCTGCCGCAGTCGCCGCAGCTGTTCAAGCAGCTCCTCATGGTCTCCGGCCTGGAGCGCTACTACCAGCTCGCCCGCTGCTTCCGCGACGAGGACCTGCGCGCCGACCGGCAGCCCGAGTTCACCCAGATCGACATCGAGATGTCCTTCGTCGACCAGGACGACGTGATCGAGCTGGGCGAGGCGCTGATCGGGCGCATCTGGAAGGAGACCCTCGGCTACGAGCTGCCCACGCCGCTGCCCAGGATCTCCTACGCCGAGGCGATGTCGAGGTACGGCTCGGACAAGCCGGACCTGCGTTTCGGGGTCGAGCTGACCGACCTGACGGAGTATTTCGCCGACACCTCCTTCCGGGTGTTCCAGCAGCCGTACGTGGGCGCGGTCGTCATGCCCGGCGGCGCCGCGCAGTCCCGCAGGGAGCTGGACGGCTGGCAGGAGTGGGCCAAGTCGCGCGGCGCCCGCGGCCTGGCGTACGTGCTGGTGCAGGAGGACGGCCTCGGCGGCCCGGTGGCCAGGAACCTGTCCGAGGCGGAGCTCGGCGGGCTCGCCAAGGCGACGGGCGCGCAGCCCGGGGATGCGATCTTCTTCGCCGCCGGCCTGCCCGGTCCCTCGCGTGAGCTGCTGGGCGCGGCCCGGCTGGAGATCGGCCGCCGGTGCGGCCTGATCGACGAGTCCCAGTGGTCGTTCCTGTGGGTCGTCGACGCCCCGATGTTCGAGCCCGTCGTCGACGAGGTCGGCAGGCAGACCGGCTGGACCGCGGTGCACCACCCGTTCACCGGGCCGAAGCCCGAGTGGGCGGAGAACTTCCAGGACACCCCGGGCGAGGCCCTGGCGTACGCCTACGACATGGTCTGCAACGGCATGGAGATCGGCGGCGGCTCGATCCGTATCCACCGGGCCGAGATGCAGCAGCGGGTGTTCGACGTGCTCGGCATCTCCAAGGAGGAGGCGGAGAGCAAGTTCGGCTTCCTGCTGGAGGCGTTCAAGTACGGCCCGCCGCCGCACGGCGGCATCGCCTACGGCTGGGACCGGGTGTGCATGCTGCTGGCGGGCGGCGAGTCGATCCGTGACGTCATCGCGTTCCCGAAGACGGCCTCCGGCTTCGACCCGCTGACCGGGGCGCCCACGCCGATCACCGGCGAGCAGCGCAAGGAGGCCGGAGTGGACGCCAAGCCCAAGGCGGAGACCCCCGCACCGCCCCCCGCCCCAGGCGCGTGATCTTGCGAATTCACGCACCGGGGCCCGCTCATCTGGGCCTTCGCATGGCGTGATCTTGCAGAAACTCGCACTCGTGCGGCTCTACCAGGGAAAACAACGTTCGTGATCTTGCAGTTCGGATGCGACTGCAAGATCACGAACGTTGGCGGCCCGGGTCATGTGGGTCGTATGCGAGTTTCTGCAAGATCGCGAATGGTGTTCGCGCAGTTCGGCGACCCCGTCTGCGAGAATTCGCAAGATCACCACGGGGGTGAGGGGGTCAGGAGATCGTGACGTCCTTGATCACGATGCGGGTCTTGGGGGCGTTGGAGCCGCCATCGTCGTTGGTGATGTCGCCGCCGTCGGGAAACACGATGACGCCGCCCTTGGCGATCTTGTCGACGATGTCGAGGCCCTTGCTCACCATGCCGAACGGCGTGTACGCCTGCGGGAGCTGAGCGTTCTCATCGGTGAATGAGATGGCGAACTGGCTGCCGTTGGAGTTGGCGTCCTCCCCGCCCTGGGCCATGAAGACGACGCCACGGACGTAGTGCGGGCCGAGGTTCTCGTCGTCGAACAGATAGCCGGGGCCGCCGGTGCCGTCGGTCGGGTTCTTGCCGTCGCCCTTGGCCTGGGGGTCGCCGCACTGCAGCAGCCCGACGCCGTTGGTCTCCAGCGTGGCCAGCCGGTGGCAGACGGTGTTGTCGAAGAAGTTCTTCTGGGCCAGGAACGCGAACGAGTTCACCGTGCACGGCGCGTCCCCGGTGGCCAGTTCGATCACGATGTCGCCGAGGTTCGTCTTCATCGTCATCTTGGATGCCTTGATGACCTTCGCGCTGAGCCTCTTCGGCGGGTAGCCGACGAACTTGGCCGGGCTGCCGCTGTCGTCCTTGCGGTACTGGCAGGTGATCTTCCGAAGGTCGGTGGGGCGCGCGGTCGGCGTCGGATCCGCTATCTCCGAGGGGATGGCGGAGGGGCCGGCGGACGGCGCGGCGCTCGGGCTCTCCTCTCCGGAGTTGGCGCCGGCGGCGTCGTTCGTGCCGCCGCATGCGGCCAGGCCGCCTATGAGCGCGAGCACGCTGAGGCCCACGCCGAGACCCAGGCCGACACGGGGGGTGGTAGTACGCTTGGCCGTGCGCGAAGCCGGCTGCTTCTGCCGATCAGTGTCGGTCACCGCTTTGCCTTCCCTTTTACCTTCTATGACGATTTCGAACCGTCACTCTAGTCGTGATCGCGTTCGCTTCGTGTAAAGCACTCTCATTGTGGGTATTACTACGCCTTTGCCGTAAAATACCTGCCTCCCCGCCCTGATCCGTCAACGAACCGATCCGCGGGCGAACCGATCCGCGGGCGAACCGATCGCGGGTGAGCCGATCTGCGTGGGAGCCGGTCTGTCGGCGAACCTTCAGCGACCCGGGGGTGTATGGGGGATGAGGCGCCGGGACACTCCCGCCCCGGGCTCACGCGACCCCCGCACAGGAGCGACCTCGATGTTCGACCAGATCTTCGGTCTCCCCGCCCACCCCCTGATCGTCCACGTGGCGGTGGTGCTGACACCGCTGCTCGCGGTGCTGGTGATCGCATATGCCGCGCTGCCGCTGCTCCGCCTGTCGCGCCTGCGTCACCGGCTGGACTGGGCCGTCGTGCTGAGCGCCCTGGCCGCGCCGGTCGCCGTGTTCGCGGCCAGGGAGAGCGGTGAGGCGTTCGGGGACCGGCTGTTCCAGGGGAACATGCCCGCACCCGTCGTCGAGCACGAGAGCCTCGCCGGTCCCCTGACGCTGCTCACGGTGGGGCTCGCCGTGGCCGCCCTGCTGCTCGTCCGGTTCACCCGGCCCCGGCCAGACGGCCCCGCGGCGGGCCCCGCCGTCGTGGCCGTCTCGGCCGTCGCCGTCGTGTTCGCCCTGGCCGTCGGCTACTACGTCGTACGGCTCGGGCACAGCGGAGCGACCGCGGTCTGGGGAGGCTAGGTCGTGTTGCAAAAGTCATGTCCTGCTACGCGCGGCCCAGATGGCGCTTCGCGGCGTTGGACTCGTCGCCCGTAGCCTCCGGCTACGAGCTCCTCCTCCGCCTTGCGATGCATCCATCTGGAGCCACGCTCGCGACGGACAGCACTTTTGCAACACTCCCTAGTGCCCCTTCCTGACGGTAGGGTCGGCGATGTGGAGAGCCTGTTCGATTCGGCGGCGGAGGAGGCACACCGCGGCCAGGAGCCCCTGGCGGTGCGGATGCGCCCGCGCGGCCTGGACGAGGTGATCGGGCAGCGGCACCTGCTGGGTCCGGGCACCCCGCTGCGGCGGCTCGTCGAGAGCGACGCGCCGATGTCGCTGTTCCTGTGGGGGCCTCCGGGGACCGGCAAGACCACGCTCGCCTACGTGGTGTCGAACGTCACCAAGCGCAGGTTCGTGGAGATCTCCGCGGTGTCCGCCGGCGTGAAGGACGTGCGCGCCGCGATCGACCAGGCCCGCCGCGAGCTGGGCATGACGGGCAGGCAGACCGTGCTGTTCGTCGACGAGGTCCACAGGTTCAACAAGGCCCAGCAGGACGCGCTGCTGCCGGCGGTGGAGAACCGGTGGGTCACGTTCATCGGCGCGACCACGGAGAATCCGTACTTCTCGGTCATCTCCCCGCTGCTGTCCCGCTCGCTGCTGCTCACGCTGGAGTCGCTGACCGAAGACGACATCCGTCTCGTCCTGGAGCGCGCGGTCGCCGACCCACGTGGTCTGGACGGGCGGGTCACCCTGCGGCCCGACGCGCTCGACCAGCTCGTCCGGCTCGCCGGGGGCGACGCCCGGCGCTCGCTCACCTACCTGGAGGCCGCCGCGCTGCTCGCCGACGACGTCACGGTGGAGGTCGTGGAACGGGCGGTCGACAAGGCGGCCGTACGGTACGACCGCCAGGGCGATCAGCACTACGACGTGGTGAGCGCGTTCATCAAGAGCATGCGCGGATCGGACGCCGACGCCGCGCTGCACTACCTGGCCAGGATGGTGGAGGCGGGGGAGGACCCGCGGTTCATCGCCCGCCGGATCGTGATCTTCGCGTCGGAGGACGTCGGCATGGCCGACCCCACGTGCCTGCAGACCGCGGTCGCCGCCGCCCAGGCCGTGGACTTCATCGGCCTGCCCGAGGGCCGGATCAACCTCGCCCAGGCGGTCATCCACTGTGCGCTTGCGCCCAAGTCCAACGCGGTCGTGACGGCCATCGGGGCCGCCTGCGACGACGTACGGCGTGGCCTGCTCGGGCCGATCCCCGCCCACCTGCGCGACGCGCACTACCCCGGAGCGAAGAAGCTCGGCCACGGGAAGGGCTACCAGTACCCGCACGACTTCGAGCATGGCCTGGTGAGGCAGGACTACGTCCCCGAGGAGCTGCGGGAACGCCGCTACTACCGGCCGACCGCCCACGGGACCGAGTCGCGGTACGGTGAACGCTGGGCGAAGATCAGGTCCTTCCTCCGCGGGGAGTGATAAACCTCCCAAGTGTGCGGTGAGGATCGGCGGGCAGCGCGTTCGCGGTAGGGTCTGGTGCCCTGACCGACCTCGGCTGATCGAGGGAACAATTTAGGGAGATCGGCACATGCTGAGCGCGGGAGAGCTGGCGGGTCTGCTCGTCGCCGTCTTCTGGGCGATTCTGGTCTGCTTCATGGCCGTCATGCTGGTGAAGCTGACCAGGCTGCTGAACGAGACGACCAGGTCGGTGGCCGAGCTGAGCGACCGTCTGGCGCCGCTGCTCGACGACATGGGCCGTACGGTCTCCGAGGCCAACCGCAGGCTGGCCGACACCGAGGCCATCACCGACAACGTCCGCGCGGCCAGCGGCGACCTGGTGAAGATCACCGGCGTCGCCTCCGCGCTGTTCGCCACCCCGCTCATCAAGATCTCCGCGCTCGGGCACGGGCTGCGTGCCGCGATCGCGGCACGCCGCGCCGGTCCGGTGGCCGTACCGGCCCCTCGGCGAGGTGAGCGGTCGCCGGCCCGGAGGGGGCACGGGTGATCCGGCGCCTCTTCTACATGGCCCTGGGAGCGTGCCTGGCGGTCTGGGTCATGCGTAAGCTTCAGGCATTGCGGCCCGACCACGTCGCCCGGCGCGCGGCCGACCGCGCGGTCACGCTCGCCGGCGGGTTCAGGGAGTTCGCCGGGGAGGTACGACGGCACGCGGCGAGCAGGGAAAGCGAGTTGCGGGCCGAACTCGGGCTCGGCAGTGTTAACCGAATCAGCAGTGTTGACAGGAGCGGCGCCGTCGACGCAGGCGGCGCCCACGGATACGACGACGTAAAGGATGGCCGCTGAAATGGAGTCGGCAGAGATCGCCCGCCGCTTCCTGCGCTTCTTCGAGGAGCGCGGGCACACCGTCGTGCCCTCGGCCAGCCTGGTCGCCGAGGACCCGACGCTGCTCCTGGTCAACGCGGGCATGGTCCCGTTCAAGCCCTACTTCCTCGCGCAGCAGAAGCCGCCCTACCCGCGGGCGACCAGCGTGCAGAAGGTCGTGCGTACGCTCGACATCGACGAGGTCGGCAAGACGACGAGGCACGCCAGCTTCTTCCAGATGCTGGGCAACTTCTCCTTCGGCGACTACTTCAAGGAGCAGGCGATCCCGTTCGCTTGGGACCTGCTCACCCGGCCGGAATCCGAGGGCGGCTTCGGCTTCGCCGAGGACCGGCTCTGGGCGACCGTCTACCTGGACGACGACGAGGCCCAGAACATCTGGCACCGCGAGGTCGGCCTGCCGCTCGACCGCATCCAGCGGCGCGGCCTCGCCGACAACTACTGGCACATGGGCGTGCCCGGCCCCGGCGGCCCGTGCTCGGAGATCTACTACGACCGCGGTCCCGAGTACGGTCGCGAGGGCGGCCCGATCGCCGACGAGAACCGCTACCTCGAGGTGTGGAACCTCGTCTTCATGCAGGAGCAGCTCGCCACCGTCCGCAGCAAGGTCGACTTCGACATCGCGGGCGAGCTGCCGGCCAAGAACATCGACACCGGCATGGGCCTGGAGCGCATGGCGGCGATCCTGCAGGGCGTCGACAACATCTACGAGATCGACACCACCTACAAGATCCTCGACCGCGCCGCCCAGCTCACCAGGTCCCGGTACGGCAGGGACAAGCGCGGCGACGTGTCGCTGCGGGTCGTGGCCGACCACATGCGGGCCGGCGTGATGCTCGTCGGCGACGGCGTGCTGCCGTCCAACGAGGGCCGCGGCTACGTGCTGCGTCGCATGCTCCGCCGCGCCATCCGCAACCTCCGCCTGCTCGGCGCGGGCGAGGAGCGGTACATGCACGAGCTGACCGCCGTGACCATCGACGCCCTGGGCGAGCAGTACCCCGAGCTCAAGGCGGACGCGGCGAACATCCACACGGTCATCGACGCCGAGGAGGCGTCCTTCCTCGGCACGCTCCGCACCGGCACCGCGATCTTCGAAGCGGCGGTGGAGGAGACCAAGCGCAAGGGCACGGCCACGCTCGGCGGAGACCAGGCGTTCCAGCTGCACGACACGTACGGCTTCCCGATCGACCTCACGCTGGAGATGGCGGCGGAGCAGGGCCTCCAGGTCGACGAGGAGGGTTTCCGCCGGCTCATGCAGGAGCAGCGGGACCGGGCCAAGGCCGACGCCGCGGCGAAGAAGACCGGCAACGCCGACATCTCGGTCTTCACGAACATTCTGGAGAAGTCCGGCCGGGTCGACTTCCTGGGCTACGACCACACCGTGGCCGAGGCCCGCGTCATCGGCCTGCTCGTCGACGGCCTCGCCGTACCGGCCGCCGGGGCGGGCACGACGCTCGAGGTGGTCCTCGACCGTACGCCGTTCTACGCCGAGGGCGGCGGCCAGCTCTCCGACCAGGGTGTGATCCGCACCGACGGCGCCGAGATCGAGATCAACGACGTCCAGTCGCCGCTCGCCGGTCTGATCGTGCACCGCGGTAAGGTGCGCGCCGGCGAGGTCCGCGTCGGCGACCAGGCACAGGCCGAGATCGACCTCGAGCGGCGGCGCGCGATCTCCCGCAGCCACACCGCGACCCACCTGGTCCACCGGGGCTTCCGCAACGCGCTCGGCGAGTCGGCCGCGCAGGCGGGATCGGAGAACTCGCCGGGCCGCTTCCGGTTCGACTTCACCGCGGCCGGCGCCGTCCCGGCCAGCGTGCTGCGCGACGTCGAGGACGAGGTCAACGCGGTCCTGATCGACGACCTGAAGGTGAACGCCTTCTACACCAGCCAGGCGCAGGCCCGTGCGATGGGCGCGCTCGCGCTGTTCGGCGAGAAGTACGGCGACGAGGTCCGGGTCGTCGAGGTCGGCGACTACTCCCGTGAGCTGTGCGGCGGCACCCATGTCGCCACCTCCGGCCAGCTCGGGCTGGTCAAGGTGCTCGGCGAGGCGTCGATCGGCGCGGGCGTGCGCCGGGTCGAGGCGCTGGTCGGCCTCGACGCGTTCCGGTTCCTCGCCCGGGAGAGCGTGCTGGTCGCCCAGCTCAGCGAGCAGCTCAAGACCCGCCGCGAGGAGCTGCCCGAGCGGATCGAGGGCATCGTCACCCGGCTGCGCACCGCGGAGAAGGAGCTGGAGCGGCTGCGCTCGGCGCAGGTGCTCGCCGCCGCCGGCGAGCTGGCGGCCGGCGCCCGCGACGTCCACGGGGTCTCGGTGGTCACGCACCGCGCGCCTGATGGCACCTCCCCGGACGACCTGCGTAAACTCGCTCTCGATGTGCGCGGGCGGTTCCCGGGCGACCGCGCCGCGGTCGTCGTCGTGTCCGGCATCCCCTCTGACCGGCCGGTCGTCGTGGCCGCGGTCAACGAGGCGGGACGCGAGCGCGGCCTGAAGGCCGGTCGGCTGGTCGGCGTCGCCGCCAAGACACTTGGGGGTGGCGGTGGCGGCAAGGACGACGTGGCGCAGGGCGGGGGAACCCGTCCGGAGGCGATCGACGACGCGCTGCGTGCGGTCGAGGAGGCCATCTCCTCGTCGGTCGGCTGACGGCGGTCGTGTCATGAGGCACGGCGTGCGGATCGGCGTGGACGTCGGCTCGGTCCGGATCGGGGTGGCACGCAGCGACCCGTCCGGCCTGCTGGCCACGCCGGTGGAGACCGTACGGCGCGGCCGGGGCGACCTGGACCGGATCGCGCAGATCGCGGCGGAGCACGAGGCGATCGAGGTCCTCGTGGGGCTGCCCACCTCGCTGTCGGGCCGGGAGAGCCACGCGGCCAAGGCCGCCCGGGAGTTCGCGACACGGCTCGCCGCCCGGCTCACCGCTTCCGTCGAGAAGGTGCCCGTCCGCCTGGTCGACGAGCGGCTGAGCACGGTCACCGCCCAGCGGGGGCTGCGCTCGAGCGGTGTGCGGTCCCGCGACCAGCGTGCGGTGATCGATCAGGCCGCCGCCGTCGTGCTGCTGCAGGCCGCTCTCGACGGCGAACGCGCCACGGGCAGGCCACCGGGCATCGCTCCCGGGGAGGAAGCGAGCGGCGGGGCCGGCGCGTGAGACGCGGTCCGGTCATCGTGGCCGGGGGCGCCGTGCTGTTCACGGTGGCCGCCGTGTTCGGGGTGCGTTCGGTCCTGCGGACCACCCCCGAAGCCGGGGACTTCGCCGGCTCGGGCTCGGGCTCGGTCATCGTGGAGATCACCCCGGGCGCGAGCGCCGGTGAGATCGGCGAGACCCTGCGGCGCGCCGGCGTCGTGGCCAGCACCCAGTCGTTCGTGCAGGCGGTCGTGGCGCGATCCAAGGAGGGCAGCCTGCAGCCCGGGCGCTACCGCCTGCGCCGCGGGATGGCGGCCGCCTCGGCGCTCGAGCTCCTGCTGGCCCCCACGTCACGGGTGACGCGTACGGTCACCGTGCCCGAGGGGCTGCGCCTGTTGGAGGTGCTCGCGCTGCTGTCGGCCAAGTCGGGCATTCCCGCCGAGGAGTTCACCAAGGCCGTCGCCCGGCCCGACAGGCTGCGCCTTCCGCCGTACGCCAAGGGCGTGGTCGAGGGGTTCCTCTTCCCGGCGACCTACGAGCTCCATCCGGGCACGACCGCGCGCGGCCTGCTCGCCACCATGATCGACCGGTTCCGTCAGGCGGCCAGGGACGTCCGCCTGGAGCGGCTGGCCCCCGGGCATGGGCTGTCCCCGCTCCAGGCCGTGACCGTGGCCAGCATCGTGCAGGCCGAGGGCGGCCGGGACTCCGACTACCCCAAGATCGCGCAAGTCGTGTACAACAGGCTGCGGCGGGGCGCGAAGCTGGAGATGGACAGCACCGTCAACTACGCGCTGCGCAGGCACACGTTGAAGGTCTCCGTGCAGGACACCAAGGTCGAGTCGCCGTACAACACCTACGCGCACCCGGGGCTGCCGCCCGCGCCGATCGGCAACCCGGGGGAGAGCGCCCTGCGGGCGGCCCTCCAACCTGCCAAGGGTGACTGGTACTGGTTCGTCACGACCGATCCACGACGCAAAATCACCAAATTCACTGACAAAGAGACGGAGTTCCGGAAATATCGGGAGGAGCTGAACAGGTACCTCGGGACCAACTAGGAAGTGCGAAACACGACCTAGGGAGTGTGAAGCACGACCCAGTGCTCTGACTGACAGGATTCGCCAAGGAGGAGCGGTGCCAGGCGGCGTACCGCGAGGCCGGCGAAGATCGGAGGGAGGAGCGCGAGGCGGACGGGACCCGGAGGAGAAGGCCCCGACCCCCGGTTCGGTCCACTCACTTGACGTGGGACCGTTCGGACCGGGAGATTGGCCAGCGCACACTATGAATGATCTGGACATGGACTTCTTGCTAGGCGCCGAGAACGACGAGGCGCCATCCCGCCGCCGGCCCGCCGGCAGCCGGAGTCAGCAGCGCCGCAGCCGCAGGCGGCGCAAGCGGCAGCGCCGCAAGGGCTACGTCGCGACCCTGTTCGCGGTCGTGATCATCGTCGGCGTCCTGGGCGGCGCCGGATACTACGGCTTCAACTGGGTCAGCGGGGTGATGATCCCGAAGGACTACACGGGCGAGGGCACCGGCGAGGTCGTGGTCGAGATCGACGAGGGGGCCACCGCCTCCGACGTCGCCCAGATGCTGGAGGACGAGGGCGTGGTGGCCAGCGCGCGGGCGTTCGTCAACGCGATCGGCGCGGCCGGGAAGAGCTCCTCGCTCCAGCCGGGGCAGTACACGATGCGCAAGGGCATGTCGGCGGAGTCCGCCGTCGTCCTGCTGGACCCGAGCAAGCGGGTGCTCAACCGCCTCACGATCCGCGAGGGCCTGCGCCTCAGCAAGATCTACACAGAGCTGTCCACGGCCACCGGAAAGCCCGTCTCCGAGTTCCGCAAGGCCGCTCGCCAGGACATCGGTCTGCCCTCCTACGCCAAGGGCAAGCTCGAGGGGTTCGCGTTCCCCGCGACCTATGAGATCAGTGCGAAGCAGACGCCGAAGCAGATTCTGTCCAAGATGGTCGAGCGGTTCACCCAGGCGGCGGAGAAGCTCGACCTGGAGGAGCGGGCCAAGCAGATGAGCTTCACGCCCCGCCAGATCATGATCATCGCCAGCATCGTGCAGGCCGAGTCCGGCAGCGCCGAGGACATGCCGAAGGTGGCGCGGGTCATCTACAACCGGCTCGGCCGCAACCCGCAGATGCCGCTCGCGATGGACAGCACCGTCATGTACGGCCTGGGCAAGTACGGCATCTCCGCCACGCACGCCGACCTGGAGAGCACCTCGCGGTACAACACGTACAAGTACCTCGGCCTGCCGCCCGGCCCGATCAGCAACCCCGGTGACCACGCCATCGAGGCGGCGCTGAACCCGGCGGACGGCAACTGGCTGTTCTTCGTGACCGTCGACCCCAAGCGCGGCATCACGAAGTTCACCGACAGCGACACCGAGCACCAGAAGTTCGTCGAAGAGTTCAACAGGAACAACCGATGACCGGAACCGTCTCGCGGGCCGCCGTCCTCGGCTCTCCGATCGCCCACTCGCTGTCCCCGATCCTGCATCGGGCCGCGTACGCGGAGCTGGGCCTGCGTGACTGGCGCTATGACGCGATCGAGTGCGACGAGGACGGCCTGGCCGGGCTGCTCGGCACGATGGGGCCGGAGTGGGCCGGCCTGTCGCTCACGATGCCGCTCAAGCGCGCCGTGCTCCCCCTGCTCGACACGGTCTCCGACCTGGCCGTGGCGGTCGGGGGCGCGAACACCGTGGTCTTCGGGGACGGCGGCGCGCGGCACGGCGAGAACACCGACGTGTACGGCATCGTGGCCGCGCTCACCGAGGCCGGGGTGTCGGCACCGAGGGGGGCGACGATCCTGGGCGGCGGCGCGACCGCGGCCTCGGCGATCGCCGCCCTGCATGAGCTGGGACTGGGCGAGCCGGGGCTCGGCGAGGTCACTCTCGTGGTCCGCGACCCGGCGCGCGCCGGGGACACCCTCCGGGTGGCCGAGCGGCTCGGGGTGGCGGTGGCCGCCGTGCCGTTCGACAGGGGGTTCGGCCGGGGTTCGGCCGGCCGGATCGAGACGGGGGAGCTGGTGATCTCCACGCTGCCCTCCGGGGCGGCCGACCACCTCGCCGGGGAGGTGGCCGCGGCGCTGCCGGACAAGGGCGCGCTGTTCGACGTGGTGTACTCACCCTGGCCGACTCCGCTGGCGGCGGCCGTGCGGGACCGGGGGCTGACGGTGATCGGCGGCTTCGCGATGCTGCTGCACCAGGCGGTCAGGCAGGTGGAGCTCATGACGGGCCGGAGCGAGGCGCCGGTCGAGGCGATGCGGGCCGCAGGCGAGGCCGAGATCGCCCGGCGGGCCGGGTGACCCGCCGGGGCCGGGAGCACGGGAGGAATGGTTCGTGCGCCGGCGACGTTGTGCTATTGTGAGTCATCGATCGGTCCGGCGTGGCGCCGGACGCGCAAGCGGAGGTCCTCCTCCCACCTGATTCGCCGAAAGGCGGACGGGTCAAGGATCACACCGGAGTTTCCGGCAGGGCTGGGACTCCGGCAAAGAGTTCGGCTCAGTGACCCCGCATGCGTGACGTGCGGGGTTTTCGTGTTTCCCGCACGGTCGAGTAGCAAGCGGAAGTCTTTTGGAGGTCCCATCAGCACCGAGCCCCGCATCAACGACCGCATTCGTGTGCCAGAGGTCCGCCTCGTCGGCCCGAACGGCGAGCAGGTCGGCATCGTCTCCATCGGCGACGCACTGAAGCTGGCCCAGGAGAGCGACCTCGACCTCGTGGAGGTCGCGGCGACGGCCCGGCCGCCTGTCTGCAAGCTCATGGACTACGGCAAGTTCAAGTACGAGTCGGCCATGAAGGCGCGCGAGGCCCGCCGCAACCAGGCGCACACGATCATAAAGGAGATCAAGCTCCGGCCGAAGATCGATCCGCACGACTACGAGACCAAGAAGGGTCACGTCGTGCGCTTTCTCAAGGCGGGAGACAAGGTCAAGGTCACGATCATGTTCCGGGGCCGCGAGCAGTCCCGTCCGGAGCTGGGGTTCCGGCTGCTGCAGCGGCTCGCCGAGGACGTCACGGAGCTGGGCTTCGTCGAGTCGCAGCCCAAGCAGGACGGCCGAAACATGATCATGGTCATCGGGCCGCACAAGAAGAAGGCCGAGGCCAAGGCCGAGAAGGCCGCGGCCAAGGTGCAGCGTGAAGCGGACCCGACGACGGGGGATTCCGCCGCGGAGTGATCCGCGGGATCCGGGTGACGGCGCGTCCGGCCTGAGGGCCGGACCGACCACCCGGAAACAGACCACATATTGGATGAGCCAGGGCTGCCATGGTCCCGGCGTGGTAGGTCACGCCGTCGGCCCGGAGGGCACCAGACCCGGACCGGCGGCACGGATGAAGTAGGGAGAGACGGCTGACATGCCGAAGATGAAGACGCACAGCGGTGCGAAGAAGCGGTTCCGGCTGACCGGCACCGGCAAGGTCATGCGCCGCCGTGCCAACCGGCAGCACCTTTTCGAGCACAAGCCGTCCACCCGCACCCGCCGTCTCGACGGTTTGGCTGTCATGTCGGACGCCGACACCAAGAAGATCAAGAAGCTGCTCGCCAAGTAACCGACCCGGGGAGATAGAACGAAATGGCACGCGTGAAGCGGGCGCTCAACGCCAAGAAGAAGCGCCGGGTCGTCCTCGAGCGGGCGAGTGGTTACCGGGGACAGCGGTCGAGGCTGTACCGCAAGGCCAAGGAGCAGATGCTCCACTCGATGACCTATGCGTACCGGGACCGCAAGGACAAGAAGGGCGCGTTCCGGCGCCTGTGGATCCAGCGGATCAACGCAGCGGCGCGCCTCAACGGGATGACCTACAACCGGTTCATCCAGGGCCTGCGGCTCGCCGGCATCGAGGTGGACCGCAAGATCCTGGCCGACCTCGCGGTGAACGACGCCCAGACCTTCGCCACGCTGGTCGAGTCCGCCAAGAAGGCGCTCCCGGCCGACGTGAACGCGCCGGTCGCCTGAACTGAATCCGCTGAGGGCTCACCGTCGTCCGGTGGGCCCTCAGTCACGTTTGAGGGATCGGGAAGGTAATGGCGGAGATCACGAACATCAGGTCGCCACGCGTGAAGGCGGCACGCAGGCTGGCCAAGCGGGCCTTCCGCGACCGTGACCGCGCGTTCCTCGCCGAGGGGCCGCAGGCGGTCCGCGAGGCCCTGGCGATCGAGGACGCGACGGTCGAGCTGTTCGCGACCGCCGAGGCGCAGCTGCGGCACGGCGACATCGTCGCCGCCGCCACCGCGGCCGGCGTCCCGGTCCACTGGGCCAGCGGCGAGGTCATGGCCGAGCTGACCCAGACCGTCACCCCGCAGGGCATCGTCGCGGTGTGCCGGTTCGTCCACGTTCCGCTGGCCGAGGCCGTGCCACCGTCCGGGGCCCGGCTGGTCGCCGTGCTCGCCCACGTCCGCGACCCCGGCAACGCGGGCACGGTCCTGCGTACGGCGGACGCCGCCGGAGCCGACGCCGTGGTGTTCAGCGGCGCCTCGGTGGATCCGTACAACGGCAAGTGCGTGCGGGCCAGCGCCGGGAGCCTGTTCCATCTCCCGGTCGCGACCGGAGCCCCGGTGGCGGAGGCCGTACGGCACGCACGCGAGTCGGGGCTGCGCGTGCTCGCCGCCGACGGCGCGGGAACCCGGACGCTCGACGAGATCGACCTGGGCCGGCCGACCGCGTGGATGTTCGGGAACGAGGCCTGGGGGCTGCCCGCCGAACTGCTCGAACTCGCCGACGAGGTGGTGCGGGTGCCCATTTACGGCCGGGCGGAGAGCCTCAATCTCGCCACCGCTGCCGGCATCTGCCTCTACGCTTCCGCGCGCGTTCAACGGAAGACTTTACACTCCGTAGAAGAACCCACTACCCCGCGCAGTTGACCCTGCCGACATTCCCTGGAAACCCGCTATTGTCGGCGGTCAGGGCACAGGGCGAAGTCGAGGAGGCGTTCTCGTGCGATGTGACGACACCCCCGGCGGCACCCAGGAGCGGGCCGACTGCGGGAGTGCGTACATCGATGTGGACGAGCTCCCCGACGGGCTCATCGTCCTCGACGGCGACGGCGTCGTCCTCAGCGTGAACCGGGCCGCCGAGCGGTTGACCGGGGTGACGCGCCGGGCGGCGCTCGGCAGGCACATCGGCGACGGCCTCCCGTTCCGCGACGCCGACGGCCGTGACTGGTGGAAGAGCCTCGACCCGCACGGCGGCCTGGCCATTCGCAGCCGTCAGCCGGAGCGTCCGCTGCATCTGCCCGGCCGTCCCGAGCTGTTGGTCGCCACGCGCCTCGTCCGCAGGCCCGAGCGGGGCGGCCCGGTCGTCCGGATCGTGATCACGCTCAGGGACGCCTCGGCCAGGGCCAGACTCGAGCGCAGCCGGGCCGATCTCGTGTCCACCGTCGCGCATGAGCTCAGATCACCGCTGACCAGCGTGAAGGGGTTCACCGCGACGCTCCTCGCGAAGTGGGAGCGGTTCAGCGACGCGCAGAAGCTCGTCATGCTGGAGACGGTCAACGCCGACGCCGACCGGGTCACCCGGCTGATAACCGAGCTGCTCGACGTCTCCCGGATCGAGTCCGGCCGGCTGCAGATCCACCGCCAGGTCGTGGACATCCCCGCGCGCGCCCGCCGGATCGTCGCCGGTCGCGTCGCGGCGGGGGAGCGGGAGGACCGCTTCCACGTCGAGGTGCGCGGCGAGCTGCCGGAGACCTGGCTCGACCAGGACAAGATCGACCAGATTCTCGCCAACCTGGTGGAAAACGGGCTGCGGCACGGACGCGGTACGGTGACCATAGTGGTGGAGCCGGTCGAGTGGGGAGTGGCGGTGTCGGTACGCGACCAGGGTGAGGGCGTGGCGCCCGAGCTGGTCGGCCGTGTCTTCCGCCAGTTCTGGCGCGGCAACGGGCGCCGCCGGGGGGGCACCGGGCTCGGCCTGTTCATCGTCAAGGGCCTCGTGGAGGCCCACGGCGGCACGATCAGCGTGCAGCGCGCGCCCGGCGGCGGCGCCGAGTTCCGATTTATCCTGCCCACCGGCGCCCCCGACTTCGGGTGACGGTCCCGGTGGGCTGATCGGACTAAACTGACTCCGCCGAGCGCCCGGCGCTCGCTGCCCTGGATACGGAGCTTTCTCTTGTCGAACACCTATGACCCGGTCGAGGTGACGCCGTTGCACGCGGACGAGGTCGCGCGGGCGCAGGCCGACGCGCTCGCCGCCATCGCCGCGGCGAAAGACCTCGACGAACTCAAGCAGGCGCGGCTCGCGCACGCCGGAGACCGATCGCCCATCGCACTGGCCAACCGTGAGATCGGCGCGCTTCCGCCCGCCGCACGGGCCGAGGCGGGCAAGCGGATCGGCACCGCGCGCAGGGCCGTCGCCGAGGCGCTGACCGCCCGCCAGGCCGAGCTGGAGGCCGAGCGCGACGCCCGCGTGCTCATCGAGGAGACCGTCGACGTCACGCTGCCCTGGGACCGCAGGTCCCGCGGCGCCCGGCACCCGCTCACCACGCTGCAGGAGCACATCGCTGACGCGTTCATCGCGATGGGCTACGAGATGGCGGAGGGCCCCGAGCTCGAGGGCGAGTGGTTCAACTTCGACGCGTTGAACATCGCCCCCGACCACCCGGCCCGCTCCGAGCACGACACGTTCTTCGTGGAGAGCACCGAGTCGGGCAAGGTGCTGCGCACCCAGACCTCACCGGTGCAGGTGCGCGCACTGCTGTCACGCCCGCTGCCGGTGTACGTGATCTCGCCGGGCAAGACCTTCCGCACCGACGAGCTCGACGCCACCCACACGCCGGTCTTCCACCAGGTGGAGGGCCTGGCGGTCGACAAGGGGCTGACGATGGCCCACCTGAAGGGCACGCTCGACCGGTTCGCCGAGGTGATGTTCGGGCCGGGCATACACACGCGGTTCCGGCCGAACTACTTCCCCTTCACCGAGCCGTCGGCCGAGATGGACCTGCGCTGCTTCGTCTGCCGCGGTTCCTCGGCGCTGCCGGGCAACCCGCTCTGCCGTACGTGCAAGGGCGAGGGCTGGATCGAGTGGGGCGGCTGCGGCATGGTCAACCCGCGGGTGCTGGTCGCCTGCGGCGTCGACCCGTCCGTCTACTCCGGGTTCGCCTTCGGCATGGGCATCGAGCGCACGTTGATGTTCCGGCACAACGCCGAGGACATGCGCGACATGGTCGAGGGCGACGTCCGGTTCACCCAGCCGTTCGGAATGGAGGTCTGATGAAGGTCCCGCTCTCCTGGCTGCGGGAGTACGTCGATCTCCCCGCGGTCACCGCCCACGAGGTGGCGGACAGGCTCACCGCCGCCGGCCTCAAGCTGGAGGCCATCACCTCGCACGGCCACGAGATCAAGAACGTGGTCGTCGGCCGGGTCCTCGAGATCGAGGAGCTGACCGGGTTCAAGAAGCCGGTCAGGCACTGCAAGGTCGAGGTCGGGGAGGCCGCGCCGCGCGAGATCGTGTGCGGTGCGACCAACTTCTCCGTCGGCGCCGTCGTGCCGGTCGCGCTGCCCGGCGCCGTCCTGCCCGGCGGATTCGAGATCGGCTCACGCAAGACCTACGGGCGGATGTCGGACGGCATGATCTGCTCGGAGGCCGAGCTCGGCGTCGCCGAGTCCTCGCCGGGGATCCTGCTGCTGCCGGACGACACCCCGATCGGCGCCGACGTGGTCGAGCTGCTCGGCCTGCGCGACGACGTGCTGGAGCTGGAGATCACGCCGGACCGCGGGTACGCGCTGTCGATCCGGGGCGTCGCGCGTGAGGCGGCCATCGCGTTCGGCGTGCCGTTCCGCGACCCCGCCCAGATCGAGCTGCCCGCCGCCGACGGCGAGTCGTGGCCGGCGTCGATCGGCGACCCCACCGCCTGCGACCGGTTCGTGCTGCGTGCCGTGTCCGGGTTCGACCCCTCGGTCGAGAGCCCGCTGTGGATGCGGGTGCGGCTGGCCCGCGCCGGCATGCGGTCGGTCTCGCTCGCCGTCGACGTGACGAACTACGTGATGCTGGAACTGGGCCAGCCGCTGCACGCCTTCGACCGCGCCCGCCTGACGGGCGAGATCGTCGTGCGGCGCGCCAGGCCGGGCGAGAGCCTCGAGACGCTCGACCACGTGGTGCGGAGGCTTCACGAGGACGACATCCTGATCACGGACGCCTCGGGGGCGCTCTCGATCGCCGGCACGATGGGCGGTCTGCACTCCGAGATATCGGACGACTCCACCGAGATCGTGATCGAGGCCGCCCACTTCTCCGCCACCGGCATCGCGCGGAACTCGCGCAGGCACAACCTGGTGAGCGAGGCGTCCAAGCGCTTCGAACGCGGCGTGGACCGTGAGCTGCCGCTGGCCGCCTCCTGGCGTGCCGTACGGCTCCTCGTCGAGCTGGGCGGGGCCACGGCCGAGCCCGGCGTGACCCACGCCGAGGTCGAGCCCGCCCCGGTGCGGGTCACGATCCCGGCCGGCTATCCCGGCCGCGTCGCCGGCCTGCCGTACGCACGGGAGACCGTGATCCGCAGGCTGGAGCAGATCGGCTGCGTGGTGACCGAGGGCTCGGCCGGGCAGGCCGTCGCCGTCACGGGCGGTGTGGCCGCCACCGGTGTGGTCTCCTCGAGCGGCGGCATGGCCGGCAAGCTCGCCATCCCCGGCGACGACCTGATCACGGTCACCCCGCCGAGCTGGCGGCCCGACCTTTCCGATCCGAACGACCTCGCCGAAGAGGTCATCCGGCTGGAGGGCTACGAGCACCTGCCGTCGGTCCTGCCCGTCGCGCCGGCGGGCGCCGGGCTGACCGAGGAGCAGCGGCTGCGCCGCAGGGTGGGCCGGGCGCTCGCGATGTCGGGGTACGTCGAGGTGCTGTCGTACCCGTTCATGGGCGGCCGCGACCTCGACAACCTGCTGCTCGCCGAGGACGACCCGCGCCGGCGGGTCACCCGCTTGGTGAACCCGCTGAGCGAGGACGAGCCGTTCATGCGGACCACGCTGCTGCCGGGCCTGCTGAAGACCCTGGTGCGCAACGTGGGCCGCGGCTTCAGCGACGTCGCGCTGTTCGAGACCGGCCTGGTCTACCGGCCGGAGCCGTACGCGCCGGCCACCGCGCCGGTGCTCGCGGTCGACAGAAGGCCGTCGGCCGAGGAACTCGCCGAGGTCGAAAGGGCGCTGCCGAGGCAGCCCTACCGCGTCGCCGTCGTCCTCACGGGCGAGTTCGAGCGCTCCGGCTGGTGGGGCGAGGGCCGCCGGGCGTCCTGGGCCGACGCCATCGAGGCCGCCCGGGCCGTCGCCCGCGAGGCGGGGACGGAGCTCGAGGCCCGGTCGGACCGGCACGAGCCGTGGCATCCCGGACGGTGCGCGGAGCTGAGCATCACCGATCCGGGCACCGGTGAGCGGGTCGTGGTCGGGCACGCGGGTGAGCTGCACCCGCGCGTCGTCGAGGTGTACGGCCTGCCGCCCCGCACGGCCGCGATGGAGCTGGAGCTGTCGCTGCTGCGGCCGGCGGGACCGGTGCAGGCGCCGGCGGTGTCCACCTATCCGGTGGCCACGCAGGACGTCGCGTTGATCGTCCCGGCCGAGACGCCGGTCGCCGAGGTGGCGGCCGCGCTCACCGAGGGCGCGGGCGAACTGCTGGAGTCGGTCCGGCTGTTCGACGTGTACGAGGGTCCGCAGGCGGGTGAGGGCAACAAGTCGCTGGCCTACGCGCTGCGTTTCCGGGCGGCCGACCGGACGCTCACGGCCGAGGAGACCACCGCGGCCAGGGACGCCGCGGTCGCGCTGGCCGCCGACCGCACCGGAGCCCGCCTCCGCGGGGCCTGAGCGCACGGCGAGAAGGACAGGGGACGGGCGCCGGAAAATGCTTCGGCGCCCGTCCGCGTCTGTGGGTACGCTCGGCCGATGGAGATCAGAACCGCCGGAGACGAGGACTGGCCGAAGATCTATCCCTTCTACGCCGCGATCATCGATGAGGGGAGGACCTACGCCTTTCCGGAAGGTCAGACCCTGGAAGAGGCCCGGCCATGGTGGATGGAGTCCCCGCCGGGGCGGACGGTGGTAGCGGTCGAGGACGGGGTGATCGTCGGCTCGGCGAAGATGGGACCCAACCGGCCCGGCCGCGGCTCACACGTCGCCACCGCCTCGTTCCTCGTCGATCCGGCCCGGCAGGGCAGGGGCGTGGGGCGCGCTCTCGGCCGCCATGTCGTCGACTGGGCCCGGGCCGAGGGCTACCGGGGCATTCAGTTCAACGCGGTCGTCGAGGTCAACGCCCCGGCCGTGCACCTGTGGAAGTCCCTCGGGTTCGAGGTCGTCGGCACGGTCCCGGAGGCCTTCGATCACCCCGAGCACGGCCTCGTCGGATTGCACGTGATGTACCTGCGCTTCTGAGTTCCGGCGGCGCTGAGTTCCGGAAATTTCCGTACCTTTGTGTGACTGTGATGTTACGCTCGGTTGGGTCGGAACCTCTGGAGGGACCATGAGCGTTGCCACGGTTGTTCATTACCTGCTTCCGGACCCCGAGACCGTCGTGGCGCCGCGGCCGCCCGTCGACCACGGCGAAATGGTCAGAGACGTGGAGAAGGCGTTCTTCGCTGCCGGGCTCGACAGGGCCGATTTCGCCTGGGAGGCCCTCCGCCCGCCCGATCTCGACACGGCCGACATCGAGGACGGGCGTACGTCCGATCTGGTCGTGGTCGATCGTGCGGTGCTCGCGCGGGCCAGAAGACAGCGCGCGCGGCGGCTGTCCCCGGCGCAGGTGGCGTTGGTGATGGAGGTCACCTCGCGGGGGAACACGACTGTCGACCTGCCTCCCCCGGCGACGCTGTGTTCCCCGCTGACCGGGTCGTGCGGCCAGGCCCGCGCCGGGATCGGGCACTACCTGCTGGTGGACCGCGATCCCCGGGTGGCGAAGGTGCTGCTCTACACCGATCCCGACCCTGAGCCGGGGACGTACGGCACGCTCGCCGGAATGTGGGACTTCGGCCGGACGGTCGAGCTGCCCGAGCCGTTCGGCCTACGGATTCCGACGAGGCTCTGGGAACCCTGGGAGAGCTGACGACGGCCGCGCAGGGACAGGCTGCCCTGCACGGCCGTCCAGACGCCCTCTCGGGATCAGGAGGTCGTCATCGTGGTGGGCGTCACGCCGTGCCGCAGCTCGGCGTGGGCGTGGCGGCGGTCCCGTTGGCCGTGAATCCGAAGGTGGTGGAGGCGCCTGCGCCCAGGCTGCCGTTGTAGGTCGCGTTCCGCACCGTGACGGAGGAGCCGGAGCCGGACAGGGCGCCTCCCCACAGCTGCGTGATGCTCTGCCCGCTCGGCCAGCTCCAGGTCACCGTCCAGCGGCTGATCGCGGAGCTGCCCGCCTTCACCGTGACGTTGGACTGGAAACCACCGGGCCAGGAGTTCACCGTCTGGATCGTCGCGGTGCACCCGCCCTGTCCGGACGGCGGCGGCGAGGGCGTCGTCGTCGGAGTCGGAGAGGGAGAGGTGGGCGGCGGGGTGGTGCCGCCGTCGGGCGCGACGGCCCGTCCGGTCGACGGGGAGATCATGCCGGGGCACAGGTTGCGGCTTCTCAGGTTCGCGACGATCTGCGGGATCGCGGCGACCGTGGTCGCGTACTGGTCGTGCATGAGGATGATCTGACCGTTCTGCAGCCGGCTCGCGGCCTGCACGATCTGGGCCGTGCTCGCGCCGTTCCAGTCCTGGGAGTCGACGTCCCAGATGATCTCCCTGAGGCCGAGTTGCTGCTCGATCGACTTGAGCGTGGTGTTGGTCTCACCGTACGGCGGGCGGAACAACCTGGGCGCGCTGCCGGTGATCTGCTGGATCGCCTGCTGGGTCTGCTGAAGCTCCGACTGGATCTGCGAGCCGCTCATCTGGGTCAGGTGCGGATGAGTCCAGCTGTGGTTGCCGATCCACATGCCGGCGTCCACTTGGGCCCTGACCAGAGACGGGTTGTTCCTAGCGTTCTGCCCGATGTTGAACATCGTCGCCCGTACGCCGTTGGCCTTCAGCGTGTTGAGCAGCGTGGTGGTGTTGCTCGGGTTGGGGCCGTCGTCGAAGGTCAGGCCGACGTATCCGGCGCTGCAGTCCGCGGCCGCGGCCGTGGACGGCAGAGCCACGGTCAGGGCCGCGCCGACGATGCCGACGGCGCTCATGACGAGTGCCTTTCTCAAACGTGCACGGCGGCTGCGGCCGCTGCCGGTGGAAACGGCGCTGTCGATCATGTCTGTTCCTCCACTGGAACACTGATCAAGACGGGGATGTGTGCGGTGCCGGCCACGCACGTCGGGGAAGAGCTCTGCCTGCCGCTCATTCTGTGGAGGGTCCTGAAACATGTCAACGATTAGCTGAAAACTTTCAGGAATCTGAACCGATTAACAGGGATCTGTGCTGCTGCAACGTCGAAGACCTCCATGGGAAACTTTCAGCGGGAAAACGAGACCGTCAGCGCCGGACATGCGAGCAGGCCGGTCATGACGTCCGCATGACCGGCCTGCGACGGGCGGGGATCAGAGGCCGAGCGTCTCCCGTCTGAGCCGGGTCTTCAGCACCTTGCCGCCGGGATTGCGCGGCAACTCGGCCTCCCGGAACCAGAATCGGACCGGCACCTTGAAGGCCGCCAGCCGCCCGCGGAGGAACTCCCGGAGCTCCTCGGCGGTGGCCGCCGAGCCCGGCCTGAGCCGTACGACGGCTCCGACCTGCTCGCCGAACTCGTCGTCGGGGATGCCGATGACGGCGGCGTCGTCCACCGCCGGGTGTTCGAACATGGCCGCCTCGACCTCGGCGCAGTACACGTTCTCGCCGCCGCGGATCACCATGTCCTTCGCCCGGTCGACGATGTAGACGAAACCCTCCTCGTCGATCCTGGCGAGGTCGCCGGTGTGCAGCCAGCCGTCCACGAACGTCTCGGCGGTCGCCTCCGGCCGGTTCCAGTACCCCTTGATCACGATGGGGCCGCGGACGCACAGCTCGCCGACCTGGCCCGGCGGCAGCTCGTTCCCGAGGGGGTCGCACACCTTGACGTCCACCACCGCCAGCGGATGGCCGATGCTGTCGGGCCTCGCGAGGTAGTCCGCGCCGCTGTTGTACACGGCCA
This sequence comes from Sphaerimonospora mesophila, assembly GCF_001417795.1. Lineage (NCBI taxonomy): Bacteria > Bacillati > Actinomycetota > Actinomycetes > Streptosporangiales > Streptosporangiaceae > Sphaerimonospora > Sphaerimonospora mesophila. The sequence continues at coordinate 13,013 of NZ_BCBX01000042.1, read as the reverse complement.
GCGCGCTCGTCTCGGTCATGCCGTACCCGTTGGACGGGGTCCGGCCCGGGAGCAGCTCGGTGAGCCGCTCGAGCAGCTTGGGCGGGGCCGGCGCGCCGCCGTACGAAACGCCCCCGAGCGAGGAGACGTCGTGGTCGCCGAGGGAGGGGTGCGACAGGAGCTGCCAGGCGTTGGTCGGCACGCCGCTCAGCACCGTGACCTTCTCGCGCTCGATCAGTTCGAGCGCCGCTCCCGCGTCCCACCGGTACATCAGCACCAGCCCGCCGCCGTTGAACATCGTGGTCAGGAGTACGGCGAAGCAGCCGGTGGCATGGAAGAGCGGGACCGTGAGCAGGGTGTTGTGGCGCACGCGCGCGGCGGCCGCCGGGTCCTTTCCGGCGAGTGCGGCACCGCGCAACCTGGCGTAGGCCACGGTCATCGGGGCCTGGCCGAGGTTGCGGTTGCTGCCGAGCGCGCCCTTGGGCCTGCCGGTGGTGCCGGAGGTGTAGAAGATCGTGGCGGGGTCGTCCGGGGCCACCTCGACCGGCGGCAGCGTCACATCGGCCCGCACCTCGCCGAGCACCTCGGCCCAGTCGGCGTGATCAGAGGGGCCCGCGCCGTCGCCCCTGGCGACGATCATGGGCAGGCCGGCGCCGGACAGCGGTTCCGCACGCTCGCCGTCCGCGATCACGAGCTTGGCCCCGGAGTCGGTCAGGCCGTACGTCAGCTCCTGCTCCGTCCACCACGCGTTCAGTGGCACGGCCACGGCCCCGACGGCCAGGACGGCGGAGAAGGAGATGATCCACTCGGGGTAGTTCCGCATGGCGATGGCCACCCGGTCGCCTTTGCGCACGCCGTAGTCGTCGACCAGCCGGTGGGCCAGCGTCGCCGCGAGCCGGAAGTGCTGCTCGTACGTGTACCGTTCGCCGGAATAGACGACGAAGACCTTGTCGCCGTGGAAGCGGGTGATCTCCAGCAGCGCCCGGAAGGTCGAGGGGGCGTGCTTCCAGATGCGGATCTTGTGGCCGTCCGCCTCGGCCTCTTCCATCTCGAAGAGCTGGCCGGGGGCCGTGAGCCTGGCCTGGACCTGTTCCCTGGTGATCGCCATGTGGGTGCACGCTCCCGGGTCGTCACTTGCCGAGATTTCACGATACCGACCAGTTGGTACGCGGGCCAGCCGTCCACTGCGCGAGACAGTGCTTGCATGATCATGCCTCCGGTTGCATACTTTCCAAGGAAGCAATTTCATGAGACGTGCTGCATAATCATGCAGATCGGTCGACGGACAGGGGGACGACATGAGAGCGGCGATCGCCGGTGCGAGCGGGTACGCGGGAGGCGAGCTGCTCCGGCTGCTGCTCGGCCACCCCACGATCGGCATCGGTACGCTCACCGCCGGATCGAGCGCGGGGACCCGTCTCGGCGCGCATCAGCCCCACCTGCCCGAGCTGGCCGACCGGATCACCGAGGAGACCACGCCGGAGGCGTTGAGCGGCCACGACGTCGTCTTCCTCGCCCTCCCGCACGGCCAGTCAGCGGCGCTGGCCGCCCGGCTCGGCGAGGACACGCTGATCGTCGACTGCGGCGCCGACTTCCGCCTCACCGACCCGGCCGACTGGACGCACTTCTACGGCGGCGAGCACGCCGGCACCTGGCCGTACGGCCTGCCGGAGCTGCCCGGACAGCGTGAGCTGCTGCGGAGCGCCCGCAGGATCGCCGTCGCCGGGTGCTACCCGACCTCGGTGACGCTCGCGCTGTTCCCCGCGTTCGCGGCCGGCCTGGTGGAGCCCGACGTGGTCGTGGTCGCGGCCAGCGGCACCTCCGGCGCCGGCCGGTCCCTCAAACCGAATCTGCTGGGCAGTGAGGTCATGGGCTCGGTCAGCGCGTACGGCGTGGGCGGCGTGCACCGGCACACGCCGGAGATGGAGCAGAACCTGTCGGCGGTGGCCGGACGGCCGGTCCGGGTCTCCTTCACCCCGACGCTCGCGCCGATGAGCCGCGGCATCCTCGCCACCTGTTCGGCTCCGGCCGTGCCCGGCCTCACCGCGGCCGCGCTCCGGGAGGCGTACGAGACGGCGGTGAAGGACGAGCCGTTCCTGCGCCTGCTGCCGGAGGGCGTCTGGCCCGCCACCGCGATGACGATCGGCGCCAACACGGCCGCGCTGCAGGTCGCCCTCGACGAGCGGGCCGGCCGCGTCGTCGCAGTCGCCGCGATCGACAACCTCACCAAGGGCACGGCGGGCGGCGCGATCCAGAGCGCCAACCTCGCCCTCGGCCTTCCAGAAGAACTCGGCCTTCCCCTGAACGGAGTCGCCCCTTGATCACACCGAGCACGCCCGGCACACCAGCAACACGGTCAACCGAGGAGCAGCCATGAGCGTGACAGCACCGCAGGGGTTCCGGGCGGCCGGCGTGGCCGCCGGGATCAAGAGTGGCGGTGCCCGCGACCTCGCCATCGTCGTCAACGACGGCCCGTCGCGCGCCGCGGCGGGCGTCTTCACCCGCAACCGGGTCAAGGCGGCGCCCGTGGTGTGGTCGGAGCAGGTCCTGAGCGGCGGACGGGTGCGCGCGGTGGTGCTCAACTCGGGCGGAGCCAACGCCTGCACCGGACCGCTCGGCTTCCAGGACACCCACGCCACGGCGGAGAAGGCCGCCGAGGTCCTGGACGACAGCGCCGCCGAGATCGCGGTCTGCTCCACCGGCCTGATCGGCGAGCGGCTGCCGATCGACGCGCTGCTGGCCGGGATCGACACGGCCGCCGCACAGCTCTCGCGGGACGGCGCGCTGGCGGCCGCCGACGCGATCAGGACGACCGACACGGTCAGCAAGATCTCCTTCCGCCGGGGCGAGGGCGGATACATGGTCGGCGGCATGGCCAAGGGCGCGGGCATGCTCGCCCCCGCCCTCGCCACCATGCTCTGCGTGATCACCACGGACGCCGACGTCGGCGCAGAAGACCTGGACGCGGTGCTGCGCGGCGCCACCGCCGTGACGTTCGACCGGCTCGACACCGACGGTTGCATGTCGACGAACGACACCGTGCTGCTGCTGGCCAGCGGGGCCTCCGGGGTGCGGCCGGACCTCGCCGAGTTCGGGAAGGTCGTCACCGCCGTCTGCGCCGACCTCGCCCGCCAGTTGCTGGTCGACGCCGAGGGCGCCACCAAGGCCATCGCCATAGAGGTGGTCGGGGCGGCCTCGGAGGACGACGCCGTGACCGTGGGCCGGGCGGTGGCCCGCTCCAACCTGCTCAAGTGCGCGATCCACGGGGAGGACCCCAACTGGGGCCGGGTGCTCAGCGCGGTCGGCACCACCGACGCCGTCTTCGCGCCCGAGCGGCTCAACGTCGCGATCAACGGCATCTGGATCTGCCGTGGCGGCGCGGCCGGCGACGACCGCTCCAAGGTGGACCTGCGTCCCCGCGACGTGACCATCACCGTCGACCTGTCCGCCGGATCGCACTCCGCGACCGTCCACACGACGGATCTCACCGCGGCGTACGTCCACGAGAACTCGGCGTACTCGTCATGACGGCCGCACTCGACGGCGCAGGCGCACGGCTCGCCGGCGCGCTCGACAAGGCGTACACGCTGGTCGAGGCGCTGCCCTGGCTGGCGCGCTTCCACGGCGAGACCGTCGTCATCAAGTACGGCGGCAACGCCATGACCGAGGAGCACCTGCGCGCGAAGTTCGCCGCGGACGTGGTCTTCCTCAGGTACGCCGGGCTCAGGCCGGTGATCGTCCACGGCGGCGGTCCGCAGATCCAGGCCCACCTCGATCTGCTCGGGATCGACAGCCACTTCGTGTCGGGCCTGCGGGTCACCACGCCGGAGGCCATGCGGGTCGTCCGGATGGTCCTGGCCGGCCAGGTCAACCGGGACGTGGTCGGTCTGATCAACCGGCACGGGCCGTTCGCCGTCGGCATGTCCGGCGAGGACGCCCACCTGTTCACCGCCGAGCGCAAGCACGCCGTCGTCGACGGCGTCAAGGTCGACATCGGCCAGGTCGGCGAGATCGTCCGGGTGGACGCGGGAGCCGTACGGGCCCTGCTCGACGACGGCCGGATCCCGGTCGTCTCGTCGATCGCCCGGGCCGATCACGGCCCGGCGGAGGACGGGGAGGACGGCGCCGACATCTACAACGTCAACGCCGACACCGCAGCCGCCGCGCTCGCCGTGGCGCTCGGCGCGGCCAAGCTGATCATGCTGACCGATGTCGACGGCCTGTACGCCGACTGGCCCAGCAGCGACGAAGTGATCAGCAGGATCGGGGCGACGGAGCTGGCCGAGCTGCTGCCGTCGCTGTCCAGCGGCATGGTGCCGAAGATGGAGGCCTGCCTGACCGCCGTTCGCGGCGGCGTGCCGCAGGCGCACGTCCTCGACGGGCGGGTGGCCCATGCGCTGCTTCTGGAGATCTTCACAGACCAGGGCATCGGCACGATGGTGGTGCCCGACGACGAAAGCGAGGAGGGGGTCCGGTGAGTACGCGTACCGAGGCGCTGAGCGAACGCTTCGAAGCGGCGTTCATGCGCAACTACGGCGTGCCGCCCGTGGCGATCGCCCGGGGTGAGGGCAGCACGGTGTGGGACGTCGACGGCCGCCGCTACCTCGACTTCATCGGCGGCATCGCGGTCACCTCACTCGGCCACGGCCATCCGGCCCTGGTCGAGGCGGTCTCGCGCCAGGTCGCCGCCCTCGCCCACACCTCGAATCTGTTCCTGCACGAGCCCGAGGTGCTGCTCGCCGAGCGGCTGATCGGACTGCTGGGCGGGCCGGCCAGGGTGTTCCTCGCCAACTCCGGCACCGAGGCCAACGAGGCGGCGCTGAAGCTCGCCATCAAGTACGGCAAGGCGCACGGCAAGAGCTACTTCGTCGCCGCCGAGATGGGCTTCCACGGCCGGACCCTCGGCGCGCTCGCGCTCACCGGCAAGGCCTCGATCCGCGACCAGTTCGGGCCGTTCCCGATCGACGTGCGCTTCGTGCCGTACGGCGACGCGGACGCGCTGAAGAACGCGGTGACCGGCGACTGCGCCGCGGTGTTCCTGGAGCCGACCCAGGGCGAGGCCGGGGTCGTGCCGCCGCCGGAGGGATATCTCGCGGCGGCCCGGGAGATCTGTTCGGCGGCCGGTGCGCTGCTCGTGGCCGACGAGATCCAGTCGGCCATCGGACGCACCGGCAGATGGTTCGCCCACCAGGCGGAGGGCGTGCTGCCCGATGTGCTGACGCTGGCCAAGGGCCTCGGCGGCGGCATGCCGATCGGCGCCTGCATCGGCTTCGGCGAGGCGGGTACGGTCTTCGGACCGGGCGACCACGGGTCGACCTTCGGCGGCAACCCGGTGTCGTGCGCCGCCGCGCTCGCCGTGCTCGACACGATCGAGCGCGACGGGCTGCTGGAGCACGCCGAGGCGATGGGGCGGCGGCTCGCCGACGGGATCTCGGCCATCTCGCACCCGCTGCTGAAGGGGGTCAGGGGCCGCGGGCTGTGGCTGGCCGCGGTGCTGACCTCGGACCGGGCCGCCCGGGTGCAGGCGACGGCACAGGAGGCAGGTTTCCTGGTCAACGCGGTGCAGCCCGATGCCGTACGGCTCGCGCCTCCGCTGGTCGTCACCGACGCCGAGGTGTCGAGCTTCCTCGACGCCTTCCCCGCGATTCTGGAGGCCGCAGATGCCTGAGGTTCCGATCGGACAGGGCGCTGACCCGGCGCAGATCAGACAGGGCGCGGACTCGGCGCAAATCAGACACTTCCTGCGGGACGACGACCTGTCGCCGGCGGAGCAGGCGGCGGTGCTCGACCTCGCCGAGGAGATGAAGAGGGAGCGCGTGGCCACGGGGGGCCGGCGCAGCCGCTACCGGCCGTTCGAGGGTCCGCAGACGGTGGCCGTGCTGTTCGACAAGGCCTCCACGCGCACCCGGCTCTCGTTCGGCGTCGGCATCGCCGAGCTCGGCGGTCAGCCGCTGGTGATGGAGGTCGGCTCCTCGCAGATGGGACGCGGCGAGCCGATCGAGGACACCGCCCGTGTGCTGTCGCGCCAGGTGGCGGCGATCGTGTGGCGGACCGGGGGGCAGGAGCGCATCGAGGCGATGGCGTCGGCGTCCTCGGTTCCGGTGGTGAACGCGCTGACCGACGAGTTCCACCCCTGCCAGGTGCTGGCCGATCTGCTCACGATCCGCGAGCACCGGGGCGTCCTGCGCGGGGTGTCCCTGGCCTACCTGGGGGACGGGGCGAACAACATGGCCCACTCCTACCTGCTGGGCGGGGCCACGGCCGGCATGCACGTACGGATCGGCGCCCCGGCCGGATACCTCCCGGACGCCGTGGTGGTGCAGCGTGCCGCGCAGATCGCGGCGGAGACGGGCGGCTCGGTCAGCGTGATCAGCGACCCGGAGGCGGCGGTCGCCGACGCCCACGTCGTCGCGACCGACACCTGGGTGTCGATGGGCCAGGACGGCAAGGAGGAGCGGATCGCCGCCTTCGGCGCCTACCAGGTGAACGCGAAGCTGCTGGAGTTGGCCGCGCCGGACGCGATCGTGCTGCACTGCCTGCCCGCCTACCGGGAGATGGAGATCACCGCCGAGGTGATCGACGGCCCGCGCAGCGTGGTGTGGGACGAGGCGGAGAACCGGCTGCACGCGCAGAAGGCCCTGCTCCACTGGCTCGTCACGGGCGGTGCGGAGGCGACATGACCATCCCGCTCACCAAGGCGGCGCGGCACGCGCGCATCGTCGAGCTGCTGACCAGGCACAAGGTCCGTTCCCAGCCCGAGCTGGCCCGGCTGCTCGCCGAGGGGGGCGTGGAGGTCACGCAGGCCACGCTCTCCCGGGATCTCGACGAGCTCGGCGCGTTGAAGCTGCGGGCGGACGACGGCACGCTGGTCTACGCGCTGCCCGGCGAGGGCGGCGGGCGGATCCCGCGCTACCGGACCGGTGAGCCCGACGGGTCGGCGGAGAATCCGGACGCCCGGCTGCGCAGGATCGCCGAGGAGCTTCTGGTGTCGGCGGAGGCCTCGGCCAACCTGGTGATCCTCCGTACGCCTCCGGGGGCGGCGCAGTTCCTCGCCTCGGCCATCGACCACGCCGGCTGGGGGTCTATCCTCGGCACGGTGGCCGGCGACGACACGATCCTCGTGATCAGCCGGGATCCCGTGGGGGGCGAGGCCCTGGCCAGGTCGCTGCTCAAGCTGGCCGACCCCGCCACCCCCCGCCACCCCCCGCCGTGATCTTGCGAATACTCGCAGCGGGCCCCGCCGACCTGCGGATCGGCTGTCCGTGATCTTGCAGTTTTTTCGCGGCAGCCCGCGTTACCTGCGCGAACACAGTTCGTGATCTTGCAATTGCAATGGGAAAGAGAAACTCATGAGCGACAGGGTCGTACTCGCCTACTCCGGTGGCCTCGACACCAGCGTGGCCATCCCGTTTCTGGCCGAGAAGACCGGCGCCGAGGTCGTCGCCGTCGCCGTCGACGTGGGCCAGGGTGGCGAGAACATGGACGTCATCCGGCAGCGTGCGCTCGACTGCGGCGCCGTCGAGTCGGTCGTCGTGGACGCCCGTGAGGAGTTCGCGCGGGACTACTGCGTGCCGGCCCTGCAGGCGAACGCGCTCTACATGGACCGCTATCCGCTGGTCAGCGCACTGTCGCGGCCGCTGATCGTCAAGCATCTCGCCGCGGCCGCCGGAGAGTTCGGCGGCACGCACGTGTCGCACGGCTGCACCGGCAAGGGCAACGACCAGGTGCGGTTCGAGGCCGGTCTGGCCGCGCTCAACCCCGACCTGAAGGTCATCGCCCCGGCCCGCGACTACGCCTGGACCCGCGACAAGGCCATCGCCTTCGCCGAGGAGAAGGGCCTGCCGATCGACGTCACCAAGAGATCTCCGTACTCGATCGACCAGAACCTCTGGGGCCGCGCCGTCGAGACCGGCTTCCTCGAGGACATCTGGAACGGCCCGATCGAGGACGTCTACGACTACACCTCCGACCCCGCGGTGCCGCGCGAGCCCGACGAGGTCGTGATCACCTTCGCGCGGGGCGTCCCGGTGGCGCTCGACGGGCGGGCACTGTCGCCGTACGAGATCATCGCCGAGCTCAACCGGCGGGCCGGGGCACAGGGCGTGGGGCGGCTCGACATGGTCGAGGACCGGCTCGTCGGCATCAAGTCCCGCGAGGTGTACGAGGCGCCCGCGGCGATCGCGCTGATCACGGCCCACATGGAGCTGGAGAACGTCACGGTCGAACGCGACCTCGCCCGGTTCAAGCGGTCGGTCGACCAGCGGTGGGGCGAGCTCGTCTACGACGGCCTGTGGTTCTCGCCGCTCAAGCGCGCTCTGGACGCCTTCATCGCCGACGCCCAGCGCCACGTGTCCGGCGAGATCAGGCTCGTGCTGCACGGCGGCCGCGCGGTGGTCACCGGCCGCAGGTCCGACGACTCGCTGTACGACTTCTCGCTCGCCACCTACGACACCGGCGACGCCTTCGACCAGTCGTTGGCCAAGGGCTTCGTCGAGCTCTGGTCGCTGCCCAGTAAGATCGCCGCCGCGAGGGACGCGCGCTAGCCGGACCACTCGCGGATCACCCGTACGCCCCGGTTCCAGGTGCGGAGCTGGGGCGTACGCGCGGAGCCGGGGCGTACCTCGGCTAAGGTCGCGGATTAGTTCCTCGGGAAAGGGACATGAGGGGCGAGCTGGTCCGGGGCTTTTTTATCGATATCGGAGGGAGAAGACGGTGGCGGACAACAAGCCGATGCGGCTGTGGGGCGGCAGGTTCGAGGGGGGCCCCTCGGACGCGCTCACACGCCTGTCGGTGAGCGTGCAGTTCGACTGGCGGCTCGCGCCGTACGACCTGCTCGCCTCGCGCGCGCACGCCCGGGTGCTGCACCGCGCCGGGCTCCTCACGCAGGACGAGCTCGACCGCATGCTCGGCGCGCTCGACGACCTGGATCGGGCGTGCCGGACCGGGGAGTTCCGCCCCACGGTCGCCGACGAGGACGTGCACACCGCGCTCGAACGCGGTCTGCTCGAACGGCTCGGCACGCTCGGCGGCAAACTCCGCGCGGGGCGCAGCCGCAACGACCAGATCGCCACCGACCTGCGGCTCTACCTGCGTGATCACGTCCGTACGATCGTCTCCCGGCTGGTGGAGCTGGAGACCGCGCTGATCGGCCAGGCGGAGGAGAACGCCGAGACCGCCGCACCCGGCATGACCCACCTGCAGCACGCGCAGCCGGTGTCGTTCGGCCACCAGCTGCTCGCCCACGCCCACGCGCTGACCAGGGACGTGGACCGCCTGCGCGACTGGGACCGGCGGGCCGCCGTGTCGCCGCTCGGCTCCGGCGCGCTCGCCGGGTCCTCGCTGCCGCTCGACCCCGCCGCGGTGGCGGCCGAGCTCGGCTTCGACTCCGCCGCGCCCAACTCGATGGACGCGGTCGCCGATCGCGACTTCGCCGCCGAGTTCCTGTTCTGCGCCGCCATGATCGGAGTGCACATCTCCCGGCTCGGCGAGGAGCTCGTCCTGTGGGCCTCGCAGGAGTTCCGCTGGATCGAGGTGGACGACGCCTACTCCACCGGCTCGTCGATCATGCCGCAGAAGAAGAACCCCGACGTGGCCGAGCTGGCCAGGGGCAAGAGCGGCCGGCTGATCGGGGCACTGATGTCCCTGCTGACCACGCTGAAGGGCCTTCCGCTGACCTACAACCGGGACCTCCAGGAGGACAAGGAGCCGGTTTTCGACGCCGTCGACACGCTGCTGCTCGTGCTGCCGGCGGTGGCCGGGATGGTGTCGACCATGCGGGTGAACAAGGCCAAGCTGGAGGCGAGCGCCCCCGACGGGTTCGCGCTCGCCACCGACCTCGCAGAGCTGCTGGTGCGCCGGGGCGTTCCCTTCCGGGACGCGCACGAGGCGGTCGGTCATCTCGTGGTGTGGTGCCAGGTCAACGACAAGGACCTCGGCGAGCTGACCGACGAGGAGCTGGCGAAGGTCTCCCCGCACTTCGCGCGGGGGCCGGACGGTAGTGTCCGGGATGTGCTGAACGTGCCGGGCGCTCTCGCCGCGCGTGCCGCCCGGGGCGGCACCGCGCCCGACCGCGTCCGGGACCAGATCGCCGCGCTGCGCGAGACGGTCGACGACCAGGCGGCCTGGGCGAACGAGAGCTGAGAAGAGGGAGAGTTGGACGGGCGAGGAACGGACACACACCGGCCGAGTGCGGACGAGCCGGAGGTGCGATGCGATGTCGGCGACCTCGGTGACCTCGCCGGCCGCCCGCTCGACCGGGACTTCTTCGACCGTCCCTCCCACGAGGTCGCGCCCGACCTGCTGGGCCGGGTGATCGCCCACGGGCCCGTGGCCGTACGGCTGACCGAGGTCGAGGCGTACGGCGGACCCGGGCAGGACCCGGCGGCGCACACCTACCGGGGGCGCACGCCGCGTAACTCGGTCATGTTCGGCGAACCCGGCCATGTGTATGTGTACTTCACGTACGGCATGCACTTCTGCGCGAACCTCGTCTGTCTGCCCGAGGGCTCCGGCTCCGCCGTGCTGATGCGGGCCGGCGAGGTGATCGCGGGCGTCGACGCGGCTCGCTCCCGTCGCCTCGCCGGCGCGAACGGATCATCGTCCGGCCGTCCCGGGCGTACCATCCCCGACCGCGATCTGGCGAGGGGACCGGCGCGGCTCGGGGTGGCGCTGGGTCTGGTACGTGAGCACAACGGCCTCGACTGCTGCTCGCCGGGCGGACGGATCCGGGTGTACGAGGGCGTGCCGGTCGACCCGTCGCTGATCAGAACCGGACCCCGCACGGGGGTCGCGGCCGCGGCCGAGACCCCCTGGCGGTTCTGGATCGACGGCGACCCCACGGTGTCGCCCTACCGTCCGCACGTACGGCGGCGGCGGACGTAGCCGAGCCCGCGGCGGGCCCCGGCCGTAACCGAGTGGCGATAGGGTTTCCTGGTCAGGCAGGCTTGTACGGGGGCGAAAGCCGTACATCAACGATTAGCGAAAGCCAGGACAGTGACAGACATCCTCGATGAGCTCGAATGGCGCGACGTCACCGCGCAGACCACCGATGCCGACGCGCTGCGGAAGGCACTGGCCGAGGGTCCGATCACGGTCTATGCGGGCTTCGACCCCACCGCGCCGTCGCTCCACATGGGAAACCTGGCCACGCTGCTGATCCTCACCCGTTTCCAGCGGGCGGGCCACCGGCCGATCGGCCTCGTCGGCGGCGCGACCGGTCTCATCGGCGACCCCAGCGGACGCAGCACCGAGCGCGCGTTGAACTCCGAGGACGTCGTGGCCGAGTGGGTCGCGCGGATCCGGAGACAGGTCGAGAGGTTCCTGTCGTTCGAGGAGGGCCCGACGGCCGCCTCCCTGGTGAGCAACCTGGACTGGACCGCCGAGCTGTCGGCCATCGATTTCCTGCGTGACGTCGGCAAGCACTTCCCGGTCAACCGGATGCTGGCGAGGGAGTCGGTCGCGGCCAGGCTGGGCGGGGAGGGACTCAGCTACACCGAGTTCAGCTACCAGATCCTCCAGGCCAACGACTACCTGGAGCTGTACCGCCGGCACGGCTGCACGCTGCAGGTCGGCGGCAGCGACCAATGGGGGAACATCACCGCCGGGGTCGACCTGATCCGGCGTGTCGAGGGCGCACACGTCCACGCGTACACCGGAAAGCTGATCACCAAGGCGGACGGCACCAAGTTCGGCAAGACCGCCGGCGGCGCTGTCTGGCTCGACCCCGCCCTCACGTCGCCGTACGCGTTCTACCAGTACTGGCTGAACGCCGACGATCGGGACGTGGTCCGCCTCCTGAAGGTCTTCACCTTCCGGACGCGGGAGGAGATCGACGAGTTCGAGAAGGCGGTGGCCGACCGCCCCGCGGCCCGTCAGGCGCAGCGCGCCCTGGCCGAGGATCTGACCAGCCTGGTCCACGGCGAGGACGAGCTGGCCCGCGTCATCGCCGCCTCGCGGGCGCTGTTCGGCCAGGGTTCGCTCGCCGAGCTCGACGCCCGGACCATCGAGTCCGCGCTGGCCGAGGTCCCGAAGGCCGCAGTGCCGGCCCTGGGCGCGACGTACGTCGACCTGCTGACCGAGAGCGGCCTGGTCGAGTCGAAGTCGGCGGCGCGGCGTGCGGTCAAGGAGGGCGGCGCCTACCTCAACAACGTGAAGATCACGGATGAGGAGTACGTGCCGGTCGCCGACGACCTGCTCCACGGTCGCTACCTCGTGCTCCGGCGCGGCAAGAAGACCATCGGCGGCGTCGAGGTCGGCTGATCCCATCCGGTCCCGTCCTCGCCTTCGGACGCCGGCGGGGGCGGGACCGTGTTGTGTGCGCGGTTGGTGTCCAGCTCTGGTAATCTTGTCGAGCCGGGTGATCCGGCGGATCCCTCTCCCGGTCGTTTCGACGGGGTGTGGTTCGCCCGGGTATGGTCTCGGTGCCTCCTCTTCTTTCCGGATCTTGGATCCGCTGCGGTTTGCGTGGCGGGGTCGGGTTCGGTAAGTTAGAGGGGTTGCCCCGGAAGGGGTGGTCGGAATTCCCGCCGGGTGGCGGGGGTGATGTCAAGTGGCTGGGCCGGGTTGCCGGTGGGGCTGGTTTGACAGGAACCTCCGGGTCTGGCGAGAATAGATGACACAAAGTGAAGCTGATGTAACGCCCCGGATCCTTGGATCGGCTGCCGGCTGGTTCGGGTGGTGGTGTACGCGTCCGTTTCTTGAGAACTCAACAGTGTGCTAAAAGCCAGTGCATTTTGAATGCATGACCCCGTCCTCGCATGCCTCTGTGGGGTGTGCGGGACGGATTCCTTTGATCGACACCCTTGGTTCATCTGGGGTGTTGGCTGGGGTTTCTTTTCAGACATTGTTTGGAGAGTTTGATCCTGGCTCAGGACGAACGCTGGCGGCGTGCTTAACACATGCAAGTCGAGCGGAAAGGCCCTTCGGGGTACTCGAGCGGCGAACGGGTGAGTAACACGTGAGTAACCTGCCCCTGACTCTGGGATAAGCCTGGGAAACCGGGTCTAATACCGGATACGACCACTCCGGGCATCTGG